>NZ_BAAJLQ010000003.1:0-574594 GCF_057544385.1 Alteromonas sp. 5NS40-0096
GAGTAGCACACCGCCAGGCTCCCATTCCGAAAAGCCCGCTCAGTTGAGTGGGCTTTTTTGTTTTAAGCGCAGAAAAATGTGCGACCTTAATACGAGACCCATTTATATTCTTGACGTGCTATAGGGCATTCCTTATTCACGACGCCCACAATTTAACTAGATTCACAGGTTCGAACCGTGTGAGAGTCGCCACCGTCCCTCGCCGGTACGGGGCTCCCATTCCGAAAAGCCCACTCAGTTGAGTGGGCTTTTTTTGTTTTGGGCGCAGTAAAAAGCGTCATCTTTATCTTTACTCACTGGGGCTACCCCGTGAGCGTCGCCACCGTCCCTCGCCGGTACGGGGCTCCCATTGTGAAAAGCCCACTCGATTGAGTGGGCATGGTTGCAACTTGACCTAAGGAGCACATACCTTGTGCTTTGCCATCTCTTCGTAGTATGGCATTGCGGCGTTAGCGATCTCGCTGAGTGTTGACGATAATTGGGGAAGCGGCTTTTTAGCAGTGGCATTGAGTCCAGTACTTTTCCATACCGACTCATACCAATGGGGTGCCCAAACCCCGTCTGCGGGGTGACCTCCAGCCTGCCATGAAAGCATATTAGGTTGGTACTCAATATCAATCGCTTCACACAAAGCCCTTAAGACTTGTGCCGGGTTTTCAAGAATATCATCGCTGTCTACTACAACTGGCGTTCTGCCTAAACGATTTCTGACGTAGTTGAAGATTTCTAATTGCTTTACAAAGCCAATATCTTCTAACGTCGGGTTTTCTCTTTTTTGTTGGTAACTAGCAACCACTCGGGCGGGGTGACGTATGAGAAAAACATTATTGACATCGGCGAGCCAGTCGAGGGAGAAGGCGGCTAACATGTGATGTGTCATCTGTTTTTGATAATACAGATTTTTGCCTTCAGGAATGTCATCAAGGCATTGTTTAATCACTAAATTTGCATCGGTTGGCTGAGAAGCAAGTATCGCTTCTTGCATAGGATGCACTAAGCCTGATGCTTTTAAATAAGCGGCGTAGAAAGGTTCATCAACAACAGCACAATCGCTTCGTGCAGCAAAGGCATACATCATCGCCGTTGATAAGTTTCTGGGGCCAGACCACATTGCAATACGCATATCTGTCTCCTCTAACCTTGTTTGACTAAATCGAAGTACCACTGCCTAATTTTCTGTGTAATCGGACCTGGGTATGATTCTCCAATTTGCCGTCCGTCTATGTGTGATACTGGAGTTTGTGCGCCAAATGTCCCCGTCAGAAAAGCTTCATCCGCACCGTAGGTATCCACTAGTGAGTAATTCTTTTCCTTTACGGTAACGCCGTTAGCTCGACAGACATCGATGACTTTTTGTCGAGTAATGCCGTTCATACAATAGTCACCACTTGACGTCCAAACTTCTCCCTTTCTAACAATGAAAAAATTACATGCATTGGTAGTGTTAACAAAGCCATTGATATCTAGCATCAAGGCTTCATCGGCCCCACATTTTTCTGCCGCAATACAGGCTAGTATGCAATTGAGTTTACTGTGACTGTTGAGTTTAGGGTCTTGAGTCATTGGCAAACCACGTAAATGTGGGACGGTGGCCAACTTTATCGGACGCGCTATGGATGCTTTCGAGTGCTCGCATATGATGACGAGGGTCGGACCGGTTTGCGATAAGCTGGGGTGTTGAAACGGTTTGGTTTTAACGCCTCGAGTAAACATAAGACGGGCATGCACGTCGTCGTGCATATCATTGGCGAGTCGAGTTTGTTCCAATGCCTCGATAACCTCGTGTTTTGTCATACCCAAATCAATGTCAACGGCTCTCGAGGCTTCAAATAATCGATCCATGTGCTCATCAAGGAATGCCCATTTGCCTTTGTAGAGACGAAGGCCTTCCCAAATGCCGTCACCCAGCATAAAGCCGCTGTCGTAGACAGAAACTTTGGCGTTATCGCGGTGAACAATTTCACCGTTAACATAAATTTTTATGTCGTTGTTACGTTCATCTTCTTGCGCGGTGTGTGTGCTTACGTCTTCCATAACCATCTCTTTTTGTTGTTGTGAAATTCAGTAGGGGGGTGGTCATATCCTTTGCATTGTGTCGCCAGAGTAGAATTGTTGTCAAACATTTGCACGGTTTTTGTGCAACATTGCGTGACTCTTTATTTGACTAAACGGTCAATCAATAGACTAAAGAATAGTTTGAATATTAATCAATGTTTATATAATTGAACCCTTATTCAATAACTCAGGAACAATACATGGTAGGCGCTGCAGAACATGGTCATTTTAATACCGGAAGGGATGATCAACTTATTATGTTTTCTGCCGAAGGACCATGGAACGACCAGACATTTTCTCGGGGTATCAGAGAGCTTGGTAGTTTAATCAAGCAACTCGATACTGGCAGGAAATGGGCGCAGCTCAGCTGCCTTTACGGAGAGAGCTTAATGCCGCCTTCTGTGTTTGAGGGCTTTACTAAACATACGGCGATTCGCAAAAAGTGCGGCCTTTCCTACTTAGCCGTTGTAATTAAGGATTCAGATATTGAATCCACTATTCGTTATCAATTGTCTAATGGTTATGATCAAACTGGAATTGAATACGATTTTTTTCCCACTATAGAAGACGCAGTGCGTCATTTGACTAAGATAAATATCGAGTTCAATAGTGAGTCCGCCGTACACTTTTTCAACCGAAAAGCATTTAGCTTAACCGCGTAATGGATCACCTTGCTGCGTTGAATTGCAGCTATTTACGACCAATAATCTCTCGACTGAAACATTTTGTAACAAGTATCACAAAGTCCTGTAGTTCACCTGAATAAACCCCTGTTTGGCGGATTTAAACTTTTTGTGTAATCAACTCGACCTATAGTTATCACACTAAAATTTAGACCGGTAAACGGACATGGACATTACACGTTCCGCAATAAAAAACGCATCAGGGGTTGGTATATTTGTCGCGATTATCGCGGCTCTTGGCTTGTACAGCTTAATTAGCTTACCGGTACAGCTTTTCCCTGACATCGAACGCCCTTCTATTTCGGTACAAACATTCTGGCGGGCAGCCTCACCACAAGAAATTGAATCGGAAATCCTCGAGCCTCAAGAAGAGGTATTGCAGGGAATACCTGGTTTGCAGAGTATGAATGCGTGGGCCAACCAAGGGAATGCGTGGATCAACCTAGAGTTTGGTTTAGAGACTGACATGCAAAAGACGATTATCGAGGTGATAAGTCGCATGAACCGTCTCCCGCCACTACCTCGTGACGCTCTATCTCCGAATATCATGCTCGGTGGTCGCGGTGGTGATGCCCCGGCTTTGACTTACTTTTTCTTGCAGCGTTTACCAGGCAATCCAAATGAAATTAACACCTATGTGACCTATTTCGAGGACGTCATTCGTCCGCAAATTGAATCCATTCCGGGTGTTGCTCGCGTGCGCATGGAATCTGGTGTGGGAGGTGCAGAAGAGTTTCAAATTGTATTCGACCCTTACAAAGCTGCAGAGTTGGGTATTAACTTAACTAATATCGCAAATGTATTAGGAAGTGCTAACGACGTATCCGGAGGCTTTGTTGACGTAGGTCGTCGTCGCTACACCTTGCGATTCGAAGGCAAATACGCACCTGAAAGAATGGGTGATATGATTCTGGAATGGCGTGATGGTAGTCCAATAAAGCTAGGCGACATTGCAGAAATTCAGATCAAACGCGCAGATGGTGCAAACTTCAGTGTGCAAAACGGCAACCCTGCTATATCCATTCGTGTCGATCGCGAAAACAATGCCAACGTACTGTCCACTCTCGAAGCGGTCAAAGCAAAAGTAGACGAACTCAATACACAAGTCCTTGCCGATGAGCAACTGACAATGGCGCAGTCATTTGATGCGTCTGTCTTTATTTACCGTGCCGTTAATTTAGTTACCGGTAACTTGCTGATTGGCGTAGTGCTAGCGATAGGTATTTTGTGGTTGTTCTTACGACAACTCAGAGCAACGTTGATTGTGGCGTTGGCGATACCTATTTCACTGTTGAGCACGTTTGTTGTTTTGTATCTAACAGGCCGCTCTCTCAATATTATCTCTTTGGCGGGCTTGGCGTTTGCGGTGGGTATGGTTCTCGATGCTGCCATCGTAGTGTTAGAAAACATTGTGCGGCACAGGAAGCTAACCAAAGATCGACAAGAGTCAGCGTACCTTGCCACCAAGGAAGTGTTCGGTGCATTGATGGCATCGACGGCAACGACAGTGGCTATCTTTATTCCCGTGATGTTCTTAAAAGACGTTGAAGGGCAGCTGTTTGCTGATTTGGCGCTAACTATTGCCATCGCCGTTACTATATCGCTCGTTGTTGCCGTGACTGTGTTGCCAGTAGTGGCGAGCCGTTGGTTGCAAACCGATGAATCGAACAATGACATGACCTCAGTCTGGCAAAAAATAGCAGATGCGATTAAACGTATGACGTCAAATGGTAAGCGACGTTTTGCCATTATAGCTGTATTGATGTCTGTTCCTTTGGTCGGTAGTTATTTGCTGATGCCAAAGCTGGATTACCTCCCTCCGGTCAAGCGTGATGCAGTAGATGCTTTCTTCAATTTGCCTGCTGGCGCAAGTGAAAACTTTGTCGCAGAGGAGGTGATGCCTATCGTTGTGGAACGTCTTCAACCTTACATGGACGGCGAGAAATCTCCCGCCTTGAAAAACTATTACATTATCACTTGGCCCAATGGCGGTACGTTGGGTGTGAGAGCGAAAGACCAAAGTAAAGTGAAAGAGTTGGAGCAGATTGTACGTGATGAGATCCTTAAAGACTTACCTGACACACGTACATTTGCAATGCAAGGCAATCTGTTCGGTGGATTTGGCAATGGTCGTTCGATCAATATTATGTTGCAAGGCCGCAATCAAGAGGGACTCACGGCAGCGGCACAAGTCGGCTTGGATAAAATTCGAGAAGTTTTCCCGAGTGCCAATGCAAGGGCAAACCCATCTCTTGAGCAAGCAGAGCCTGAATTACAGTTCTACCCAAATGATAATCGCATGATGGAAGTGGGTTATAACCGACCTCAAGTAGCCAACCTCGTGAGGACACTGGGTGATGGTATGTACGTTGGCGAATATTTTGATGGCGTCAAACGCATGAATATCATCTTTCGCGCAGAGGCCTGGGATAATCCAGAGGCGCTATCCGCCACACCTATCATGACGCCGAGTGGTGAGTTAGTGCAGTTAGGTGAACTGGTTCAGGTTGAACGCGCTGTTGGCCCGTCGCAAATTCAACGAGTTGATCGTCGACGCACCCTGACGCTGAACTTCAACCCACCAGAAGGTATGACGCTTGAAGAAGCAATGTCATTGGTGAAAGAACAAGTTGAGCCAGCAATTATGGCGGTCATGCCAATTGATGGTGCGATCAATTATGGCGGCAGTGCGGATAGCTTAAAAACCGCAGTATCGACAATGGGTAAAAACTTCTTACTCGCTATGGGCTTACTGTTGATGTTGATGGCTGGACTGTTTCGCTCATTAAAAGACAGTATTTTAGTGGTATTGTCGATTCCTTTGGCGACTATTGGTGGGGTGGCAGCGATTCAAATATTGAATCTGTTTACTTTCCAGCCCATGGATTTATTGACAATGATCGGCTTTATCATTTTGCTCGGGCTCGTTGTCAACAATGCCATTTTGCTCGTGCACCAAACACGCAATGGAGAACGCGAGGGATTGTCGCGACAAGAGGCGGTATATCAAGCGGTATTACTTCGTCTTCGTCCTATTTTTATGAGCACACTCACCTCAATTTTCGGCATGTTGCCACTACTGTTGCTCCCAGGCGCTGGCAGTGTGATTTATCGCGGACTTGCAGCGGTTATCGTGGGCGGTATGACGGTGAGTACGGTGTTCACTCTCATATTGCTACCTACACTGTTGCAAATTCAATTGCCGTCGTTTGCGTGGAACAGAACGGCTGCACAAGGCGGACAAATGTCGCAACGCATGTCGCTCTCTAAACAGAATAAAATTAACAAGCACCTGTAATCAGGTAAGGCCTAGTCATGAAAATCAGTAAAGTTGGATGTATTGTAATTTCGCTCTTTGCGTTGAACGCTGCGGTCAATGCACAAGAGACGCCTCAGGCACCACCGCCGGCACTAGTTGAAGTGGGTGAAGTCAAATCAGAGATGATAGCGCAAGAGGTTTGGGTGCCTGGCACTGTGATGTCGAAAACCGATTCTGAGCTCGCTGCAGAAGTAGCGGGACGTATTACTTGGATGGCAGATGTCGGCTCTCAGGTGCGCAAAGGTGAAGTCTTGGTGAAGTTAGATGATCACAGATTGAAAATCGCGCTGGGTCAAGAACGTGCCAATATTGCTAAGTGGGAAGCACGAGTGAACATGTTAGACAAACGCATTAAACGTTTTTCTACTATGGCAGCGAAGCAAAATACCTCACGTGATCAACTAGACGAGATTGCCTCTGAACTCGAAATTGCTCGGCAAGAACTCAATCAAGCAAAACTGACTTACGACATGACGGCTTATCAATTGCAGCAAAGTGAAGTTGTAGCGCCATTTGACGCACTTGTCGTTGAGAGAATTCAGTCACCAGGTGAATACACATCCATCGGCCAGAATTTGATAAGAGTCGTTGACCCGACCAATATTGAAGCCAGCGTTCGAGCCCCTTTGAGTGTGATTCCGTTTATCGAAAACGGTATGTCGGTGACTGTGAAAGACAAATTCCACAGCAAAGGCGAAACGATCAATACGATTGTACCTGTTGGCAATCAAAATTCGCGAATGATGGAGTTGCGTATTGCGCTAGCACCGGGTGATTTTGCTATTGGCAGCGCGGTTCGCGTGGCATTGCCACATAGTGAGGCGCACCAAGGCACAACTGTACCTCGCGATGCGCTAGTATTACGAAAATCGGGTGTCTATGTGTATCAAGTTGATGAAAACATGGAAGCGCGCCAAGTTATGGTAGAAACCGGCATTGGTATAGGCTCTCGAATCGAAGTGTTCGGCGATTTAAGCCACCGTGGCGTAGTAGTAGTTCGCGGTGCAGAAAGGCTCAGACCTGGCCAAAAGGTAACGTACAGCGACGAGCAAAACGCGTTTACTGCCCGTAACTAAATCATTGAAACAGGGATAACTGTTGTTCGTCGAGTGACGAAAAAGCCAGGTCAATTTGCGGCAGTATGCTATCGGCAATAGGTTGAACTTGCTTTTCGATATAGTGCTCGTAATCGATTGGACTCTGTTGGTATTCAATCGGTTGCGGGCCTTGTGTTGTCATTATGTATCGTATCGTCCCTTTGTTTTGATATTTGAGTGGTTTGCCCCGTTTATCATTTTCTTCGTCCGCCAGCCTTGCCGCTTTGACATGAGGAGGCACCGTTTTCGTATAGTGACTAAGTGGCTTTCTCAAGCGTCTGCTATACACCAGTTCTTGGTCCAACAGCCCGTTGCGAAGCTGATGAATGGTTTGCGTGATAAAACGGTTTACGTCTTGATTGGCAAATATCAGTTGGTAAAGGGTTTCTTGAAAGCGTTTTGCCAAAGGCGTCCAATCTGACCGAACGTTTTCCAACCCCTTGAACACTATGCTCTCCGTGTCGCCTTGTTTTATCAAACCGGCATAACGTTTCTTACTACCCAATTCAGTGCCTCTGATCGTCGGCATGAAAAAGCGTTCGTAGTGAGTTTCAAATTCCAATTCTAAGTAGCAATCTAAATTGAAATCGTCACGCAGCTTTTCACGCCACCGCTGATTGACCATATCTTGCAGCTGCACGCCAATCGCTTTAGCTTGTTCTCCGCTTTGCACGTTGGCAATGTGTACGAAGGTTGAATCCGTATCGCCGTAGATAACGTCATATCCTTGCTCTGTAATCCATTTTGCAGTTTGCTGCATGATCTCATGACCTCTCATCGTGATAGAGCTCGCAAGTTGTGGATTGTAGAGTGGACAACCACCAGAGCCCAATACGCCATAAAAAGAGTTCATCAAAATTTTGATCGCTTGAGATCGAGGGCCGTCATTTTGTTTTTTAGCTTCGTCTCTTTGTTGCCACAACGACGTAATAATGTCTGGAAGAAAGTGCTCATTCCTTGAAAACAACGCCCCTTTGAATCCTGGGATCGCGGTATCAGGGGACAAGATGCCCTGAGCCAATCCCAGAGGATCGATCTTGAATGTGCGTATGATGGACGGGTACAGGCTTTTAAAGTCAAGGACCAAAACATGTTCGTACAGCCCTGGCTTCGAATTCATTACATAGCCACCTGGGCTCGCTAACCCCCCGTGCTCAGGGCGATTGTTTGAGACATAGCCTGCGCGGTGTAGTTTAGGTAAATATACATTTAAAAAGGCCGCTACGCTGCCACCGGGTCGGCTCATATCTAACCCTGTGAGTTTGGCGCGAAGCATAAGAAAATCGATGAATTGTGTCTTCTGCGCAATCTCATTCACCAAGACACAATCCTCTAAATTGTATCTTGCTAATTCGAGCGGCGAGCTGCGGTACATGTTTTTGATTGTCGCTAACTTGTCCTCGGTATCGTCAATGAGCTTTCCTTTGCCCAATAGTGAGTTCGCGACAAAATCGAGAGAGAAACGCTCAAAGCTGTAAGTCATGGTTTTCAACGCATCGATACCGTCAATGATACAGCGTCCTGGGATATCTGCGATGACTTGCCCTTGTTCCCATTCTCTGGTCGTGAGCTCGTTATTACCTCTGCCGAGTTTTAGGCTGATACCGAGGCGTTTCGCACGTCGGTCGAGCACGGCAAAGTCAAACTGTTTGACATTCCAGCCCAATAAAATATCTGGGTCCAACTGTGAAATCGTATCGACAAATGACAGCAGTAATTGACGTTCCGACTCGACTATTTGTAAGTCGTACCCAGAGGCACTCAATGCTGCATCGGTATTGATTAATATGACTTTGTTTAGTGTGTCAGAAGCAATGGCGATAGAGTAGAGGTTCTCATGTTCGTCACACTCAATGTCAATTGCCGCATAACTCAGTGGCGGTTTGTAGTCTGTGGGCCGAAATTGGGTTTCGACAATGACACCGTTTTGCTCTTGTCGCTTTCCTACAAATTGCACGGAGCCGTAGATAAAACGCTCCATCAAGAATCGGTCGCTGAGCTTGATATCCGCCTCTAGCGGGTCAATTTTTCGTTTTTGCAGTGCTCGTCTCAATTGGTAATGCGTGGAGTCGTCTCGACTTTTGAGTACTTTGACTGGGTTTTGTTGCAAGGTTTTGAGGTGAGAATCGACGATTTCGACAGACAAGTTTTCTAATTTAACGATATCGCTAACATTCTGTGCATCTTGGGCCAGAATAAAACAAACAGGTTGCTGATATGGAGAATGCAAGCACATTGGGCCTGAATCCGTTGCCACCCAAGTTTCGACGATACTTTTGCGCTGGCGAGTCACCACTCGTTTGGAAAGAATAAAACCGCGCCCTTGCATGAATACTGACAAGCCTACACTACTGCTAAACCTCGATTATATCACTTGTATCAATAGTTACCTATTCAACAGCTAAGCTTGCGTTGTAACCGCACTGGCCTAGGATAAAGGTTTCTGTGCCATGGGAATGACTATGAAAAATTACGCTGATTTGCCTTTACCGGAAGCTGGTTCATTGACGAAAGTGGCGGATGGTATTTTCTGGCTTCGCATGCCATTGCCTTTCGATCTCGATCACATCAATTTGTATCTCATCGAAGATACTGATGGCATATACGTTATTGATACCGGCCTAGGAACGGATACCACTCGCACTCATTGGGAAGCCATTTTTTCTCAATTAGATAAGCCCGTGAAGGCGGTCATTGTGACGCATATGCATCCAGACCATATTGGTCTTGCTGGATGGATTACGGAAAAATTCCGTGTGCCTTTTTATATGACGCGAACCGAGTATTTCGCAAGCCGGGCACTTTTTGGTGGAGCGAATGGTGCCGACAATTGGACCGATCGCGCTTATTTTACTGCAATGGGTATGGCAAAAGAGCAAGTAGAGCGAGCGGTATCTGGCAACAAGGGCTTAAGCGCCGTCGTGAGCCCAATTCCATTGAGTTATCGCAGACTATCACATGGCCTAGTCTTACCAATAAATGGAGAGCATTGGGAAGTGCTAATTGGCTCAGGTCATTCCCCAGAGCACGCTTGTCTGTACTGCCAAGAAAGACAAATCTTGATTGCCGGTGACCAAGTGTTACCCGCGATTTCTCCAAATATTGGTGCTTACAGCACAGAACCCGACGTCAATAGCTTGGACGATTACTTGAAAAGTTTGTCTATGTTGATGCAACTACCCGCCTCAACACTTGTGCTACCGGCGCACAACCAGCCGTTTTACGAATTACACAATAGATTGGCTGCACTGCGTCAGCATCATCAACAACACCTAGATGCGTTGGTGGAGGCATGCCGAGAAGAGCAAACGGTGGTGAGCTGTTTACCTGTTTTGTTTAAGCGGGAACTGTCAGGACGAAATATATTCTTCGCTGTTGCGGAGTGTTTATCGCACCTCAACTACTTGAGGTACGAAAATTATATAGAGCGCCGCTTGGATGAAAACGGCGTGTGGCACTTTCGGTCTATCGACTGTGAACAAATTGATGGCGGCGAACCAGACATGGATTTTCTCAGCGTCTAACGCTGAGACGCCATCACAGTTCAAATTGAACAGAACGCTAGCGACATTCGGTGCTTTTTACTCCACAAAGAGCGGTAAAATACGCTCCGCAATGAGTTGCAGAAAAGCTTGTTCTGAATGGGCGGTCACCACAATGATCAGTTCCAATTCTTCAACTAACAAAATAGTGACACCGCCACCACCTTGGGCAGAATGCGAGGTAAAGGTTTGTTGACCTACGGCCATGTCGACTTGCCACCAAAAATAGCCATAGTCAGAGTTGGATAGCTTATCGCCGCTGTAAAATCCAGATGCTTGTTCGTCAGTGATAGGGCTGTGGCGAGTGATCGCATTCGCGACAAATGCCTTGGGGATGAATTGTTCGCCTTGCCAAATACCACCGTCTGCAACTAACCTCCCGATTTTCATCATATTGCGCGAGGTCATACTGGAGCCTGAACCCGCTGAGGGAATGCCCTGACTTCTCAGGCGCCAATCGAAGTTCTCAATGCCCAACGTGTCGAATAGTTCGTGTTTAATAAAAGCCTCTGCAGAGCCAGGGACCTGCGAATCAAGCACTTGCATCACGATATCTGGGTTAGCCCCTAAATAGTTAAAGGATTGATCGGCAATGGCAATCTCATCGGTATCTGAAAAGTAAGCTTGAATGAGCTTTTTTCCTTCGTAGTTTTGAGGAGAGTCTCGATACTGCTGCATTTTCTCTGGAGCGATGTTTATACCAGAGCTCATTGAAAGTAATTGATGGAGCGTGAGTCGCTCGATGCCCAGCGCAAAGGTGCTATGGTCTAACCCCGAAATCAATTCTATAACCGGCCTGTGCAGATCGTCCATGGATAAATAACCTAGCTGTATTGCTCTACCCACTGCTAGTGCCGTATAGGATTTGGTTGTGGAGGACTGTGGATGAGAAAGATTAATACGCCCTCGAGAATAATAAGATTCGAAAACTAATTTTCCTTGGTGAGCAATTAACAAACTATCGACTTCCGTATGCTGCTTTTTTTCGATTTCTTCTGCCAATTGCTTGAGGGCTTGTTGGCGCTTTGGGGTTAACTGCCCCACAGCGATGCCATCCGGCAATGCAGCAGGAGCAAAATCCACAAATGCATGGGGCAACTCGGTGATATCCCAAAACGTACGTTCGATAGAAGGCTCTCGCCAATGCCGAATGTTCGCTTCTTCTGCTGATGCAGCCGGCGCTTCAGCGGTATTTTGTGTATTGGCGTTAGCATTAAAAGTAAGTAGAACACTGAGACCAATACTCAGTGTTAAGTGTGTTCTTCTTAGCAAAATAATCTCCATTGCGATAAAGCCACATGTGCCAACAAACACACGGACAAGTTGAATTGGAGTTAGGTTAAAAGGGCTGGGCACAAGAAACATGACATGGACCTGACTTTTGCCTGAAATCCGTCTGATGCTATGAATATGACTAACTAATACGTGCCACTCGAACCAAGGGAACGACTATAGACACAGAGGGAAGTGGCGAAGCCTGAGTTAGGCTGATGCCACGAGGCGGCCAGATCTTTTTGGCGATTTGGGTCTGTAAATGCGATGCGCAAACTCGGAGAATACTAACCAAAAGCGGCGGTAAGCCATAGACGCGTGGCGCAATGTTTTCGTTCTTCGCTATAGCCTAGAGCTAGCTTTTTCCGCGCGGATTCTGTCCATAATTGATGGTGAAATCGCTTCAAGCGGCAATTCTTCACAAATAGCACCTAACTTTTTGGCAACTTTAGGCATGCCATAAACCACACAGGTTTTTTCATCTTGGCCGATTGTGAAAGCCCCTGCGTCTTTTAACTTACGCAGGCCTTGAGCCCCATCTTTGCCCATCCCCGTCAATATTGCGGCGACAACATTGCGTCCTGCAGTTTGTGCCAACGATGACATCATCACATCTACTGAAGGTTTGTGGCCAGATACACGCTCTGTATCAAGTAGCTTAATACGGTAGTCAGCACCGCTTCTTACAATCTCTATATGCCTGTCTCCCGGTGCTAAATAGGCTGTACCAGGCAATAAGCGTTCATCATTGGCGGCTTCCTTCACGCGAATTTGGCAAAGGGAATTCAGCCTGTCAGCATAAGTTTTAGTAAAGCCTGGAGGCATATGCTGGGTAATCACCGTTGCTGGGGCATTGGCGGGGAAAAATTCCAATACTTCTCTGATGGCTTCTGTACCGCCAGTGGAAGCGCCAATAGCGATAATTTTTTCTGTTCCGGAGTAATTTATTGTAGACATAGGCGTTATTGTTGTTTTTTGTTCGCGCACTTTCGAACGTGATGCTACGCGAATTTTTTCAAGTATCAACGATTGATATTTTTCAATTCCTTGAGCGACCCCCACTTTGGGCTTTGGTATAAAGTCTAGTGCACCTAAAGACAAAGCGCGTAATGTAGGTTCGGCTTTGTCTTCTGTTAACGTTGAAATCATTATGGTAGGTGTGGGGCGTGCCTTCATCATGACCTCTAAGAAACGCAAACCGTCGACTTTGGGCATTTCAATATCCAATGTGATGACATCAGGTTTGAACTCTAGAATCATTTGCTTGGCGACAAACGCATCCGGTGCTGTGCCAACGACCTGCATATCTGATTCGTTGTCGATGATTTCTTTGAGTAAACTGCGAATTAACGCAGAATCATCGACAATTAATACTTTGATTGGGTTAGTCATACTACTTTTCCACTGTGTGCCACTGATCGTCAGCGCTCAATTTCATGCGATAAGCACTTTCGCGTTCAACAATGGTTGTATTATTGAGATGTTTGATTTTTTTCACTAAGACCTGCCCCGTTTTTGGAAAAAAGTAGACTTTGCGAGGATAGATATCGAGTAAGTCTTGGGCAGCGATAGGAATATTGAGTTCACTGAGGTAGTTCAGAACAAAATCCGAATTCATATCACCGATGTTGCTAACGGTAAGTCCTTTGAGCACATTTCCTCCCCCGAACACTTTGGCTTCGAGCCTTGTGCGTAATGCCCCCAATTTTTCAATCTCACTGATTAAAATATCAATTGCGTGACGGCCGTAACGGGCTGGGCGGCTAAATTGCTCTTGCTGTTGGACATGGTCATTCGGTAGTAGAAAATGATTCATGCCACCGATACCAGCAAAGGGATCGCGAAGACAGACCGAAACGCAAGAGCCTAAAACCGTGACAATCATGACGTCATTACTGGTGGCGAAGTACTCGCCTGGTAGTATCTTCACTGCTTGCTTTTCGAACCTAGGGTCATAGTAGCTATTGGGCTCATAGGGTTCAGAAAAAGGCGCGTCTTGGTGTTTTGTCATTTCATCCTTTAACTGGGCGGTAAGTGGTTTTTCCCAGTGGTTTCACGATATCGGGTTCGCTATTAAAATTCTCCGAATGTCCGGCAACATAGAGTCCGTCACTCGGCATGAGCTGTACCATTTTTTTCAGTATCGAAAGCTGCGTTTTCCGGTCGAAATAAATCATCACGTTTCTGCAAAAAATGATGTCGATAGGACCGCGAATCGGCCATTCAGCGTCGGTGAGGTTAATCTGCCGGAAACTCACCAATTGTTTGAGTTCATCAACGACTTTGACTTTGCCTTTGTGTCGTCCTTTGCCGCGGTACAAAAACTGTTTGCACTGTGCCGGCGTAAGCTTTTTTGTGATGTCTGCGGGGTATACGCCTGCCCGAGCGAAGTTGAGAACATTGCTGTCTATATCAGACGCGATAATACTTACCGGAACATCAAATCGACCAAGGGTTTCGACTACTGTCATTGCGATAGAGTAGGGTTCTTCACCTGAACTACTGGCCGCACACCATATGGTTAATGGCCTTTTGTGAGTGCGTAAAAAGACCGCGAGTTCACGAAAATGGTGAGGCTCGCGGTAAAACGCAGTTAGGTTAGTCGTTAGGGCATTAATAAATGCCTGTTCTTCCTCCGGTGTCGACTGTAAATATTTTAGATACGCATCAAAACTGGTTAGATTGAGTGCCCTGATTCGCCGAGCAAGGCGGCTGTACACCATTGAATCCTTGCTCTGTGCCAGATGAATTCCCGCTTTTTGGTATATAAAGCGGCGTACGCGTTCAAAATCTTTTGGTTTAAACGCAAACTCGTATTGGCTTTTAGGCAAAATCGCAGCACTCATGAGTTAAAAGCTTTCCCATTCGTCTGAGTGAGGCTCGGATGCTCTGATAACGGGTTTAGCACCATTCATCGCTCTTGCATTTGGCAGCGCCGTAACCGTACTCGATCTTGATTCAATGCGATCGTTAGCCCGCCTACTCAGCATAGATTCGTCCAACTTAAAGGTCGCAACACGCTCGGAAAGTTGTACGGATTGTTGCTGTAAACTCTCCGCTGCCGCCGCCGCTTGTTCAACCAAGGCGGCATTTTGCTGTGTCATTTCATCCATTTGACTTACCGCTTTTCCTACTTCGTCAATGCCAGCCGATTGTTCCGCAGAGGCAGCGGCAATTTCCGACATAATGTCGTTGACTCGCTTAATTGAAGTGACAACCTCTTGCATTGTCTCACCTGACTGGTTCACTAAGGTGTTGCCGCTGGAGACTTTGGTTACTGAGTCTGAGATCAGTTCTTTAATATCTTTGGCTGCTTCTGCTGAGCGTTGCGCTAAGGTGCGAACTTCAGATGCGACGACCGCAAATCCTCGTCCTTGCTCCCCAGCACGAGCTGCCTCCACTGCCGCGTTGAGAGCGAGTATATTGGTTTGGAATGCAATGCCATCAATGACACCAATGATGTCAGATATCTTTTGTGCCGATTCGTTAATTGATGACATGGTGCTAACCACACTTTGAATCATGTCTCCGCCTTCAATGGCAATTTTCGACGCTTGAGATGCTAAACTGTTGGCTTGCTCTGCATTCTCTGCATTGAGCCTGACGGTACCTGTGATCTCCTCCATACTGGATGCCGTTTCTTCCAAGCTGGATGCTTGCTGCTCTGTACGGCTCGACAAATCAGCATTACCCGATGCGATTTCTCCAGATGCGCTATTAATGGTTTCTACGGCTTCGTTAATACTGGCTATCGTGCCGCACATATCATCGATAAATTGATTAATCGACTCGCCGACAACCTTGAAATCACCTTTGAATTCATTTTCTATTCGGCAAGTCAGGTCACCGGTCGCTAATTTGGTCATGGTTTGCTTGATCGTATTGACTGCCATGGTCCTGTCAGTGATATCCGATGCGTATTTGACCACCCGGAAAGTACGGCCTTTTTGGTCCAAAATGGGGTTGTATGTTGCCTGAATCCAAATATCTCTGCCGCCCTTGCCAATGCGCTTATATTCGCCACTGGAGTGCTCACCTTTGGCGAGTTGCTGCCAAAAGTTGCGGTACTCTTCGGTATTTTTGTATGACGACTCGACGAACATGCTGTGATGTTTGCCCTTAATTTCCTCTAAGCTGTAGCCAACGGTGGCGAGGAAATTTTCATTGGCATTGATGATAGTACCATCGGGTTCAAACTCTATTACCGCTTGGGACTTGTTAATGGCGTCAATCTGACCCTCAAAATACGCGCTCTGACGTTTTTCTTCGGTAATGTCTGAAGCAAACTTAACGACTTTGGTCACATTACCAGCGGAGTCAAAAATAGGGTTGTAAGACGCAAAAATCCAAACCTCTTTGCCATTGCGTCCCACCCGGAAAAATTCGCCAGATTTTAGTTCACCTTTTTTGAGGTCTGCCCAAAATTGACGGTATTCATTGGAACGTGAGTATTCAGGTTCGACAAACATGCTGTGATGTTGCCCTTGGATATCACTGAGGCGGTAGTCCATCGCATTGAGGAAATTGTCATTCGCGGTTTGGATGACTCCCTCACTGTCGAATTCAATAACAGCTTGGGACCGATCTAAAGCGTCAAGCATGCCGCTTTTCAGCAGCAATTCACTTTGATCAATCCACTCAACGGTGGTACCAATGTTATTGCCTTCACTGTCAAATAGCGGCGTGAGATTCAATTTGAAATTCTGTTTTCCCACCACGATCGACGAGGACATTTTGTCTCGAAGGTTACTTAAAATACCTCGTTGATGATTTGGATTTTTATGGAATTGATCAATGCTTTGGCCGACTAAGTTATCCGCTGAAAACTGTGGCAGTACTTCGCGAATATCGGCTTCGGCTTCTTTTAGAAGTTGCATTACGGCATCATTGGCATAGACGATGTTTCTATCGGCGTCTGCCATCATAATGCACGAACTGATTCCATCCAGTGACTGGGCATTGCGCAACTGCTGCAAAGTCTCGTCGTCTGATTGAGATTGTTTAAACCAGGGTAGTATGCTCATCATTTACTCCACTTCGGTTGCGTTGCTGTTATCAAATAAGCACAGTTCCTCACTGGAAATCAGGCTTTCAATGTTTACGAGTATGATCATCTGATCTTCGACATTCGCGAGGCCGTGTAGATACCTCACATCAAATGCCACACCAAACTCAGGTGGTGGTGCGATATCGTCGTCTGTCAGCCTGACAACGTCAGACACACCATCTACAACAATACCTACAATGCGATTAAGTACGTTCAGCATGATCACAATCGTGAATTCGTCATACGTTGCTTCGCCGACATTGAATTTCAAACGCAGATCAACGATTGGCACGATGTCGCCGCGCAAATTGATTACCCCTTTGATAAACGGGGGCGCATTAGCGATTTTGGTTACCGGCTCATACCCTCGGATTTCTTTTACCGAGATAATGTCCAATGCATAGTGTTCATCTCCAAGTACGAAGCTCAGAAACTCTTTTACAGTCTGGTGAGAGACGGTTTCAGGGTGATCTTGGCGTGTCACGCGACGTTCTCCTCTTGCTCAATAGACGGGCTCAGTACGGCTAGCGCATCTGCATCAACAATCATGGCGACTCTGCCGTCACCCATAATGGTTGCGCCGGAGAGCCCGGGCACTTTGCGGTAGTGTTGTTCAAGGCTTTTTATGACCACTTGTTGTTGGCCCACAAGACTATCAACCAGAATGCCAAATCGCTTTTTACTGCTCTCTAGTAAAACGATGATGCCTTCGGTGGGCTGAGTAATGGCATCATCAATCTGCATCGCGTCGTGTATTGCTACGAGTGGCCAATATTGGTCGCGAATTCTTAACAAGGTATCGTTGCCGATGGTTTTAATATGCGCCTTGGTAGGTTGAATGGATTCGATAATGTTCACCAAGGGAACAACAAAAATTTGATCGCCGACGGAAACACACATGCCATCGACAATCGCTAACGTGAGCGGCAGGTGGATATAAAACGCAGAGCCCAAGCCAGGCTGAGACTCGATTTCGATCTTGCCTCCAATCGATTCGATGTTGCGCCTGACGACATCCATGCCGACACCGCGTCCCGACACATCTGTGACTTCTGATGCTGTCGAAAACCCCGGTTGGAAAATGAGTTGCCAGACATCACTGTCTTTCATGTTGTCGTCGGCCTGCAGGCCATTTTCAGCCGCTTTAGCGAGAATTCTGTCGCGGTCCAATCCGGCACCATCGTCGACGATACTCACGATAATACTGCTGCCTTTTTGTTCTGCCCGCAGAATAACTTGCCCCTCTTCTCCCTTTCCTGCCTCTAGGCGCTCTTCGGGGGATTCGACACCGTGATCTATGCTATTTCGGACCAAGTGGGTGAGGGGATCAACAAGCTTTTCAATCATGCTCTTGTCGATTTCGGTTGCACCACCTTCGATAACTAGGTTGACCTTTTTCCCCAGTTTTGACGACAAGTCCCGTACGACTCGAGGGAAGCGATTGAACGTATTGTTGATGGGCAACATACGCATTGCCATGACTGACTCTTGAATCTCACGAGTATTGCGTTGTAACTCGGTGATAGCCGTCATTAACTTATCACCCGTACTGCCTTCCACCTCGTCGCTGATCATAGATAGCATCGACTGCGTAATGACTAATTCGCCGACAAGGTTAACCATGGCATCAACTTTGGCAGTGTCGACTCGAATGGTCGTGGAATCTTTGCCTGTTTTAATCGATGTGGGTTTACTCGATGCTTTTGCATTGTCTTGTATAGGCGTTTCTGTTGGTTTGTTTTCTTTTGCGTCCTTTCTCACTTGTTCTATTGATTTGTGGAAGCCGTATTCGGGCGCAATGGCATTTTGAACGGGCACCGCTTCAAAGAAGCCAAAATCATCTTTTTCGTTATCGCTGACTTTTTCTTCTGCATCATCGTCAAAAAAGCCAAACGAGTCGTCAGATTCTGCAGGTTTGGATTCCTCGCGGTCGTCCTCTAGATCGAAGAATCCAAAATCGTCATCCGCTTCAGCTTCGGTCTGAGTGTGTTGTTTATCATTCTCATGGCGAAGGGCTTCAACTTCATCAGGGTGAGTGTCTTGAAGAATTTCGAGTAACCGAGAGAACACCACATCCATTTCTTGTTGAGGGATGGGTTGATGCTGTTGGTAGCTAGCGAGAATGTGTTTTAGTACATCAACTGTGTCGAGTAAGGTGTCTACTATGCTGGTGGTAAACTTGAGTTGCCCTTTGCGCGCATCGTCTAGCAAGTTTTCCATTACATGGGTCAGGCCAGTGAGAGCGTCGAAGCCAAATATACCACTGCCCCCTTTTATCGAGTGTGCGGCCCTAAATATGCAATTGACATCTTCGTCGTCAGGGGCATCCAAATCCAGCGCCATAAGCAGGCGCTCCATATCGTCGAGATGTTCGGAACTCTCGTCGAAAAACGTTTGATGGAACTGCTCGATATCAATAGACATAGGGCCTCCAGCTAGTTACCCAAGGACCTTTTTTAACACTTCAAGCAACTTGTTGGGGTCAAACGGCTTTACCATCCACCCTGTGGCACCAGCGGCTTTTCCTTGGCTTTTCATGTCAGCACTCGCTTCTGTGGTCAGCACCATGATTGGAGTTCTGGCATAAGCGCCCATGCTTCTGAGAGATTTGATAAGTGTTAAGCCATCCATTCTCGGCATATTCTGGTCGGTCAAAACAAAATCGAAGCGCGTGAATTTGCACTTATCTAACGCGTCTTGACCATCCCCTGCGGTTGTTATGTCGTACCCAGCACCTTTGAGAGTGACTTCAACCATCTGACGTATGGATGGTGAGTCATCTACCACTAATACACTCTTACCCATTTCACATCTTCCTATTACTCAAATTGCACCTAGGTGGTTATCACTTTCCACCACTAACATTCCAAATTGTTGTGCGTGCCGAACGCGCTGGTTCGACCCAGTTAAAAAAGCTCGATCTCGCCTGCCTCTACGGATGTTTGAGAGACGGGGTTGTGGTCTACGTTTACCCTCTGGGTCATTTTCTGCTGATAGTCATGAATGCGAGCAGAGAGTTCTTCGATTGAGATGCTCTGAATATCAGCGAGTTGTTCCGTCACAAAAACAAGAATTTCTTTCGTGTAGACTAAGTTTTGGCCATTGATGTCACCAAACTGTAAGCCCCTAATGGCGTTATTAATTGCGCTCTCGAGTTCTTGGCCAATCCCGGTGAGTTCTGAAGTAGTGACGGAGTCCGCTTCGGCTTTCGCAATGATCGCTTCAAGTGATGCCTGAATATCTTGTTTGGCGTCAATAATGTGGTTGAGGTCTTGAGCGGCCAATGCATGGATTTCTTCAGTTAGCTTCTCTATCTGCTCACCAAACATATCCATCTGTTTTTTGATGACATCGCTGAATTGCGTAGAGCGATTGGAAAGCGCTCTGACTTCATCTGCCACAACGGCGAATCCCCTACCTGCTTCGCCAGCTCTCGCTGCTTCGATCGCTGCATTGAGGGCTAATAGGTTGGTCTGTGCAGAAATATCGTCGATATCTCCCAGTGCTTTTACAACGGTTGGCATGGTTCGGCAGATTTCATCAACCTTCGACAATATATCTGCCGTTGTGGCTTTGTTTGCCTCCGTTGAGGCAATGAATTCACTAATCGTTTGTTCGGTATTGGCGGCAAATGCGCGCATTTTTGGGGCGTATAATTCACCCTCGTTGTCACCGGATTGGAGTAACTGTTGAATACAGGTGCTTTGGCTTGCAGCGAGATTTTGAAAGTTGAGAAATGCTCCGCTAAGGGTAGTAATCGCGTCGTCCTGTGTGGAGTTAACATCAACGAGGTTCTGTTTACACTGTTCGAGAACAAGTGACAGCTCGTGTGTAAGGAGCCCAAATTCTCGAATGTCTTCTAAATGCGTTTGTGATTGAACTTGGCCGACCGATGCAGTTGAATCCGGTGACGATTGAGTAATTAAAAAAGCAGTCGCCGTTCCAGCCATACCCAAAACACTTGCTAAAATGGCCAATCCAGTGAGGCTCAAACCGACACTGACGATAACGGTGATAACTAGTATCAGCCAAAACTTTGTATTAAAACTATTGTGCTCGGCTGACTCATTTATTAATGCATGGTCTGTCATATCTGCGTTCCTTACTTATACCGCTTTCCTTCTTTGGGATTGACTAAAATGCGATCGTTTTTTTAGTTTTATTATACTTTAGTCTAGTTTTTGCGGTTGTATCTTTAAGGTATAGCCGACAATTTCATTAATGAAAGTAAAAATTAGAAAAAAATTATACACCCCGATGTTCAGTGAATAGCACAGGTGGGATTGCAGCGAATCGGTTGGTATTTACGTTTGTCTATATCTGAGGGCGAGAATAAGATTTGAGCAAAAGCCGTCAGCTATGAACTGAGGCAAACGAAATAAAGTGCTACTCAATATGACTAGCCAGCTAACTGCGCCGTAGGAGTGAGCTGTTAAGCGAATTCCTTGTGTTCGCTCTCAAATAGAGCGAAGGCGTCATTTTGATCGTTGGCGATATCTACACGCCAGCCAAGCGACATTACCATATCGCGGTATTGCTCTGCCCGTTCAAGATATTCGGTGTTTTGTGGGATTAAGATAAGATGCATATGAGGCGTAAATTGCGCTTCTATATGGGCAAGTCGAGCAAATGCTCTCACGTCATCGGGTGCCATACTCAAGGACAATGCGGGTGAATAATCATAGAGGATTTTGTCAAATTGGCGAAGTCCCTCAATAAAAGCGGGATCTCGGTGAAGTTGAGCAACATCAAGCCCATCAACATGTTCATGGAAACTGATCACGACAACATCGTTTTTGTAGTTAACTTTGTAAGCCATAAGGAGCACCTTGATTACCTTATGGGATCCATCCCAAGCTGAATCCTTTTAGTTTAACGCCAAAAGTTGGTCATAAAAAGACCAACTTTGGTCGTAATTTAAGGTGCAAAACCTTAGATTTTCTCCATATCCTCTAATTCGATCCCCTTTGTTTCTTTGACGAATTTGAAGACAAAGCCGACTGAGATAAAGGCAAAGAAGGCATATACGCCGTAAGCGCCACCCAAGCCGATAGAAGTCAGCAATACTGGGAATGTCATCGCAATGATAAAGTTGGACCCCCATTGGAAAAGGCCGGAGACAGCTAAACCCGCTCCTCGAATTTGATTTGGGAACATTTCTCCTAGCATCACCCACATCACCGGCCCCCATGACATGTTGAAAAAGAACACGTACACATTGGCAGCGATGAGCGCAAGAGAGCCATAATTACCCAAATCCATATTGCCGCTTGCATCCACACCAGCATTGGTAAAGGCGAATACCATTAGGCTAAGTGTCACTGCCATGCCGATAGAACCAAGCATTAGAAAAGGTTTTCTACCCCATTTATCGATGAGGAAAATAGTGATGACACAGGCAACAATACTCGCGGCGCCACTGATAATATTTATGAGTAGGGCGTCGGATTCAGAAAAGCCTACTGCCTGCCATAATACTGCGCCGTAGTAAAATACAACGTTGATACCGACCAGCTGTTGAAACGTGGCAAGGCCAATGCCTACCCATACGATAGGTTTGATTTTACCCTTGTCTAGCAAGTCCATGATTGAAGGCTTGTGCTTGTCTTGCGCTAACGACACTTCTACTTCTTGGAGTTTGGTTTCTGCGGTTGATTGACCATAGAGTTTGGTAAAAACCTCGTTCGCAGTTTGTGTTTCTCCTTTGATCACCAAAAAACGCGGGCTTTCTGGGATAAACATAAGGGCGAACAGAAATAGAGTGGCAGGTGCCAATTCAATCCAAAACATCCAACGCCATGCTTCATAGCCAAACCAAAACTCGGCGGTAGAGACGCCGGCTGTTTTGGCCAACAGGTAATTACTGACAAATGCGGTAAACAAGCCAACGATAATGGCAATTTGCTGAATAGTGGTAAGCCTGCCTCGCACATGGGCTGGGGCGATTTCGCTAATGTAGGCGGGGGCCATGACTGATGCTGCACCTACCGCTAATCCGCCGATTAAACGGTAAATAATGAATTCGAAAGAACTGCCTGCGATACCAGAGCCCCACGCACTGATAATGAACAATACAGCGGCGACGATAAGTAATGTACGACGGCCGTACACATCGGCAAGAGTGCCGGCAAACAGCGCACCAAATGCGCAGCCAAGAAGCATACTAGCAACGTTAAACCCAGTGCCAATGCTGGTGGAATTAAACGCAGCTTGTAAACCATCGATCGTGCCGTTGATCACCCCACTGTCAAAGCCAAATAGGAACCCGCCAATTGTCGCGACACAACTGATCAGGATGATAAATTTCATATTTTCTTGCTGCATACATCAATCCAGATTCTTAAACGTTTTTATATAAACCTACTATGACAGAGAAAAATGCTTTCGTCTCAATGAATTATCCGATAACGCAAATTCGATAATTACGTCTACACTTTGCAGTAATGAGTCAAAATGCAAAAAAGTATCATCGGCGAAATATTGACGAGAAAGCGCTTTCTCCTTTGAAATGTATATTAAATGTTAAATGCCGTTTGTTCAATTTCGCATCGGCTTTTTTGACTAAAGACGGATATAAATTCTTGTTTTTGTCAGTAAAATACAACAGGTCAGATGAGTTGGCCTCAAAAATGACAAATCCAATATTTGATTGCCTCTAAAACAGGGTGGGGCTGTAAATAACATTAATGCTTGCGTCATGGATGGCCTAGGAGACCTGAATGGTTTTTTTTAAGAACTTATCAATAGCACACAAGATTTGGTTAATTCCCTTGGTAGGGATCATAGGTTTACTGAGCTACTTGACCATTACGATAACCGAGATCAATGGCACAGTTGCGACGCTCAATGATGCGCAATCTAAGCAGTTTCCGTTGTTACAAATTGCTGAAAAAAACCTAATTCGATTGGAAAAAATCAAAGAAACGCTGGGTAACGCAGTCGCGAGTGCAGAAGAAGAAATGCTAGACGAAGCGGAATCGTTAGCGTTGGAGTTACGTGGTGACTTAAACCAAATACGCCAGACCGATCGCACCACAATTGAAGATGTGGAGACTATTCGACAACAGTTCAATACGTATTTTCAATCTTCTTTTAGCCTATCTAGAGAAATGGTTGACGAGACGGTGGACTTCTCAACGGTGGGGGCAAGAAGTCAGGCGATGTCGGAACAACTCGCAGCAGTCGAAAGCTCTTTAAAGCAGTTTCAACAGAAGCAGATGCAGGCTTTCACTGCGGCGTTTGAGGGCGCGAGAAGCTCAGCAAGTAGTTTGTCTATTATCGGTATTGTCGTAGCTCTCGTTACCGTAGTTGCGTTACTGGCTGTAGCGATCCCTGTCAGCATGACTATCAGTAATAGTTTGAAGGACGTGATTCGCTCATTGAAAAACATTGCGAGTGAAGACGGTGATTTAACAATTCGATTGTCCACCAATAGTTCAGACGAAATAGGTGACCTAGTACATTGGTTCAACAGTTTCATCGAAAAGTTGCAGTCCGTTATCAAGCAAATCGTCGACTCCGTTTTACCATTGGCTGAACAAGCCAGCAGTGTTAATCGACTTTCGACAGATATCCACGAAATTATGCAGCGGCAGATTCAAAATGCACAGCAGTCGAAAATGTCTGTTGATGAAATGAGTGACAGCGTAGCGTCAATTGCACAAAACGCAGCGGAAGCCGCAAGCGCCGCCAAGCTCGCCGATGGTGAAGCGCAAAAAGGCTTTACGGTTGTCAATTCAACGGTCGACAGTATTCAAACGCTGTCGGAAAGTATGCAAACCGCTGCTGCGGTAGTCACGCAGTTACAAGAAGATACCAACAAGGTAAATGTGGTACTGGAAGTGATTCGTGGCATCGCCGAACAGACAAACTTATTGGCACTTAATGCCGCTATTGAAGCGGCTCGTGCCGGTGAGCAAGGCCGCGGGTTTGCGGTAGTTGCGGACGAGGTAAGAAGCCTCGCCAGCCGAACACAGGAATCAACGGAAGAAATTAACGCCATGCTCGAGCAGCTGCAAAGTGCTGCGAGTGCTGCGGTAGAAACAATGGATGCGAGCAAGTCTTCGGTAATCACTACTGTAGATGAAGCAAATCAAGCGGGAAGTAGCCTGCAAAAAATCACCGAAACGGTGAATTCAATCAATGCAATGAACGAGCAAATCGCGGTAGCCACAGAACAACAACAAACCGTTTCACATCTGATGGTTGGGCATGTAGATAACATCCAAACTCAGACAGATGAAACCGCGGCATCGTCAACGCAATTGGCCGGTGTAGCTGAGAACCTCAATCAGCTTGCCAGCAGTCTTGAGCAAATTGCTCGTTCGTTTCGTGTTTAACACAAAAAACTTTGGAGACACACATGGCCAAAAAGGCTTTTACATGCGCAATTGCCTGTAGTGCATTACTCAGCGCGTCTGCTTTAGCAGAAATCAATTTTAACGGCTTCGCTACGTTAGCGGGTGGTATGACGACGGATGATGAAGATACGTTACACAACTACGATGGCGACTTCAGCTTTAGCCCAGATTCCTTGTTTGGACTGCAGGCCAATGCAGATCTTGGCGATGGGTTAAGCGTTGTAGGACAGCTAATCGCGAGAGGGGAAGATGATTGGAACCTTGAGCTAGAGTGGGGATATGTAGGGTATGAACTTACAGACACCGTTAAGTTGTTGGCTGGTCGTCAGCGCGCACCGTTTTTCGTGTATTCTGACTTCCTAGATGTCGGTTATGCATACCACTGGGTTGCGCCACCTGAGAGCGTTTACTCTTTACCGTTCAGTTCTATTGATGGAGTAAGTGTGCTTTACACTGACTACTTCGGAGACTGGGAAAGCATCATTCAGCTGAGCTACGGCAGTAACAATCAGGATGCGACGATCAGCGGCCAAGAAGTCAGTACTGAGGCAGATAGCTTCTTTACCGCCGCGCTAACAATGAATTACGACTGGTTATCACTCAGAGCGGGTTATGCGCGTGCTGATATCACCTTTGACATAGCAGATTTCGACAATCTTGCTGGTGCGTGGGCCAATGCTGGCTTCGCCGATCGCGCGGCTGACATAGTCGTGGAAGACGATACTGGTACCTTCTTAGGTTTTGGTGCGACGGTCGATTATGAAAAAGTGCTATTGATCGCGGAATACACGGTTGTTGAACCCGGTGACAACTTGTTGGCGGAAGAGCAGAAGTCTTGGTATTTGTCTGCAGGCTACCGTTTAGACGACGAAATCATGGTGCATGCGACGATAGGGGCTGACGAAGATGAACCCAATACATTGGCGATTGACGGTTTGCCCGTTCCGGCTTTTCCTCCTGTTGATGCATTCGGTACCCTCTATCACACGACGGCTGGTGCAGCAGAAGGGTTTAGAACTGACTCAACATTTTGGCAAGTTGGTGTGAGATATGATTTTCACCCTGCTGCGGTATTCAAGCTTGAATACAAACAAGAAGATGACGACATCACAAACAATGATGTTGGTTTAGTTCGCTTCGCAGTTTCAACGGTTTTCTGAGGTAGATGGCAATGTTAAATAACACTTTTGTACGTTTGTTAATATTGACGATAACCTTACTGTTCGCTCACTCTAGCGTTGCAGGTATTGCGGTTATTGTGAATCCGGCCGTCAGTGACTCTCCGAGTAAATCAGATATTGCTAAGCTGTTTTTGGGCAAGAAAAAGAAATTTGGTGGGGCTAAAGCGGCGCCATTAAATCAGCCTGAAGCGAGTGACATCACTGCCATGTTCAATGAACAAGTGATTGGTAAGTCGAATAGTCAGCTAAAATCATACTGGTCAAAATTGATTTTTACTGGCAAAGGTACGCCGCCAAAAGAACTTGGCTCAGATGCCGAAGTGAAGGCTGAAGTGGCAGCCAACCCGAACGCGATTGGATACATCGACGAATCGAGTGTGGATGATTCGGTAAAAGTCATTTTAACGCTATAAATATGATGAGTGAAAAAAGGAGAGCTTGGCTCTCCTTTTTTATTGGATGATGCGCATCTGTGAAGCCCAATCCTCAAGTTGTTTCATCACTGACAAACTGTGCTCATAGGTGGGCAGTGGTGCGGCAAACTCGTAACAACTCGTGTTTAACGCTTGGTGTACATGCTCAACTTGATAATCAAACCCATCACCAAGGGCGCCGACTTCAATTCGCTGGGGCGTTTGTTCATAGACTGAAACGTTGATCACATTGTTGTGAGTTGGCAACCAAGGATTGGTTTCAAACTCGATAAATCCCTGTTCAAATAACAGCGCAAAACTGGCGCGTAAGCCATAGTCTTCTGCGCAGTGCAACGTGATGTTGTGGCCTTGAGCACTACTGAAAACGCCTGTGGTTTCGACGATATTACCATCATCGCCTTTGCGGCCAATCGCGTTTAGCAGCTCGATGTTTGATGTATCTACCCCCGCGGCTGACAGTGCGCTGATTGCCAAAGACATTGGATAACAACCTAAATTAAAGAGGACACCTTTGCCTGCTGGATTCGTGAATGCGGAAATGGCTGCGCAATAACTCCCTTGAATACTCTTTAGTTTGCCCATTGTGGACTGTTTGATAACCTCATGAAGCTTAGCAATCAGTGGATGATGCAAATACATTAAGCCTTCAGCAAAAAACACATTCGACTCTCTCACTACTCCAATCGCCCTGTTGGCAGACGCTACGTCGATTGACAATGACTTTTCACACAGAACGGCTTTGCCTGCATTGGCAGCTTTGATTACCCATTCCACATGTAAGTGATTGGGGAGTGCAATATACACAATATCGACTTCGGGGTTATCAATAACAGACTGATAATCCAAGTAAACATGAGAGACACAGTGTTTTTCGGCAAATTGGCGTAAGGGGGCTTGTGAGCGCCCCGCAACAGCAACCACATTGCCGTCGTTATTTTGAGTAATCGCGTTCGCCATTACCTCGGAGATAAAGCTGGTACCTAATATGCCCCATTTAAATGTTTTCACTTGACCCCCAACGCAATAGAAGATTGAGCAGAGAAGTCCAAGGTACAAATATCGGCTTCGATAAAGCTTTGAGTATGTGGGGCTTTAAAATGAGCAGAAATAGCGGTTTCGTCAGCGTATTGCTCCCATAAAATGAAAGACCGAGCAGATTTGATTTCACGACTTGCGAATGCGAACAAACAACCAGGTTCAGTCATCATTGCCGCACAAAAGTCTTGGATAGTTTTTATTCCGTTTTCCAGTTCTATATGGTCATGGAGTGAAAGTTTGGCGGTTACTAAGATACCGTCAGGTCGTAATTCAAACATAGCTGATGTTTACTCTGGTTGGGTAAAAAATGTTTTGAAGGATTCAGCAAGTGGGTGGTGTAAGTCTTTGCGCCAAACCAAATGTAAGTCGTGAATCAAAGGAGAGCCCTCAATCGGTAGTGTGCGTAAACGTTGGGAGGGCAACGGTGCATGAGTCAGTGTCAAACAAACACCTTGCCCAATACCCACAAGAGTATATTGCGCTTGCAAACCAGTGGCTTGCGCACTGCTCAAAACAGGCTTTGCACCAACCTGGTTAAGGCTGTCTACCACGTACCGATGGAATCCAGGGTTGTCTTCTTTGGCTAATAAAATGAGTTCATTATTCGTAAAATCTGCCAGCGCAAAGTGGTGTTGGGTGGCACAAGAATTATCCGACGATACGCAAATTTGAAGCGCCGTTTTCTCGATACAAATCGATACTAAATTTGCTGATTCGAAAGGAAACGGCTTAGCGATAAAACCAAAATGGATTTCGCCTTGCTCAATACTTTGTACCATATCTGCTGCCATCATTTCCTTTGCTATGAACCCTTTTGGGTTGTCATGAGAAAACGCTCGGAGGCCTTCGGTTACAGGAGCAAACATATGGTAGTCAGGCAAGCCGATAAGCAAAGAATGAGACTCGCCCAACATTCGCGTTTCGTTAACAATAGCGTTGAGCTCGCGGCGAAGGTCATTCGCCTTGGTGTAAAAGTGTTGCCCTGCGGCCGTGAGCGTCGTTTTGCCTTGGCCTCGCACGAATAATGCGGTTCCTATGATTTCTTCCAGTTGAGCAATTTGCTGACTCAGCGATGGTTGTGAAACGAATAATCTGGCTGCCGCTTTACTGAAACTTTCAGCGTCGGCGATGGCGACAAAGTAGTCGAGGTGTCGACGTTGTATTTTCATGGCTGCCCCAATGGTTGACTATTGATAGCATAGCATTTGGGCTTTTGATGAGACCAATAAGTTATCCCTATTGTCTTATAGTCTTAACCAATGGGATGCGACACTCGTCGACTCTAGCTGTATTTTGCCTATTACGGCAACACCTTTTGAGACTGGATTTCTCCGTTTTTGAACAAGACAAATTCCCCAGGTTCCATCTTCTGCCATGTTTCATCATTGGTTAACGGGCGCGTAGCAACAACGGTGACAATGTCGTTGGGTGTCGTTTCTTTGTCGAAGTCGATTATCCAATCAGAATCAATTAAAGTCGCTTTACCAAAAGGCGCTCTGCGCGTAATCCAAGTTAAGTTATTTGAGCAAAACGCCAAGACATAAACTCCGTCGGTAAGTAGCATATTGAACACGCCAAACTGACGAAGCTCATTGGCCAGTGTGGCAACATAACGAAATGCACTGGCCATCGATGTCGGTTTCTTTGGATAGCGTTCTACTAATTTCTCGAGGATCCAGCAAAATGCCAACTCGCTGTCTGTGGTACCCACGGGGAGTTGATGCGACACGTTAAGCGCAGATTTGTATTGGCTGAGTTGTCCATTGTGCGCATATGTCCAATGCCGCCCCCACAGTGGGCGAATAAATGGGTGGGTGTTTTCGAGTTTAATACCACCGCGATTTGCCTGACGAATATGGCTGATAACCGCCTGGGATTTCATGGGGTAACGCTTAACGAGATTGGCTATTTCCGATTCGCAGCTAGGTAAAGAATCTTTGAAACTGCGACATCCTTTACCTTCGTAAAACGAAATGCCCCAGCCGTCTTTGTGAGGCCCGGTTCGGCCGCCTCTTTCGAGTAACCCTGAAAAACTAAAACAGATATCGGTAGGCACGTTTGCTGACATGCCAAGTAACTCACACAATCTCTCATTCCTCGAAAAAACGATTATGGGGTTACGGTAGCAATTATTCGCCGAAAAATCTCAATTCTTGCGCCAATGAAATCGCGTTTATCTGCCAGCGCGCCATGAGTGCATCATAATATTCAGAATCAACGGCATTGGTTAGCGCTTTTTGCAATCGCTCGGCAGTGGGTTGAGGGGTGTCTTTACTGGTGATGGCGTATACGCGAATCAGATTTTTCTCTTTAAACTGAAACACACCTTTTACTGAATTGGGGTCCACGCCTGCATACTCGGCTTCAAATAAAGCCAGGTTCTTTGTTGAAAAGACATAATCGACACGGCCTGTTTTTAGTAAATTCCACATCTGCTGTGTGCTGGTGACTTCGACCACTTTAAGCTGGCTTTTCAACTCAGGACTGAGCACAGCCAAGGGATAACCCCTTACAACGCCTAACGTGTATTTAGTTAAATCCTGCGGTGTTTCAATGACGATGTCGCGGCGCTGCTTTAATGCAACGGCCATGTAGGTGTCGGTGTAAATCGGTGTTAGCCAGCGATATTGGCTTTCTCGGTTGGCGTGACGACCAACGGATAGCATCACAACATTTTTGTGTTGTTTGACGGTCTTTAACGCGCGAGCGAAGGGCTGCTCGACTATGTTGTATGAGATACCTGCTTTTGTAAAGGCGTGCTCAGCTAATTCGTAAAGTGCACCTTTGGGCAGACCATTTTCGTCGAGAAAATGCATAGGGCGCCACTCATCAGCAACGATAGTAATATCGGTGTTTTGTTCATCAGCAATTACGCGGAAAAAACACGAAAGTATTGTGAGTAGGTAGAGCCACGTCCTTGCGCCAACCATTATCTTTAACGGCATAGTTGACCTGCAATTTTTATAACGCGGCAAGTCTATTCATTGTGGCTGCCGATAGCAATGGAGGAAGCGCAATTCACTACGAAAGTAGAAGGTGTAAGCGCTTAACCTCCCAAAAACACTCGCGATCTTATATCAGATACTCAACCGAATTGGTTTTCGATAAGCACTTCATTCAATGGCAGTTGGCCGCCCCTTTGGTGAGCGGGTTGCTCGGCCCTACCCAGTGCAACCATCATGGTTATGACATGACTATCTGGCAATTGAATTAGCTTAGCGACTTTTTGCGGGTCAAAGCCCACCATGGGGCAGGTATCTAATCCGAGGCTTTTCGCTTTTAACATCAGTGTTTGTGCGGCAATACCGCAGGAACGCATGGCTTCATCCCGCTGTACAGAGGGTTTGTTGATATAAAAGTCTCGCATCATGGATACTTGCGCCTCGGCTATTGCTAAAGGTGCGTTTTCAAAATATCGCATAGGTTGTGTTTGCCATGCGTTGAGATCCGCACACAAGATAATGAGTTCTGCGGCCATGGAAACTTGAGATTGCCCCCATGCTGCAAGTGTGATGTCGTCTCGAAGCTGGTTATCGGTGACGCGCACAAAGCGCCAATTCTGCATGTTGTACGACGTTGGTGACAAGATAACAGCCTCCATCAATTCATTAAACAACGCATCGTCAATGGGGCCTTCAGGAATAAAGTGTTTTACGGCTCTGCGTTTCTTAATGGCATCTCGTAATAACATGGTTAAATCTCCTTTCGATTCAGATTAAATGGTAGAACGTTGAGTGAGTAACTCGGGTTTAGGCATTACGTGTTGGGTGCGGCTGAAGATGATGGCGCCACATAAGATCAACATGAGCCCTGAAACTTGAGAAATGGAAAGTGGCTCATTGAAGAAAAGTACGCCACACAGTCCGCCGAATAACATAGCAACACTGCCGATTTGACCGACAAAGACCGGTGAGGCTGTCCGTTGTAGTGAAAACAAGAACCACTGCCCCAATGCGGCTACGCCTATTAAAGCGGCGAGTGATATCAGCAGCTGTGGTTGATTGGGCAGAGCACTGAGGTCCTGTGTAAACAGGCCGGGAATCAAAACGGCTGCAGAGCAGAGATTCGTTTGAAAAGCGATGCGAGTGCTGCTTTGGGATACAGGGTAATACATTCCTCTAAATACGTTAGCTGCGCCCACGCTTATCGGAGAAAGCAACAGTATGATTAACCAACTACCATTGACCTGCCACTCGACGTATTGAGACGTTCCCAGATAGATACCGGTGCCACAAGTCAAAGTCAAAACCGCCAGTGTTTTTTGCCAGTGCAATTGGTGCTTATCCATCATTACATTAAGGCAGTAAGTCACAAGTAACGGCAACGCATAGGAGAGCGAAGACAACCCGACACCCACATGTGGAAGTGCTGTTAAAACCAGCATCATTGGCAACGTGTAGCCTAATAGTGAGGAGATGAAAGCATAAGGCCAAAAACGAAACTGAGAGTGGGTGTTATCTGCGACAAAGAGCAAGATGGCACAGCCTGCAGCCTGAAAAAAAGCGATAACGTGAGCTTGCAACCCACCTTCGGCTAAGATGTGAGATAGCGATATACTCGCGGCTAATGCGCCACCTGTTGCCAGCAGCTTTAGATAGTTTGTGCTCATCACTTCTCTCCTCAAATCATTAACGAGGTCATGCTAGTGAATGAGCGAATCAAAAAATAACGAATAAATTTGCTATGAATACGTCGTTTTTTTCATAGGTAACATTTCGACTAATCTAACAATCTGAAATTGCTATATTTATTCTTGGGATGTTTGTGCATGTGTCGAGAGACATTCGTATAAAAAGTGCACCTCTGGGATGGTTGCAAACTTTTCTGCCATGCCCATTTGTAAGTGGACTTGTCGCTCTGCGCCTTGTTTCAAATCGACGCAATGCAACCGACCCTGTTGTATTAACTCAGTGGTTTTGAATTTGGGTAACCAAGCGTAGCCAGCTCCGGACAAGACAAATTCAACGGCTGTCGATAGATGCGAGACGCTGTAGCGTTTGGTTGAGCCTAACCAACCTGAATCTATGTTATCCGGTCCCGAGTCTTGCATGACAATCTGTACATAGTCCGTCAACGTTTCTAGAGATAACTGTTGGATGCGTGCAAGAGGATGCGTGGACGCGCAGACACAGTGTTTTTGCACAGTATCAAAAGGTGAGATAGCTAACCCCGTAGGAAGCCGACTAGCGATACCAATGGCAACCTTACCATTGTCTAATTTGTATTGTGCACCCGACAGCACGGTTTCGTGAATGCGAACGGAGATATCGGGGTAATTCAGACTAAAAGCCGACAATGCCTTTAGCAGCTTTTGCTGATCGACCAAGATATCCACCGCTATAATGATTTCATTGACTTGGCCAAGCTTAAAATTACGACCAAAGTTTTCGACAGTATCGGCTTCGCCTAAAAGGCGTTGAGCTTTTGGCAAAAGAACCTTACCTAATGGCGTAAGCACTAGATTTCGGCCTTGTACTTCAAACAGCTGCTGAGCGAGTTCGCCTTCGATTTTTTTTAGCGAATGACTAATCGCAGACTGCGTTTTGTGTAGGTGCTCAGCCGCTTTTATTGTGCTTCCTTGGGTCGCTACCGCAACAAAAACACGCCACATATCGATACTGATTCGCGAGAACATATCGTGCCTCATTTGTGCCCGCCACAGAGCGATGTCTTTCGCGAATGGCGGCGTTTTGCCATTAAGTCTCTTTTACTATAGACACTTCTCGTTGAGGGAATGGGATGGTAAAGCCATTTGACTGTAGTGTTGCGAAAACCAATTGATTTAACGCATATTTGTTTTGATAGAACGTAGAAGTTGGCACCCAACATCTAAATCCAATATTGATGCTGCTATCTCCGAAGTTATCGATACCGACTTGCGGCTCCCTATCGGGGTCGATCAAACCAGAATCGACAATTGCGGATTTAATTTTCAGCACAGCATCATTGGGGTCATTGCTATACGCAATGCCAACTTCTCCACTCACAAGGGTATTGGCAAAGGAGTTATGTAAAATTTCGCCGACAATATGGCGATTGGGAATGGTGATTTCCTGTTCGTCTTCGTTGGTCAATACTGTCATTCCCAGATGAATGTCCTTTACGACTCCTGTTACACCTTTGACCGATATCGTATGCCCAAGCTTGAAAGGCGAGGTAACAATAATAGTCATACCCGCGCCATAGTTTGACAATAGCCCCTGAAAAGCCAAACCTGCACCGAGTGAGGCAGCACCAATGGCCGCGACAAATGGCGTTACACTGATTCCAACTTTACCGAGGCTGATAACGGCAAACATCACAATAATGATGACCTTGGCTGTGCTGCCAAGAAATTTGCTCAGAGTCTGGTCGATGTTGTTTTTCAGCAATAAGCTGTTGACCAAACTGGCGACTTTTTTGGCTACCCACAGGCCAATGATAAAGATAACCAAAGCACCGACGAGTTGAAAACTGTAGGTGACAAAGAACTCAACTAATATGTTGTAAACCTGCTGAACCTGTTCGATCTCTTGTTCCATGAGTGTCTCTTTGCATCGCGGAAAAATATTATTTAATGCAGTGTGATTTTTATCACAACGTCTGCGAATAATAGAGTATCAACATTCAAGTCATATCAACAACAGGAATGAGAAAACAAAGTGGACTCTAAGCAGGCAGCGTTTGAAAAGGTAATCAATCAGCATATTCGATTGATTTACAAAGTGGCGGGCAACTACTTTTTCGATGATGAAAGTAGGGCTGATGTCGCACAAGAAATCATGCTGCAGCTGTGGCGTTCATTCGACCGATACGATGATCGGTTTGCACCATCAACATGGATTTATAAAGTGGCGCTGAATACGGCCATCAGCTTTGTTCGAAAAGCCTCTTCGCGGCCTAAACTCGAAACCAATATTGATGAAGACGTTTTTGAATTTCAATCAGAGCAAAATCTGTCTAGTGACGGCGACATTGAAACGATAATGAAGTCGCTTAACAAGTTCGAAAGAGCCATCGTACTGTTACATTTGGACGGATTGAATTACGAACAGATTGGAGAGGTGTTGTCGCTCTCGGCAACGAATGTCGGTAGTCGCTTGTCGCGCATTAAGAAAAAGTTAAATCAAACAGTCAGCAGGAGCCATTAATATGGATACCTTTGAGTCATTATCACAAAAGTGGGCGTCACAAGACGCTAAGTTGTCAAAAACATTGAATCTCAATTCTCGTGTCGTAAAGCAACTGGTGCATTCACAAGCGAAGCAAACCGTACAGCCGTTTATTTGGGCAAACGCTATCGCTCTTATGTGCGGTATTGTTTTTACGACTGTGATGGTTCAATTTACCCTGGAATATAGCCAGATAACGCATTTATATCTCAGTGGCATTACCGTGTCATTGTGGTCTGTATTCGTCACCATTACGGCGATAATGTTGCTTGGTAAAGCGGTAAAACTCGATTTTGCAAAACCCGTAGAGCAAGTGCAAAAAGACTTGGCTAACGTTAGGTTATCAGCGTTAGCTTACTTTCGCTTGTCGTTGCTCATCGTGCCGTTTTATCTTGCATTTACGTTAGTCGGTTTTATGGTGTTTTTCGGTGTGGACTTATGGGCTGTAGCATCGGCAAACTGGTTGGTAGCCCAAGGCATATTCTGTGGTTTACTGGCTTTGTTTACCGCAGCACTATTTCGTTTTTTAACCCCCAAGAACATTGAACATCCTGTTGTGAAAAAGCTGTTCGATGGTTTTGGCAATCAGGCTGCAGAGGCCGCTGAGCTTCTATCTGAGCTCAGCGATAAGGAGTAGCAGACGCTGTCGGTCAGGCTCACCGAACGGTTAAGCCTGACTGTAGTGTGGTTCGATAGGCACCTATTGCTGGCATTGCCGCTACCAAAGCGGACAAGCCCAGAACAATGGCCGCCGCGATACCCAGCGTTGGGGTAAAAACACTGGCACTGATAAACACGCCGTAATTTTCGATTAGCCAGTCACTGGATAACCACAGCAAGCCAGAGACCAAGCCGAATGAGCTAGCGATGGCAATAATGGTCAGCATCAATGCCTCTAATTCGATAAGCAGAAATATCGTACTCGGCCCAGCGCCAATTGCCCGCAATACTGCAAGTTCTGCTTTTCGTTCTCGCATAGAGGCAAGCAGCATTGTCGATAAACCAAGTAGAGAAGATACTAAGATCAGTAAAGCGATGACTCTTAGTACATTTTCAACACCTCCCAACACTTGCCACAACTCGGCTAAGGCGACACCGGGTAAAATTGCCGTCATCGGCTCCTTTTTGTCGGTGTTGATGTTGCGTTGTAGCTTAAACGTCGCAAATTTAGATTTGAGCCCGATCAACGCCGACGTCACGGAATCTGGTGTTAGCTTCGGATACTGACCAGATTTGCCCGCTTCCAAAAAATTAGCCAAAGCACTTGGCGGCATGTGGACCGCGTCTAAACCAGCTAGAGGTATGTGAATCGTTTTGTCTACTGGTGTGCCTGTGGGAGCCAGAATACCTGTGATCGTAAATGGCGCCTGATCATGGTTAGTAAAGCTGACCTGTCCCAGCCCATGAGCGATGCTGATACTGTCACCGACCTGATAGTTCAGTGTTTTGGCAACATCATATCCAACAACTGCACCAAATGGAGAGGAGAAAACCTCACCATTTCTCAGTTCGAGAGGTTGTTTGTTACCGTATTTGTAATGTTCGAAATACGGCGGCGTTGTGCCCAACACTCGGTAACCTCGGTGTGAGTCCCCAAGGGAGATAGGTACTACCCATTTGACTAATTTATTGCGCTCGAGCTGCTCCACTGCACGCCAAGAGATGTTAGTTGTTGGCGCGCCGATGCGAAAAACGGTGTACAACAACAAATTTAATTGCCCACTGCGAGCACCAACAATCAAATCTGTGCCAGATAGGGTGCGATTGAAGCTCTCTTTTGCCTGATGCCGAATGTGCTCAACACTGATTAAGACACTGATGCTGACAATGAGCGATAGGAGCGTCAACATAACGGAATGCTTGCGATTGGCTAAACTTTTGGCCGCTAAACGGAAAATCATACGGTCACCTCCGTCGCGCGATTGAGATCATCGATTAACACCAGTGTGTCCAGATACGTCGCCAAGCTCGGGTCGTGACTGACAAAAACCAGCGTGGTTTTCGTGCGATCTACGACTTCCATCAGTAATGTCATAAAAGCGTGACGGGCTTCACTGTCTAATGCTGACGTGGGTTCATCGGCTATCAATATTTCAGGTTGGTTTACTAACGCTCTCGCAATTGCCACTCGTTGTTGTTGACCCACACTCAATTCACTTGCCGAGCGAGACAGTAGCGACGGGTCGAGATGAAGCCTCTCGGTGAGTTCCGTCAATTGTGCGTCACCGGAAAGCTGCACTCCGCCAAAGTATTGAGCAAGCTGAATGTTTTCGCGCACGGTGAGATAGGGGATCAAATTAAACTGTTGAAATACAACACCAATATGCTTTGCCCTGAAAGCATCTCGTTTGCTAGAGCGCAACTGAGAAAAAGGCTGGTCAAGGAGCTGAATCTGGCCATGAGTTGGTGTCAAGGTACCACACAACAAGTTCAGCAGCGTCGTTTTACCAGAGCCCGATGCGCCTTTTAGAAAGACTTTTTCGCCTTTGTGCACTGTCCAGGTGGGAATGTCGAGAGTAGGCTTTGCAGCGGATTTATCGTAGTGAAAAACGAGGTTTTCAATCGAAATAGCAGTTGAGCTCATAAGAAATACTGTAGGCTTGGTAGAATGGCGTTGAACGTAAGAATAGGGTAATTCCTCTCGACAGACTTTTGCAAGCTTCTAGTTTGTTATAACATTCGTTCAAATTGTAACGAATTAGAGACGTCGATGTTAAATGCATTTCGAAGTGTAAAAGGCTGGATAGCAAGCGGCCTTTTGGCGATAACCTTAATGACAAGTGGCTCTGTTGTGGCACAGGAGAAGGAGTACACGGATGTCGATTGGGTTGCCTTAATGCCTGCATCTGACCTTGATGCATTAATGAATCGCCCTGAATTTATAAACGAAATCGCCGATGGCTCAGAGCAGGATAATTTAGAAGCCATTTATGGAAACCAAGAAGACAAGGCGTTAAACGAGTACTACTCGGCGTTGCAATCGACCAAGGTGATTGAAAAGTTCGATGGTGCAGCGGTTAGACTCCCGGGGTTTATCGTGCCCTTGGAAATGACCGATGACCAAACGGTGACAGAGTTTTTTATCGTGCCATACTTTGGCGCGTGTTTACACATGCCGCCACCGCCACCAAACCAGATTATTCACGTTGAGTTCAAAGATGGTATAGACTTACCTAACTTGAGTGATGCGTATTTCTTTGAAGGTACCCTGGGTCTTGAAGTTGAAAGTAATGATCTTGGCACTTCTGCGTATAAAATGAATCTTGATAATTTGATGCCTTATTATGAATAAATTAACTTTAACGGCGTCGGCAGTGTGTTTGGCCGCGTCAATGACCGCGACAGCTTGCGATTTACATGACGGATACGGCTTTGGAGGGTTCTCTCCGAAACACGGGCCGGGTGGGAGTATGCCAAACTTATCTTTGGTCAAGCCTGCCTCCCGTATTGAAATGTCCCACCCATTTGCTAAGTCGGTGAAGCAAGGTAAATCAACAGATTTTAATGTTGGTTACTTTTTGCCTGCGGGTTATACCGACGCCAAAATGAACATTGTTGGTGGTGAATCTATTACGCTAGAAGGCCAAGAGGCAGTCGATCTGGATTCGGCCCGCGGTGTAGTGAATGTCGTGTTTGTTGCGGCAGATGCAGGCGTCAGTGAGATCAAGTTGAATATTGAAGCGCTACACAAAGGCAAGCCTGTCAGCTTGATTCGCACGGTAAAAATCCGCGTTTCTGCATAACACAAGATTTGGCTTCATTTTTTAAGATAACCGTATGGCAGCTACTGCGATACGGTTATTTTTTTAATCATAGCGGGTAGGGCGTCAGCCAGCGTATTATCTGACGTAATAATTTCTAACCGTGACGCTTCTGCATCATCTAGTTCGAAATACCGAAATTCGTTGTTAACGGCGTTGATGCCAACAATACCTTGGTCAGTAATAAATACGGCTTTGACACGCTCTGCATTGATATTCTTCATCAGTTCTAATACGCCAACCAGAGAAAAAACGTGGTTTGCGGAAAACGCCCAACCTCTGGAATAAAAACCTTCGCCTTCGTTAGACAGCGCAATCACATCTTGTTTTTCAAGCGCCGCTTTTACATCAGTGACGTCACCATGACTATGATGATGGTGAGCGTGCGATAGTTGTGGATGATATTTGGAAGGTGCATTCAGTATATTCAAAAGCGCGTTGTCGTCATGCTGATTGATGATTGTTTCTGGGCTTAAACCCAAAGATTCAGTAAAAGACACAAGATTTTGATAGTCGGCATCAGCATATAAGTCATGCTTTGCGGCGTAAATGGCATCAGCAATTTGTATTTGCTCTCTGAAAGTATGATGCTGCGTGTACTTCTCTTTGTTTAGGTTTCTGGCATCCACTAACGTGAGTGTAGAGCGTAAGTCTAGAATTGACTGATAGTGGCTTTGGGTCAGTACAGATAAGACTTCTTTAGGATGGCCAAGCCCAGTTGGCTCGATGAGTAGCCGATGAGGACGTGATTGAGCAAGCAACTGATTGAGTGCAATTTGCATAGGTAAACCTGAAGCGCAGCACATACAACCACCAGGCACTTCGCGAGTAAATACGTTGTTTGAGCGTTTGCCGTCAAATAAAGCGCCATCAATGCCTACTTCGCCAAATTCATTCACCAGAATTGCCCATCTTTCGTGTTCTGGCTTGGATTCTAGTAACCGCTGGATCAATGTCGTTTTACCCGCTCCCAAAAAGCCTGTAATGACGTTAGTTGGTACAGATTTAATGGGGGGTTGACTTGTTGGCATAGCGACCTTACTTCTAATCAAATAACGAGTGTTATATTGTAACACTATCCCGAGTAAGTAGGATGTAAAATTGAGACTTTTCATAACGGCAACCGTGTTAGCAGTGTGTTTGGGCTTGGGTATACTTGCGCCTAAGCTGCCTGAGTTATTGGCCCTCGCATTTGGGCATAGCCTTTATTCTGCTTCGTCTTTTGATGCCGCTAAACAGGATATCAACCTCATTGGGTGGTCTGATTTACTGCCACCTGACGAGCGAGAAGCAATCGAACGTTTTCGGTCTGATGACGGTCAATCCTTTGAAGATCAAATGTTCAATGCGATTCTTGCTGCCAAAGATGATGATTACCAACAGATGAGTATCTCTATGAATACGGTGGCCAGTTTACGTAATCAAATTATTCAGATTCCTGGCTTTTTGGTCCCTGTCGACGTGGAGAGCAACAAACGAGCGACGTCCTTTTTCATCGTTCCCTATTTTGGTGCGTGTTTACATTATCCTGCGCCGCCGCCGAATCAAATGATTTACGCTTATGTGCGGGAGGGGATCGACATTCCCGATCTCGACTCGGCCTATTTGTTTACTGGTATGTTAACTCCTGACCCCTATGAAGATGTAATGGGAACATCAGCCTATCACCTAGTACTCTATTCGATGCAAAACTATCGTGAAAACCCTGATGATCTGAGGTCGCATTAATGTTTGTGTCGCACTCGTTATAATGTAACAATTTGGAGTGAAGAGATGCAGGAACCATTGTGATGGCATCTTTTCAATAAAGTTATTGTCTCAATCCAGGCTTGATTATGAAAAACAACAATAAACTAACGACAACATTGCTTTCGACTACTTTGCTGGCAACTAGCTTTGGCGCCGCTTCGCAAGAAGCTCATGTGCATGGCAGTGCGCAAATGGACGTTGTTCAAGAAGGGGCCACAGTATTCGTTTCTTTGACTTCGCCTCTCGCTGATATTATCGGGTTTGAACACGCACCGGAAACTGAGGCACAAAAACAAACTATGCGCTCTGTGTATTCATTGCTTCAAACGCAAGCCATGGTCACTATGGCTGGTCAAGGTTGCGCCTTGACCGACTCTGACATTGATTTGCCGGGTGCCGATGAGACACACGATGATCATGATCAAGAAGGCCATGATGAGCACGACGATGACCACGATCACGAAGGTCATGATGAACACGACGATGACCACGATCACGAAGGTCATGATGAACACGACGATGACCACGATCACGAAGGCCATGATGAGCACGACGATGACCATGATCATGAAGGTCATGATGACCATGAAACTCACGGTGAACTCTCGTTAACACTCACGTTTCAATGCGACGCTCCGCCAACGGGATTGACTGTGAATTTATTTACTCATTTCCCAAGTGTCGAAACCATCACGCTGAATTGGATTTCAGACAAGGGTCAAGGGGCGAAAAAACTCTCTGCGAATTCCAATACTGCTGCTTGGTAACATTATCGCCTGTTGTGCGGATAACAGGTGTTGCCATCAATCCTGTCGTTGGGCTCAAAAAATAGTCAATACGTCTTATAATGGCCGTGGCTCGTTTTTTCGACGAAAGTAATTACTCAGCGACAAGGTCTCTTACTTCGGTTTAAAACTGACACCCAACACATCAAAATTACAAAACAACATCGTTGATAGGTGTCCATAACAGTCGGAGTTATCCATGGTAGCAATGAACGCGCTTCCAGTGAAAACACGTTTGGTTTTAGGATTTGGCTTTTCGGTGCTACTGATGATCATCTTGACCGTCGTAGGCGTGATCAACGTCAATAAAATCAATCATACATTAACGGTTATTACGGACATCAACTCAGTTAAGCAAAGGTATGCGATCAATTTCCGTGGTTCAGTGCATGACCGCGCAATTGCAATACGGGATGTCGCCATGTCGCTCGACTGGAGTGACACCGGAGCATTGCGAAAGGAAATTGATGACCTCGCCGCTTTCTATGAAGATTCGCATCAAAAAATGCAGCAAATGCAGCGAGAAGGTATTGAATTTACCTCTGCTGAGCGACGCATGCTCGATAATATTGACCAAATTCGTGCTCGCACCTTGCCCATTGTTGAACAGATTCTCCGAGCGAAACAATCCGGTGAGACAGCACGAGTCACCGCGTTAACCTTGCAGGAAGTGAGACCTGCATTCATCGATTGGTTGAATGCCATTAATGAGTTCATTGATTATCAAGAAGCTGAAAATCAACGTCTTACACCGCAAGCGGTGGAAACGGCGTCAAGTTTCCAAACACTGATGATCTTGCTTACCGCTATTGCCGCCATTCTTGGCATTGTTATCGCTATTTGGATTGCAAACAGTATTTTATGTTCCATTGGCGGTGAACCGGATTTGGCGAGAAAGAGCCTGCAAGCTGCTGCATCAGGAGATTTAGGCGCGGTGACACACACTAGCCACCCGAATAGTTTGATGGCTGCGCAGAAAAACATGCAAGAAAAACTCAAAGCAATTGTTTCGCATATTTCTCAAGACAGTAATCGAGTGAATATACAGGCCGATACCGTTGCTGCGGGATCATCTCAAGTGATTGAAGCCGTAAAACAGCAAATGCACATCATTGACGAAACGGTTGATAACTTAATGTCAATGGAAGAAAACTTACTTCGTTCGAGTGAAAAAGCCGGTAAAAACCGTGAAAACGCAAAACTTATGACCGAACGTGCAGACTCTGGAAAGGCGCAGGTCACCGATACGGCTAATATAATGGAGCAAATTGCAGAGCGAATGGCCAATACGGTCACACAGGTTGAATCTTTGGCAAGCCTTGTTGAAGAGATTGGTGATATTACCAATGTTATTCACAATATCTCAGATCAAACCAATTTGCTGGCGCTGAATGCTGCCATTGAAGCCGCTCGTGCAGGTGATTCCGGCAGAGGTTTTGCTGTTGTTGCGCAAGAAGTACGAGAGTTGGCGATGCGAACCAGTACGGCAACCAGTGAAATTGAAGATAAGATTGGCCGCGTGCAACAAGAGTCGAAAATTTCAGTGGCCGCTATGAACGCATCTTTGCCAGAAGTGGAAAAAGGACGGGACAAAACGCGCGAGGCAGCAGAGACCTTATCCGAAATTAGCAATCAAGCGGCAAATACCTTGAGCAACAGTACGGTCGTGCAAAGCAATGCTCAGGAACAATCTCAAACAATTAGATTGATATCGACATCCATGGAAGACGTGCAAAAAATGGGGGAAGACTCGTTGGCGTCGATGCAAGCAAACCATGAAGCTGCGCATCAGTTACAGGGAGTGTCTAGTGATTTACAAGAACAAATAAGCTTCTTTAAAATCTAATACCTTTAGTGGAAAGGCACCTATTCAAAGGTGCCTTTTACCATGGCATCACCATTGTCTACCATTTGTTTGCCGCGGCAAAACACATGAACTGGCGTCTCAAAATTCACAGTAGTGAGGACAATGTCGGCATCAAAACCTGCTTTGATTTGCCCTTTTTTATCTAGGCCTAACCAAGAGGCTGGGGTAGACGTTACGGTCGCGATCGCATCGCTGGTGTTAATGCCCTCTTGGCGTACTAACTCCCGTAAAGCGTGCTGCAGGCTAGCGACTTTACCTACCTCGAGGGCAACTAAGTTGTCATTACTGTCGAACACGGGCAAGCTGGCATTGCCGTCAGAACTCATCGATAGTTGAGTACAAGGTACATGGTGTCGGAGGCAATGAGCTATTGCTTGCGCCGCAGGAATTTCTCCTTCGTCAACGAAGTATTGATTGGTACTGGTTGTGACATCAATGATACCGCCCAGCTTTGTCCATTCGATACCAGCATCCAATAGCGATTGACTGCGATTCATATGTGTAGGGTAAAATTGTTTGGCTGTCACTGCCGAGCGGTTTACGACTTGATGTAACAAATCCAGTTTGTCTGCAGCATCGCCGACATGAATATAGACGATACCACTTTTACCCGACAGCATACCTCCCACTCTCGCGTCTGATGCAACTTTGGCCAACGTTTCCGCGTTAGGTTGCGAGCCGCGGTGATCGGCGATAGCAACTTCACCAATGCCAATCATAGGATCGATTAAAACAATATCGTCCGTTACCGAACCTGTGATAGTTCTCGCTGGCAGTTGATAAGAGCCTGTATAGCAAAATGCGCTAATACCTTCATTGCGCAATGCATAGGTTTTAGCAATTAAATCCGGCAGTGTTCGCGTGGTCGCGTCTGTGCCTAATGCGCCGATGATCGTTGTAACACCTGCCAACGTCGCTTCGGTTAAGGTCATTTCGGGAGTGCGGGTATGAAAGCCGCCTTCGCCACCGCCACCCGTAGGGTGCACTAAACTGTCGACTAATCCAGGGTGTGCCACTAAGCCTGTGGCATCGATGGTGTTGCAATGTCGACTGTCTAGGTCGATATGGTCTTCGATTGCGCATATCGACTGACCTGAGATTAGGATGTCTTTTCGTCCCAAATAGTCAGGAGAATAGACAGTTGCATTGCGAATGAGAGTGAGCATTAATTAAATCCTATCATCACGGCCACTACGATTGTGATAGCGCCCACGGTAATGAGTGTAGCTACAAAACGCCACATTACTCTGGCCCATACTGACCAGTCAATTCTCGCTACGCCCAAACAACCAATCAAAGACGCCGATGTGGGAATAATTAAGTTAGTTAACCCATCACCAAGTTGAAACGCCAATACCGCGACTTGACGGCTGACACCAACTAAGTCAGAAAGTGGTGCCATCAAAGGCATAGTGATAGCCGCTTGCCCAGAGCCGGAGGCAACGAAGAAATTGAAAACACATTGAAAGGCGTACATTGCTAGCGCACTTGCGGTGGCGCCGGCTTCGCCTATGCCTTTGCTTGCGTAATACAACAAGGTATTAAGCGTGCTTGGGGAGTGCACATCGTCACCCCCTAAAATCAAGATAATACCTTTCGCCATACCAACAACTAATGCTGCGGGAAGCAGCTCTTGCGCGCCTTTTACAAATGCAGACGAACAATCATTCATCGTCATTCTGCCTGCAACGACGACAATGATGGCAATCACCAAGCCCATAGCAAAAAACTGACTGGCAATTTGAGGAATGTAGTACTGGTGTGCGCTTACTCCCCAAATGACCCAACCGATACCTGCGAGTAAAGTCAGCAATACGAGTGTATCAACAAACGTATAGGTACCAGAAATATCGGATTGAGTTTGTTTAAAATGCGTATCGGTGACGTGGCAAACCGATGAGGCGGGGTCTCGCTTGACCTGGCGAGCATAGCGTAAAGTAAAAGCAAGGCCTATCAGTGTGAAGACCACCCAAATGACCATGCGAAATTCTTGACCAGACAGTAGGGGAACATCGGCGATACCTTGTGCAATCGCCACCGAAAACGGGTTCATCCAGCTCGTCGCAAAACCTATTTGCGTCGCCACGTAAGTGATTAGCACCGCAGTTATAGCGTCATAGCCCAAACCAATGATCAGAGGAACAAGGACAATACAAAACGCAATAGCTTCCTCGCCCATGCCGAAAACTGCACCGCCAAAGGAAAACAGCACAAACATCAGCGGCAAAATGATACTGCCCGCGTGTTGTGTTTTACTCACTAACGCAATGATACCGTTGTTAACAGCGCCGGTTTGCATCACTATGCCAAATGCGCCGCCGACGACCAAAATAAAGGCAATCACGCCGACAGCGCTTCCCCATTTGTCGCCAGACACTAAACCTTCAAATGCGTAATTGACCAAGCCCACGCCTTCACCTGTTCCGTCGAATAGGGGTTTACCCGATGTCGACTCACTTGCAAATCGAAAGGCATCGATAGCGATACCTTGCGAGGTGGCTTCCGATTCAATGAAGTATCCGGGAGTAACAGTATAAGTGAGTACGGTAGCAATGATGATTACGAAAAACAGAATAACAAAGGCATCTGGCATTTGCCTTTTAGGTTGTGTGGTATTCATGATGAATTCCCCGTACGGTAAAAGTGTGGGGGCCAAACCGCCCCCGTATTGTTACTCGAAAAATGCCGTCACTGACAGTCGATATTGCGTTCCAAAAGGGTCGTGATTAAATGCGTCAAACCCTCGTGCAGAACCAAATGCCAGTGGCGCATTACGGTCAAACACATTGTCTATTGTCAATCGAACCGTCGCCTTTTCAAAATGGTAACCAGTGCTCAGTGAAAGGGTAGTCCAACTACTGACATCTCGTTGTCCATTTTCGTCTAATAGGCCAAGCTCGTTGATCTCATCAATTTCGCGACCGCGCAGTCTGTCAATATCATCTTCATACTTACCCGTGAAATAAACATAAGCGCCGGCATACCAGTCTTGGTCAACCCAAAACAGCTCCGCTGTTGCAATCGTCTCCGGGTACTGGAATCTCCCCTCTAAACTCTCAATTTGATCAGAACCCGCAATGTTGCGATCGACATTGAGGTAATGCGTACCGTTGAGTCCAAATTGCAGCGCGCCTCTGCCTATTTCAATTTCATGTTCAATATTGAAATCAATACCTTCGAGTTCTTGTGTGCCGGTATTATCTAGCAATAGTACGTGGTCTCTAAATAGAGGTAATTCTTGAAAACGCGGATCGTCGAAGGCAACCCAAGCATCAAGGATTTCATTTAAATTTGCCCCAGACTCTTCTATTGTCAAGCCCGATGCATCTGTTACTAGGCATAGATCCGGGTCATAGGATATCCCCTGTTCTCCTTCGGGCACTAATCCACAGTGTCTCAAGTCCGCATTGGTTAAGGCCTCAACCAGAACGCCTGTCATATTGGTGTCGACTAAATCTTCATGTTCAAATTGCCAATAATCAATGGTGATTAAGGTTCGTTCTGTAGGACTATAGGCTAAACCAACACTGATGGTTTCCGCTTCTTCTGCTTGCAATGCTGGGTTGCCAAGCTCCAATACATTGTTACCTCGAATCGTGTTGTCGCCTTCACAATATAAATCCGCTACCGCCTGACTCGCGCCACAATCAAAGTCTGCCCGTGTGGTTCGAAGTTGAACGCCGGCCTGAGTTAACGACGGCGCTCTAAATGCCGTTGACCAAGAACCGCGAATAACCAGTTCATCTAATGGACGGTAGGTAATACCCACTTTCGGATTAAAAGTACTGCCGAAATCGTTGTAATCGTCAAAACGTCCCGCGACGTTTAACTCAATTTGTTGCGTCAGTGGAACGTAGAATTCCGCAAATGCTCCATACTGATTTCTCGCGGCGGAAGATAAGCTCGAACCAAAACCAAACACGTCAACTAGGTATTGATTGTCAGCTCGCGCTTGCGCTTCTAGAGAGGGGGTATCGGTAATTTCTTCTCGTCTGAATTCGATACCGGCTGCCATTCTTACGTAATCATCTCCCCACTCCATGACGCTGCCACTGACTTTAAAATCTATGCCGTAGACACTACTCTCACCATCTCTGGTAGGGCGTGACTGCGTGAGTGCTAGAATGTCATCGTTCGCGCTATCACCTTGTAAAAACGGGTTGTAAAATGGCAGGACACTGCCACTGGCGCAACTCAGGCTGTCGGTTTCAGCATTGTAATTGGCGATGGTACCGTTACTGCACAATTCCCCGTCTACTGCTGCAGTGTATCGATAGCGATTGTAAATACCGGCGACAGCTTCTTGCTCGGACTCAGAACGGGATAGGGTAATGCCCGATTCCCAAGCCCATTCGCCCCAGTCGCCCGACAAGCTAGACACGAGTCGGAAAGCCGTAGTGTCAACTTCAACCGTTCTGGGAGCAACAAAACGAGCGTCATAGCGAAAGCCTTCAAGCTCCCTGCCGAGTTGCGAATCAAAGGGGTCGATATAAAGGTTGTCTAGCAGGCTGTTTCTCGTGGCGTCATCGAATACGTCCAATGCTGCAACTTGAACCCATGGCCCCTCTGAGTCATCAATCAAATTGATCGGAGCCGGTGTAGAAATAGAGGTGGATTGGGTATGTGACACCATAAAATCGGTGTGCCACTCAATATCACCAAGAGATTTATTGAAGGTAAATCCACCGGAGAACGATTCCAAGGGCGTCTCTAGAAAATCGTGTTGGTTTCCGTAATAGGCGCAAATCTCTTCACCAAACTCTGTTGTGACTAACGCTGTTGCACAATTTGGTGCTCCGATTTCATTGCCATCTCTGGCTGAGAAAAAATAAATGTTTGGCGTACCACTGGGGAGATAGGAGTAGCTATTCGCCAAGACAGGGTCTCGAGTAGCATTAAAGTCTTGGGCGTGGATGGACTTGCGATCGTAATAATCAGCAAATACGGTGAGGTTACCTCCGCCAACTTTTGAGCCCCAAAGCAACTGAATATTGGTTCGGCCATGGTTGTCGTCGTCAGTCGTGTTTTCGTATGCAGCAGTGAGATCTAACCCTTCATAGTCGTCTTTGAGAATGTAATTGATTACCCCTGCAACAGCATCAGCACCATAGATGGCTGACGCGCCAGTCGCCAAGATCTCTACCCGTCTCACTGCTGATGCAGGAATACTGTTGATATCGACAAAGTTCTCAGTGCCAGAGGCAAACGAGCTAGCGGCAACTCGACGGCCGTTGATCAGAGTGAGGGTTGAAGAAGGCCCGATACCGCGCAAGGATGCCGCGGCCTGACCTGGTGGTGTGGAGGTTGACGTCGCACCACTTTGCATAGTGTTGAATGAGCCAACACCTCCACGGGTTTGGCTTACCGTTCTCATCAAGTCGGCAATGGTCGCCGCCCCGGATTTGGCAATATCTTCAGCATCGAGAATGCGTAGCGGTTGGCTACCCTCTAGATCCACACCAATGATATTGGTTCCTGTGACGTTTATCACTTCAATTTCTTGCTCATCGTTAGCAGGCTGTGACTCTTGGGCAAGGGCATAGTTAGCGCCAAGCACCAAAGACACAGCTGTCGCAGCAGCTGACATTTTCATGGATTTTTCCTTCAACAAATGACCGATCTAAGTCGGTTCTGATTAGTTATTTTGTATGGGTTCTGTGGCAGGCACAGCAGAGCACAAGCACTCTAAACGAGTACTTGAAGGGGCTATTCGTCGAACCACTCCGACAAATAAAAACTTTGATAGTAATAAGCGCCAAAATTGGCCGCTTTTTTAATCATGAGATTGTGCCTGTTTATGCAAAATCGTGAATATTGAAAATGCTGCAACGAGTGCTAAAAAACGTTGACTTGGTTGTTTTCTTAACACTAGGGTAAAAAAAAGTCAATGAATCCTTCAGGAGAAACTCCCGTGCCGTTAACTGCTTTTAAGGCAATAACTTTGATGTCGATGAAACGTATTTTAAAAATGTCGATTTTCAGTATAAGTTTAACTATTTCATGCTTTTATGTTGGATCTTTGGCGGCGGATGATGCGAGTTATGATCTGATTTTAGCAGGTGGTGCATTGAAAACATGCTCTAGTTTTTCGACAAAAAACTGTGAAAATTTACAGCGAGTCCGAGGTGGAAAAAAAGAAAATCTGTATCAGATTTCGTTAGATGGATTTAAAAGATGGACAAGTCTGCCACCTTTTTCAGAAATTTCAAATGCGTCAAAATTGCATATTTATGCATATTTTGAGTCGTTGGATACATCGTCAAAACGCTTGAGCAGAAGGCAATTTCTGTCGCGAATTGATGACATTGCTAAAGACGATGATTTTACACGGCAGTTATCTGACCCAGCTTATTTCTCGTTGCTAGATAGTTTCGAAGCTATTCAGGTAGATTCAGCAGGCAATAGACTGATTGAATTAGTCAGTGTGGACGATAACAAAAATCATCACGCCCAGAGAGTGTATGACGCTTTCAAACACCAAGCATCAATGAGACTCGAAAAAGCAGGTAAGACAACACTACTGGTTGTGACGGCTTCATCACGGGATCCTTTTGAATCAGCTGACTTTTATCTTGGTGCCCTTGCTGGTGATGATTTTGACGTGATTTGGTTACCTATTGATAAAGCGTGGCAGCAAGCCGTCGATTTGGAGCGCCAAGGTTATAAAGGATGCGAAAACTTAGCGTTGTTGCGTCAACAGAACAATCAATTTTACCGCGAACGAGTTTATCCTCAGAGGGCAGCTACACAATATCACTATTGCAAACACCCAGAAGACTTGGTGAGAATTATCAAACAAAGCCAAGGCATCTTTTTTAACGGGGGCGATCAAAGTAAAACCCTTGGAGCGCTTTTGACACCAGATGGAAGCCGTTCAATTGTGCTCGATACCATCTTTGAACAAGTAAAAAACGCAAAGCTGGTGGTTGGCGGAACAAGCGCAGGCACCGCCGTTCAAGCCGGAGGAGTGAGAGACGAGCGCCCTGTTCCTATGCTAACCAATGGTGATTCTTCTGTGGCAATGTCGCGAGGCGTGTTTGCCATCACGGCACCGTCGCAGCGCTGCATTTCTTCGGCTTCGTGTGACTCCGGTATCAAGCGAGATGATCTAACGGTTCGAACGGCTGGAGGAACTGGCTTATTTGACTTGGGGTTACTCGATACGCATTTTTCAGAGCGAGACCGTGAAACAAGGCTAGCCGTAGCGACATTCGATTCGAAACAGCGTTTGGGCTTCGGTGTTGATGAGACAACAGCGCTACTTGTGAAATACGATCCTGAAGGAGCAATAGCAAAAGTGGTCGGTGATGGTGGAGTTTTTGTTGTTGATTTTACTCAAGGGCAGAGCGTACAAAACCTCGAAAATAAAGAGCCCATGCGGCAGCTAGCTGGCGAAGCCCACTATTTTCCCGACGGTGTAGAGTTTATTGTTGAAAATGGCAATATTCGTATTACGTCTGAGATCAATCCACTGACAAAACGGGATAAGACCAAGGAGAACAAGTCGGGGCAGTGGCGTTTACAAGTCGCTGAGCGTTGTGGCAGTGGGCAGTCTATTAAATGGCAGCAGTTTGGCAACATCTATGTGCTAAAGCGCTCTGAGCAGACTCAGTTTTTTACAACAGATAGGCAGCAATGTGGGTATTCATATCTACCTTTTGTGATCAGTCATTCATAGCTTTCCTCGATTGGTATTTCGCATTGCTAGCATGGGTTATGAGGGGAGATTGAGTTCGTTGGATTGCAGTGAAGACAGGTAGAGGTATTTAGAGTCTTTCGAATATACCTTTAGTGCTAATTACTGATCGCAATCTCGCCTTTTGACCGTATCACACTATACTTTAGTTCAAATTGATAATGCCGAAGGTTAAAGAACATTATGCACTCCACTGAGCACGTGCCTTTCAGTATATCGACCAGCAGTAATGCAGAGCTGTTCGTTTTTCACGAGTATTGGAGTTACAGCAAGCATTATCAAGCCATATTCAATGCACAAGCCGAAGTGTTACCCAAGGCTTTTTCCTTGGACAAACCCTGGGGCTTGATAGCGGACTGGCGAAAGTGGTTAGTTCAAGTACCGGAAGCAGAGCGTTTGTGCGCTCGCAGTGTCGGTAAGTTCCAAGCAAAAGGCATGACGCATTACGCTGCAGTATGTGAAGATCACCCGGTTGCTAAATGGCAATGTGAGCGAATTCAGCAGCAAAACCCCGGATTGCATTGCGACATTTTTACCAGTTTTGATAAGGCCTACGATTGGTTCAAGCAGGCAGGTTTTGATATCGATTTTGAACTCGTGCCTTTTGATGAAAACTGGATGCAACCCTCTGAAATTTTTGAAGAAGTTTTAAGAGAGCTGAATGTATCGAAAAAGGTGTTTCCGTCTATTTTCCCCGAACTGTAAATGCGCCAACGTTATTGTCAGCGCGGTGGTAATGTTAGCAATTAAGAGCACTTAGTTTTGCGTGCCAGTGTCACGGTTTAACAAGCGTAGTAGTGTTATTTTACCCTGTTCAACATGAAACAAACCGGCATAGATGTTGGGCGCGGCGTCTGCGTCGGTTGCCAATTGCCATTGAGCTAACACCATATTGGCATCTTTTAATGGATAGGTAACTTCAGCAAAGTCATTGTTAGCGCTTCCCTTAAACTGCTTCAAGTATTCGATTACGGCTGAAGCCTCATCAATGCGGACTCCGCTGTTTGGGATATCCAGTACGACATCGGTACTCAATGACGTTTTCAAGGTTGCGTAGTCTGCTTCCTTTAATGAGGCTAAAAATTGTTTGGCGACGGCTAGTGTTTGCTGACGAACAAGGTAACAATTGGGTGACTCACCTGCCTTCGAAATCGCTTGCCCGAACACGTCTCTCGTGCCTTTCTCGTCTTTGAGAATGAAGGTGTGCTTTACAATCTCCCACTGGTCATTTTGTTTTGCCAGTTGGTAACGGTATTGTCCGGATACTTGCCAAAATAGGTCATTTACATAGTGGTCGGCAACCACGTTAGCTGTGACGTTCGCGAGATCACGATCAAATTGCACGTCAATGTTAGACACATTGTGTTTGGTTGCATCAAATCCCGGAAGGACAGATGCCCATTGTGTCATTAGCGCCTGACTGCTGATGAGCGTCGCTTCTTGACCATTTAAAGATGAATAATCTAGCAATACTTCATGGGCGTACAAATCTTGTAAGGCTTCAAAATCCCCAAGGTCCGCAAGCGTTCCAACACCTTCGACGATGCTCGTTACTATCGCCTCATCTTTTACGTTGGCTTGTGCTGTTGTGGTGTGAAGTCCGATTACTGTCATTATCATTACCCCCTTTAAAAGTTGTGTTACTGAGTGCTTCATAGCATTCCCCTTACTTCAAGTTTGCTTTGAAGTGCTCGTCTACCAAATTGACTGACGTCGTGATGGCAGCAGGGTCATCGTAGAAATCGAATTGCGTTACATCATCCAATAAGACGAGTTCTGCGTCGGTATTGGCTAGTTGCGCAAACTTTTTGGCGCCTTGAGGGATAGCCGCCGCATCAGAGTGAACGAGGAAAACGGGTTTGTTTAATGCCGAAGCCGTTTTTATCGCATCGTAGGATAACCAAGGCTCCCAACTGAGCGCGTTAAATTTATTGTCATACTCGGGAATCGCGCCTCGTTCTGGGTTCGTGTAGTAATCAATTTGGTACATCACAGATTGAGGGTTAGTGTCACTCGCCGCTTCTAATATGATGCCGTCTTCACTGGCCGCTGCTGCTCTGGTTGCATCCAGTAGTGTCGGGATCGCGTCTGCGTAGACTTGTTGTACAACTTCTTTGTCGTGCAACCAAGGTGCGACAGTTGCTACGGTTTTAACCTTGGGGTGTTGGTTGCCAGCATCAATTGCGTAACCTGCTGACGCGCAAATACCCAAAGTGGCGAGTTGGTCGCCGTCAACGGCGTCTAATTCGCTCATGAAATCGATTGCCGCTAAGATGTCTTTCGTCTTTTTAATTGGGTGTTCCGTGTATCGCACTTTTTCCGGTGTACTCGAAACCGACTCGCCCCATCCTCTGAAATCGAAGGCTAGTGTGGCATACCCTTTGTCCGCCAATTGCTGCGCATAAGTACCTGGCATTTGTTCTTTCACCGATGTCCATGAACCAGAAACCACTACCCCCGGTAGGTGCTGGCCAGCTTGGTAATTGTCCGGTAGGTACAGATCGCCAATCAGTGTTTGACCATTACTTTCAAATTGTACTCGTTGTTTCATAGCTGCCTCCGCATGTTGTAAAAGAGAAAGGGTTAAAGCGATGCCCAAGGTATAGGCCAGTTTCGTTAATTTCATTGCGATGTCCTCATGACTGCGTGATGGGGTAACTTTAGAGGTTATGCGAGTGCAAGGATTGGACGCACTTGCGTTGTTTTTTGAATATTCTTGCTAAGTGAGCAAAGGGTGAAGCAGTGGCAGGTATGCTCAGGGGACTGTGGACGTTAAGTTTAAAGCGACCTATGAAAATTTGATGAATCGCAACTTAAACTCCATTGCAAAAGACACTACTAAAAGTAACCGTCTTTCGCGTATGTACAGCGTTCATTGGTCTATTGAACTGGAATGGTACCAAACAGCGAAAAGCTGATATTGGCATTGAATCTCAAAGGCAAAAGCTTCAACGTGTTAGCTTTGAAATAAAAATTTTTATCAAACTCATCTCTGGCGACGATATATTTCAATAATATTGTTGGATGCCATGTTCAGTTGTTGTTGTGCGGTTTCAGAAGCATAAGGCGTAACGAGGAATATGCCGAGTTTTTCTTTCGGATAAATTGATATCCAAGCGGACGTACCAAACGTTCCACCACCGTGATAATACTGGCCTTCAGAATCTAATCTGAAAGTGTTCCACATATAGGCTCTACCAAGCCCATCCTCTTCTCCTGCCAGCAGGGTCAACGTCTTTTTTGCTAATTTATTATTTTCTTTGAGATAGAAGCTGATGTACTTCCCCATATCTTGCGCTGTCGATTTTAAACCTCCCGCAGCGTTGAAGTAGCCTGAAGCATCTGGTGTTGGAAGGCCATTTTCATGAGATCCGAGTCGCCAACTATCCCGTTGATTCTCAGTAAGAAAGGTATAGGTTTCATTTTGGCCTGTTGATTTGAAAACGATTACCTGAAGCAATTTCTCCAAAGTTGTATCGTACAACTCCTCTAAAATGAGACCGAGTAGTCGAATTCCTGCGTTTGAATATTGATATTGTCTTCCCGGTATTTTTTTAAGTTTATAGTTATTCAAAACCCTGAGGAGATCTTCATCATCATGGTTATTAAAACACGTTAATCTTTCGTCAGGTGTCAGAGCGACAGCAGTGCACGAAAGATCCGTAGGTAAGCCGGACGTATGCGTTGCCAAATGTCGAACCGTAATCTCTGTATCTTGAAACGTTAAAGCATCGTTATTGATCGAATCCAAGTATTGAGAGACTGGCGTATCTAACCCTATAAGCCCGTCAGATACGGCTTGTGCTAAGATCAACCCGATATGTGTTTTGGTAATTGAACCCACATCATAAATGGTAGCATCAGATGGCTTTGAACCATCAATAAACTCACCGAAATGATATGTGTTCACAACATCTTCAGTGACGACCGTCACGGATAAAGCTGTCATTTCTGAAGTTGACAGTAATTTATTCACTTCTTCACTGATTGAATTAGATTTTGAACATCCATTGATGAAAGCAAACACTGAGAGTATCGAGATTAGGCGTAATTTTTTATTCTTTCTCAATCCATTTAACCTAGGCATACGTTATCCTTGAATTTAAACACTTAATACTAAGACCTCACAGTATCCTTCCTCCCGAGCACAACAAATTATGTGTTCAGAAAAAACCTCAAACAAATTACTGCAACGAAATTACAACATTGGTCGCACGTATGTACTAAAAAGTTTAAGCGCCTAGCTGCTAGTGATCGGCTTACAACGAATGGCGGCTAATGTATAAATTGACACCATGGTCGTTTGTTAGGTTGTATTGAATTTGATACTTCCATGTCTTAAATCTTCAGGACAACCAACCTTTGACTGGTTGGTGCATTCTAGAGTGAGTGTTTCATTCTCAATAATGACCATAAAACTTAAAATGTGAGTCTGCCAGCAACCGCGGAATTCATCCAAGTTGATTGAAACTCTGTTAGATGGAAGTTCGTCGTGAAAGATGGAAATAAGATAATCACAGCCAAAGTATTTCACTTGAACTCCAGACGGCTTATTCAAAGCGACTTCAATCGTAGAGTTGCTAATATGTCCAGCGCAAAAAGTTCGAATAACTGTTTTTTCAAATTCTTTTACAGTTTCCATTCCTAATGATACCTAGACACAAAAAGGGGCAGATACTGTATGGCTCAACTGAGAAGCGAAGTGGAACCGAGCCAAGCTTTGCCAATACCATTTTATTGGCTTGTTATGTGTATTTTGCCACATTTCCTTTCTCGTTAATCCGACAACACCATTTAGTATTTTTGTTTATGTATTTGTCATTAAACTCAACAATACCTTCTGCAAAGAGGTACTCTTCTTCGCCATCCTCATGGTTGTTGTACTCGCAAAGATAAACAAAACTACCCAAGAAAAGTTTAATTCTATTACCTTCAGAGTCCGTTCTTTCGTCCGTTTTGGATATAAAAACAAGATCAGATTCTATTCGTTCATTGAAATCTACTTTGATTCGAGGTCTATCCATACCCTCAATACATGGGCTGTTCGTCTCTGTTCAGTAACTTGTTATGTACCATTCTACATATGGAATTTCCAGCAAATTTCGGGACCCAGAAATTGATATCTCAATTTGTCTAAGAATCGCATTTTCTGAGGTTCCGGAAAGCCCTTATCAGCATGGTAAAGATCCGACAAAACTGATTGAGCACACACTCGGACCCGCCAGTTACGATCGAATTGAGCTAAATTTTGAATAGAACGAAGAATTTCTATATTAGAAGCACACATAAAATCTACTATTAGCCATATAGAGAATCTTCGAATTTGGCTTAATTTAGAGCCTAAATAACCTGATATAAGCCTTTGGCATGGTTCGTGTGTTTTTTCATTTTCAGAAAGAAAAGTAAACGATTCAATAGTTAGGTATAAATGTTCGTTGTTCAGATCAGTTTCGAGCAGATTTAGCAGCCGTTTAAATTCTGTAATTAAGAACGTTGTGGGTGGTAAATCCGATTTTGCTAACGATTCATAAATTTCAAAATTTACTGCAAAGCCATCAATGGGTTGAGTTTGTATCCATTCTATTAATTCAGTAGGTTGATTATCAAAGTGATATCGCCATTCGTCAGAAAGAGAATTACCTGATTTTTTTCTAGTCCGGTCTGCTAATTCATCGAATATATTGGCATTCATCGAAAGTCCCTGAGCGCATAGAGGCTTATTACTGAGACTTCATAGTAACACCCGTTTCCCCTGAACTACCATATTCTGTGCTTTTAGGGGAAAAGCAAGTTATCTGCTAAACGCGCGTTGTTAACGGCTACGCATAGAAGTGTTCTGACTATCAGAATGTCAGTTTAAGGTGCGGCTCATCAAAATGGTTCGCTCTTGCATAGCTTTAGCGCTAATAATAGCCAAGGAGCGGTCGAGCTTCCCAATTGGACTGGTTATCAGGTCAGAGGTAGCATTACATTCGTTTGATAGGCCTCGCGTGAGCTCAAACGCTCGAAATATGCTCTGACGTTGGGTAGATCTGGCTTGTCGAAATCCATGGTGCACCATCGATAGGCTGAGCACCCCAATGGTACGTCTCCCATATCTGGCGCATCGCCTGCCAAAAAAGGGCGATCTGCCAATGCATTATCAACGATCTTCCAAAATGTCGATGCTTCTGATACCGCTTTTTCGAACGCTGCCATATCCCTTTTTTCTGGCGCAGTCCGAATAAGTTGCCAGAAAATGACTGTCATAGGCGGGTGCATATTCGTTAGGTAAAAATCCATCCATTGGTTTGCCCGCCCTCGCGCGGCTAGGCTTTCAGGATACCAAGGGTGTTTTCCTGCCTTCTCCGCCAGATAGCGAACAATGGTGTTGGATTCCCAGATGACCTCGTCTCCGTCAATCAACGTTGGAATCCGGCCATTTGGGTTCATCGCCAAATATTCTTGGGAGTCATTTCCACCAAAGGCACCGCCGATATCTTCGCGCTCGACCTCTAGGCCTAGTTCCTTTGCAATCCACATGACTTTTTGAACGTTTACGGAATTATTCCTGCCAAGTACTTTAATCACTGGGTTCCTCTCCCGACTTGTAATACGACGAAGACTCAGGTGCGCATGTTTCGCAGGCGTCTGCCTGATTGCGCACTAGCGTTTGAATTACAGAATATCAGATTGCGTTTTGATTAATCAAAATTGGACCCAGATTGAACACAATTGAACGTTTCGCTTTTTACGGCTACGTCTCAAAAGGGGCGAAACGGCAATCACTTCTTTTGCCTTTTTGAAGACTCACACTAGTCGGCAAGGCGGTACTGACGAGGTGTTTTTCCAGTCGATTGTTTGAACACACGGGTAAAGTGTGCCTGGTCAGAAAAGCCGCATGCTATGGCGATATCGGCAATGAGTCGCGATGCGTCCGCAAGTTGCTTTCTCGCTTGTTCAACTCGGTATTGCATTAAGAATTGATGAGGGCTTTCGCCGATCGTTTGTTTAAACAAACGTGCGAAATGGTAGGTACTTATACCCGCTTGCGCAGCCATCGTCTCGAGCGTGATGTTTTCGTGAAAATGATTGGCGACGTAATCGAGTACGCGTTTGTAATGTGATGACGTAAAACTGCGATTAAAAGCGATTTCCTCGCTTTTCTCTAAGCCGTATTTGTGAATGAGTTTTGTCAAAAATACGCGAGCAAAGCTCTCAAACATGACCGCTGAACCCAGTGGGCTGTTGAGGGCATCGAGCAACATTTCACCGGCTTGGCAGATATCTGAATCGACAAACTGCGGAATGTTTTTGAGTTGCGCACTACTGAGCAGTATGCCTAATTCGTGCTGAGAAAACTGATTGAGCTTGTCAGGTTCTAAGGTGATGATAATCACTTTAGATTTTGCGTGCCATTTCCAGCCCGAAGAGACGCCTGCAGGAGTGACAATGATTTCATTGTGTAGCAAGGTGAAATCCCGGTGCTCACCCTCTCTCCAGTTTTCCACCCGATGAGGCTCGTCTTTGAGATTAATTAGAATGTGATGCTGGTCAAAGGTGTCATATGGCATTTCCCCGGGATCTGCCTCGAAGAACTCTAAGGTCAGTAATTCAGCCGCTGAAGGCCTGTCTAAATCGGCACTTTTGATCACAGGGGCTTGCGGGTAAATATCTTGATATTTTTTGCCCAAAAAGAATTAACCTCGATTTGCAGATGAGTTTGCTCGGTAATAGAGCATACAAAAAGACGTGCCTTTCATGCACGTCTTATTTGATAGTTGGACCAGATCACAAGCGAAAGCCTTTCACTCATTAGCTAGGTAAAGGGATATATTCAATGTCATCACCTGGTATCGTTGGAAACTGACCATTTTGCCAACGTTCTTCGGCTTCTTTTATTTTTTCAGGCGTGTAGGCAACAAAGTTCCAGCGCAAAATGGGTTGTTTCTCGAATTTGTGTCCGCCGAGTAAAAAGTATCGACTGTTTTCGACAGTTTCTATGGTTTCCTCGTCTTCAAGCATAACAAACTGACCTGCTTCGAAAATCGTTCCACCAATATTGAGTTTGCCAGAGATGATGTAGCAAGCGGTTTCAGATTTGCCGCAGGGTCTCTCCACCATTGCTCCCGCTTCCGTTATGGCATCGAGATAAAACATAGGAGAATAGGTTTTGACGGGCGAGGTGTAATTGTATGCCTCTCCTGCGATCAAACGCATCAGTATCTTTTCGCGATGGATATAGGGCAACTGAGCGCGATTGATATGCAGAAAGCTTGGTTCCATATCGACTTTATTTTCAGGTAGTGCGATCCAGCATTGCAAACCGTTCAACACGTGATCTTGGCCTCTTGTTTCAATCGTTTCTCGTTCCGAGTGAACGATGCCTTTACCGGCCGTCATCCAATTCACATCACCTGGATGAATCTCTTGGATTGAACCTAAGCTATCTCTGTGCAGCATGCTACCTTCCATCAAATAACTGATAGTGGCCAACCCAATATGTGGATGGGGGCGAACGTTAATCCCTTTGCCTGCGGGGAAATTAGCTGGCCCCATGTGGTCGACAAATACAAAAGGCCCTATCATCCGCTGTTGAACACTTGGAATGATACGAGAGACGGAAAAGCCGCCTAAGTCCTTTTTCGCTGCATTAACAACAAACGCCATGTCTGTCTCCTAGAGAACAATAAAGAGTAAACGGATAACTCCACATTGGTGCATTAGTGTAGTCAGAAATGCGCCAAAGAGTGTAGAGGTGTTTGCCGCCCTGTTTGCTGCATCAGACAGGGCGGTGTGTAACGTAAGACTAGTTTCTAATCCCTTCGATGGAAAGGGTCATTTCGACCGTTCTTGACGCCGGGCCTAAGTCGTAAGACATGCCGAAGTCTGCCATCTTAAATGTGGTTGTCGCTTCATAACCACGGCGATAACCACCCCATGGGTCTACCCCAAAGCCAATTTGATTCACATCCAGGGTGACAGGTTTTGTCACACCATTTAACGTGAGGTTACCTGTGACAGTACCGTTACCAGCGCTATTTAAATTCACCTTAGTGCTTTTGAATGTCGCGTTCGGAAAGGCTTTAACATTTAAAAAATCTTTGCTTTTTAGATGTTTATCACGTTCTTCATGGTTGGTATCGACGCTGCTTGTATCGATTGAAATACTGATTTCAGCGTCGGAATGATCGCTAGGGTCAAGCTCAAAACTACCTTCAAAATCATTAAAGCGGCCGTGTAACCAGCTATAACCTAAGTGGTTGACTTTAAATTGCACGAAGGCATGGGAACCTGATGTATCTATTGTGTATTTTTCGACTGCGGCTTGCGCACTAGAGCTACTTGCAGCTAGCAACGCAGTGCCGATGATAAACTTTCCAAAGTGCTGTATTTTCATGATATGGCTCCTAGGTTAAATCCTTGGGAATAAGCGAAATAACTTTCAGTTTGTTAGGACCTTTAGGGGTATCCCGTCCACTTATTGCACGGGTAATATGTCCACCGTTAAATTTTGTTCTGGCGTCGCTTGGTATTGTCGATGTTTTTCCCATTCCCCTCGCTGTAAATTGTCAATCGCTTGCGCCAAACGAGGGAGGGCGAATACCAGCCCTAACTCAATACTGCCGCTCAAAGCGGTTGCACCAGCAACCTTTTTAAAAACAGCACGACGCTCAATTTTAGAAATCATAATGACAACTCCCTAGCGAACTTCACTGAAATTAACCGGCGACCAAGCCGGAATTGCAGGCTCTCTTGGGATATGTAATTCGGGGTAAAGTACTTTGTCTGCAAATCTGATTTTGCCGTCGACGACAGTCATTACCGAATGGGTATCGAGTAACGCGTCCTCATTCACCTTGAGAATATCCTGATTGAGAATCGCAAAATCTGCGTATTGACCAAGCTTAATTTGCCCTTTTACATCTTCTTCACCGGAGATATTGGCACTGCCTTGGGTAAAGGTTTTTAGCGCGGTGAGGCGGTCAAGTGTATTGCTACGATCGTACAGTTTTTGGCCGCCTACCGTGCGACCCGATACCGCCCAGTAATAGGTTGCCCACGGATTAAAGCTGGATACTCGTGTACCGTCTGTTCCAAATCCCACGGGGATGCCTTTCTCCAACATCTTTTTGATGGGTGGTGTACGCTTGGTTTGTTTTTCACCGTAGCGAGCTAAGAAATCTTCACCAGCAAATGCCATGCGTCCTTGAACAGCAATAGACCCGCCCAATGCTTTGATGCGATCTAGATTTTTATCGGTCACTGTCTCGGCGTGATCGATAATCCAGCGAACACTGTTTAAAGGCTGGGTTTCATCGATTTTTTCAAACAGCGCCAACATTCGCTCAATAGATTCGTTGTAAGTCGCGTGAATACGAAACGGCCAACCTTGCAGTAAATGCAGTCTGACGACTTTCTCCAACTCTTTTTCTGCGTCTTTCGCAAGCTCTGGACGAGCGGCTCTGAAGTTTTCGTAATCAGATGCTTGCCACGCCAGTAGCTCGCCACCGCCTTCTATTACATAGCCGTTGTTTAGATGCAGGTGGAGATTTTGATTGCGCTTGTAGTTGCTCATCCACTTGGCGAAACTATTCAGCTCGTCTCCAGGCGTTTGAGGAAACAAGTAGTTAGAGACACGAATCGGTAATTCGCCTCTTGCGGCGAGTACTGTACTCGCTTGGTAGTTTTCCGGAAACGTATGGCCACCGCCGCCAGCGTCAACCACACTGGTTACACCAAGGCTCAGTAATTTTCGGTAATATTGTTTACTGGAATTGTATTGTTCATCCAATGTCATATGGGGCAGAGCGGCAATCGTGCGGTACAAGATCATTGGATTGGGATCGGCGACTAACACGCCCGTAGGATTGCCATCAGCATCTCGCTCATAGCGGCTTCCTTTGGGGGGCACACTGTCTTTGGTAACGCCAAGCACCTCCATGGCCTTTTGGTTCAAGACACCGCCAGAATACAAATGCAAAACAAAAACCGGTGTATTTGGCGCAGCTTTGGTTAGCTCTTGAGGCGTTGGCATGCGCTTTTCTTTAAATTGAAATGGGCTCCAACCGCCGATGACCCGTACCCAGTGACCTTCAGGGGTGCGCTTAGCCTGATCAGCAATCATTTGAATGCCTTTTTCTAGGCTTCGCAGACCTTCCCAGCGGGTTTCTAAATTGTAAAAGCGACCGCCCCTCACAACGTGAAGGTGAGAATCGTTGATACCGGGTACGATGCGTTGGCCTTTAGCGTCGATGACAATGGTGTCGTCGTCTTGTTGTGCTAGAAGCATTTTGGCCGACGTTGATAGCTCGGTAAACGTGCCATTCTCTACGGCAAAACCTGAATAGTGCTTACCGTCATAAGTGGTAATTTTTGCATTGTGAACAATCATATCTGGCGCGGCAGCCAAGGGTAGACTGGATAAACTGGCAAGCAAAACTAACGCCGCTTTTGTCGTTGTCATTACAAAGCCCTCAAATGGTTGCTATCGCCTGTTTTTATTGCCTCAGAGCGCGCTTGTCATCCAGAGCAATGGCGATACAGTGATGTGTGAATTGCGAAATGGCCCGACGGTATCGGGCCTTAAACAACAGGTTACTCGGCGTGGACAGGGGCAAGTCGCTCGCCGTGTTTTACACGTTCTTCAGCGCCGTGAACCATGGTGTAGCAGTAGTCAACACCCATGCCGTAAGCGCCTGAATGTTCTTTTACTAGTTCCATTACGGCGTCATAGCTATCTCTATGTGCCCAATCGCGTTGCCACTCAAGCAGTACCTGCTGCCAAGTCACAGGGACAACACCCGCTTGAATCATGCGCTGCATCGCGTAATCGTGAGCGTCTTGTGATGTACCACCTGACGCGTCAACTACCATGTAGATTTCGTAGTTAGCGTCGTGCATTGCAGACAAGGCAAAGGTGGTATTACATACTTCAGTCCACAAACCGGATACGATGATTTTACGACGACCATTTTGGGCCAAGGCATCTCTGACTTTCTGGTCATCCCAGCTGTTCATCGAAGTACGCTCTAGTAATGGATGCTCGGGGAATACACTCAATAGTTCAGGGTAGGTGTGTCCTGAAAAACTGTCGGTCTCTACTGTTGTGATCGTCGTTGGTATGTTAAAGATCTTTGCTGCTTTGGCTAAACCCACACTATTGTTTTTCAGTGTTTGACGGTCGATAGATTGCACACCAAATGCCATTTGTGGTTGGTGGTCGATAAAAATTAGCTGTGAATTTTGTGGCGTTAATACTTCTAACTTTTCTTTGCTCATGACAAGTCCTCAATAGATAAAATAAGATTAAAAACGACTCAAATACACAAGTGGTATGGAGATGTTTTTGAGCTGTTTTTCACTATAGAGACTGCGAAAAAATCGACAAACGATTTAAACTCCATTGATAGTTTAGATAATCTATATTGCTCTTAACGTTATGATTTTTATACTTAATATTTTCTCTTTGTACTGAGGGGAGCGATTTTTTGTAGTGAGTAGAGTGGGATAAAAACACAGTAGCTACATTTCGCGTTTAATTAATTGCTGTCATAGTTAACAGACAACGCTAAAGCGCAAAGTAACCGCATGATGGGTGTACAAGTAAAATAGGGCTGGTGCTAGGGTAAGGCGTTTACCAGAAGAGACTGTGTTAGCTCTTGCGTCAACCATTCTCTAAAGGCGATAGCCGCATCAGAATGCTTTATTTGGGGACGACAAACGATTTGATAGTTGAGGCCGGATTTCATCTCCGGTCCAAACGGGCATACTAATCTTCCCTGTTCGATGTCTTTAGAGGCTAGGACTTTGTGCCCCAGAACTACGCCAGCCCCTGCGATTGCCGCATCAAGGGCTTGTTCAGCGTACTCACCGAAATTGACCCCTCTGTTTGCAGACTTCAGCGGCAAGCCGACTTTTTTAAACCAATCTGTCCAAGTGGGAGGATCGATAGGGGTAGCACTGATGTCTTCAGAAAGGATTGGCACTCTCAAGATATCCTTCGGTTCGTTAATCTTCTGGCGCTGAATAAATTCAGGTGAAGCCAGTACCATTAAGCTCTCTTCGCCAATCACAAGGCGCTCCATAGAAGAATCCGTATCTCGAGTCAGCCGCACGCCAATATCAATTTGCTTGGTTGCATAGTCTAGTTTTGAAAAGCTTGATGAAATTCTGATATCGACGTCGGGGTGTGTCTCGAGAAAATGCCAAAGCCGGGGAACAAGCCACTTGGCGGCAAAGGAAGGTGCACATGCTACGATAAGAGTTTTGGACTGACTTATCGGCATGACTGAGTCCACGGCTTCTTTCATTCGATTAAATGAGTCTGACAAGCCTGTCTTTAGGTGTATGCCTGCTTCGGTCAACTCAAACCCTCGGTTGATTCGCGTTAACAACTCACATTGCAACTGATCCTCTAATTTTTTCACCAGTTGGCTTACGGCGCCGGGAGTCACGCTCAATTCTTCTGCGGCTTGCTTCATTGACCCGTTTCTTGATACCGCTTCGAACGCTCTCAACGCGAGTAGTGAAGGTAGGCGACGATATGGCATGTTATCTCTCCAGTCAGACAATAAAGCGAGTTTAGATTAACTAAACTGAGGGGAGAATACCGATAATAGGCGCTTTATTGTCGTCGATTTCGAGACAATCTATACTGACTAAAAAGTAAAAGGGTTAGCTATGGATAAACTAACTGCGATGTCGGTGTTTTCTGAAGTGGCGAAGACAAATAGCTTTGCGGATGCCTCCCGTCGATTGGGTCTATCGCGTTCTCAAGTCAACAAGTTGGTGATTGCATTAGAAGATGATTTGGGTGTGACTTTATTTACCCGGACTACGAGAAAAGTTACGCTAACGGCGACAGGTACCGCCTATCTCGAGAGAGTCAAACAGATACTTGCTGACGTATCTGAAACTGAGTCACTTATTAAAGACAACCAGGAAAACCCTTCAGGCGAGCTTAAAATCAATGCGCCTATGTCTTTTGGTACCATGCATTTAAGTCAAGCCATCATCGACTTTATGAGCCTTTACCCTGATATCAGGGTACAACTCGTGTTGTCTGACGAAAAAGTGAATCCGGTCTCCAACGGTTTTGACATGACCGTAAGAATTGCTTCCCCAAGTGACAGTATGGCGTTGATCGAACATACAATTGTCGAGGCAAGACGAGTGATATGCGCTTCGCCGCAATTTATCGAGCGCTACTCAAAGCCAATTACACTAGAGTGTCTTAAACAATCACCCTGTTTACACTACGGTAATCTGCCTTCTGGTAACAATTGGAAATTGACGGGTCCAGATGGTGAAAAGAGCATACGAGTCAATGGCGTTCTTTGTTCCAATAATGCCGAAGTTCTCAGAGATGCTTGTATCGCGGGGATGGGGTTCGCGCTCCTGCCAACATTTATTGCTGGAAAAGCGTTGGATGAAGGTAAGTTGGTTCAAGTGTTAAACGAGTATCAAGCGCCTGAGCTGCAGCTCGCTTTGCTATACCCTCCTAACCGTCACCTATCTGCTCGTATCGCGTTATTCGTTAAATTTATGCAAGATCGTTTTGGTCAGGCCAGGCCTTGAGCAAAGTGTCACCGCTTTAGTTTAGCTAACCTGACACCCAAGATTTAATGGTTTGAACCCTATTTTTCTGTTGCGTAGAGTGAGCGCATTGGAATCGAGGTAAGGTAGGGTAAAACATGAAATTACTGATTGGTTTACTGTTGGGTTTCGCTATTGGCATCTTGTGTTATGTATTTTCAGTGCCTGTTCCTGCGCCGCCGGTTATAGAGGGGGCCTTGCTGGTCGTCGCAATGACTGTGGGTTATGGCATAGCTGACAAGTTCATGACTGAACCTTCTGAGAGTCGCGCACATTGTGGTGGCCCCACTGGAATATCGACTTCATCGTTATCGGAGCCCAAGGAGGACGCTGATGATTGAGTTAGTAATGGGAATCTTGTTGGGCCTAGCGATAGGCGCGGGCTGTCGATGGTTGGATATTCCTGTACCTGCGCCACCAAAATTAGAAGGAGCCTTGCTGGTTGTCGCAATGACTTTGGGTTTTACCGCCGCTGGGTATGTAGTTTAAGTCGTTGATTAACTGTGAAACAGGTATTGAGAAAGCCGAGTGTAAACCAGTATTGGCCAATGGTTTTTGGCTCAATGCAAAATTTATTCTAAGGAGCGGCAATGGGTTCTCGAACAAATGAGACATCGATGTGGACCGTGTTAACGTCTCCTGTTTACGCGGTATTGTTCTGTGCAACAGTGCTTTCCAATATTGGTACTTGGATGCATGAAGTAGGGGCATCCTGGCTAATGACTGAACTGAGCGCCGATCCCACCAAAATAGCGATGATTCAAACTGCGGTGGCACTTCCCATTTTCTTGTTCGCTTTACCTGCCGGTGCATTGGCTGACTTAGTCGATCGTCGAAAATTGCTGGTTGTGGTTAACCTATTGGCATGCTTTATCGCGATTGGACTAGGCGCAGTGATTCACGTCGGTATTATCTCGCCTTGGATATTGATAAGTTTTACCTTTGCCTTAGGAATCAGCGCCGCTTTTATCGCACCAGCATGGCAAGCCATCGTTCCCAACCTAGTTGATAGATCGCAACTGTCAGAAGCGGTCGCCCTGAATGGTGTAGGCATTAATATTAGTCGAGCAATTGGCCCTGCTATCGCTGGTGTCTTAATTGTTTCTTTTGGTATTCAAGCGCCATTTTGGCTGAATGCTGTCAGTTACTTATTTATCATTTGCGCTTTACTTTGGTGGTCACCGCCGAATCAAAAAAAGCATGGTTTACCTACAGAACATGTAGTACCTGCCATTGTTAGCGGCCTTCGTTACGCTCGCCATAGCATTCCATTGCGCAATACGCTCGTTCGCGCGGTCGCCTTTTTTCTTGCGGCTTCGGCTTTTTGGGCGTTGCTCCCCTTAATCGTCAGCCACCAAATGAAAGCTGACGCCAGTCTCTATGGTACTGCAACGGCCTTGATCGGCGTTGGTGCGCTATTTGGTGCATTCCTAATGCCACGTTTAAAAGTTTACATGGAGCCAAGCTCCATGTTGCTTGTCGCGACTATTATCGATGCTGGTATTTTCGTTGTGCTGGCACTGACCTTTACCACAACAAGCTTACTCGTGAGTTGTTTCACTTTTGGTGCGTCTTGGATAATCGCACTGGCCAATTTGAACGTGTCAGCGCAGACATCTCTTCCAAATTGGGTGAGAGCTAGAGGGCTGTCTATTTTCTTGATGGTTTTTTTCGGAGCGATGTCACTGGGAAGTATCATTTGGGGAAACGTTGCATCTGCGTTACCTCTAGCGCAAACACTGATGATAGCGGGAGGAATATTGGTAATCGGCGCATTAGCGACTATTCGTAACCGTCTAAATTTAGGGGACGATAGAGACTTGGAGCCTTCTTTACATTGGCCAACTCCCAAATTAGCAAATGGACTGGGTGAGGCGCCCGCGTCATTAGATCAGGGGCCGGTCATGGTAACAATCGAATATTACGTAAATAAACAAGATTGGCGTGATTTTAAGATGTCAATTCAACAATTGGGTGTCGCTAGAAAACGCTATGGAGCTTACCAATGGGGTGTTTTTCAAGATACTGCGAACCCCAATCGTTTTTTAGAATATTTTTTTGAAAGCTCTTGGTTGCACCATTTACAGCATCATGAACACACGTCAGAGGAAGATAGGCAACAGCAAATCATTGTGAATCAATTTCACGAAAAGAGCGAACCTCCGTTGGTAAGTCATTTCCTCAGTGCAAGTTCTGATGCGTAGTGTAGCAGTTACATGGATGCCGTAAACGTGTGCTTCTAGTTACTTTTTGGGATGCTGAACAATAACCATTTCAGGGCCCCAATGAGGCAGTTACTTTGTATTTCACTCAATGGGCAAAGACAGGTCTCTTGACCATTCATTCCAGGAACCAAAGTAGGTTGCGACATTGCTAAAGCCCGCTTGCTTTAATGCCACATAAGTATTGGATGTTCTTGCGCCCTTAAAACAGTACAACCAAATCGGCTTGTCAAAATCGAGCCCAATATTCTCACATTCCGCTCTTACTTCGGCCGGGGATTTCATCCTAGGACCAGAAGGAGTGGGTTTCATCATTCGGTACCATTCCAACCATTTGGCACCTGGTAACCTGCCTTTTCGCGGGGCAAAGTCTTTTCCATACGGCGAGCTACTTTGCCCGATCCATTCATCTACGTCCCTGACATCCAGTAGGGTAACCTCGTTACTTTTTATCGCCTCAAGTACTTGCGATTTATCAACAATTAAGTCGAGTCCTTCATTAGTCAACGTGAATGTCACTGGCGTTGTTTCTGGCAATGTGTCGTCGACTGGTCCGCCAGCCTGACGCCATGCGCTAAACCCGCCGTGAAGCACGCGACTGTTTTGCAAGCCAATATATTCGGCCATATAGTGACCACGACAGGATTGGCCGTAGCCGCTAGTCATCCCTTCTTCATAAAATATGACAGGTGTTGACTGAGCAATCCCCATTTTGCCAAATGCATCAGCGAAGTGTTGGCGCATCTCGATGAGCCCTGCTTTCGTCGAAGAAGACAAATAGGTGAAAATATCGTGAATATTCACTGCACCATGAATATGGCATAACGCATATTCTTCTGGCGAACGGGTGTCGACAATAACGTAGCCGTGACTATCAAACTCGCTAATCAATTCATCCACTTCTATCAAAATTTGAGACATAACTCCCCCTCAAGGCTAGGCTTGATTGCAACAGTTTTATGGGAAAAGGCGCTTAGAGCGCCTTAAATGTTAACGGTCACTGACCCGTTGGATTTGAGCTTCCACTTGCGTAAGGTGGCCTGTTTTGAGCCAAATTCGGGCACCATTTTCGCCGGCGGTAGCGTGAATTTTTCCGCCTAAGGGAACACGAAGCCAGCTGTGTTTGACCAACTTGTCATCGTGTTCTTGAATGTTGCCTTCCATTACGAGGAGCTCAGCGCCACCCTCTACAGGTAAGTTCAACGTCGCCCCGGGCGCAAAGTCATGCATATATACAGACTCGATCTGGTCCTGGTACAAAGGGGTGACGGCAATACCGGGATAATCTCGATGGGGAATCGCCGGCATGTGGTCCGTGCGCAGACGAACATGGGTTCTGTCTTCCATTTCGAATTGCCATAGCTTTACGAATATAACGCAGCCAGGTGCCGATCCGGGTGTATGGCTAGACTCCGGTGGATTGCGAATATAGGAGCCAACAGGAAAATCGCCATGCTCATCTTGGAATACCCCCTCAAGCACAATAAACTCTTCGCCGCCTGTATGGACATGAGATGAAAACGCGCTGCCAGGGGCGTATCGAACGATAGTACTGGCTCTAGCGACTTCGTCACCCACTCTGTCCAATGGACGACGGTCAACGCCGGCCATTGGAGATGGGATCCAATCTAGATCGGCACTGTGTACAACCACTCTTTGATCGAAATCAGCATTAATTTTCATGATTGGCTCCTTATCTTTAATGCGACGCGTTATGCGCCAGTCGCTGCTTTTACACTTGGACGATTGGCGATGCGTTCGCGCCATGCAAGAAGATGAGTTAACTCCTCTGCAATGTCTACTTTTGCGAAGTCAGCAAAGGCTAATCCGGCAAAAAGAGTGATGTCAGGCATCGTAAAATTCTCGCCTGTTATGAAAGGTTGGTCTGCCAACACATCATTAAAATATCTCAAGCCAGCTAATGCCTTTTCTTTTTGTTTTTCGCCCCACTCTTGGTTTTGGTAAGTTTCTAATTCAGGACCTAAACCATCGGTCGCGTGGTGAAAATAGGTACCAACTGCGTCGATAACCATGGCTTCTGCGCGTCGCTGCATCATATGAACAACCGCTCTTTCTTTTGCTGTTTCGCCCGTGAGTGATGGGCCTGCAAAATGATGGTCGATAAACTCTGTGACTGCGGTTGTCTCACCAATAAAGGTCCCGTCGTCGAGTTCGAGAACCGGTACGGTTGCCAGCGGGTTTTTCTTTAGAAAGTCAGCTGTACGGTGTTCACCACCCATCACATCTACATCAACAGTGTCTACTTTATCTGACGCATTCTTTTCTGCTAAAGCAATAGATACGCGCAATGGGTTTGGAAAGCCTTTCGTTTCATACAATTTCATTGGGATTACTCCAGTAAGTTAACAAATTAATGGATGGCAAACACATTTATGTATTTGCCTATCTACTGGTAGGTAAATTTAGTGGTGGTTTTAATTATTGTCAAATACTTTTTTGCATAAAAAGTAAGCAAGCAGCTTTTTTAGGTTAATAAATTATTAATTTTCAGTAGGTTAAATGGATTAAAAAATCTATCAGGTGATAGGTTGTCTCGCGGTGGTTTGAGTGAATTAAACGCCTAGTTAGATAAAAAACGGTTTGTGTCTGAACTGATCAGGTTTGTTTTTTTCTATAGGAGAAGAAAACGCACACTACTAGAGCATGCGCTAAAAAAGATATGACTATTGTGGTGTGCAGGGGGCGCCAGCTGTAATCCAAATTTTCATTGCGTCGACGAAGTCAGCGTGAGTCCCAGGTGCTGGAGTTCGGTCGATGCCAGGCGACCAAGCCCATCGAACAAGTGGGTCGTCCTCTACGTGATGTTCGAATTCCTTTTTGAATGTTTTCATATCATGTCGTCCACCACGATGAGCTAAAAAGCTGTTCTTTGTTGGGTCAAGCCAGTTGTTACAAAGTTGCTCCGGCGTCATATCGTAGTTGATTGCCATAAATGCCGGAGGCATGTGCCAAACGAATCCTTTCATTAGATCATTTGCGGCCCCAGGAGGCATTCCCACTTCATCACCGTTTTCGTTTTGATGGCAGGTTCTGCAATTCACTGGGAGCGCATTTGGCAATTGCACGAACTGGCCATCCTGAATCGACAAACTCAGATTGTTGGCCGATGTGATGTTCATAGGATGAGGAATTCTTGCGTCTCCTACTGTTGGGTGGTGGATACCTTGGTCCACTACACCATGGCAATTTGCACATCTGGGATGCGTAGCGACTTGAAATAAATACATAAAAGCCGTGTCTGCATTTGGGGTAGACTTGTAGTTGCTATAGGCGTCGCCTGCCGCAAGGGCAGACGACATCACAATGCTAGCAAATACGAGTAATAAACGTTTCAAGTTAGTCTCCTATTCATTTTCAGCTAAGCTGAGGTTTTAAGTGCTCAGGCAACATTGGTAGGTCGCGTAATCTAACGCCAACGGCTTGATATACGGCGTTGCCAATTGCTGGTGCAACGCCAATCACGCCTGGTTCACCAAGACCAACAGGAAATTCGTCACTGTCGACAAACTCAATGTCCATGTCAGGCACGTCATTCATCCGTAAAGGTCGATAGGTGTGTAAGTTGGTCTTAGTGACTTGTCCGTCTTTGTAGGCGTTGTGCTCGTGTAGCGCCAAACTCAGTCCCCACAAAAGGGATCCTTCAATTTGCGCGAGCGCCCCGTCTGGATGGACTACAATGCCAGCGTCAATCACCACAGACAGTTTTTTAACGGTGATTTGGCCAGTGTTCCGATTGACCTTGACGTGAGCTGCGGTGGCTATCCAAGCTGGCATAGTGCGTTCTTGCCCAGCGGTAACCGAAAACCCTATGCCTTCGTCAGCCCCTAGGTTTGGATTGCCAATTTTGGTTTGAAGGCGTTTGAGTACATCATGTAACCGCGTCGCTCCACCGACAGCTTCAGGAGCTTTACCCGCTTGCTTGCCTTTGCCATCGAGCATAGCTAGCCTAAATTCGACTGGGTCCTGACCTGCGGCGATAGCAATTTCGTCGATAAAGGATTCAAGTCCCCATAGAATCCAACCCTGACCAACCGACCTTAGCCAGCCCGGGGTAAAGGTTTGTTGAGCGACAGTGTTATTGATAACCCGTGCCCGATGATTGTCCATGGAATACCAGTGATCTGCTCCTGACGCAGCAAAAGGATCGACTTTTCCTTTTTTATCGACGCTTTCAGGCATAAAGCCCGGTGCCATCGCTAGGGTTGGCCAACCCGCCGCCAATGCGTGCTCAAGGCCCGTGAATGTGTTGTTTGCGTCAAAAGAAGCGTGAAACATCGAAGTCGAAGCCGAGCGACTTTGGTCAAACAAGGTATCGTCAGGACGGGTAAATATGAGTTTCACTGGCTTGCCAATGGCTTTAGCCGTCAGTATGGCGGGAATACACCAATCGCCAAATAAGCGACGGCCAAAACCACCGCCCAAATAGTATTGGTGCATGACGACGTTGTCGTCACTAACGCCGGCTGCTTTGGCAAGGGCGGGTAAGGTTAAACCTTGCCATTGATTACCGGTGTGAATGTGCCATTTTCCGTTCTTGAATTCCGCTATTGCGTTCAGTGGTTCGAGTTGGAAATGATTCGCTGTGGCAGTGTTATATATGGCATTGATAGTGCGTTCACCCGTTTGTTGGGCTGCACTTACGTTGCCTTCGTCAACAAACAATACGCCCTCATTTCGGTCTTGAACGACGCGAAGCCCCTCGCGCTGTATCATGTCTTCGCTAACATTTGCCGACTTGCCTTTTTGGTAGGCTACCTTGATGACATCGCCGGCTTTGACGGCCGTGTAAAAGTTATCTGCCAGTACCGTTACCCAGCCTTCGAATACGCCACTGGGATCGTTCAGTATTTCAAACCCTTGGTAACCTTTAAGTGATTTTGCTGCTGAATCGTCAACTTGAGTCACTTTGCTACCATATCGAGTTGGCGGAAGCACTGGGCGGGCGTATACCATGCCATCAATTTCAACGTCTAAGCCATACACGGCACTACCGTTGGTCTTAGGCGGAATATCGAGAGCTTTACTGTCGTTGCCAATCAAGTGACGTTTATTACTTTTCTTAATCGGAAGCGCCGCGATTTCATCGGCGCTGAAAGTTCGATTGAGTGTACCTGACAAGACGATGTCACCATAGGCAAGCTTCTTGCTGCCACTGACGACAAAGCCACTTTTTGCTGTGCAGCTAGCGGGATCAACACCTAGTAATTTTGCTCCGGCATCAATTAAAGCGATGCGGCCGGCAGCCCCTGCTTGTGACAAAGGCTTGTAGGTTTGAAATACCGACCATGAACCACCTGTTACCATGTAACCCCACTTAGGGTCGGTATCAACATGATGGATAGATACTTTTGACCAATCACAACCCAGTTCATCTGCCACGATTCTGGCAAGCGCTGTACCTATGTGTTGCCCCATTTCCGCTTTGGCAACATTAACCACAACCGCGCCTGTTGTATCCATTTCAAACCAAACAGTAGGGGAGAATATCTTGTCGCTTAAAGCTTCTTGAGCCGACACGCCTTTGATGGCAATGCCTGGTGTAAATGCCATCACCAATGACGTATTCACACTGCCAATAAGAAAGCCCCGACGAGACAGGTTAATCGCATTTTTTTCTGCTTTGATACTTTTCATCGTTCTTTCCTTAAGCATTCTCTCGAGGATCAAATGTCTGTACGCCAGCTTGCCCATTGGCTGCACGCTTTATCGCTTTTTTGATTCGCACGTAAGCCATACAACGACAGTAATTTGTACTCATGTGATTGACGATGTCTTGATCACTGGGGTTCGGATTTTTATCCAATAACGTGGCGGCTTGCATGATTTGTCCCGATTGACAGTAACCGCACTGAGGGACTTGTTCTTCAACCCAGGCTTGTTGCAATGGGTGTTCATTATTGAGCCCTTCAATTGTGGTTATGGCTTTGCCTTTGGCGAGTGAGACTGGAAAAGAACACGATCGGATGGCGTTACCATCAATATGGACCGTGCATGCCCCGCACATAGCAATACCACAGCCAAACTTGGTACCTTTTAAGCCAAATTCATCTCTGATTACCCAAAGGAGTGGTGTGTCTTCACTGACGTCCGTTTTGACAGTGTTCCCGTTTAATGAAAATTCGATCATGGTCTTGCAACCTCTAAGTTGTGAGTAGCCAATCATGGCTAGTGCCTGTTGTTTTTTTGCACTAATAGTGTAGACCGTAAAGATTAGAGCAAGGGCGAGTCATTTCAATTAGTCACTAAAAAGTAACCCCAGCTATAATTAGCTAAAACTATGAATTTAATATGGTTTTTAAACTAATTTTTTTGTGACTCGCCGTTTAGGTATACAAGGTAGTACCCATGCTATCCATCAATGTTTGTAGTTTGGGCAATGGCACTTTGTATCGCATTAGCAAAGGTTTGTACTTCGTGGGCACCCGACAACCCTACCTTGTTGTTAAAAATAAACGCAGGGACTGAGCTTATTCCTTTGCTGGTCCAAACCTGCTGTTCCTCTCTGACGTCTTCGGCATAGGTTTGTTCTGTTAGTACTGCTCTTACCGACGATTCGTCTAAGCCAACTGCAACCGCTTCTGCTACCAACACTTCAGTATCTTCGATAACCTTGGCCTCACTAAAAAATGCAGAGAACAACCGCAATTTCATCGCTGTCGCTTTATTGGATTGCCCCGCGAAATGTATAAGTTGGTGGGCTTTAAAGGTGTTGAACATTCGCATGTCATCGAAGTAGTGAAACTCGAATCCAAGCTCTTGACCAAGCTGTGTCAGCATTGCTCTGGCTTTGATGCTGTTTTCCAATGTTGTGCCATACTTGGCAGCCAAATGTGCCCGTAGGTTCTCGCCACCCTCGGGCATGTTGGGATTTAGCTCAAACGGACGCCAATGAATAGTAGCCTCAACGTTGTCTCGCAATAGCTCAAGCGCTTGCTCTAAGCGTTTGTAACCAATAATGCACCAAGGGCAAACGACATCAGAAACGATGTCGATTCGCACATTTACTTTTGTTGAAGTATTTGAATCATTCATGCTTTTTTCACGTCACTTTTAAATCGTTCGGCGTTCTCACGCTCTAGTGCCTCGACATCACCTTTGCCAAAAAATGCCCAGAACGGTTTTGGGATTTCCAGCGCTCGCTGTGTCGCCTCTCTATTATCAATTCGCTCAAACCAAGCTTGTAAGTGTGGCAATCCCTCAATTGACACGTTCGCCCAATAGTAAGCTCTTGCCCAAGGATACATGGCCATGTCAGCAATGGTGTACTCGTTATTAACAAGATACGTTTTGTCTTTGAGATGAGTATTGAGTACTTCAAATAGACGTCGGCTTTCGTCTACGTATCGCTTGATAGCAAAAGGGTGGTTTTCCCCTTGTTTAGCGGCAATACGCTGAAAATACATAGCTTGCCCCATCATCGGGCCAACACCACCCATTTGAAACATCAACCACTGCAGCGTGCGCGACTTTTCTTTTTCATCACTGGGTAAGAATTGCCCATATTTCTCTGCCAAGTACCATAAGATTGCCCCGGATTCGAATACCACAAAGTCGTCATTTGATCGGTCGACTATGGTCGGAATGCGGCCATTAGGGTTGAGCTTCACGTAATCAGGTGCTTTTTGCTCTTGTTTAGAGAAATCGACAAACGTGAGGTCGTACTCAATGCCGGCTTCTTCTAAAAAGATAACGGGCTTCCAACCATTCATTGTCGAAGCGGTATAGAGGTGAATAGCTTTGTGTTGGCTCATTTGTTAGCTCCTTGATGTGATTCGTTTGGGCGTTGTTCTTCTACAATGATGGCTACAACGTCTGTCTCGCCGATATTGGTCACTTGGTGTGTCCAAGTCTCATGCCACATCACTTGACCACTTGATACATTTACGTCAAAAGAGGGGCCAATTGATGGAGTGATACGAAGTTGTCCACCCATTTCAAAATAGACGGTTTCATTGTGATGAGTATGAATATTGTCACTCTCTGTTGGTTTTAGAGTCATTTTCATCACCACGACTTTGTCGTTTTCGAGTAATAGCTGATAGTGCGCTGGCGAAGCAACATAAGCGGCATCCGCTGGATCACTGTTGACGGACGGTGTAACCATAGATAGCAAAATCGCCAAAATACGCAGTAAATGGGTGGAAGGTCTCATCATGATGGCCTTAGAAAAAACGCGTTAAGTGGGCATCGAATCGCGTAAAATCGTTATCAATGTCAGCGTTTTTCATTACGTCAAAACAGGCAAACGTATCGAGGGGAGTCATATCGAAGAACCGGAAGTTCATATGCATTGGGAAAAACAGATCATCAACGCTTTTACCTTGGAATAGAAACTCTTCGGGATCGTCGAAGGACTCTGCAGGAGCATTAAAAGTCAGCGATAACATATAGCGCTTACCCGACAAGGTTCCGCCCGTACCGTAGTTCGCTTTTGGGGCGCCTGCGTGTCTGCCGTCACCGTTACACAATTGGCCAGCCATGCCTGCGGTGTAGACTTCGTCCATGTATTTTTTGAAAGACCAAGGTACGCCCATCCAGTTAACAGGTGATTGCAAAATAATGGTATCTGCCCATTGGTGATTGGCTAGTTCGGCTTCTACATCGATTGTCTCTTGCATGGAGACAACACGCACTTGGTGGCCTTTTTCTTCCAGTAGATTAACGGCTCTGTCTACTAAGGCTCCATTGAGTTTGCCTTCAGAAAACGGGTAGTACTGATGGGCGTTGATGATAAGAATATGGCTCATGATACACTCCATTAAATTCGTCGAAACACAATAAGATAATATGTGGTATATTTTAGTTACCTAATTATGTTGTGCAATTAGTATACTTTTAGTAACTACCCATTTTGAGGTTAGGAATTAGTGAAAAGCCAAATAAAAACAGACAGTAAAGGCAGAAAAATTGTTTTCAATGTTTGTGATGAACCATGTTCGATTGAGCGAGGTATGCGCCTGATCGGCGGTAAATGGACAGCATCGATTATCTATCATTTGAAAGATGAGCCCGTGAGATTCAATGATTTGTGCCGGATGCTCGGTGGCGCGAGTAAAAAAATGATCGACCAAAGACTCAAAGAACTGGAAGCCAATGGTATGGTGTTACGCGAGGTCATTGAACAACGCCCCATCGCCGTGACTTATGAGCTCACGGATTTTGGCCGATCTGCACTTGAGATTTTAGAACAACTTCGAGTTTGGTCCGAGGCGCATCACGTTGGCCAAGCTGGCCAGCCACAAGGGCAGGTAATCTAGGAGTCAGTCGCCCTGTGGTGTTATAACCTTAAGAACACGCTAATTGGCGGCAAAGTATTTTGCCACCAGTGCCTGCAGTGTTTGGCGGCTTGATGAGGTGGGAATGACAGTATCTTTGTCACTGCCATCAAATTGACCCATACCGGCAAAGATGCAATACCAAGATGGACGAAGGTAAACGAGTTCCTTCGCCACATCGTTTAGCGCCTTGTCGAAGTTTTGCCCCGTTTGCCAAGCGTTGTACAAAGCGTCAAGGGTAGGCGGCACCACCATCCTCTCTCGGCAGGCCTGCCAATATGGAGTATCGATTCTGTCATTGAGTAAGTAATGGGCGGCAATATAGTCTCGAATACCATCGAACATGCGATTGATATCGCTATTGTATTTATCTTGAATGGACGCCGGGGACTGGGGCTGCCAGCTGTCAATCAATTGTGAAATAGAATATTGAACTAACATTAATGCTGTTGCTTCGAGCGGTTCGATAAAACCTTGAGCGAGACCAATAGCGGCACAGTTTCCCGACCAATGTTGCTCAAGACGACCGACTTCCATCTTGAGGTGGCGCACTTTAACGTCCGATGTCTCTTCAATGTCTAATCTGTGCTTTAACTCACTTTCTGCTTGTTCCGGACTGATAAAATCACTGCAGTATACGTAACCATTACCGATTCGCGAGGTGAGCGGAATTTGCCACATCCAACCACTTGAAAGCGCCTCAGAACGCGTTTGCAACTGCAAAGGGTGCGTCTCATTGTGAGGTGTTTGTATTGCTACAGCGGCGTTGTTGAACAACGTATCTGCATAACTGAGAAAATCACGGTTTAGGGCTTTTTTGGCCAAAATGCCGTTAAACCCTGAACAATCAACGAAGAGTTCAGCTTCCAGACTGCCATGGGCACTCGTGTGCAAACGCTGAATAGATTTGCCGTCTGAGTCAACACCCTCAATGGTGTCGATGATGTGCGTTAAGCCAGCTGACAAACAGTGTTGTTTCATCACTTCGGCCAGTTTACCGGCGTCGAAGTGATACGCATAATCAATTTGCGTGTCGACGTTAAGCGCAGAGGGGCAAAGCCCTTGGCGCACGAGCTCAGCTGTAAGGAAGTAGTGTTCAGGGTGACAATCCCGGCGTTGCCCTTGACGTCTCTGATTGACGGCATCGAAAAATTGATTGCCAGTATCTAAATCAAATGGCGTAAAAAATGGATGAAAATAACCGGGGTAAGCGGGGTTTTGAGTCCAAGCATCAAACTGAATTCCGACTTTATATGTCGCGTCGCATTGTGGCATCCAATCGGACTCGGCGAGACCAATCTGTGCGAAAAAATACTTCATAAAAGGTGTAGAACCCTCGCCAACGCCAATGGTACCGATTGCCGATGATTCAATTAATTGAATGTCTGAGCGCGGCCAGTGTTTTTGCATTAAACACGCTGTCATCCAACCCGCGGTACCACCACCGACAATGATTACTGAACTGGGTTGGCTCATACGCTACGCTCCTTTAGTCGACTCGCGTACCACGAGTTCAGGGGTGAAGTAAACCGGCTCTGATGGCACGAGTTGACCGGCTCTTTTCCTCGCTTTGATACTGCTAATCAAAGACGATGCCGCGGATTTTGCAATTTCTAATGTCGGTTGAGCGGCGGTAGTGAGTGGAGGAAAAGTTTGGCGTGAAAATGGACTGTTCTCAAAGCCAGCGATAGCAAGATCATTAGGTACATCCAGCCCTTTCATGCGAGCACCAAATAAGGTACCTGCGGCGATCTCATCATTACATGCGAAAACAGCAGTTGGACGCTTGTCTAGATTGATCAAGATCTCGGCACTTTCCACACCCGTACCGAAAGAGTAGGTGCCGTCAATGATGAGATTCGGGTCGGAATCAATATGATTATCTTGCAATGCTGCGCGGTAGCCATTTTGTCGCTCAATAGTAGATTTGTGCTCTCGGTCACCCGCAATGAAAGCAATTTTTCCATGGCCCTGTTTAATGAGGTGATCAGTAATCGCATAGGCCGCTTCAAAGTCATTGACAAGTACACAGGGCAGTGTCGTATCGGGGGCATTATTGCCTGACAGTACGCGCACGTAATGGATACCTTTGTCGTCAAGCGAAGACAGCACGTTTGGCATTTCTGAAAGCGGAGGAGATAATACTAGGCCGGCTAGCCTAGCGCTTTCGACCATGTGAATTAATTCTTCAACAATGGATGGACTGGAAGCATCACATGGATGAATAAGCAGTTCGTAACCGTTTGTGCGACACTCATCCAAGATGCCATTTTGCATGTCAATAACATAGTAAGCATTTGGGTTGTCGTAGACATAACCCAGTACGAAATTATCGCGCCCGGCTAAATCTCTGGCTGCTTTGTTAGGCTTATAATCCAGTACGCGAATTGCCTCTTGGACCTTTTCTAACGTATTGGGTTTAACCGTTCCTTCGTTGTTAATAACACGAGAAACTGTCTTAATCGAAACCCCTGCGTATTCGGCTACGCTTTTTATTGTTGCAGGCACAAATATTCCCTTCATTGTTGTTGAGTACGAACATTAAATACGGCTGATAAAACCGCAGTTCAACTGTGAACATAGTTCGATTTCTACTGGTCAATAAGCGACTATTTTAACTGACTTGAAGACGCTAATCAGCCTGTAATCCTCCTGACTTTGATGCCAAACGTTTGGAACAAATGGTCAGTATTTTTTTAACATTTTTGTAATTTTTAATTTGCAAAGCTAATTTTTATACAGTAAGGTTACCACTCAATGACAACGTTGTCATTATTTTGGGCACGAAATAATCACAACCTCTTGTCATTTTATTTAACTTTAAATGACAGCGTTGTCATTCTGAGAATTATAAGGATTTGGACGATGAACACACACAGAGTCAACAAACTTACTTCTAGTTTGCGACTGGCGTTTGCCCTCGGCGCTGTCGCTTCGGTAGGAGCAACACCAGCATTCGCACAAGAAGGGGCTAATGAAACCGAAGTCATTCAAGTGATGGGAATTCGAGGCAGCCAAAAAGCCAATATCAATGCAAAGCGCCTTTCCGACGCAGTGGTTGATGCTATTACCGCTGAGGATATCGGTAAGTTCCCTGATAAAAACGTTGCGGAATCGCTTTCGCGTATACCGGGTATCACCATTGACCGAGATTTTGGTGAAGGCCAAGGTGTGACCATTCGTGGTGTTCAACCCGATCAAAACCTAACATTGGTCAATGGCCAAGCGGTTGGAACGGCACAATGGTTTGTTCTATCTGACGCGACCCGTAACTTTAACTTCGAAATTCTTGCTTCTGAGATGATCTCAGGCTTAGAAGTGTATAAGTCGTCTCAAGCTGACCTTGATGAAGGTGCTTTGGGTGGTACGGTTATTTTGCGGACTCGCAAGCCGTTAGATATGGAAGCCAATACAGGGCAAGTTTCGGTTGAAGCACAATACAACGACATTGCTGAAGAAACGGATCCATCAATTTCTGGCTTGTATAGCTGGAAGAACCAAGACGAAACATTTGGCGTGCTGTTTTCTACAAGCTACCAAGAACGTACCGTCAGACGCGAAACTAATGAAGATTTTGGTTGGTTTGGTCCGAGTATCGCCCGAATCGACCCTTTAATCGAAGCACCAGCAGGTGCATCTGATAAAGGCGCACTGCCATGGGGAATGGGCTCTGCGCTATTCCAGCAAGATCGCGAAAGACTTGGTTTTGACGTGACAGCTCAATGGGCTCCAAATGAGGACTTTGATGTATCACTTCACTATCTCTCCTCAACGCTGAAAGCTGACAACGTGAACTCTAACCTCATCGGTATTCCTTTCCGCGGAATTGCATTTTTAGGAACGGATACAAACCCAGGAACAGTCAGCAGTGATGGTGTAGTGGAATCGCTACAAGTCTCTGGTGTCGATAATCGTCCGGCTTGGGCTCGCCATATGGCTTACGACAACATCTTCCGTGAAGGTTCTGAAATGTCGACAGAGATTCTCGACTTAGAAGGAACGTATCAACTAGAAGAAGGCACAATTCACTTCCAAGTGGGTACGACCACGGGTGAAGGGGAAAACCGAGACTTCTTTACGGAGTTTTGGGTCGATGCCAACGATCCACGTGCGGCATTTAACTTCTTCAACCCCGGCGGTACCGACCCATATATCGACTTCACTGGCCCAAGCCCATGGTTGGCAAATCCCACTGATGAAATGTGGCTTGGCGGAATCTTTGATCAAAAGAACGTGACTGAAGATGAAGAAAATTATGCTCAAGTCGACTATTCACATTTTGTGGATTGGGGCGCAGTAACGGAAATTAAAAGCGGTGTGAAACTCCGTAGCCGTAGTTTCTCTCAAAATCGCCATCGCACAGATTTAAACAACCTAGCACCGATTGGTGAGGGAAGTTTGGGGCCTGCGAGCCAGTTCTGGTCGGGAGACATGGTGAATGTTAGCCACTCTGAAACAAATGCTGTAGCGGCGAGCTATTTCTTCCCAGACCGCGACTCTATGTACAACGCGCTCTATAACGTCGCTGAGTGTAATGACAGCAACTCAGATGGACTTTGCCGACGCAACGACGTCTTCCAATCTGATGCGTCGTTTGAGATTGAAGAAGATATTACGGCCTTTTATACCATGGCTAAGTTCAGCGGTGACGGGTTCAGAGGTAACGTTGGTTTGCGTTATGTTGAAACTGACACAACTTCGAATGGTTATGACCTGAATACCGGCGCAGCGGTGTCTTTTGACGGAGGTTATAACGAATGGTTGCCAAGTTTAAACGTGTCATATGACCTGACTCAAGATGTTGTGCTTCGCTTCGCTGCAGCGCGAGTTATTACTCGACCAGCGCCATTCCAATTGGCTCCGGCGGTTAACTTAACGCCAGAAACGAGCTCAGGTACGGCAGGTAACCCTGGTCTGAATCCACTCACAGCGAATCAGTTTGAAGCGGGAGCGGAATGGTACTTCGATGATGCATCAATTGTTGCTTTCACGGTATTCAAGAAAGACATCAATGACTTCATCTTTACCAAAACGGTAGCGCGCGAAATCAATGGTCAACAAATCAATCAACTCAGCACGCCAGAAAATGGTGGCTCTACAACTATTGAAGGATTTGAAGCGCAAATTCAACACACCTTTGATAATGGTTTTGGTGGTTATGCTAACTACACATACACGGATGTAGCCGATGCTGATATTGATGAGGCCGCGCCAGTACTGGATGACGCCGGTAATATCGTCGGTGCAACCTTGGTTACTCGTACGGTAAGTTTCCCAAATACGTCGAAAGATTCATTTAACGTTGGTGTGTACTATGAGACTGACTTGTACAGCGCTCGTTTGAACTACAACTACCGTTCAGAATACTTCATTGCACAAACGGAAATTGGCGACAGGTATCGTGACGAACAATCTCAATTAGATGCACAGTTTAGTTGGAATCTTACTGAGACGATCACGTTAAAAGCTGAGGCGCTCAACCTGACCAACGAAATATGGGAAAACTTCTACGTTCGCGAAAGTGACGGTAAGCGACTCGGTGGCACTCAAAGTGCAAATGGACGCCGATTCTTTATCGGCGCCAGCATGAAGTTCTAAATTCAGTGTGTTAGCCAGCCCGAAAGGGCTGGCGCAGCGTATAAGGTGAGTCACAATGATGAATAAAGATAAAATCGTTATTGTTGGTGGTGGCACCTCTGGTTGGATGGCTGCAAATATGTTGGCCGCAGAGCTGCCTTCGGCCGCCATCACTGTGATTGAAACTGACGCTGTTCCTACAATTGGGGTGGGCGAAGGCTCAACCCCTTTTTTTAAGGCATTTTTTGAGCGGATTGGCATTGCAGAAACTGAGTGGATGCCAGCGTGTCACGCAACTTACAAAACGGGTATTACTTTCCCCGGTTGGTCGGGCGATGTTACGCCCAATTCGTATTTTCACCCTTTTTATAATGAAGTCGATAGTGACCAAGTGCCGGTTTTCTTTGCGGCTTGTGCAGCAAAGCTCAAAGGCTTTGATTGTCATGCTCACCCTGACGATTTTTTCGTAACGGGACACCTAGCTCAGAGCAACAAAGCGCCACTTCACGATGTTATCAAGCTCGACTACGGATACCATTTTGATGCAGGCTTACTCGGCGAGTTTCTTAAAAAAACGGCAATTGGCAAAGGTGTTAAACATCTTCGCGACAAGGTCACACATGTGACTTTGACTGGCGATGACACCATCGCCTCTATCGATACGGAAAACTCGGGCCAAATTTCAGCCACCTGGTATATCGATTGTACTGGTTTTAGGCGGTTACTTATTGAATCAGCAATGAAGCAGCGTTTTGTCTCTTATCGCGACAGCTTGCTGTGTGATGCCGCGGTGGCGTTCAGTCGTTCGCGTAGCAGCAAAGAACCGATGAGAAGTTCCACTTTGTCCACTGCGGTTGAACAAGGATGGATTTGGGAAATTCCCTTATCTCATCGAACGGGTACTGGTTTGGTTTACAGTGAGCGCCACAACAGTCAACAAGACGCAATTGACGCGTTGTGCTCTCACCTCAAGCAGCAACAACCTGAACAGTGGAAGTCACTCAAATGGCATCCCGGGCGTATGCAAAACTCTTGGGTCGGAAACTGTGTGGCTATTGGTTTGAGTCAAGGTTTCTTAGAGCCATTAGAAGCACCAATGCTCAATATCACGCAGCAATCCATCAGTTTGTTTATCGAGAGCATTAAAAGTGACGTGTTATGGCCGCAAGAAGCGTTTAATCAACAAGTTGCCGCAATGTTCGAGGGGACAAGAGACTATGTACAAGCACACTATTTGTTGAATCAGCGGCACGACTCAAGTTTTTGGTCTGCTGCAAGAGAGTCGTTAGTTGTGTCAGAAGGTCTTGCTGCGCTATTGCAATCTTGGTCAAAGGGAATGGCGATTGATGGCGTACTCAGGCACTATCCTCATCTGAATTTCTATTTGAAAACGTCTTGGTATTGCTTGTTATCAGGTTTAGATTTTTATCCAAAGTATCCGAATGGTAAGCAAGACTTACCCGCTCATTCGGCTCAGATTATTACTAAAGCGCAGCAAAACGCTATGGCAATCGCCAATCAATTTAGTGACCATGGTCAAACATTGCATGGCCACGCTCAAAGCGCATTTTTGGGAGAGTTAAGTTTTGCGTAAACCTCTATTTTTTCTTTTCACGGCATGTGTCGTTGCCAGTTGCAGTAGTGCTTTATCTTCTTCTACTGAAGCCGATGCCAGTGCTATTGCAAAACAAATTGACGTTTTCTATCAAGTCGACAGTAATGTTGGGCAGGTAAACTGCGATACTCCTGCAAACTTTGGCAAGTGCTTCTCTGCTAGCGTTACCTATCGGGCGGGTGCATTGGGTGTGCCGAGCAACACCGTTATTTATTTCAGCCATATATCTCCGATACAGTCGACGAGTCGAAATGATGTCAAAATTGAGCACTTACAAGGTGATTTTCACAAGCTGACATTTGCTAACGGAATTGAGAAAAACAGCGAAGTTACGTTTGAAATTTTAGCGCCTTTTTGGCATGCCGCGCGCAGTGATGTGATGCCTAATCAATACCTGACTATTGGAGACAGTGAACCTGCAATAATTAGCAGCACTCAACGTCAAATTGAGCAAGGTTCTGGAATTTCTTATAGTACCCACGCTGGCAACTGGCAGTTACCTCAGCAATATAAACGCAATGCCAATGATCAATTGGCTCTGGAAACCACAGACTATATTTATGAGCAGTTGCCAGAGGCGTGGTCGCCACAGGCCAAAGTTCGCGTTATTCCACAAGTCAATCAACGCCAAGATTCTACAAATCGCAGACCTTTTTCTGGAATTGCTCCGGCCGCGCTAAAACCGTATTTGAGTGATGATATGTTAGCGCAACTTGAGGTTGTCGGATTGCTTTCAAACGATAACCCTGAGGAGATAGCAATTTCCATTGATGCACAGCATTTTGATTCCGTGTCGGGTTATCAATTGACTGTGTCTGATGATATTACTATCAGTGCTGCCAGCCAGGTAGCATTGGGCTATGCACTGACGACGTTGTCACAGCTGCTCGATTCAGATGGTCAGGTCATAATGACCAAGATCATTGATAGCCCCAGGTTTGCATTGCGGGGTGTTCACCTTGATGTAGCACGCCACTTTTTGGGCGAACAAGCGATTGAAACATTGCTCGAACAAATGTTTCAGCTCAAGTTAAATACTCTCCATTTACACTTGAGTGACGACGAAGGTTGGCGCGTTGAAATTCCCCAACTCCCCGAGCTGACTGACATCGGTGCTTACCGATGCCATGATTTAAGCGAAACCCGTTGCATATTGCCCCAATTGGGTTCCGGTCCGCACAGAGATGCGCAAGGCAATGGCTTTTTATCGGTTGAGCAATACCAAAGGTTGCTCAAAAAGGCTCAAGCGCTAGGAATTGAAATCATACCTTCATTCGATATGCCCGGCCATGCAAGAGCGGCAGTGAAAGCAATGGAAGCCAGATACAAAAAGTATTTTGCTCTCGGAGAGTTAGATGCGGCTAAAGCCTACTTACTCTCTGATCCGAACGACCGCACTCGCTACGCGTCTGTCCAGTTTTACAACGACAATACGATGAACCCGTGTATAGAGAGTAGTTATCGATTTGTAGAGACAGTCTTGAAATCGATTATACAGACACACAGAGAAGCGGGTGTTCCGCTAAAAACTTACCACTTGGGAGCCGATGAAACCGCCGGTGCCTGGGTGAATTCGCCAATATGCGTTGCTATGGGTGAAGATCCAGAGCGTTTGCGCAGTAAGTTTGTAGGCCGAGTTATTGAAATCGGGAATCGTCTTGGACTGACCATGGCAGGTTGGAGTGACGGTATGGAAGATACCCTTGAGCAAATTGCCGGCAAACGTGTTCAAGTTAATATCTGGGACACGCTGTACGGTAATGGCACGCAAAAAGTCAGCGAATTTCTAGCACATAAAATTCCAACGATTCTGTCATTCCCCGACATTCTGTATTTCGATTTTCCTTACCGTAATCATCCAGATGAACCGGGTTATTACTGGGCTTCAAAATCAACGAGTACTCAACGCGTATTTGAATTTATGCCGGGTAACTTGCCTGCCCATGCGGATCTTTGGAAAGACCGGTTTGGGCAAAATTACATCGATTCCCATGTGGCGCCAGACGCTTCAGCCTTACTCGGAATCCAAGCTCAACTGTGGACGGAAGTCACACCTAACCAAGCGCATATGGAATACATGCTATTCCCCCGATTGTTAGCATTTGCGGAACGGGCGTGGAGTTATCCTCAATGGCAAGACGATTTTGGTCAACGAGAGTGGTTTGTATCCCGCGATCAGGATTGGCAAAACTTCGCCAAAAGCATGGTAGTGACACAATTTCCTCGACTTGATAAAGCAAAAATTAACTACCGCGTTCCCTTGCCTGGGACAAAGTGGCAAGAGAACCGACTGACATTAAAGGCGAGTTTGCCGGGATTGATCTCGGAGTTTAGTCAAGACGGAAAATCTTGGTCCCTCTACACGGCACCTATCACTATTGATGGTCCTGTTTGGGTGCGCGCTCGAGTACCAAATAGCGATGCCACTAGTGCGCACGTTAAATTGGAAAATTAAATTCAATATATTGAAAATAAATATAAATTTTAAAATGACAGCGTTGTCATTTTGCGGTAAGGTGTTACCCAGAATCACGACAGTGCTACGGTGTAAACAACCGGATGAGTAAATGAATACAGAGTACTATTACATAGGCATTGATGGCGGTGGGACACATTGTCGAGCCAGACTGGAAGATGCGAATGGCAAACTTATCAGTACAGGCTTGAGTGGATCAGCGAATGTTATGCGTTCACTCGCGATTAGCCAGTCTTCAATCGTCGAAGCTATCGAGGACGCATTGAGCCATACACCTTTGACGATCGAATTTAATCAACTGTGCGTAAGTGCTGGTTTGGCTGGAGCGAATGTGCCATCTGCATACAAAGCGATTGTACAGTGGGCTCACCCTTTTCATCAGTTTTCAGTGATCAGTGATTTACACGCGGCGTGTATTGGTGCGCACCAAGGCAATGACGGGGCAGTTATTATCTGTGGGACAGGCTCCTCAGGGACCCGTTACTCTAATGGCAAATTTGAAGACGTTGGTGGTCACGGTTTTCTGGTCGGGGATATGGCCAGCGGTGCATGGTTAGGGCTGCAGGCAGTACAGCACGTGTTGCAAGTCCTCGATGGATTATTGCCGATGGATTCGTTAACCACTGCTATCAAGGCACAACTAGGCGTCGAAAACGCGATTTCTCTAGTACAACGTATCTCTGAATATCGCCCCAAACACTATGCATCACTCGCTCCGATTGTGGTTGAACAAGAGGAAGCGGGCGACCCAACATCATCAGCCATTTTGTCTCAAGCGACAGCTTATTTGCAGTCGCTAGCGGAACGCTTACTGGCAGACAATGATTGTAACCTGGCTATGATAGGTGGTTTATCAGACGTGTATTTCCCCAGGTTTACCGATTCTCTCCAAAGCCGAGTCAGTCGCTGTGCATCAAACCCCGAACAGGGGGCAATACTTTATTTCAAGCAAACTCACAGAATTCAGGAGAACCAAAAATGAGCCAATCTATAATGGCTGCCGAGGCTGCACAAACACCGAGCGTGATTGCCGCACAACTAGAAGCGAATCAATCTGTGTGCCGTGAATTGGTTGCGTCTCTGACTGAGTTTGACCCACGAATGATTATGATAATCGGCCGCGGTTCATCAGATCACGCTGGTGTGTTTGCAAAGTATTTGTTTGAAGTAGAAATGGGATTGCCTGTTTGCGCCGCTGCGCCTTCCGTATCTGGTGTGTACAATCAGCAGCTTAATATGTCCAAATCACTGGCGATTGTTATTTCCCAATCCGGACGTAGTCCAGATATCCTTAAGCAAGCCGAATCGGCAAAAGCCGGTGGCGCATTTACGGTTGCCTTGGTAAATGACGAGGCGTCTCCCTTGGCCGCTTTGGCAGATGCGGTACTGCCAATTCGGGCCGGAGAAGAAAAGGCAGTCGCAGCAACAAAAAGTTACCTCGCTACGCTTTCTGCATTGGTGCAATTATGTGCAATATGGTCAAACAATCGTTCTCTGTTAGAGGCATTGACACTGTTGCCCGAAGGATTGAAAAGCGCAATAGACAGTCCTAGGCAATTACGCACAGAAGCGCTTGAAGGGATAAAAAATGCGGTGGTTCTCGGTCGAGGGTTTGGCTATGCGGTAGGCCGAGAAGTCGCGCTAAAATTAAAGGAAGTACTCAGTATTCACGCCGAAGCGTTTAGTAGTGCTGAGTTTATTCATGGCCCAGTAACCTTGGTAGAGCGTAAACTTCACATTATTGATTTGCAGGTAGAAGATGAGTCTTGGCCTTATCACAAAGACATCATTGCCGATGTGGAATCTCGCGGTGCGTCACTTCAAGCGATTTACAGTGGTGACAAATCATTGAATCGCAGACTTCAGCCGCTACTTGTATTGCAGCGCTTTTATCTGGATATTGAAGCTATTGCGGTTGAATTAGGCTACGACCCCGATCAACCCCCCGGTTTGAACAAGGTAACCAAGACGGTTTGATATGAAGATTACGGTAGACAATGTGCTGACGAGTTGTGGTTGGCGAAAGGACGCGACGGTTGAGTTTGACGGCCAAACTATTTCCTTCATCCGAGCTGCAACAGAAGCTGAAAAGCAACATGGTTTTTCAGGGTATTTAATACCGGGCTACATCGATACACAGGTCAATGGTGGCGGTGGTGTGTTGTTGAATCAACAACCAGACTTAGCCGCGATAAAAGCGATGTCTAATGCTCATCTCAGGTTTGGTACAACCGGCATGCTGCCAACGGTGATAACGGATAACGCCGATGTAATGCAACACAGTGCTGATGCGATTGCGGAAGCGATAGCGGCGGGCATGAGTAATATTTTGGGCATACACTTTGAAGGGCCATTCTTAAGTAAGGCCAAGAAAGGGGTGCACGAAGAGCGTCTGATTCGCGTGCCCACCGACATTGAAATAGCAACTGTCACTCGCAAGGACATAGGCGAAGTCATGGTGACATTGGCACCGGAGTGTGTTGAGCTAAGCTTGATACAAGAACTCGTCAGTGAAGGTGTTTTGGTGTCGCTAGGCCATACCAATGCAAACTTCGAACAAGTCAACGAAGCCATTGCGGCTGGTGCAACCGGCTTTACCCACCTTTACAATGCCATGTCACCTTTAACATCGAGAGAACCCGGTGTTGTAGGCGCGGCGTTGTTGGCTAAAGAAGCCTACTGTGGCTTGATTGTCGATCATCATCACGTGCACAAAGACAGCGCGAAAATTGCTATCAATCTTAAAGGTTGGGAACGCACCATGTTGGTAACCGATGCTATGGCGCATGTGGGTAGCGACTTGGACACCTTACCGTTTTTTGATACCGAAATTTTGCGCCAAGGGAGTAAGCTGACAACACCGTCAGGTACCTTGGCTGGCTCATGCTTAGACATGCATGGTGCGGTGTTGAACACCCACAAAGACTTAGGGATAGAATTAGCCGATGCGGTAGCTATGGCATCTCATACACCTGCGGCATTTCTTGGGCTCGGTGATTCAATGGGAGCGCTAGCGCCGGGCAAACGTGCCAACGCGTTATTGCTTGATGAATCATTGACATTACAGCAAGTGTGGCTCAGCGGCCAAGCCGTAAACGAATAACGAGAGAGGGGATAACAATGACGACAACAACTCACTCCAGTATACCCGCGGTACAAAAATCGTGGTTTCCCATTGCCTGTATCGGTTTGCTGTTTTTTATCTTCGGCTTTGTAACCTGGATAAATAGCGCGCTGATTCCATTTTTGCAGATGGTTTGCGAATTATCTGAGATAGAAGCGCTGTTTATTGCGTTCTGTTTTTACTTTGCGTATGTCGTGATGGCCATACCCATGGCAAAGATCTTGGAGAAAACTGGGTATCAAAAAGGCATGTCTTTGGGGCTAGTGATCATCGCCTTGGGTTGTTTGTTATTTGTGCCCGCAGCAATCACTAAAACCTTTGCTGTATTCCTTGTTGCGCAATTTGTCGTCGGTTCAGGTCTTACAATACTTCAGACTGCATCTAATCCCTATGTGGTAAGACTGGGTCCTGAAGAGAGTGCTGCCGCTCGTATAGCTATTATGGGGCTATTAAACAAAGCGGCGGGTGCTTTGGCACCAGTACTGTTTACCGTATTGGTATTAGGTAATTTTGCGGATATTACCCAGGCTTCACTGGCGCAGATGGATGAAGCAAGCCGTCTTGCACAAATCGATTCAATGAGTGCAAAACTTATTACGCCGTATGTGGGAATCGCGATAGCGCTGGGGCTACTGGCGTTGGTCTTTGGCAAGATATCATTGCCAGATTTGACTGCACAAGAGCGAGAAGAGAGTCAAAGTCATCAGCCAGCGAATTCGGTTTTGGCATTCCCCCATCTCGTTCTCGGAGCAGTAACCCTGTTTTGCTATGTCGGTGTAGAGGTGATTGCCGGGGATACCATCGGGCTCTATGGTTCATCATTAGGCGTCGCGAACGCCACATCGCTCGGCGCCTACACCATGACGGCGATGGTGATTGGTTACCTGTTGGGCCTTATTTTTATTCCAAAGCTGATAAGCCAAAGTGATGCGTTACTGTTTTCCGCCGGGCTGGGGCTAGCACTGTCACTTGCTATTGTATTCGCTTCCAATACATCGACGGTAATTTCCAGTGTTATCTGGGGATGGGCGGGTATTCAAGTTATCCCTGATACGCTCGCGTTGATTGCACTACTTGGCTTAGCGAATGCCATGGTTTGGCCTGCGGTTTGGCCACTGGCATTGGAAGGATTGGGCAATATGACAGCGAAAGGCTCTGCAGTGTTGGTCATGGGTATTGCAGGTGGTGCGATTTTGCCATTGGTATACGGTGTGGTGGGCGAAGTCAGCTCTAGCCAAGTCGCTTACAGTGTGATGATTCCATGCTATGCGTTCATTGCTTATTATGCCTTACGAGGGCATAAAAAACGCAGTTGGTGAAAACACGCTTTAGTGTAGCGTCAATACACCACTGTGGTCTATTGACGCTGACTAGATCTATACCATCGCTGACCATGGGCCTCGAATAGCGAGAGTTTTTGTCGGAGAATAGACATTTACAAACAACGTTTGTCCATCGGGTGAAAAGCACGCGCCGGCCAATTCAGTTTGCAATGACAATTTTGCGAACGTATAGATTTTGCCCTCGGGCGTCACTCCTCGAAGATGGTTCTCTACCGTGTCTGTGTACTGATCTTCACATACGATCAGATGGCCATTTGGAGTGACAGTCAAATTATCCCCAAAATTAAACAGTGACGGGTCCTCACTTTCTACGAAAAGTTGTAGTTTGCCAGGAGAGTGGATTTCGCCGGGCTTGCCTTCGTCAGGAGATGGTTGATAGCGCATGACTTGCCCAAGTTTTTTGCTACCACCGCTCGTACAACAGAAGTAGGCGTCATTGTCACCCCAATGAATGCCTTCGCCTCGCGCAAAGAGGGCAGCACCTTTGTTATGACCTCGAATACGCAGGTCATCATTAGGACTTTCAGGATTGTCCAACGTAACCCACTGAGTATCGTACCAAACCGATTTTTGCATGGTGTGGCGTTTCCAATTTCGCGAGTCAAATTTTGGTTTGCCTTTTACCACCAACGCTTGCAAGGTTCCACCCTCTGCGAGTTTCTGCGGTACATTCGGGATAAACCGATAGAGTAAACTATCGTTGCGATCTTCCGTTAAGTAAACAATACCTGTGCGTGGATCGACGGCCGCTGCCTCGTGATTAAACCGTCCCATGGCTTTGAGCGGGATGGGATCAACCAAACCTTTGGCATTGGCTGGTACTTCAAAGATGTATCCGTGATCTTGGTTCAGCCCATTGGCTTTGCCATCGACCGACTCTTCGCAGGTTAGCCAAGTTCCCCAAGGGGTAATACCACCAGAACAATTTCTAACGGTGCCAACTAGGCTTAAATATTCCGCTTCTTTTTGCTTGGTTTGGGTATTGTAAACAATGGTGCTGGTACCGCCGGGGAAGGCAACACCATTTTCGTAGGCGTCGTAAGCTCGGTCGGCTTTGTGTTGTTGAATCGAAATAGGTTGATTAATGAGATGGCGATAATGCAGCTCATGGTTCCTCACCAGTGCTACGCGGTTATCGTCCAACGCAATACATCCCATGCCGTCAGCACGGTCTGGAACATGAAAACCATCAGACATGGTTTCTGCGAGAGTGGAAACGACCTCATAACTAAAGCCTTTGGGTAGGTCTAGAATACCCGCGGGATCGGAAACTAATGGGCCATAGCCAGGGTCTGATACAGCACCGGAAATTGCGGTTTTACCCAGTGCGCTTGTGGCTAGTCCTGCAAACGCAAGGCTTACTGAACCGAGTGTAAATTGTCGTCTTGTAATCATCAGAAATCCCTATAAGTGCATTAAGCTTGCGCTATGGCTATGTTTAAAATCAATGGCCACCGCATTGTGTGGATGCAAGCTTTCTTGGTGTTCTACCTTGAACCAATAGTCATCAACTTGCGACATATTTGCAATACATTGTTTTAGCCGTCTTGCGGCATCTTCGCAGAATAACAAATTATTGCCGTTCAGTTCTGCGAACGCTTGTTCGTCGAGGCGTTTTACGGCGGTCTGCAATGGCGTGCCAATGGCTTGCTCTAATGTACGAACGAGGCTCGACAGTGACTTCGCTTGCGCGTCGTTGACTTGCAAAATGACATAGGCAAATGAACGCTGATTATGTGGAGTGGCAATGTTGACTGTCTCGTCTTGCAGCCAAGCAATGAGTTCATTTTTATCGATGGTGTTAGACGAGAAGCTGGCGTCGATTTTATCAGCGGTCAATTGCCTTGCCAGTGCGGCAGAATTGGGACAGGTACTTGAGTACGGTATCGTGATGGCGATTGTTGACGTGTTTACGCCCTCTACACGCCGCCTTGTCCATTCAATGGTATACGCTTGATAACCTTTGTTATCCGTCAATAAAGCGGGCTTTTCGGTCATCAAACTGAAGCGAAAGCTGACTTTGGCGTTGACACTTTTTCCCTGGTGAGAAGCCAAAACGTCCGCTAAATAGTTGTCTATAGCCTCAGTAGATAACTGTTGAGAAGACAAGTGAGATTGTAGCTTTAGGTACAGACGTGACATATGAATGCCTTTGTCATCGGTTCGCAAATCGACAAAGGTATTCACTTGGGCATTGACCATAGCATTGAAGTTATCATCAATTTTAATTGGTAGATCAATGGCTTCCATACCAACCCATTGGATTGGCGAGGAGGGGATATAACTGGTTTTAGCCGTGATGTCCGGCAAGTATTTTACATCGTTTTGCATAAGGGTTACCGATTGAACTCCAACGCCATGGACGGGCTAGTTGAGCTTAAAGTAAACCCGTCGTAGACAATGTGTCCGTTCACAATGGTGGCTTTGATTTTGTGTGAGAAGGTCACGCCGTGGAAAGGCGTCCAGCCGCACTTATAGCGGGACTGGCTATCACTTGCCGTGGTTTGTTCGCGGTCAGAAACGGCGACTAAATCGGCATAGTAACCTTCGCGTACGAATCCTCTGTCTTTGATTGCGTAGCGAATAGCGGGGTTATGAGAGACTTTCTCTACTACATCTAACATGGAAAGACGTTGGGTTTTAGTATGTTCAAGTACACTCAACAACGCATCTTGAACGAGAGGCAATCCAGCCGGCGCCTGCATGAAGTCAGCCTGCTTTTCTTCAAATGTATGTGGTGCATGGTCGGTGGCAATGATGTCAATTCTGCCTTCATTCAACGCTTTTAATAGCGCTTCTCGATCAGTGGCTTGTTTGATTGCAGGGTTACATTTAATAAGGTTACCTAAGCTGCCGTAGTCTTCGTCAGAAAACCACAAATGATGTACGCAAGCTTCTGCGGTGATCGATTTGCCTACCACAGGACCCGGTTCGAACAATGACATTTCTTTCTCGGTGGTGAGGTGCAATACGTGCAATTGGCTGTTATATCGTTTAGCTAAATCTACGGCGTATGATGAAGACGCGTAACAGGCCTCATGATCGCGAATAATGGGATGGTCATGAATGTTAAATGACGAGCGGCTCTGCTTCAGTTTTTCAAGATTTTGTGCGATGACTGCCCCATTCTCGCAATGGGTAACAATGAGTGACGGACAATCGCGGAAGATGCGTTCAAGTGCCTCTGGGTGTTCAACGAGTAAGTCCCCTGTTGATGCACCCATGAATACTTTGACGCCACAAACCCAACTTGGGTCGACCCGTTTAATCTCTTCAATATTGTCGGGCGTCGCGCCCAGATAAAAAGAATAATTTCCAAAGGCGTCCCGTGAGGCAATATCGTGTTTTGCTCGTAGGGCGTCAATGGTGGTGGTAGAAGGCTTCACGTTTGGCATTTCCATGAAGCTGGTAATACCGCCTACGGCTGCTGCACGTGACTCAGTAAATATCGAACCTTTGTGCGTTAGCCCAGGTTCTCTAAAGTGCACTTGATCATCAATCATACCCGGCAACAACCAATCGCCATCCAAATCGATAACGGTTTGGTAAGGTTGGGCGCTGATATCCGGCGCAATTTTGTCAATTCGTTGGTTTTTAATCTTAACGTCGGCGTAGGTTATCGAACGTTCGTTTACGATTCGCGCATTTTTGATGAGCAATTGATGGTTCAAACTGCAACTCCTTATCACACTTTAGATATGTGATAACATAACATTTATAAAGGCAGCGATCATGTCATTTTATTGATCCCTTTGTTGCAATTTATCAATTAGTCGAGTGTTTTGCTCATTGGTTGGATGAAAAGTGAGCGCTGTTCTATGCTCAATGTGTAACGAGGAGATCACTATGAAATACTATATAATCGGTTCTCTCTTTTTGGTGTCATTGGTGGCTACCGCCGGTGTCGATCATCGTCATCATGATGAACATGCTCACAAGCATGGATTGGATTGTGGCCATGCGGCTGAATGGCACGTGGATCACTTTGATTATGAGCACGATGGACACGATCATCATCAAGATGATGGCGCCGTACATGAGGCTGATCTGCCGATTCACCAAGGGCATCAGCACGATCACGGACTAAACTGCGGTCACGCCTCCCGAGTGACAAAAGGGATCACGGAATATCATCACGATGGCCATTGGCATCATCAACACGGGGCCCACATACACGAAACTCATGCTAAAACATAATTCGATTAAATCGAATAACACGGGCGTAAATCTCAAATAGAGTTCGAATCCTTGCAGGCGTAGGCTTACAACATTGTTATCAAGTTGAGTAAACCAACGCAGGAGGATTCGACGATGAAAGTTGTCAGTACCCTAACTAGCTCACCTACCCAAGACGGCGATGGCGTCAATATTTCGCGCGTGGCGGATTTCACTGGCAAACACCTCGATCCTTTCTTAATGATCGATGAACTCAAGTCTGACGACGAAGCCGACTTCATTGGGGGCTTTCCTCCGCATCCTCACCGTGGAATGGAGACGTTTACTTACATGATCAAAGGCGGGTTTGAACACCGTGATCAAATGGGTAATCGCAAGATCATTGGGCGTGGCGACGTGCAATGGATGAGCACAGGGTTTGGTGTCATACATTCGGAAATGCCGGTAGCTGCAGAAGACGGTATGCATGGCTTCCAAATTTGGGTCAATATGCCCGCTAAGGACAAACTTAGGCCAGCTATATACCAAGATTCAGTAGAAAGTGGCTTACCCGTCATTGAGAACGAGCAGGGAGCGCAGTTACGTATTCTTGCTGGCAATTGGTCTTTAGGAGAGCGTACTGGGACATCTTCATTAAACGCTCTGTCTGCCGATGCCGCCATTGCTGATATTCGACTGACTGCTGGTGGGAAGGCTCGGATAGATAGAAGTCTCCATGAGCAGGTACTCGTATACGTCCACACCGGCAATATGAACGGTTATCCAGAGAGAACATTGATGGTAATCGACCCTAAGCAGTCGCTAGATTTTTATTCAGAAAGCGGTGGTGGAGCGCTCGTTTTTTCGGCGAATAAAATTAATGAGCCAGTGGCACACATGGGGCCTTTTGTAATGAATACTCAAGCCCAACTTCACCAAGCAGTAGCAGACTTTCGCGCTGGCAAGTTCGGTACAATAGGAGCATAAGCAATGGGATTATTGATTGATGGTGTATGGCAAGACAAATGGTATGACACCAAAAAGAGTGGGGGTAAATTTCAGCGAGAAGATGCCCAACTGCGAAATTGGGTGACGCCAAATGGAGAGGCTGGCCCAACTGGGCAAGCGGGTTTTAAGGCGGAGGCAAATCGCTACCATTTATATGTATCTTTGGCGTGCCCATGGGCACATCGAACTTTGATTTTTCGCAAGCTCAAAGGTTTAGAGGATTTGATCAGTGTGTCAGTAGTCAGCCCCGATATGTTGAGTCAAGGTTGGACATTTGAGCAAGCGAGCCACAGTACAGGGGACCGCTTGTTTGATTTTGACTTTATGCACCAAGTCTATACGAAGAACAACGCTAACTATTCAGGTCGTGTCACTGTTCCCGTCTTATGGGATAAGCGGACCAATAAAATCGTTAGCAATGAGTCTTCTGAAATTATTCGTATGTTCAACTCTGCGTTTAATGAACTGACAGGCAACACGCTAGATTTTTACCCTGAAACGATGAGAGCGGCAATCGACGACGCAAACGAGTTTGTCTACCACACTATCAATAATGGTGTGTATAAATCAGGCTTTGCCACGAGTCAGGAAGCGTATACAGAGGCATATAACGCCTTGTTTCATGCACTGGATAAAGTGGATGAAATGCTGGGACAACAACGCTTTATTGCCGGAGATGCTCTCACGGAAGCCGATTGGCGACTGTTCACTACACTGATTCGGTTTGACCCTGTTTATTTTGGCCACTTTAAGTGTAATAAGCGCCAACTGGAGGATTACAAAAATATCCCCCATTACATCCGTCAACTTTATCAGGTTGAGGGGGTTGCTGAGACGGTCGATTTTTATCACATAAAACGGCACTACTATTACAGCCATACGATGATCAACCCCACTCAAGTGGTGCCTAATGGCCCTGATATTGACTATGGTTCAGCACATAATCGTGGGCAAGTAGACTAGGCAGTGAGAGTCAGCAAAGAGTTCAATACGCCCTAGTGTCTGACCTGTGTAATTGAAGTGTTAGCGTGATAATACGCTAACACTTCGAGTGAAAAATGACTGAGTTCGAGTATATTTTTGTGGGTTTCTGGCAATTTTTTTAAGAGAGCCGATAGTGTCGACGCGAAAAGAGCGAGCTGTCTAATCCACTAACTGAGCTATCTCTATATGCATAATCTGGGGTTGGACTTATAGAGGAAGAGCAAAACCAAACAAACCTACCGTGTCGTCGTTAATAGTCACCCCAGAGCTTTCGATGGTTGTATGTTGTGTAAATCTAGCTTTGATTCTGCAAACAAGAAATGTGATAGCGCTGATAAATGCGCGTTGTGGCCAGTTAGGCGTCACTATGGCCTATTTCTTCACCAGTTTTAAGATTGATTGTTATTTCAGCAAGCCGAGGTATTTTCACTTTTTATTTTTTGTTCAGCTTGCCTTAATATTTTAGCGGTATGGTCTTAGCTGTTGTTTACCGTTTAAAAATATATGGAAGGGAAGCTATGAATAAAAAAAGTATCGTGACAATAGTGAGTTTGGGCCTATTCGTTTCCTGGATGAGTCAGGCTGAACCGTCAGCACAGCAAGATAAGGCCGATGAAAGCGCACAGGAGCAAAATCGGGAAAGGGAAGCACGTCTTGAAGCGCGTGAACAAATGCGAGAAGCCGAGAAAGCTCGTCGTGAATCAGAGCGAGAAGCTAGGCTATCATCACGTGAAAACATGAGAGAGGCGGAAAAAGCTCGGCGCGAACAAGAACGAAACTCGCGCAAAGCGGCTCAAGAGAAACAGCGTAACTATGAAAAGGAACGCCGTGAGGCTGAACGAGAGGCTCGTAAAGCGGCTAAACAACAGCAACGTGAATATGAAAAAGCGCGACGAGAGTATGAGCGCGAGGCACGTAAAAGCGAACGAGAAAAACGTGACAAAGACGATAAATGATGAAAGTAAAGAAATGCGGCGGCAACCTGCAGAGATTAGCCGCCGATTTCTATCGAGGAAACGTCAGAGCAATGCGATGTCTTTGTCTTTGGTTATGATGGTATTGCGGCCAGCCGCTTTGGCAAGGTATAGGGCATCATCGGCAGCTTGCAACAAGGTTTGAGGACAAGCTACACCCTCAGAGCAACTTTGTGTCATGCCGATACTCACCGTTACCTGCACATCATTACTTAAACCCATATCATCAAAGCGTAATTCACTGATGACCCTATTGATTCGTATCGCAGTTAGTTGCGCAATTTTCAGCGCATTGTTGGGCATAATGACCGCAAACTCTTCACCGCCATATCTCGCAGCAATACAGTCCCGCGTTGGAAGGCATTGTGAAATGGCACAGGCAATCTTTTGCAGACATTTGTCTCCTTTAAGATGGCCGTATTTATCATTAAATTTTTTGAAGTAATCGACATCAATAAAAATCAGCGTAAGCGGCTGAGCGTTGTTGCGACAGCTTTCCCATTGTGATTGCAATTGGCTGGAAAACGTATGACGATTGGCCAGGCCAGTAAGGCAATCTGTTTGGGCCAATTCTTTTAAATCAGCGTACTCGGTTTTGTGAAAAGACAAGTCATGCACCACGCAGATGATGAGCTGTTCGTCACCTTCTTTACACAATGTTGAGATACACAAGTCTACCGGCACTAAATGGCTATCCATGTGAATCAGTAAGGCTTCTTTTGGGCCATGCTTGAAGCACTCTGCGGGTTGAGTAGAGCACTGTTCAAACAATCCTTGGTACTCCATTAAACAACTTGGAGCAAGATGGTTGAGTAGATTGCTGCCCACCAAGGCATCGCTAGAAAAGCCGATAAGTTGCTCCATCGCCAAATTCGTTTTTTCGATAGTGCCGTCAATTCTCAGTACGAGCATACCCGTATTCATCGCATTGAGAATGCCATCCAAGCTTGCATCAATATGTGCTATTGGCCAAGCTCTTTTTGTTAGTGTGCGTTCACTTTCGCTCTTGGGCTTCTTTTTGTTGCTGTTAATCGGAAATTGTTGCCTGATTTGCTCACAGCGTTGTGCCCATGTACTGATTGGATTAGTCTGCAACATTGAGATGTCCTTTTCGCTTGCTACGAGAAATTGAAGCCACAAAGCGTTCTACAAAGCTCGGCTTACATGAGATAAGTGGGTGCTTACTTTTTAGTTTTTCACCTTGGTGTGCAACGGTGAGGTAGACCTCTATCGGCTGTATTTCTCTGCCGTAATTGATAAAGGTTATGGATTGTTTATCGTTACTGATGATGCAACTTAGGTCGTGAAATCCTTTGGGTTCGACCATAACGGGTTGGAGGAATGAAAACTCTGCCCCTTTGTTAGCAAGTTTGAACGTTACCTGAGTGCCCGGTCTGAAAGAGTGAATTGGAAGAATTGACTCATCTAACTCGTGGTGATTTTGACGTTTCAAATCGTCTTCACAATCGAATATTACTCGGTTGTTTTCGATTGATGCGTACACAGTATGAGTCTGTAATAGCGCGTGAATGTTCATTGTTTTGTCCGCTTTGCCTATTTGCTATAGGGCAAGATTACAAAACCCGTTAAGTTTATACCTTCTGAAAACCTTCCAATTTAAGTAATTGTTTTTATTGATTAAGTTAGGAGGGTTTCCCCTCCTAATATTTGTTAGATTCGCTTTTTATTGCGTATTTGAGGGTCTTGGCTTGTGTAAACTACGCCAGCGAGCTCAGTTTGCAAATAGAGAGCTATGGTTTCTTCGTCTGCGTCTGAATCAACGAAACAAATCTTGCTCTTGTCTTCCGATAGGGTGTAACTCAAATCATCGTATTGTTGGTCAATCAATGGGTCGGTAAACGTCATACCGCTTTCACTATTTACTAAGGTATAGTTGATCTCCGAGTTCTCGACTTCGATTTCAATGGTGCTATTGAAGGGATTTCCATCAGCGTCGAATATGGTAAAAATGCCTTTACCTTGTTCAATTTTCACCTCTACAGTGAAGTTAAAAACGGACTGTGGTGTTGTCATTGAATTTTCCTTTTATCATTGTTGTTTAAATCGTAGTGAAATAACTTTCGGGAATGCTTTTGTGTTTAGCACAATGGTCAAGTATGGCACTAAGCTTTCGAAAGCTTGGTTTTTCGCTGTTTTTCCATACGGTTTCTTCGTATTGTATTTTGTTAACACAGTATTGTTCTGCGGCTTGGATTTCGTTTTGTAACATGTGTAGCCCCCAATTTAAGATCGCCCATTCGCTCTCATAGAGACTAACATCCGCTGATTCGTTACGTTTTTTCTCGAGCCAAATAGCCAGTTTATCTAATGCGACCTTGCTGCTGCGCCAGTCTGACTTTCGTTGCGCCACTATTGCAATATCGAGTAGCGCTCGCGGTAGTGTTTTGTCGTTTTCGAGCATCGAATTCAACAGTGCTTGATGCTGTATTTCCGTCGTACCTGAGAATTTGGATGCTAACTTCATTTGCTGACTGGACACTTCAACCGCGAGCTCTTGCCAGTATTGATTTTGAGCATCTTCGTTAATGAGGGCGGTGGCTAGGTATTCTGAGCGATGCAGATAAGAGGTTAAATCGAAATCTGATGTCGTGTGGTAGATAAACTCTGCTTGTTGTATCAGTACCAATAGTTCATTTTCCATGATATTGGCATTGGGCGTGTTGCCCGTCTGTAATGTGTTGAGCAATGACAAGCTCTTGCTATAGTGCGCTAAGGTTCTTTCGGTATCACCCAAATGGTGTGAGGTTATCGCAATCCAGGAATGAGTATCGGCAATATCGACGGCTAGCTCAGTATCGTTAGGCGACGCATCGAATAACACTTGTTTAGCGTCTAAAGAGTCGGAAAAGAATTGTAATGCATCTGCATATTGTCGATTTTCTATGCTCAATGTACCTAAGGTGTTTTGCGCATAAGATAATTCCAATATGGCATTGGGATCATCAGGGGCTACTGCAACCAGTTTTTGAGCATAAGTTAAGTAACGTGTGAGGTGGTGTTGCGCGGTTGTCATGTCCAGAGCATCATAGGCAATTTGCCCCAGCCAGAAGTGGTTGATACCTAAAGATGTAGTAATTTCAACGGAATCAGGAGTCTTACTGCCTAAGCTCTCTAATAGGTTTATCGCGTGACTGAATCCCGCTTTGGCACCTGCTATTTCTCCTCGTGAATAATCGACTTCAGCAATGGCTTGTACTGTGAGCACTTGCTGCAAAGAAGCCTTAATAGACATATCGGATGTACGAGAGAACAACCACGGTGTTTTCTGACTATCTTGCTGAGTGAAATACTCCAATGCTTTGTTACTGATGCCGTCGAGTAAATCCATACGGCGAACGCTTCGCAACTTGTCAGCAAAGTCTCCAACCATAAAGCCCAGTAGGTTTTCAGCATCTCCCTTTTGCTGCTGTGCGTACTGATAGGCTTGTTGAGTACTGATGGCTGTAGCCAAAGATAAGGTTGTCAGCAAGCAGAGCAGGGCGAAGACTCCGCGCTTTAACCAGCTTTGCCTTTTTACTTTTTGCTCTGATTTTCGCACAAGTTGCAGTACGTTGTTGTCGATAGCTACCGGGTTGCGACTCAGCAGTTCTAAGGCTTCATCTAGGGGTTTGCCTTTCTGAAGTAAGTAGGCTGAGTCTCTATTTTGTTCAAGCCAGTTTTCGGTTTGAATCGTTAGTTTCGCTTTTACCATCAAACTCGTTTGATGCTGCTCAAGCCATTTTGTGATCCTTGGCCAACTTCTCAACAACGCTTCATGTGCAAGACGAAAACTCGGTTTACCATTGGTAATATCAGAGACAAATAGCCGGCTGTCTACCATCGCTTGAACAAGATTTTGCTGATCTGGCGTAGTAAGCTCGGCCCAATAGGCTGTTCTACTTGTGGTATTTGAACCATCCACACTGTGGGCAATCAGTAAGGACAATACGTGGTCAAGGGTATCTTGAGTTTGTTCGCCTAAAGATGCTAAAACCCCATCCGCTCGATTGCCAATTGCGCCTTCAATGCCCCCAAGTTCTCGATAAGCAGCAAACGTCAGTAAGTTATTTTGCTTTCGTTCATACAGCTCACTCAACGTGTACTGTAGGAGAGGAAGCGCGTCATGATGAACGGTTATGTCATTGGCGATTGCATCGTCAAGTCGTGTATGAGACGTGCTTTCCGTCTCCCACTGCAAGTTAGCTTTTAACGCGGGCAATTGAATCATTTTGATCAAGTCTGTCGCGTTGGGTTCGGTAAGGTCGAAGTGCGAACCTTTTACTTTGTCCCGCATTAATGTTGGGAAAGTAACAATTTGCGGGTAAAAGTCATTTCGTGAAATGGCATAAACTAAAATCGATTTACTATCGGCTAAGGTTTGAATCATTTCTAAAAAATGATGGCGTTGCGTTGGCTCGAATTCAGGAGAATCTAATAAGACCTCGAGATGGTCTAATACCAAAACCAATTTGGGAGCCGCGATATGTTTAAACTCACCAAAGGCTTCAAGTATTGAGCTCACTCGATGGGTCAGTGTCTCGGGCGACGCCATGAGTTGTTGGGCTAGTATCTGTGCACTGACATCAGCAAATACCAACTCTTCGTCAATCTGCCAGTCAATCATGTGTGTAGCCAAGTCTAACCAAAGTTGGCTGCTGCTCGTTTCTTTGAAATTAAAAGAGATATGACTAATTGCCGCAATGCCTTGGGTATTTTTCTTGTGCTGAAGGCGAGGCAGTAATCCAGCGTGAACTAATGACGATTTACCACAACCACTTGGGCCCAATATCAGGGTCAGCCCGCGGCCTTGTTTAATCGCTTTTTCGGTGAGGGTAAGCAGCGTTTCAATTTGTCTGTCTCGACCAAAAAATACATCGTGTTGAGATTCATTAAATGCACCGAGCCCAACGAATGGCGAACCCCCACGCCAATTGTTCGATGTTTGTGGTGTTGCGCTTTCTTCTACTACGCTAATTGGCGCAATTACGCGATAACCACGTTTTCTGATGGTCTCAATATAGGTGGGCGAAGAGGCATTATCACCCAGGGCGCGTCGTAGTTGGTTAATTGCTTTGTGAACTGGGTTGTCGCCAACATCAATGTTCGCCCAACAATTGTCAATGATCTCGTCGGCACTCAGCACTTGACCTTGTTGCTGACACAACAAAAGTAAAACGTCCATGGCTTTAGGCTCAAGGACTTTTTGTTTTTTCCCCCGTTGGAGGTGATTGGATGTCGGCGTGACTTGCCAATCTCCAATAAAGAATCTTGTATTATCCAATGACCTACTACTGCTCCCAAAAAGCGGATTTTACTTGCCACTTTGGCCAAATATAACACCGACTCCTTGGTGTTGATGCGGATCCTTGCGTATAGGTTATCGACCTCATTATTAAAATGTGTAGTGACAAAGTAAAATATCTCGCAAATTGATGTGATTTTGTTTGCGCAGTGTAGTTAAGCCGTTTTGATGCTGTTCTATTTCGTCACTTTCAACTTGCCCTCTATATCGATAGCTTCTACATTGTGTGCTAATTCAGCTCGACAAAAATGGTGCCGCGCCGTCTAACATGACAGATAAAACCGTCAACATTACACAGGAGCAACTAGCTCACGTTAGCCAGTGGTTTCAAAGCTTACCAGAACAAAAGCAGCGAGACCTTTTGTCTCACTGTCGCATGCGCCAGCTAAATGCCAAAGATATGCTTTTTCGGCGAGGCGACCCGTTTGATGGGATCTATGTTTTACTTCAAGGGGGCCTCTGGATCAGCGGCCTCGATATATCTGGAGCTGAAATTGGTTTAACTGTCATTGAACCGGGTCAATGGTTTGGCGAAATTGCCTTATTTGATAAGCAAGACCGAACCCATGATGTTGTGGCATTAAAACCGTCCATATTACTCTTCCTTTCGGCGAATTATTTGCATGTATTGACGCAAGAAGACCCCAGTTGGTGGCGTTTATTCGGCACGCTATTAACATCTAAGATGCGGTTGGTATTCCAAAATCTAGAAGATAGAAGTTTACCGTCTGCTAGCGTTCGACTGGCGAGGAGGCTGCTATTGTTCTATCACAGCAGTGAAGAGGTGGAGGTTGAAATTGCGATTCCTCAGCAACAGCTGGGGCAACTGCTTTCTTTGTCTAGACAAAAAACAAACCAGCTATTGAAACAGTTTGAACAGGAGCAAATTGTTAGGTTGGCCTATGGGAAAATTGTAGTGCTGGATGCAAACGCTTTACATGACATTGCCTTTCCATCTTCCTAAATGTCATCTAGGTGACAGTATGTGCTGCCATCTTGTCGTATGCTCGAAGGGTAGCGAATTTTTCAAATAGGTACGGTTATGAAAACGATTGAACAGCATCTAGGCCAATATGCTCAGTATCACCGAGATCAACGAAACATTTTGACCCACTATGCGGGTATTCCATTAATTGTATTCTCTTTGCTGTGCTTGTTAAGCCGCCCTGTTTTTGGCACAGCTAACCTTCCGTTGATTGGCGATCTGTTATTGAGCCCTGCTCTTGTGGTTTGGATTGTCGGGAATGTTTTCTACTTCAAGTTAGACTTGCGTTTTGGCATTGTTATGGCGTTACTGACGGGGGCCTTGCTCTATGTTGCTCAGGCAGTTGCGCTTTCAAGTACACCAGTTTGGCTACTACTGTCCATAGGCATTTTTGTTGGCGGCTGGGTACTTCAATTTATTGGTCACTATTACGAAGGCAAAAAACCTGCGTTTGTAGACGACCTAATGGGATTGGCGATTGGCCCTTTATTTGTTGTAGCTGAGGTCGCGTTTGAACTTGGCCTTAGGCCTGAGTTGAAGCAATCTGTTGAAGCGGTTGCAGGACCCGTTCACTGAATAACCGAAGAACGTTAGAACCAGCCACTAATTGGCTTGTTCTAACGTTTGCTGTTTAAGCGCTAGTTGCGCCTCCGCTATCATATCTCTGATCTCACGTTCTGACATTTCATCTTGAACATATTGGCTTAAATACAGCAAGGCATTGTGATTGAGTTTAATCAGACCGCGATATTGTTTTCTCTGCTCTTGTAAAAAACGATTGATCGTGGATGCTTTTTGTATACAGCACGCATTGAGATCTTGGTTGAACGCTACTAGTGAGCGTTGTAATCCTTGTTTAGCAACAGTGTTGTCGTAAACTGGCAGCGTTTCTACTTCAATTTTCGCCTGTTTAAATTCCCGTGTTTTATCAAGAGCAAGGGATAGGGCATCGATACTTGATTGAGCCAGTTTTTGATTGAGCGACAACAATGTACTGTCGAGTTCGACCAGTTGAGGGTTATCCCAATTTAAAATACGCGCTTCTTTATATACATTTTTGGCTGACCATACTGCCTGTTTAGCCAATGTTAGTTCATCCAAATGTTCCGAAGGTGACGTCAGTACCGATTGTGTCACCAAATTTTTTGCCTTGTTGACATATTCGAGTGCATCGACGTCAGCTTTTTCCCTGCGTAGCATCGAATCGGTTTTTTGTGGCTGCGTATCACAAGCACTTAGCAGGCAAATCGCGATAGCAAACACGAACGAGCGAAAGATAAGATTGAACATGAGCAAAATTCCCTATTTGTCGACTGTGACGGGCGTAACACTTGATAAAACCGTTTGATTCGGCCCCATTCCACCAATGACTACCCACTGGTCACCCACTTTTAATAGCCCTCTATGGTCCATCGTTGTGGCCTGAGTTTGCGAAACATGCCACTTATTGGTTTGGGTATCGAAGACCCACAACTGATCGTCAGGTTCGGCTGGATCACCATTATAGCCGACGCCATTATAATTATAGGGATTGGTAGCTCCACCGTGGAACAGTATCCGTTTTGAAGATTCGTTCCCGCCGCTGGCCATACGATAACGGGCAACACCTGTAGGGTGAGAGAGGGTCATCCAATCTATTCGGTTGTGATCATCCGCACTGATTAGCCCTTTGTAGCACGCTGTTTCTGCCGCGAAGGTGCGGCGTTTATTCATCCTTGCAATGGTGGCAACACCATCACAGACGACGATGGTATTGTTTACGATCGCGCCAGCATGACCAAATACTGGGGCGCCAAGAAAAGGGCTGGCCTGCTGCCACGTATCGGATTGGGTGTCATAAACTTGGACTAGATTCACATTGCCGTCGTTGTGCCATCCCGATATGAGATAAATATAACGATCGCGATAGGGAATGGCGACAGCATCATCAACGGGAACAGGCATGGCTGTTAACGCGTGATATTGCTTGGAACGAACGTCATACCGATAAACGTCTGGCGTACTGATTTCGCTGTGATCTTCAGCTACGGTGTAGCCACCAAAGATGTACACAGATTGGTTCATACCAACGGCAACACTGGCAAGTCGACCTTTGAGTGCAAGTGAAGAAGGCACGCTTGGAATACTCTGCCATTTTGTGGTTTGCCCCTTGTTGTCGATGACAAGTTGCCATGCCTTGTTGTGCACGTCCTTATCACTTTTGTTTTGCCCTAAGCCCATAAACGAGAATAGATAGTGCTTGTCGTCGAACGTAACACTGGCAACGGCATTGTTAGAAACGGGTTCAGGTAAAGCGGGAAGCGTGCGTGCTTGACAGACAATAGCAACTGCTGCAGTACAGATAAAAAGAAACAATGTACGCAAACATTTCAGCAGTTGGGTCGCAGATAAGATCATCGAAAGTATTCATATTCATTAAAAAGAAAACGAATATTCAACACTAAAGGAATCGGAAGGGTAAAGCAAAGCTCAAATACAGGGAGGCAAATCAGCACATCCCCAAACCGTCGTGCGATTTGAGGATGTGAAAAGTCATTCAAAGGAAAGTGTTAGAACTGATAGCTCAGGCTAACCGTTGCATTTCTTGGCAAAATGAAGCGGCCATTAGGAGAGCTAGGATTTCTTGGATCGCCTTCTGTTAAGGCGTCCTCATCAGTCAAGTTCTGTAGATTTAATTGCAGTTGTAACTCTTCAGTGAGGTACATGTTTAAACCCACATCGACTTGCTCATAGCCCTCAAGTACCACAGTATTACCATTGTCTCCGAACCTGTCGTCTACCGCGATAATAGTGGCATAAAGCGTTGACTCAACACTGTTGAACTCAAAGTCATAACTCGGGGTTAAGCGTACTTGCCAACCAGGCTGACGTTGTGCTTCATTCCCTACATTGGCAGGGCTAGCCGTTATCTCTGTTTCCTGAACCGTGGCATTTAATGTAATGGAGAAACCATTGTCTGCATAGTACGCCAAATCCAACTCGATACCATAGGCTTCGTTGGTCAGAATCTCTGCTGGTGCTCCCGGACGAGCGACGAAAGTATCGCCTTCCACTTCATTAAAGAATCCTGTGGCATAGACACTGTAGTTTTGTTCTGCCATTTTAAAGCCAAGTTCATACTGTGTGACTTGCTGAATGAGATCTTCCCCGTCGCTAAATGCGCCGAAGTTGTCTCTAAAGTCATCAAAGTAAGGCATCTTAAAACCTTCACTCGCGCGGAAGAATACCCCCATATTGCGCTGGAACTGCCAGTTTGCGCCTAGTGTCCAGGCTGTTTCTCTTTCGTCATACTGCACGGCTTTAGTGATAACACCGTCAAGGCCCTCGTCAACCGTATAATTGATTTCATGGTTTTCGCTGCGAATACCAACATCAAGGGTTAAAGTGTCTGTGACGTTGTAATCGACGGCGGCATATATGGCCTCAGTTGAACCGTCTCCCGTACTATTGATGTCATAGTTCCATGTACAACTGTCATCGTTGTCGTTACACGCAATACCCGTTAGGCGCTCTCCGCCACTTTGAACCACGTGATAGGCTTGGTTGCCAAGTGACCACCAATCATTGGCAGAGAATGAACTTGTGAAGTAACCCACTGTCACTTTGCCTTCACCAATGTCTTTGGTCAGGGCGAGATCATTAGTAAACCCTTCGATTTCTTTTAGAACAACCCAACGACCAAACTGCTGAACATCGGTGTCTCCGTCGTATTCCGTGCCCGTGACGGCGCCGATAGCGGTACTGCCATTGTCAGCCACTGTAGACAGTTTTACCGCGCCGCCTTCAGGCACTAAGCCAAATGTATTGGCATCGCCTTCGGTATAAGCGAATTTGTCTACAAGGGTCCAGCCATCCCCAAGGTCAAGTTGTAAGTTGCCGCCAGTGACCGAGCCTTTCCAACCACGCCCATCACCTAAATCAATATCTAATCTTTCACCATCAGGACCGAATTGAATACTTGCTTGACGATTCAATGGGCCTAATTGCACGTAACTGTTGTCGACACCCGCGGCGTTTAACGCGCTAGGCAAATACCATACGCCGTGATCATCAGTCACACGAGTAAAGATAGAGAATTTTCCGTTATCGAGCTCTTTCGTGATGTTAACGGTAAATTGCTTACCGTCTTCGGTATCAAAACCTGTGTCACGGATCCCTGGAGAGCGAGACACATAACCGCCAGCCATGAAATATAAATCTTCGGCGAGTTGGCCACTCACTAGGCCATCAATACGTTGTAGATCGTAATCAGATCCCGTGTACTTGATAAGGCCTTCGGTTTCTTCGCTCCCTTCTTTTAGAATGAAGTTGGTCGTTAACCCTGGTTGTCCATTTGACAGTACTGAGTTTGGACCGCCGCGCAACGCATCCATGAACTCAATGGTTTCATCCATTCTGAATAGTGTTGAATTTTCAAGGAAACTCAAAGTGGGTGGTGTGAAAATAGGTACACCTTGTAGCTGCACGGTGACAAACGGAGCGTCGCCACCGCCAGGAAAACCGCGTACAAAGATATTGGCCCCAGATACCCCGCCTGATGATTCTGCCCATACACCCGGTACGGCTTTGAAAATATCAGCAGTACTCTTTGGTGCTAAGCGTTTTATATCATCCTCTGACATATTAGTGATGGCGAAACTGGTATCGACTTTTCTCACAGGCGTGCCGCTTGGAGTACCCGTTACGACGATACGTTCTAGTTCGCTGCTTTCGTTTTCAGCTGCATCTTGCGCATAGGCGGTACTTTGCATCGTAAAAGCACTGATTACGGCAATACAGAGAGGCGTTAATCTGGTTTTCATGTTTGTGTCCCGTTATGACTCTGTTCTAACTTGGGCGCATTTATCTTTGCTGAGAATAACAGCCATTCAATGGTAATAGCGCAATCCTTCACAAAGGTAAACTCGCCCCAGATAAATGGGGTGTGTTTCACCCTGCATTTTCAAAATATGCCAAAATGCAATCGATTGCAAAGTGTTTTTGCAATCGATTGTAATTTTTTTATCATTTTGTTTACAAATCAAATGGATGATTTGGTGACGTTTAATGGCAATCTATTGATTTATATGGCCTGAGTGCTAATTTTCGGCGAGGCGCATTTGACAGATTAAGTAGGCAAATGAGGTGAAAAGCGATATAGTTTTGTAATGATATGTGCAAAGACTGTTAAATTTTGAAGCCTGAAAGAAAACTTACCTTATCCGATTTGGCGAAACTGGCTGGTGTCTCCACCTCTACCGCTTCTCGAGCATTGAACGATAACCCAGTCATCAAACAGTCGACGCGAGAAAAAGTTCAAGCCCTGGCAAAAGCACACAATTTTAGTGTGAATGCGGCTGCTAGCCGCTTGAGAACGCAGCGTACTCAGGTGGTGGCGGTGATACTCAATCTCATCGAACACACCGAACAAAGTATCAACGACCCTTTTTTGTTGAAAGTGGTCGGAGACTTAAATCAAGCTTTGAACGACAAAGGCTACGAGCTTCTACTGTCGAATTCTTTTATGGCGTCGGATGACTGGTATCACTATTTTATTGGTAGCTCTCGGGCTGATGGATTGATCGTTGTAGGTCAGGGAAAAAGTGACGAAAAAGCCGTAAACGCTGCAAAAGCGGGGGCCCCACTAGTCGTATGGGGAGACCCAAACACCGACTCAACGTACCCGATTGTTGGCAGTAATAATCGTTTGGGTGGTTATTTAGCTACGCAGCATTTGATCGCCCAAGGCCACAAGCGATTAGTATTTTTGGGTGATCCCGAACATGCCGAGATGGCCGAACGTTACAAAGGGTTTGTACAGGCCCATGAAGAGGCAAACCTCGATATTGCATGCAGCCTAACGTTGTCTATCGATATCACGAGTCAGGCCGCCTACGATAAAGTAAGCGAAGTGATTCTCAAAAACGGTTTGAATTTTGACGGTATTGTCGCGTCGAGTGATATGGTTGCTTTAGGGGCAATGAAAGCGCTGAAAGAAAGGTATATCGCGATTCCTGGTGAAGTAGCAATTGTTGGCTTTGACGACATTTCAATGGCTGAACTGTTTCACCCAGCATTGACTACGGTACGTCAGAATACTCGAAATGCGGCACAAGTCATGGTCGAGCAACTACTGAATCAACTCAATGGCCAAAACGCTCACTCTCAAACTGTCGATATCGAACTGGTAAAGCGAAAATCCTCTTAACAAAGCGAATTCAGTTTTTGTTTAAAGATTTTTTGCAAACGATTGCAAAATTGTTAATGGCACGTTAGACTCGATGTAAGTTCGAGATTTAAGGTGGTATTATGCCGCGTCTGTTAATCATTGCCGCTATCGCGTTTTGTTATTTCGTCTTCGCTATTCTGCTCAATAGCGTTGGTACGGTAATACTGCAATCCATCAATACGTTTGATATCTCAAAAACGTCAGCAGCGTCTCTCGAGGGGTTTAAAGATCTCTCTATCGCTTTTGTTTCTTTCGCTGTCGCTTCTTTCATTCCAAGAATTGGTTACAAGATAGCACTGCTCATCTCACTCGTTGCCGTTGCATCAGTCTGCTTAGTGGTGCCTTTGTGGGCAGAATTCGCCGCAGTAAAAGCCCTTTTTGCCGTTATCGGTGCGGCATTTGCGCTAGCCAAAGTTTCTGTTTACGCCATGGTTGGCCAACTCACTGATAGCACAAAATCCCACTCAGCTTTACTCAATACGATAGAGGGCATCTTTATGCTTGGCGTATTGAGTGGATATTGGGTGTTTAGCTTTTTTATTGATGGTAGTGAGCCGGGCGCAACTAGCTGGATGTCTGTGTACTACTTGCTTTCGGCGGTAGTCGCGGCGAGCGCTGTACTGGTTTTGGTATCGCCAATTCAGCGCCCTGATGCGAGTCAGGTTAATACCTCCGCTGCTCAAGCATTCACTGATATGTTGAAACTCGCGTACCAACCATTGGTACTCATATTCGTTCTATCAATATTTCTCTATGTATTGGTTGAACAAGGAATTGGTAGCTGGTTGCCAACGTTTAACAACCAAGTATTGGGGTTGCCGGTCAGTGTGAGCGTGCAAATCACCAGTTTGTTTGCGTTTTCTATCGCCCTTGGACGCCTATGTGCCGGGCAAGTACTTAGGTATGTGAGTTGGTTTCCATTTCTGGTGATCAGCGCATTGTTGATGATGGCATTGATATTACTCTCGCTACCATTAGCTGATGGAGCGGATACTCAAGGTATTCAGCATCTGTGGCAGGCGCCTATTGCTGCATACTTATTGCCACTTATCGGCTTATTGATGGCGCCGATTTATCCCATATTGAACTCTGTGATGCTGAGTTCACTACCTAAACACAATCATGCTGCAATGACAGGCTTGATCGTCATTTTTTCCGCTCTCGGCGGCACCTCAGGTTCGTTACTCATTGGGTGGTTGTTCGAAATTTTTGGTGGTGAACAAGCCTTTTACACTTTATTGGTTCCCATCATAGGCATCGTATTAACCCTAATCGGGTTTCGAAAAGTGGCGGCGTCGTCGTCTGTTGTTGAATAGAATTAGTGTGTGATATGCAAGTAAGTAAAAACCTAAATGACAGTCAGTTGTTTTTCTCCAGTCAGCTGTTTCACGACGTCCAAATGTCGGGAATTTTCAGCGACAGTAAAACCTTTGCTGACGCCATCCCTAAGCGAGAGTTGACCTCCATTCTCGAAGCTTATGAAACGACTATTCGCGACGATAACAACGCACTGAGTGCGTTTGTCATGAAGCATTTTTTATTGCCTCAACCGATGCAAGAACCGCAATTTAGCAAAGAGGATTCTGTCGCGTCTTATATTCACAAATTGTGGCCACAACTGATTCGCCGACCAGACGAGTACACAGGTGGGTCGTTATTGCCGCTGAATTATGGCTATGTCGTTCCTGGTGGAAGATTCAGAGAAATTTATTATTGGGATACGTTTTTCACTGCACTGGGGTTAAAAGAATCTGGACAGATAGCGTTGATAAACAACTTGTTTGACAACTTTGTGCACCTTCAAAAGACCATTGGGCATATACCCAATGGTAATAGAGCGTACTATCACTCTCGGTCTCAGCCCCCGGTACTCGCGTTGTTGGTCGATTTGCTTCTTGAGCCCACAACTTCAACGGATAGGGTGAAGTCTTTTATCTCAGCTTTGGATACTGAGTACCAATTTTGGATGCGAGGCGCCCAACAAGCTAAAGAAGAGGGGGTAGGCATGAGAGTCGTTTGCATGCCTGATGGCGAATTGTTGAATCGATATTGGGATGATGATGCAACGCCTCGTCCCGAGTCTTACAGAGAAGACGTAGAAGCTACCCTATCAATGACGGAAGCTAAGCAGGCTGATTTTTATGTCAACATTCGAGCTGCTTGCGAATCTGGTTGGGACTTTAGTACCCGTTGGCTTCGCGATGCCGAAGATTTAACGACTATCCAAACGACAAACATCGTTCCTATCGATTTGAATTGTTTACTGTACGCGCTAGAAAAGACGATAGGCCAACTACACCAAAGGCTATCTTCAAGCGAAGATGCCGCGCTTTGGTTTGAGCTTGCAACCAAGCGCAAGCACGCTATTCAAAAGTATTGTTGGTCTAGTGTTGATGGTGTCTATTTTGACTATGATTTAGCACAGCAAGATCATTCAACGGTGTATTCATTGGCCATGGTATTACCCATGTACGTTGGGTTGGCTGACGAGCAACAAGCCAAACAGATCGCAAGTGTAATACAAAGCCGCTTTCTGAAAGCGGGAGGGCTAATTACCACTCTGTCTGATAGCCCGCAACAGTGGGACTCTCCCAATGGTTGGGCACCGCTGCACTGGTTCGCTGTACAGGGCTTGAACCATTATCAATACCTTGACCTTGCCAAAGATATTGCCATGCGATGGCTCCACACAGTTGAGCATTACTTCGATGAACATCATACGTTAATGGAAAAGTACGACCTTGTGCATCCTGCTCAATCCGCCACAGGGGGGGAATATGAAGTTCAACATGGTTTTGGGTGGACTAATGGTGTGACTCAAGGCCTTTATGCCATGTATTTGCCTAGCTAAACGATAGCCGATTAGTTGCACATTGTTTCGTGATAACGTCTATCATCAGCCGCAGGCTAAAGCTCAGCTCTTTATAAGCTTTAGCCTTTTACAATACATCCAATCACATCACCGGCGGCTGTATCTCGCCTCTTAATTGAAACCTTGTTACAAGGTTCTTGCTAAAGAATCTCTTGCACACTCGCCAAACACAGTCCACATTGTTGTTGGAATAAGTATGGTAGAAACTTTTATTTACGAAATGCGTATTCATTGATAAATCCAAACAAGGTATACAGTGGTTGAATAGTCAAATCAGATACAAAGACATTAAGGACAAGTTATGGCCAATAAGCGATTTTTTCTGGCAATGGGAATTGCCACTTTGTTTTGGAGTTCCACAATGACAGTGAACGCTGCGGTTGAATACCAAACGCCATCAGAAGAGATAAAGCAGCTGGTTGACGTAAAATTAGCGCCTTACTTTTTAATGAACGAAAGGCAAGATACGGCGCTATTATTGTTTCGCGACAATTACAAAACAATCGAAGAGTTGTCTGAGAAAGAGTTGCGTCTCGGTGGGCTGCGAATCGACCCCAATAATAATATTGGCAGCCGAACGACCTTCTACAATGATATAAAGATTCGACGGATCCAATCCAATCAGACTGTCGAGATTGAAGGGTTGCCTGAGTCACCACGGTTGTCGGGGTTTACTTGGTCGCCTAATCAGGCTTACATGGCGGTAACTAATAAAACGCCAAACGGCGTTGAAGTCTGGGTCATTGACGTAAAAAACGCCTCAGCCAAACAACTGACAAAACCGAATGTGAACGCCAATATGGGTGATGCGATCAACTGGTTTGCAGACAGCAAGTCCTTGCTAGTCAAAATGGTACCTAACGATCGCAAACAACTTATCGATACCGCCTTAGCAACACCAACCGGACCAACGGTATCTGTCAGCGATGGAAAAAAGGCGCAAAACCGAACGTATCAAGACTTGTTGAAAAACGAGAATGACGAGTTCAATTTTGAGCAGTTAACCCGAGCTGAACTCGTCAAAGTGTCACTGAAAGGTAAACAAAAAATTTGGCTTAAAGCCGGCATGTATGGCTCTGTTAGCGTTTCACCAGACGGTCAATACGTGCTTGTTACTGAGTATAAAAAACCATTCAGTTACCTTGTACAATACAACCGCTTTCCGTCCGAAACTGCAGCTTACAGCGCGAGTGGTAAAAAGGTTGAAACCATTGTGGCTGTGCCGCTTATCGAAGACTTGCCGAAAGGTTTTATGGCAGTCAGAGAAGGGCGTAGACGTATTCAGTGGCGCAATGATAAGCCTGCAACTGTAATTTTTGCGAAAGCACTAGATGGTGGGGACCCCGAAAACCAAGTCGACTACCGCGATGAAGTCTTTGAGTTAACCGCGCCTTTTTCCGGAGAGCCAAGACGTTTGTTGAAGACCATCAATCGTTTTTATCGCGTTGATTGGGCTAACGAAAACTATGCCATTGCCCAAGACTACTGGTGGAACACGAGAAACACAAAATCATATATTTTTGACCCATCAGATAGTGCCGTCACCCCTAAAGTGATTCACGATAGAAATTATCAAAATGCGTACAAAGACCCAGGGAGTTTTGTCACTGAACGCAATAGTTATGGTAAGTCGGTACTCGCGTTCGAGGACGGTAACGTGTTTTTGATTGGCGATGGCTTCTCAGATGAAGGTCAGTTCCCCTTCTTGGATAGCCTCAATCTGACGACTTTGAAAACGGAGCGTTTGTATCAATCACAGTTCACTGACAAGTTGGAACGCTTGAGTGATTACAATGCGAACACAAACCGATTAACGGTGCGTATCGAATCAAAAAACGAATTTCCCAATCGTTTCTTCAGAGATATCAAAGCCGATACATTGCAGCAGATCACCTTCTTCGACAATCCTTTCAAGGCTATACAGAATGTGAAGAAAGAAGTGATTCAATACCAACGGCAAGATGGTTTAGCGTTATCTGGCACCTTGTATCTGCCGGTCGGATATGAAGAAGGTAAGCAGTACCCTATGATCTTGTGGGCGTATCCGAGAGAATTTAAAGACCAAAATAGTGCGTCACAAAATACGCAGAACCCCAATGAGTTCACCTATCCCTATTGGGGCAGCCCAATCTACTGGGTTAACAAAGGTTATGTAGTGCTCGATGATGCCGCCTTCCCGATTGTTGGAGAAGGCGATGCTCAGCCCAACGATACGTTTCGCTCTCAGCTAGTCGATAACGCAAAAGCGGCAATTGATGCCGTTAATGAGCGAGGTGTTATCGATCCTGAGCGCGTTGCCGTCGGTGGCCATAGTTATGGCGCCTTTATGGTTGCGAATCTATTGTCTCATTCGGATCTGTTTGCGGCGGGAATCGCGCGAAGTGGCGCTTACAATAGAACATTGACGCCCTTTGGTTTCCAATCTGAGGAACGCTCCTATTGGGATGCGCCTGAGGTGTATTACACGATGTCGCCATTTATGCATGCGGATAAAATGAAGACGCCGCTACTCCTCATTCACGGTGAAGCCGATAATAATAGTGGGACCTACCCCATGCAAAGTGAGCGTTATTTTAATGCACTCAAGGGGTTAGGAGCAACGGCGAGGCTGGTCATGTTGCCCAAGGAGTCCCACGGCTATCGAGCAAAGGAAAGTATTTTGCATATGCTGTGGGAACAAGATGAATGGCTGGAAAAGCATGTGAAAAACAAGCAATAAAAAATAGTGTGAAAGCCGGGTTTAGCCCGGCTTTTTTGTGCATGACTCGCGTCGTTATTTTTATCCAGAAATAAAATTAACAATAAGGTGAAATTAATATTGGCAATTATAATTGTTATGTTATAACATTTTTGTTGTCAGTGTGTGACTGACATTGCGATGAAGAAAAAGGGCCCATGGATGGGTTGGAGGACGATGGATTCGTCCTCCCTTTTACTCTTGTTTTTTTGCTACATAAAATGCGATAACGCCAGTTTCGCGTTGTTTTGAATGTCCAGATCTGCCAAATCACCAAAAAGTGTACTTTGGTCGCTTATCTCTCCAGTTAGTCCTTTTTTACTCGCATAAAAAGTGCCAGTCGAATAGGCGCTATTAAGCAAAGCATCGACGAACCGTTTCGCTCCCACATCGATTTTGTGAACTTTGCCAAGTGCTAGCATTACTCGCATCATACTTTTCATCACGGTGCGGCGAACAAGTGAAAGGCTATCAAAGCCTTCGGTGCCTGTGGTTGCCCCAGGACTCATAGTGACAAATCGAATTTTGGGGTATTGTCTCGACATGGCTCCCATCCATAAGGCCGCCATGTACTTTATTGGGCCATATGGAACCGTTGCATCTGATTGACTTACAAACCTTTTGCCTTGGCATAGTTCGATAAATTCTTGTATCGATGACTTTGGGAAATTTGGACGTGGCATGCCCATTTCTTTCACGCCACGAGCTGCTTCAGATCCCGCATAAATTGCGACACTGTTGAGCTTTTGGGCTTTTAAGAGTTCCTCAGTCAGTACTGCATGTCCCAATAAGTTGACTGCAACAATCTGAGTCACGCCTGCGTCTGTTAGCTTGCTAAAAGCTCTTCCTCCTGTGCCGCCGGCATTCATGATCAGACCATCTACACTGTAGGGCAGGGCTGCGACTGCCATACGAACCGAATCTAGGTTGCTAACGTCGATGTTGACGATATCGTAAATATCTCTTCCCGTTATTGCTGTAAGTTCAGCTTTGGCTTGTCGTGCCTTGGTCAGGTTGCGGCAACCGAGTAAGATCTTTTCGATGTGTTCAATTTCTCCAAGTTGCTTTGCGGTCTCCTTGCCTAGGCCAGCATTGGCTCCGGTAATCAGCACTGTTTTCATATTTCCCCCGTAAAACGTTACATAGCAATTAGCTCAAGCATCATTCTATTTGGTGTCAGTAGGAGGTTTTTGATATTTCTTGCTGAGTTATACAATTGAGAACGCTAGAAATTAACTTTCCTTCGGAGTGACCGGGATGTGTAAATATATTCTGTTGTGTGGATCCTTGTCATTAAAGCCTTCGGGTAACAACTCAAAATCAGGCGTATTGGCGTAATTAAATTCACTTTTGGGTAGCCAGCTTCCCCATATGTACTTTAGTGTCTCTTCCAGCTTAGCAAGCGGGCCAACATGCGTGAACTTAGCATAGGTTTGCGCAGGCAACTCACGGGTAATCATACCTTGAGGCACATCATCAAAGTTGTCGACTTGAGCGGCACAAATATAGATAAACTGAGTGCTGTCTTCAGTTTCTTGGTATTGTTCGTAGATGCCAAAAAAGGACTGGCCTATGCGATTGTTTATTTGATTGCGAAATGGAGCAAAGCCTGACCACAACTTAGGAAGACTCAAATCGCCGTCGCTGTACGGGTTGGCGATACCGACTATCTTCATTGCGTCTTGATAGATGATTTCAGGCTCCATGCTAATGTTTGATTGAAGGAAGTCCAAATCGTTCTGCCCGAAAGGTTTTTTGTAAAGTAGTCTGAATGGTTCATTAATCTTTCGGTATTGCGCAGGGGTCATGTTAAATAGGGCTTTAAACGCACGAGTAAACGCTTCCTGAGAATCAAACTGACATTCCAAAGCGATTTCCAGAATGCCTATCTCTTCAGTTAAAAGCCGTTTAGCGGCGAGGGTGAGTCGACGCTTGCGCAAGTACTCTTTAGGTGTGTCTCCGACCAAAGCTTTAAATACTCTACTGTAATGGTACGTGGAATAGTGCGACGCTGCGGCGATATCGTGCACACTGATTTTGTCGCCTAGGTGATTTTCAATGTATTCAATACTTTTAAAAAAGCGCTGCATAAAGGCGTTACCTATATGAAATCTATGCGTTAGATGATACTAGACTATTTTGTTCTGCGTAGTGTTTTAAGCCGTTCAATAACTTACCAAAGGCAATGGGAAAAACGATGCGCAACAAAGGGTAAAACGCATAGGCTATGGGTTTTAGTCGTGGTGTTGAAGTCCAGATAACCTGCGATTTTTTTGGCCCTATTGGACGAACTTGCATCTTTACGTGATTTTGACGAATTGGAACGATTGCCGGGTTATTGATGGGCAGCACGTCGAAAGCAATAGTTTGGTTTTGTTCGTTAAATTGCGTAATCACTTCTTTGACTTTTGCGCCTTCAGGGTTATCACTCAAATCGCAAATACGGCCCGCCATAGGAGCGCCTGTTATCCCTTTACCTTCGCCTAGTGCGGATGATTTTGGAATCGGTCCCATCCAAAGATGCGCTTTGTCGAAGTCTTGAGCAATGAGATGCCAAATTTGATCCGCAGGCTTGTTAATTGTAACTGTTTTAGTGATTTTCATATCGGTTATCCTCAAGTTGCGTTAGACGTCAAAATGTAGCGATTCTTTAGCTGCTTTTTTTGATATTTCTTGCTGATCTGATTACTAATACATGCCACTGATAGACAATCTAAAGCCATTCGTAGCACGCTGGTTGATAGAGGGTGGGTAGCTGTAATAATGTATCAATATTAAAAAAGCGCGTGCAGCGCCCTTAAAAACAACAACAAGGTTCACCTATGCGACAGTATAAAATAGCGCTAAGTGCGTTAGCCGTGATGTCTTGTTCAGCGTTTGCTGACAAGGACGATGATTGGTTTTTACACAGCAGTATTTCTCCCGATGGAAAAACCATTGCGTTTTCTTACAAGGGGGATATTTACACCGTCCCTGCGGCTGGTGGCACAGCCAGAGCGCTGACGATACACAGTGATTGGGATGGCCATCCAGTGTGGTCTCGTGATGGCAAAAGAATCGCGTTTGCAAGTGATCGCAGTGGTAACTTAGATGTTTACGTGATGTCGTCTCAAGGTGGCGTGGCTAAAAGACTTACGTATTATTCAGGCACTGATATCCCTCAAGATTTTTCCCGCAATGGCAAAGACGTATTGTTTACCAGCGCCAGAGTGGACTCAGCCTCTTCCACTTTCTTTCCTACTACGCGTTTGACTGAAACGTACTCGGTACCGGTTAAAGGAGGAACACCAGAGATGGTATCGACTACCCCGGCATCGGAAGTACAATATTCGATGGATGGCAAGAAGTTGCTGTATCGCGATGAAAAAGCGTATGAAAACCAATTTCGTAAACATGATGTGTCGGCATTCGCTAGAGATATTTGGCTGCATGATCTGAAGTCTGGTGAACATACTCAGCTTACGACATTCGCTGGTGGTGACCATAACCCAGTATGGAAAGACAAAGATACCTTTTACTATACCTCCGAAGAGGGTACAGGCGCGTTCAATGTCTGGCAGTCAGATCTGAATGGTGGCAACAAAAAACAGCTGACTTCGTTTAAAGAGCATCCAGTACGCAGCTTGTCGGTCAGTGACAAAGGCAAGTTGGCTTTTGTTCATCACGGCAGTATCTACACTTTAGAGGGCAAAAAGCCTAAATACGTGAAAGTCGATATCGCGAATGACACCCAAGAAGACGCGCTTTTGCCGACGATGTTAGGCGGCAAGATTACGGAATTTGCAGTTTCTCCAGACGGCAAAGAAGTCGCATTTGTGGCTCGTGGCGAGGTGTTTGTCGCAAGTACAGAGTTTAAAACGACTCGCGCGGTAACCAATACTCCTGAACAAGAACGCTCAGTGTCGTTTCACAAAGATGGTAGAACCTTGTTGTACGCGGCAGAACGAGAAGGTCGCTGGGGTTTGTATGAGACGTCAATAGTCGATGACAATGAACCTTACTTCTTTGCGGCGACGACACTTGATGAGAAAGCCATACATGTAGCAGATACAGACAGCTTCCAGCCAGTATATTCACCCGATGGCAGTAAAATCGCCTTTTTGTCTGCCAGAGACGAAATACAAGTGTTTGACAGAGAATCCAAGAAAACGAATGTTGCCTTGGGTAAACAGTACAACTACTCGTACGCAGACGGCGATATTAGCTTTAGTTGGGCACCAGATAGCTATTGGATGAGTGCGAGTTTTGCACCCCGTAACCGCTTGTTTATCACCAACGTAGGCGTGTTTCCTTCGGATGGATCGGCAGATCCAGTTGATATTAGCTTATCAGGCTATTCTGATGGCGCGCCAACTTGGACACCTAGCGGTGATACTGTGATTTGGGCAAGTACTCGTTACGGCCAAAGAGATCACGGTAGTTGGGGAAGAGAAGCTGACGTGATGGCTGCATTTTTGACGCAAGATGCGTTTGATAAATTCCGCTTATCAAAAGAAGAGTACGCGTTAAACAAAACACTCGAAAAGAAAAAAGCCAAAGCTAAATCTGAGGAAAAAGACGACGATAAAGCAAAGGACGAAGAGAGCGAGGGTAACACGCCACTTGATATCAACTGGAGTGACATTGATAGCCGTACGGTGCGCTTAACGATGCACGCGTCAGACTTGGGTAATGCGTACTTAACCAAAGATGCTGGAGAGCTATATTACTTAGCGCGTTTTGAGAAAGGTTACGATCTATGGCGTCACACCATTCGTGAAAAAAAGACGGAGTTAGTGTCAAAGCTAAATGCAAGACGAGCGACTATGTCTGTCAGTGAAGATGGCAAAAGTATTTATATCCTAGCCGACGGCCGACTGAAGCAGGGCAAACTCGGTAAGAAAATCAGTTTAAAACCTGTGACTGTTCAGCCGGTTATGGATCTTCAGAAAGCCCAAGAACGGGCTTTTATGTTTGATCACAGCTGGCGAGTGATTAAAGATAAATTCTATCGCGATGACTACCACGGTATCGATTGGGATGAGATGGGAGAGTCGTATCGTGCGAAACTGCCCTCAATTGGTCACAACCGTGATTTTGCGAATATGTTTGCGGAGATGACAGGCGAGCTGAACGCCTCTCATATTGGGTCATCTTATCGTCCACAGAGAAATCCGATGAATGATTCAACCGGGGCATTAGGACTATTCTTTGACCTCTCGGATACGTCTGGACCACTGGAAGTGGTTGAAGTGATGAATAAGGGACCATTTGATAAAGCGGATTCAAAGGTAACAGCAGGTACAAAACTCCTAGCCATTGATGGTGTAGAGCTGGACGGTAAGCAGAATGTTTATCAGTTGTTGAATCGCAAAGCCGGCAAGCGTGTTAGGTTCTCGTTTAAAGGCAAAGATGGTAAGCCGTTTGATGAAGTCATCAAACCAATTTCGCTGCGTGCACAAAGTGGGCTACTTTACGAGCGTTGGGTAGCAAATCGCGAAGCACTTGTCGATAAATTGTCTAATGGTAGGCTTGCATATGTGCACGTTCGCGGCATGAATGACCCGAGCTTTAGAACGGTTTATTCTTCATTGCTAGGTAAGCACTTCGACAAAGAAGCTGTCGTGGTCGACACTCGCTTTAATGGTGGTGGTTGGCTTCACAACGACCTTGCTAAGTTACTATCCGGTAATGAGTACTTTACAATGCACGTACGAGGTCGTCAGTACCATGGTGACCCACTCGATCAGTGGAATAAACCGTCTGTACTGGTTATCAATGAAGGTAACTACAGTGATGCTCATGCATTCTCTTACACCTACGATCAGCTAGACCTTGGAGAAATGGTAGGTATGCCTGTGCCCGGTACTATGACGGCGGTTTGGTGGGAAACCGGCATCTCGGGTGACTTCAGGGCGGGTGTACCGCAAGTGGGTATGAAAAACACCAAAGGCGAGTACTTAGAGAACAATCAAACGGAACCTGATCACAAAGTAAAAAATGACCCTCAATCGTCTGCAAATGGCAAAGACAAGCAGATTGAAAAAGCGGTCAGCGTGTTGCTTAATCAATTGGACGCCGCTCAGTAATCGGCGTTAGCCATATAGTTAAAAGGCCTCACTTGTTGGGGCCTTTTTCTTTTTAAGATTCACAGTATTTCCCCTCATCCCATTGAACAGCTCAAATTTTGTGTTTGTTATTGGATAATCTGCCACAATCTTATTAAAATACCGCCGTTTGGGCACTTTCTTCAAAAGTGCGGTCTCTTTGATTTCCACCTTGTACTTAGCGATGCCGAATATATCTACTGAAATACTCCGTTACCCTACTGATTTGGAAAAAATTTCTACCTTATTGAAAGGTGGGCAGTGCATTGCGCTGCCAACGGAAACGGTGTATGGATTGGCGGCAGATGCAAGTCAGCCAGAGGCTGTTGCAAAGATTTTCGCTGCGAAACAACGACCACAAAACCATCCTTTGATTGTCCATATTGCCGACGTCACCCGGTTATCAAATTGGGCTGCGGCCGTTCCACCCATTGCGAAAACATTGGCTAAAGCATTTTGGCCAGGGCCGCTTTCGATGCTGTTCGACAAAGCACCTCATGTGCCTGATGCGGTGACTGGTGGCAAGCCATCAATAGTATTGCGAGTGCCATCTCACCCTGTATTTAGCGCTATTTTGCAGCATTCGAAGCTCGGTCTTGCTGCGCCATCAGCGAACTTGTACAAAACCATCAGTCCAACGAAAGCAGATCATGTTGTCAGTACCCTTGGTGGGCGCATACCCGCGGTTGTCGACGGTGGTGATAGTCATCAAGGGATCGAATCGACGATTGTTGATGTGCGTGGTGAAGACCTTGTCATTTTGCGCCCAGGCCCAATTAGTGCTGAGCAAATCGAAGCGGCAACAGGGCGAAACGTGATTCGTCAAAACGTAACTGGTGAAGCGGTTCCGGGTAATGTCAAACAACATTATCAGCCCAAAACACCCGCATTTCTCAAGTCAGTTGATGAGATTACGCAAGGTTTAGCCAACAATCCAAATGTCGGTTTGATTAGTTGCTCGTCACAATTTTCAGCGCTTGTCTTCGAGACAGGTAAGCACCTGCATTTATCGTGCGATCATCGAGTTTATGCCAAAGGGCTGTATGGTGCATTACACGCATTAGATGCCGAAGGTGTGGATGAAATATGGATAGAGTACCCACCTCAAGAAGCCGAGTGGGTTGCTATTCTGGATCGCGTTTCACGAGCCGTAGCCTAACTCGCCGCTACCTTGCCTATTTTACCTTCTCAAGGCGGTGTATCCTCCGCGAAAGCCGGGTCAGTTTTCATTTTTTCTATTAGCGATTGGACAACCATTGGAGTCGTTTTTTTGGCTAGGGTAACGGCATAGAAGTGTTCGTATGCGCCAGGTATGCGCTGCTGCACGCTCAGGTTACCGCTGGATATTTCGTCTCTTACTACCACTTCAGGCAACACGGCATACGCGCCCGTGTCTCTTGCTAATAAACGCAGCATCGCCATGTCATCCGTTTCTGCTTTGATTATCGGTTGATATTGGTGTTGCGTACAGGCGATGGTAAATGCCGAGCGAATCTCGCTGTTCGCGGTGGGGACGACCCAGCGAATATCTTGATAGTCTTGCGGGAATTTTCGCGTGATGCCTGTAGAGGCGGGGCCTACTATTGCGATTGCTTGCCGTGAGAGCAGTTGACTGTGCCACATGGGCGCTTGATGTCCAACTTCGACATTATGGTTGGTCAAAATGACGTCGAATGTGTGATTAGTTAGCCCTTCCAGCAAGTTAGGCAAACTGCGACTCTGCAGAGAAAAGGTCGCGAACTCATCCTCTATCAGAGGTAAAGTGAAGCTTTCTACAAAGTTCCTCGATAGGTTATTGAGAACACCAATTGATACGTGTTTTTCTTGTGCTGAAAATCCATTGGCGAGCATATGTTCGAGCTCTTCCCCCTTGGAGAAGATGTCTTCGGCATACGCGAGTACCTGACGACCTACTGAGGTCAATGCGAGTTTCCGGCCTTGACGTTCAAAGAGCTGCATTCCCAAGTTATGCTGAAATTGCTTGAGCTGCGCGGAAATGGCCGACTGCGATAGATGAATTTCATTCGCCACTTGGGTCAGGTTTTCAGCGCATGCGACACGCCAGAAGTAATATAAGTGGTGATAGTTCATCCGAGCCATACTGCATCCTTGATTATGCTAAACAACTTATACAGTAAATTTAACAATTAGGATTAGATTGTGTGCTCTTGGTCAAAGAATATGAGTGATTACGTGATTTACGTTCTAAATTTTTTATGGATTGCACACGCCACATTGAGCAGGATCGGCTGAAAAGTCGGGATGGGTTTGGATCGACTCGTGATGACACATGTCGCAGTGGTAAGTTTCCGATTTCACTTGTTGTGTCGGATAATGACAATGGGAACAGGTTAACCCTGTTTCGGTTGCTTTCACGACAAAATTGGGGGCTTGGCATGCAGGGCATGTTGCAGCCAAGCGCTTCACTAAATCTGCACCGGCTTTATGAATCATTTGTTGGCGTTCTGGGCAATACATCGCGCGAAAATCTGGCTCGAGAGTGACTGGATAGGTGAGTGTATTGTTATCTTCCAACTGACTAAGCGACGCCAGCGTTTGGCCTTTGTATAGTTGGTTTTCACCATTCAATATCCATCTTTGTTCACCAAGCAAGGGTAAGGTGCGACTCAACTCAGCAAAGGATTCAAATACCATAGGCTCCAGAGACGTCGGCCCTTGAGCGCTGGCGTATATGATTTGCTCGCTATGACTGTCATACAGGCACAGTAATTCGTGATTCCAATTGACGAATCCAGGATAGGGACCTCCACCAAAAGAGCCTTCGCTACCTAATCCATATCGCATTGATGTCGCCTGGCAAGCTTGTTTGGCTTTCTCGAGCGCCGCCTCGTCAGGTGTCAATGTTCTTGGGCATTCGCCGCTAAATGTGCCGAGAGAGTCGGTATCAAATGCCGCATACTCCACCAGTTTGAAGCCCAAACTTTGTAGTAATGGTGCAATGATCGCAGTTTTGTGGTGTTTGGTGCAAAAGGCTACTTGATGCATGAGATCAGAATGTAAGGTCGTTGAGGGCGAGCTTAGCGTATTAATCCTTGCTCGTCCTCAGTTAAATATTGCTGCTCTACACGCCCATTCGGTCAAGAGTATCTTGGCGCAGTTGCAGTTTAGATTGAGCAAAGGCGTTAGATGGCAACATTTTAAGCTGTTCCGCGTAACCCATAGCCGTCGCTAGGACTTGATCTTGGGGGACTGCAGCATCCAAGAAACCGGCTTTTACGGCTTCTTTGCCTTGATAGATACGAGAAAACAGCAATGATTCAGTTTGGCATGCCAACGCCAAACGGGCTTTTGCTAGTTCCATACCGAATGGGGGAAGGACCATACCAATAGCGGTTTCATTCAGTCCGTATTTGGTTTCACCGTCTTTACCAATGCGCAGATCCGCAGCCATCAAAAAAATCGCGCCTAAAGCTATACTGTGGCCTTCTGCTGCTGCGATTAGTGGCTTTGGAAAACTGTACATACGCTTGACTAATTTAGCGCCGAGTGTCACTAACTTCATTTGCAGAGACTTATCTTCTGCCTTCATTACGGTTAAGTCGAAACCGCCGCAAAACTTCCCTTCGCCACCATAGAGTACAACCGCATTTGCTTCTTGTTCTGCGCGATCTAGCGCCGTGTTGAATGCGTCAATTAAATCGAACCCTACCGCGTTAACCTTGCCGTCATCGAACTTGATAAGGGCGATTTCGTTTTCGATCGTTAACTCAAGAGACATACCATTTCCTACTGGTCAGATTTGTTGTGACCTAAGTGTGAGAAGAGTGAACGAAATAAGCAAATAAAATTTACTTATGTAAACTTAAATACAGAGGTTGTTAACTTGTGTTTCGAAATAAGTTAAAAGATGTAACTTTATAATTTTATTGAAATATTTCTTTATTTAAAGCGCAAAATAAAGCGACAGTTCACAACCATTTTAGTATAATAAACGCACAGATGAACGTGGGTAGTTTTGAAACTTTCGCTGCTTAGTCACTTGATGTCCTATGATTGATATGACGCTTTCGCTACGCAATACCTTTGGCTCGTGGCGCGATACGATGCTGCGGTGTGCTCTCGCTGCTACGTTGCTCTCTCATACTTTTTATGATCCAAAGATCAGGTTCTTATTAAATGAAACAAGATATTATCGTATTGAATTGTGGTAGTTCTTCTATCAAATTTGCGATTTTGAATGCGACTACTGGCGATACGCAGCTGTCTGGTATTGCGGAAAGTTTAGGTAACGATACGGCATCGTTATCGTATAAAGTTGAAGGTCAAAAACACTCCATACCACTCGTAAGTGGTGCAAGTCACGAGCAAGCATTAGCCGAGATCCAAAAAGTAATCAACGCCCAACCAGCAGTGCCGGTGGCGGTTGGACACAGGGTCGTTCACGGTGGAGAGACCTTTAAACAAGCTGTGTTGATTGACGACTCAGTGAAACAAGCAATTGCCGACCACGCTGTCATGGCGCCGCTACACAACCCTGCGAATTTGGCGGGCATCGAGTCTGCGCAGCAAGCGTTCCCTGACTTACCTCATGTCGCCGTGTTTGATACCGCGTTCTTTCAATCGATGCCTAAACACGCCTATCTTTATGCCTTACCCAAGTCACTCTATGAAGAGCATGGTATTCGTCGTTATGGTTTCCATGGTTCTAGCCATCAGTTTGTGTCAGACAAAGCCGCAACACTTCTGAATAAACCTTTAGACAACACAAACTTGATCACCGCGCATTTGGGTAATGGATGCAGTGTCGCAGCAATTAGAGGCGGTAAAGCGGTCGATACTAGTTTGGGCTTTACACCTCTTGAAGGCTTGGTAATGGGAACTCGATGTGGCGATTTAGATCCGAGTTTGCCAGGCATCCTCGCTTCGATGCTCAATATGTCAATGTCTGAAGTAGACGGGCTCTTAAACAAGTCTTCCGGTTTACTTGGGCTCTCTGGTTTGAGCAATGATTGCCGCGCTCTCGAAGAGGCAGCGGAAAATGGAGACGAAGATGCTGCCTTAGCACTTCATATCTTTTGTTATCGATTGGCTAAGTACATTGGTGCTTATATGGTCGTAACGGGCCCGTTAGATGGATTGGTTTTTACTGGCGGCATCGGCGAAAACTCAGCATTTATTCGTCAAACTACAATCAATTTTCTTACCCACATGGGGTTTGCTCTAGACCAAACTAAGAACCTGGAAGCGAGATTTGGACAAAGCGGAGATATTGCGAGTGGCCCAATACCGATACTCGTGATCCCCACCAATGAAGAGTGGGTTATTGCAAAAGAAGCTCTCATTCTCAGTAGTCAGGCGTAGAGGTACAGTATGTCTAGTCGAATTATGTTGATTCCCGTTGGAACGAGTGTTGGTCTTACATCAGTGAGTCTGGGCTTAGTGAGAGCGTTAGAGCAGCAAGCCGTTAAAGTACAATTTCACAAACCCGTATCGCAGCCTCGAAAAGGAGATACTGGGCCAGAAAAGTCTACGACGATTGTCCGTCAGTACAGCAACATTGAACCGCCAGCACCAATAGATACTGCTCGTGCTGAAGCCATGATTGGCAATGATAATATTGATGGACTGTTGGAAGAAATTGTCGCTCAGTTTCAACAACAACACGATCCGCAAGCAGTGACGGTAATCGAAGGCTTGGTTTCCACACGACGTCACCCTTATGCAGAGAGACTAAATTACGCGATCAGTCGAGCGCTTGATGCCAAAATGGTTTTCGTTTGTACGCCTGGTACCGAGGACTATGAGCAACTTAATCACAAGCTAGAAATTGTCGTGGATACCTATGGCGGCCACAAAAGTAAGCGAGTGATGGGGTGCATTTTCAATAAGGTGAATGCCCCTGTTGATTCCAATGGCCGTTTTATGACGCATACGGAAACAACCGAACACGACATCGATACTGAGCAGCAACTTGCCGCGCTTAATAACTTGCCAATTTTCAAGAAATCCTTTGCCTTTTTGGGGGCAATAACGTGGGATTTGGAACTCGTTGCTCCTCGCGTAGCAGATATAGCTTTGCATATGAATGCAGAGTTCATCAATGAAGGTGATGCCGAGTTTCGTCGGGTGAGAAGTGTTTCGTTTTGTGCCCGCGAAATTCACAATATGACCCATGCACTTCAGCCCGGTACTTTGCTCGTTATGTCTGGCGATCGCAGCGATGTGCTGGTGGCGAGCTGTCTTGCCGCTTTGAATGGAACCAAGATTGGCGGCATATTGTTAACTGGCGGTTATCGACCCGAGCCGAGCGTGATGGCACTGTGTCATCAGGCGTTGGAGAGTGGCTTACCAATGATGATTGTCAAAGAAAATACGTGGCAAACGTCTCAGAATCTCTATACGTTCAATCAAGAGGTGCCAACAGACGATCAACAGCGTATCGACAAGGTGATGGGGCATATTTCAGACTCTATCGATACTCATTGGTTGACTGAACTCGCCAGTGGCGTAAGGCGTCAAAACAAGCTATCGCCTTCTGCGTTTCGCTATTCTCTCGCACAAAAAGCGAAAGCGGCAAACAAACGTATCGTATTGCCAGAGGGAACAGAGCCAAGAACCATCAAAGCGGCATCGATTTGTGCGGAGCGAGGTTTGGCAAGGCCTGTATTGATTGGTCAGCCAGAAGAGATTACGCGTATCGCTGAGCAACAAGGCATAGAACTGCCTACTAGTATCGACATTGTAAATCCTACTGACGTCAGAGATAGCTTCGTTGAGCCACTGGTTGCGCTGCGTGAGCACAAAGGGATGACTCGTGTACTCGCTGAAGAAGTACTCAAAGACGACACAACACTGGCGACTATGATGTTACAACAAGGCAAAGTCGATGGACTTGTGTCAGGCGCAGTGAATACGACGGCCAATACGATTAGGCCGGCGCTGCAGCTGATAAAGACGGCGCCAGAAGCGTCCCTCGTGTCTTCAGTGTTTTTTATGCTGTTGCCAGAGCAAGTTTTAGTCTACGGCGATTGTGCGATTAACCCCGATCCCACTGCCGATGAATTGGCAGATATCGCGATACAATCTGCCGATTCGGCAGCCATGTTTGGTATAGAGCCTAGGGTAGCTATGATTAGCTATAGCACAGGGGCATCGGGTACTGGCAATGACGTTGAAAAAGTGCGATTGGCAACACAGATTGCTCAACAACGCCGTCCCGATTTATTGATTGACGGCCCATTGCAATACGACGCGGCTGTTATCGATAGCGTTGCTAAGAAAAAAGCGCCAAATAGCAAAGTGGCAGGACAGGCAACGGTGTTCATCTTCCCAGATTTGAATACTGGAAACACCACGTATAAAGCCGTTCAGCGCAGCTTTGATTTAATCTGTATTGGGCCAATGCTGCAAGGTATGAGAAAACCAGTCAACGATTTGAGTCGCGGTGCTTTGGTTGATGATATTGTATTTACAATAGCGTTAACTGCCATACAGGCAACGCAATAAAACAAGAAAGATAAAAAAAGCGCATACTATGCGCTTTTTTTACTCATCATTTTGCTTGCTGTCCATGTAGCTTTGCCACGCATCATTAAATGCTATTTGGTGTTCTGCACTTGTCTTGATTAAGACATGGTGCTCTTGTGGCGCTGGTGTGTCTAAGTCAAACACAAATCTTTCAATATCCATAACGACCTCTTTTCTGTTACAAACACTAGAAATATGGGACTAGTTGATTATTTTTCAATCTCAATTATAACGCAATATGCTTCAAAAAGTCGCTATGAGAAGGTAACTGCTGCAATTGTTGCTTAACTTGATCGCGAAGACCTTGCATAAATCGATTAAATTCATCTTGCGACATTTCATTTGCAATACAGTGAAACTGCTCGGGTTCAAGCCGTTGTCCCAGCATCACTTGCGTCCAAGAATCGACGCGGAAAATATCGCCATCGTCCAAAAATACTCGGCCCGTCTGCTTAAACAAATCGAGCTTGTGTTTGAGCGATACTGGTACTGACATCGTTCTACAATGACGCCAAAATTCGCTGTCATCCCGTTCTGTGACCTTATAGTGCATGGCGATGAAGTCGAGAATACACTGCATTTCGCTGTCGAACTTGTTGTTGTATTCATCGATAGCTGACTGGGTGACACCTTCGAACGGGAATAAACGCATCAGCCTGACAATACCTGTCATGATCAAATGAATGCTGGTTGACTCTAACGGTTCGATAAACCCTGACGCTAGGCCAAGCGCAACACAATTCTTATTCCAGCCCTGTCGGCGTTTACCCGGCGTGAACCTAATCACTCTGGGCTCGTTGATAGGCTCGCCTGAGACTGACTCTAATAATCTAGTTTTCGCTTGCTCATCAGATAAATAGCGACGGCAATAAACCAAACCATTGCCCATTCGATGTTGCAATGGGATTTGCCAGCGCCAACCTGCATCATGAGCGATAGAGCGAGTGAAGGGAACCGGAGCATGGTGTAGTTTTGTTTGCACCGCAATGGCACTATCACAGGGCAAAAAGTGTGACCAGTCTTCATACCCAGTGTGTAGGGCTTGCTCGATTAACAGACCTTTAAATCCAGTGCAATCAATGAAAAAGTCACCGTTAATGCATTGGCCGTCCTCTAATTCCAAAGCCGAAATGAATCCATTTGAAGGATCTTTTTGTACTTGTTTGATTTTTCCTTCGACACGTCGAACACCGGCTTGCTTGGCCATCGTTGCCAAAAATTGGCTGTATTTACCAGCATCTAAGTGATATGCAAAATTCAGTGGCGCCTGTTGGGATAGGCCAAATTTGTGAGCGAGTGCAGCCTCATGCTCTAAGCAATACTGACCAAAGGCATTGCTCGCGCCTTCGCGTTTGGCTCGCAACCAAAAATGATGGAATTCTCCAGCCCAACATTCACGGCCAGTAATACCAAAGGAGTGAACGTAGCTGTCGCCATCTTGGCCCCAATTTTCGAATTGGATGCCAAGTTTGAAAGTGGCATTGGTATCGTGGATAAATTGCTTTTCGTCTATACCTAGCAATTTGTGCAGTGTGCGAATGGGCGGGATAGTGGCTTCACCTACACCAACGGTACCAATGTCGTCAGATTCGATTAGCGTGACGTTTACGCTTTTTCCTAGCAGTTTGGATAGTGATGCCGCAGCCATCCAACCAGCGGTGCCACCGCCGGCGATGACGACTTCTTTTACTGGCTTCATGCCGTATTCCTGTGTTGAGAAAGGTGCTGGCGTAGCGTGGCTAGATAATCTCGGTTAGTCGGCAAGGCCGCCAGCAGCTTTTGTTGATGCTGTTGTAATTCGGTATGCAGTCGATGGGCGCGCTTTTGCGCAGCAGGTGGAGTTGCGCTAGCCCCAAATCGAGTTTTAAATTGCATACCGTATAAAACAAACTGGTAGCTCGTCGATGAGAAAACTTCCTCATTTTCAATAAAGTCATGACGCGATGGCGCTTGATATTGCCATAGTGCCAACCAGTCTTTTAGGGCGTCGGGTAGCGTTTCAGGTGCCCGTTGAGCTAACCAGTAATCTTCTGACCGCTCACTCAGTACATAGTGTAACTTGACGAAATCGATAACCCTTTGCCAGCGATAGTCAAAGCGCTTATTGAAGCGTTTTGATACCATTTCCATGTGAGCCCTGTTCTGTGGAAATTCCTCGGTAAGCATGGCCAAACTGAGCTCAACCATGGCCAGTGCTGATGCTTCTAGCGGTTCGATGAAACCAGCAGACATACCAATCGCTAGGCAGTTCTTATGCCAAAACTCGGTTCGATAACCCGGCGTAAAACTCAAATGGCGCATCGATACCTCATCTGTTGACGCGCCCGTTGACTCAATATGCTTAGCAAGCGTTTCTTCGGCTGCCTCTTTCCCGAGGTGGCTACTGGCATAACTCAAACCCACACCTCGACGATGGTAAAGCCCAATATCCCAGGTCCAACCCGCGGGTTGTGCGGTGGCAATGGTCGTGGACTGAATAGGTGCGTTATCGTCGGCGTATTTGACTTGCGAGGCGACAGCCGAGTCGTTTAATAGTGTGTCGCCAACCCGGTGCCACGGTATTTGATAATGGCCGTGGATGAGTAAACCACGCATACCGCTACAGTCGATGAACATGTCTCCCGACAATATCTCATGATGGCGAGTCTCGAGGCCTTGAATATCTCCGCTAGGGTGCGCATGGATAGCGATAACATCGTCGATAACATGGCGAATCCCCAAGTTGTTTACGCCGTGCTCAGTGAGCAGCGCTGTAAGTTTCCCAGCATCGAAATGATAGCCATAGTTCGTGACAAAGGCGTAGTCAGGTGTCGCTAATTGTTTTGGGGCGAGGAAGTGGTCGCATACCTCAGGTTGTGGACAGAACGCATAGTCATAGGGCGTACCAGAATAGTGAGCTTGCCAGTGGGCGGCCAAATTGATTTCGTTGTAACCGCCGGGCACCATGAAAGGGTGGTAGTAGCTATCAGTGCCATCTCGCCAACCGACAAACTTTGATCCCTGTTTGAACGAGGCGTTACAAACAGATAAAAACTGTGCTTCGGGAATACCAATAGTATTGAGAGTATTGCGCATCGAAGGCCAAGTTCCTTCGCCAACGCCCAATGTGGGGATATTCGGAGATTCAATCAGAGTGACAGTGGTTGTTTCACTGTTTTGAGATGCCGCGATAAAACACGCTGATAGCCAACCTGCACTACCGCCACCAACTACTACAATATGTTGCGTATTCTCTGACATTGACTTGCCTTATGTTGTCGCCGTTACGCCTTCTAGTGTATACCCATAAGCGCAAAAACGTCTATCACAGGGGACACACCCGTGATAGACGTAATGAGCAACAGAATTAGAAGCGGTATCTTGCTCCTAGTGCGTAACGCGCACCAAACTGTTCAGCTCTCCACAGCATGGCGCTTGTTCTACCGTGGCGTCGGGCATTTTCTTCAGTAATATTAATACCCTCAACAAACACAGTTAGATCTTCAGTCACGTCATATGAGACGTTGAAGTCAATTTGCGAGAAGGACTCAGTGAAGCCAGGCTCATTCCTAAATTGCGATGTAGTATCTAGGAACTTATCACGCCAATTGTAGGCGATTCTGGCTTGTAGCCCATCTTTCTCATACATCAGTACCAAGTTGGCAGTGTCACTTAAACCAACTAATGCAAACTGTGTGACCGAAGGATTGGCGTTTACGTCGAAGCCGACATCACCATTTACCGTAGTGTAGTTGGCTTGAACACCAAACCCTGTTTCGCCAAAGAAGTGCTGTGCAGCGAGCTCGAAACCGTAGATATTCGCGGTTTCGTTGTTAACCGGTTTAGAGTTGATAAACGTCAGTAATGGATCGTCAGACTCTGGCAGCACGTCGTAAGCTGCTTCGAATTGCTCATCGGTCAATGAGAAGTAGTCAACGCCGTTTTCCATCGCCGCAACCATGTTGAACAAAGAGGTGTCACTCACAGGGATACCTAAGCGTTCCAATTCGGCAAGTGCAGCTTGTGCACGTGGACCTGCAGTCGCATCGCGCAGACCGTATACGTTCTCTTCAACTTGGTCGTTACCAATGAAGTTTCTTACACGCTTGTCATAGAAGCCGATGGAAACATAGCTGGTGTCATCGAAGTAATATTCGAAAGACAAGTCAATGTTGTCAGATTCCAGTGGAACAAGTGCTGGGTTACCAGAGCTTGCCGTGGCAGTCGCACCATCCGTTAGCAACGTTGGACCACTTGGTGGCGATACTGAGGATGCTGCACTCAGGTTGTTGTATGTTGGACGAGCAATGGTTTTGCTGTAGCTGAAGCGACCAATCATGTTTTCCGCAAATTCAATATCGAAATCCAATGCTGGTAAAATGTGGTCATAGCTAGAATCGATCGATACATCTTCCATGTCGCTGCCGAATCGCACATTGAAGTCATTGTTACCTTCCCACGCGATGCCGCTTGGTAAACTGACATTGGCGATAGACGTAGTATCGGTATTTTCATAACGCATACCCGCCAAGATGTTGTATGGCATACCTCCAAGCTCACCTTCTAAATCAAATTCGAAGTAAACTGCGGTGATGTCTTCTTGGATTGTACGGTTGGTGGCAAATGGGTTCGTAGTTCTGAACTCAAAGCCATACTCTTGAGCAGCAAAGGCGCCGAGCTGGGCGACGTTACCAGTAAAGCCTTGTGAGAAAATACCGTTAGTATTGTAGTCTTCAAATTCAGAAGCTAGGTTCAATGGCGTCAATGAGCCAGCCGGTAACTCACCTGGGTTTTCGATACCCCAGTTACCCATAGTGTGACGAGTCAATGACTGTAGCGACGTACTTTCCATAGAGCGAGATTCGATACCAAAGTTGATCGCACCCGTATCTAATTCGTACGTACCGTCCAAGCGAGCTTGTGTGACTTCAGTGTCTTGAGAGCTGAAGTTCATGTCCAAGATTGATGTACCCACATCGTCTTGGTCGAGCACTCCATTTGGATTCAGGTTACCGCGCGAGGCGTCGTCGAAGTCAACCAGCATGATGGGGAACTCACCCCTGAAATCAACACCTTGGCCACGAACCACGTTCGCACCGAGACCGAAGTTGACCCATGTACCATACGGCGCATCAGGGCGGCCTTCTGCACTTGAATGATGAGCGTCAAATACGAGCTGGAAATCATCGTTAACTTGATATTCTAAGTTAAGGCCGAATGATTTGTTTTCATTCACTTGATTGAGTTCTTGTAACGCTAAACCCAAGTCTCTTGGTAAGAGATCACGACGTTCTTGGGTAATTTGAACGGGAGTTTTTACCGTTTCGTCGTCAAATGTTAAATTCGTAAAATAACGGTCATCCATCCAAATCGACTGCTCAGCACGCGCTTCAAACAAGTCTTGCTTTGAGTAGGTGTAATCTAATGTAGCAACTAGACGATCGCTGGGTGCAAATTGCGCGGTAATTTGCGCATTGGTTCTTTCTCTTTCTCTATCTGCTACGAAGTAACGTAAGTCAGAAGGAATCGCAAAAAGTTGGCCTATTGCGGGCGCATTATTGAGTACAACGGGATCGCCACTCGCTGGGTTAGACGGATCGGGAGATTGTGGTACCGTGCCATCAAACGGGTTTACCCGCCATTGGTTGACAAATGCACCAACCGCAGAGCTATCGCGTTGCTGGAAAGAACCCGTGAAGGTTAATCCAAACGTTGAATCTTCATTGACCCAATTGATGAATGACGACACCTCTGGCGTGACATCATCACCGACACGGTTTGTTGTATCGTGCAGCGCTTTTGCTCCAACAGATGCACTGAAACCTGTTTCGCTGGCATCAAAAGGGCGTGCAGTACGGATATTTATCGTTGCACCAATGCCGCCGGTTGCGATGCTCGCTTTGCCTGTTTTGTAGACGTCAACACCGCGAATACCCTCTGATGCTAGGTCAGAGAAGTCGAATGCACGCGAGTTAGCTGTACCACCGCCACCAGGAAGTGCAGAGCCCGGCATTGTGCGGCCGTTTAGCGTAACCATGTTGAAGTCAGGTCCAAAACCACGCGCCGTCACCTGGTTACCTTCGCCGTTGTTACGGCTAATTGAAATACCTGTAATACGTTGGAGTGACTCAGCAAGGTTGGTGTCTGGGAACTTACCAATGTCCTCTGCAGAGATTGCATCTACGACACCCGCTGAATCGCGCTTGATACTCATAGATTCTTGAATACTGCCGCGAATGCCTCGTACTTGGATTACTTCTACATCGTCCGCTTCTTGAGCAATAGCTGTATGGATAAAGCTACTGCCGAGAATCAGAGATAAGCTGGTTGCTAATCTGGTTTTGCTAAACGTTGTGCTTTTCACTGTTGTTCTCTCTTTCGGTGTTGTCTGTCCATTCTTCGGGAAAGGGCTTTCTCGAAAAGATTTATTTTTTTTGCTTTCTCGAGAAAGCGCTTTCTCAAGTTATGTCACATCGCTCAAAAGATCAACATATAATTTACATAAATTTTACAGTAATTCTGATAAGTATATGAAATTAATGGTTATTTAATTTCGTTTTTTTGTGATCTTATTTCATTATTGAGCTGCATCTTGGCGAATACATCAGCAGTTTTATAGCCAAGGTTTTTATCATTATCTATGGGAGTGATAGGTGTGGATCCCATGAAGTGTTCGCGAGACCCCTGACCATCGGCATCGCAGTAAGCCAACATGAAGCCAAAAATCTGCTCGGCTTTTAACTCAGAGGGAGAAAGAGTCGCAATGGAATCGAAAAATCCAATTTTTGCCTCCCAAATAAGGCGATAAGGCGCTTCATTTTGGCGTCGCCACTGATTTTCGACGTGGTGGTCTAGCAACACGATTTCGCCCGCCTTATTGCCGATATCTACAGCGTGTCCATCAAGCGCAAGGTGATACGCGAATGCCGAATCATTGTACAAGTGGTCTCCGCCAGACCCATCTGGATCGAGAAAAATCTCGAGACAATCATCGTCCCAGTAACTCTGTGTAGGGTCGGGGTAGGCATCAGAAAGTACATCATCAGTAATTTCAGTTAACAGATAGAGGGCATTTTCATCCCATGTAAGCTTGAATCGACCACTGAAGTCTTCTGCTGTTGGTTTGTCGCCTAATATTAAAAAATCCATTGGTTGCCAGTTGTAAGCCTGCCATAAACTATCGACTTGTCCGTCGATAATGGGGGCAGTAGCGGTTTTGTATACTTGTGGCAACGAGGTGTTAGCATCGGAGTAAGGCCCCCAAGCCCACAGGGCTATGGCAGCCATGGATAAAGGTAGCTTAGCGAGTTTCATTAGTATTGGTTTCCAGTCGTGCATTCAGTATCGCCAGGCTCGCAGTAAACTGATGTTCTGCGGATTTCGTCCCGTTAATCTCAAAACAGTCTTTCTCCTTGGTAGGCGATTCCAGCGCTTGGAATTGACTGTCGAGTAGCGTCGCGGAAGCAAAATGGCCTGTACGGTGCTTTAAACGTTCAATAATCAAGGACTTTGGCGTATTAGGCCAGATAAATGTTGATGCAAACGTATGTTGTCTAAAGCGCTCTCGATAAGTTTGCTTAAGCAGGGAGCACGACAATACGACAGGACTGTGGGTGTGCATTTTACTTAAACATGCAGATTTCACCTTATCGAGCCAAGGTATACGTTCACTATCTGTTAGCCCAATGCCCTTAGACATAACGAACTTGGCGTGGTCGGAGTGATAGTCGTCTGCTTCAACTAGTGGTACTTGATAGTGCTTTGCTAAACGGTCTGCGAGGGTAGACTTACCACATCCAGTCACACCCATGACAATGATCAGTTGTGGCGTCACTAAGGTGCTCCTTTCGGTAAAACAACGTCAATACGTAAGTTGCTACTACTGTGGGGGAGCGTTAGGGTGTTGTCCCTGATAGTTCGTCCTTCCATCGACACGATGGAGCCACCTTTATGGTCACCTCTGCGTATATCAAGGTGGATCTGATGACTTCTAAATCGGCGATTTACCGATAACTTGTCCCATGAAGTTGGCAGTTTTGGTTCAATTTTTAAACCGTCTTTGTGCCCCTGGAATCCACAAATCTCCTCTACAATGGTCCGCATTAACCACGCGACCGTTCCTGTGTTGAATAGGCGGCTAGAACGACCGCATTCAGACGGATATAACTGAGCCGCACCTCGATAATAGTTGGGAATGTAGTTAGGTAGTTGTCCACGCTGCTCACAACTACCTTCGTCGGGTATCAACATTTTGAGTATTGCCAGGGCAGTATCGATTTGACCCTGTTTGGCCAACGCATAGATATAGAAGGCTGCGGCGTGGCAATATATGGCGCCGTTTTCTGCGACACCTGGAAATTTTTGCGTGAGTCTGCCGACGTCCTCGTGCATATGTGTATAAGCGGGTGCTAACATCTGCGGCCCAAACTGTGTCATCAATTGCTCGGACACCGCCTGTTGCAACCGAGGCATTTTCTTACTGTCTGCGGCGCCGCAGAGCATTGCCCAACTTTGTGGGTTCAAAAAGATGCGACCCTCAGTATCCTGTGCGGTGCCAAATGTACGGCCTCTATCTGTGATACCTCGGGCATACCATTGTTCCTGCCAGAAGTAGTCGTTGATATTGGCATTGAGTTTGATTGCCATTTGATGCCAATAATCACTGGCCTTGCGTTTATCAAAGTCGTGGCAAATCTGACTCCATTGTTGAAAACTCCACGATGTCGCCATGGACAACCAACTTGAAACGCCTTTTCCGAGGTGCCCCACCATATTCATGGGATCACACCAATCTCCCTGACTGATCAAGCTCAACCCTCTACTATCAAGGTTGATTTGTAAGCTCGTCATGGCTCTTTGAATGTGTTCCCAAACCGTCGCCGTTTCTGAGCTGTCGGCAAACGGAAGGACTTCGTCCAACATAGCAAAGTCATTAGTCTCGTCAAGATATACCTTGAGGCAAATGGGCACCCAAGCTGCATGGTCAGTATGGGGCACTTGATTGATATATTTTAGCTCAGCGTCTGGGTGCAAAAGTACCCCGTCTGGAATTTCGCCGTCGACGGATTGCTGGGACAACGTGGTCAGCAGCGCTTCACGCATTTTGCTGGGTTCGACAAAGCACATGCCCATGCCATCTTGTAAGTAATTACGGGTCTGCGGATCGGTTGTCAGGCGGTTTGTTTCTCCGTGGTAATACACTTGCCGAGTAAGCCAATGATTGACGAAGTGGTTGAAGTCGCGGTCTGGCGATGTCAGCGTAAATGCATCTCGCCATTTGAGCTGGTTAGTAGCGATTCGCCGTTTATTTTCAACGACGCCTTGTTCATTGCAGAAACGGTCCAGCAGACTTTGTATATCACTGTTTGATTTTGCAGCGCCAAAGACGAAGGTAAATGATTTGCTTTGTTGCGGCTCAAACGCCAATTCAAATTGCATACAAGCCACTGGAGAGCAATAGATCGCGGGAGCTTGATTTAAACGCTGTTGGTCAAGACTTTGAGGGTATTGCCAATCTCCCTCTCCAAGGAAATCTGCCAATGATGTGGTCCAGCTATCCGGCACTTGAGAGCTAGCAAAAAAAGTTTTTTCTTTAAACCGACGCTGTTTTAAGTAGTCTGCAGTCTTTTGATACGGGGTGACTTTGTCTGCCACTATCGCATTGAGCGTGGAATCGAAGTCTGCGGATTGGTTCATCCAAGATTGATTGCCGATATTGAAGCAAGGCCAGACTTGCAAGGTTTGCGGCTGGTCTACAAGGTTTTTTATCGTTAGAGACCAGACTTCTGCCACTTCATCGCCTGCAAGCATCACTTCTAAATCAATTTGCCAAGGGCCTTGTTTGATCTGCCACGTTATTTTTTCCGACGATATGGTAAAAACAAACGCGTCTGCGACTCGCTTCACCGGAGCATAAGGGGCAGAAAAATAGCTATTTTTGTCTTTAAAATAAAAGAATCGACCTGGGTGACCCGGGTAATATTGATGCTCTGGTTGTAAAAATGTTTTGGCTTCAAGTGCGGGGCCCGATGTGTATGTTGCAGGCTCGGGCTGCATAAAATGCACATTGGCGTAGCCCTGACAACTCATGTTTAACAACATTTGGCTATTCCAAAGGTAGCCAGTTGCGGCGGGTAGCGCCGTTGAACTGTGCAGCGCAATTTCGTCTGAGGCCGGGTTTAACGAATAGAGGGGATCCTTGGCCATGAATCAGGCGCTCCTGCTGTTGAGTTCTTGATGAATCGAATCGAGTTTGGATTGGTCGAGGCGATAAAAGCGTGCGACAACAACGGATAAGCCGGCGAAAACGGCAGGAATCACTGTCATCAGTAACACTATCCCCATTTGAGACGCATCAGTTTGCACTTGGTTAGCGGCATAGCCCAAACCAGCAAGTACCCAACCAATGGTTGCACCTGCTAACGCTCCTCCTAATTTCTGAGCGAAGGCTGCAGCGGAAAAAATCATCGCCGTAGCACGACGTCCAGTTTTCCACTCGCTGTAATCTGCTGTGTCAGCATACATAGAGAACACCAAGGGCGATTTGGGCCCTAGGCACAACCCAATCAGGCACTGTAAAGCAAAAATCGCAAATAGTTGATCAGGTGGAACAAAATAGAGTAGGGCAGAAAACAGGGTGACTAATGCCATTAAGATGATGAGTAAGGTTTGCTTTTCAACGACACGGCAGAGTAGTGGCGTGATTGCCGCCCCTATCGCTAAGGACACCATGTATACGCCACTAAAGAGTCCGATCAAATCTTCTCTATTGACATAATATTTGAGGTAAAAAGTACCGGCACTGCCGCGCAAACTGATGGTAACCATGATGATCAGTGCGAGCATAAACAGAATTTGCCACGGACGATTTTTACCAAGGTCGCCGATGTCTTGCCAAACGCTTGTTCGCTGTGTTGCCGGCGGTGAAATTCGTTCTTTGGTCGTCAAAAATGTGGTTGCAAACAAGCCAATAGCAACAACACCGTATAGCGACATTGTGAGTTGCCACCCTCTCAACTCATCACCTCCACCCAACAAGGAGACCAATTCTGGTGTGAGGTAGGCGACAAGAGTACCGCCACTGAATGCCGCGATAAATCGAAATGAAGTAAGTTGGGTACGAGCTTGCGATTCTCCAGTCATCACTCCCATCAAAGCGCCGTAAGGGACATTGATAAAGGTGTAAGCAAGCATCATAAAAATATAGGTGCCGTAGGCCCACACCAGTTTTCCATCGTCGCCTAAATCTGGCACGGTAAACGTCAATACGCCGGCTACACTGAGCGGAATCGCGCCCCAAAGTAAGTATGGGCGAAACTTACCAAAACGAGTTTTCGTGCGGTCAGCCAACGCACCCATGAGAGGGTCTGACACGGCATCAATGAGCCTTGTGACTAGCATCATGGTACCGACTGCGCCCGCGGATAAACCAAATACATCGGTGTAGAAGATAAAGAGAAACAGATCGAATACACGCCAATAAAAGTTGGATGCCATGTCGCCCAGCGAGTACCCAACTTTTTCTTTCCAATTCAGTTTACTGCTTGAAAACATGACTATTGCGCCTTGATATCAACGCAAACTGAGTCGTTTTCAGTCGGCATATATTCGAAGGAAACCTGACTTAACGTAAAGTCGGCTTGGCCAGAAGACTCAATGGAAAATGGCACAACGGTGTTTTGATACTCCATGCCTGCCTCTGCAAAACACGTCAATGGTATCGCGACCTGGTACCACTGATTGACCGCTAACGCTTGAGTATCGAGGGGGAGTGTCGCGCCGCAAGGACGCCCCTCATCATTGTCACACTGAGTTGCTACCATCATGTCAGTAGACGGTTGATCGTTTAGCTTGATATTAAAGGTCAGTGTCCCATTGGCTAACAGGTCACTGCGTAAATCTTCTCTGAAGCTACTCTTACTATTGAATCGCACCGCTTGTGGCGTGTTGCCGCTAAAACTGATTCGAATGGCATCTTCTTGAATAAACCTGTCCGCTGTGCGGTATGCTATTGTCTCAAGGTTCGCCGTATTACTTGTCACTTGCATGGTTTGCCCAGCAGTCGCAAGGCGGATGTGCCAAGGCTTATGCAGTTTGCCATCGAACAACACCTTCTCAGTGTTTTCTACCGTCGGCTGCTCGACAACTTCATTTAATGCCAGTGAAATAGGATCGTCCTGACCATATGTCAGCCCATATCCGTAAGGAAAGAGCGGTGTTTGGCCATCTCCTAGATTGATTTGATCAAAAGGCGAGTTTGGCCAAGAGAAGCTAAGCTTGCCCGTAATCGGGTAACCAATTTGACCATTGGCATCACTGAACAATACATCGGCAACGCCAGCCCCTTCACTGCCGGGTAACCAAGCTGCCACGAAAGCATCTGACGCATTAATTTCCGGGTTAACCCACATAGGCCTGCCCGACAGGAATACTGATACTGTCGGTATACCTTGGCTTTTCAACTTTTGCAGCAATGCCAAATCTCGTCTGTCACCAGGTTGGTAATTGACATCCGCTCGGTCGCCATGGCCCTCTGCATATGGATCTTCGCCAAAGACGACGATGGCCACATCAGGTTTGGCGTCTGTTTCACCGTTGAGGGCAAATGTGACTTCACCGCCCGCGGCGACGACGTGAGATTCAATACCATCCAGAATTGAGCTCGCATTGGGGAAGTCTTCGTTCGTATTGTTGGTGCCTTGCCAAGTGAGTGTCCAGCCCCCGGATTGCTTGGTGATGTTGTCAGCACCATCTCCTGCTACTAGTACGTGTTGCTTTGGTGATAATGGCAAAAGATTATGCTGGTTTTTTAGCATAACCAGTGATTTTCTGACGGCTTCGCGAGCGATGTCACGGTGTTTTGGATTTCCCAGTAATTCGACTTCTGATGCATGTAAGCGCTGGCTTGGTGGAGCTTGCTCAAATAGACCAGCTCGCGCCTTTACACGTAAAATCCGAGTGACTGCATCGTCGATTCTCGACATGGGAATGTCGCCGGATTTAACCTGATTAACTGTATTTTCATAAAGCGGTTTCCACGCTTTGGTCGGCGCCATAAACATGTCTAGGCCGGCATTAATGGCTTGTGGGCAGCTTTCATTGGTACAACCTGCAACTTGTCCGTGTCCAGCCCAATCTCCTACTACGAAACCGTCAAACCCCATTTGTTTTTTGAGTACGTCCGTCAATAGATGTTTGGAGCCGTGAACTTTGTCACCATGCCAGCTGTTAAATGATGCCATGACGATTTGCGCGCCGGCACCTAGTCCGCTGATGTAGCCTTGGGCGTGAATATCTCTGAGGTCAGCCTCACTATCTCTATTGTCGCCTTGATCGTCTCCGAGATGTGTACCACCATCGCCGACAAAGTGTTTGACGCTACTAATGACGTGATCTGCGTTCAGAAAATGGTTATCGGGTCGACCTTGAATACCGTAGACCACGGCTTTGGCATAGTCTTTTACCAGCGCCGGTGACTCGGAATAACTCTCGTAAGTTCGACCCCAGCGATCATCTCGTGCGGTGGCAACAGTCGGTGCAAATGCCCAGTCGATACCAGAGGCTCTGACTTCGATAGCTGTCGCTTTTGCGATCGCTTCAATCAGTGCAGGGTCACGCATGGCGCCCAAGCCAATGTTGTGTGGAAATAACGTCGCCCCAACTAAATTGTTGTGTCCATGTACGGCATCGGTACCCCACATAGTCGGTATTGTCGAACCGTCTTCACTGCTGTCGACACTCGCCAGAAACATGTCGTCAGCCAACTTAACCCACGCGCTCAGCGGTGCGTGTTTTCCTCCTTCTGGGAAAGAACCACCACCATTGAGGTAGGAGCCGAAACCGTATTTGCGCATGTCGTCTACTGTGATATCGCGAATTTCTGGTTGCATCATTTGTGCAACTTTCTGTTCAACTGTCATGACCGCGACCATCTCTGCGATTTTTTTCTCTAGTCCGGGATCGGTTTTTACTTCGCTATTAACCTTTGGCCATCTGACCTCAGGTGAACTGTCAGAATCTGCTGAAGACACTGAGTTTGTTGGTTGACAGCCAACAAGCATGCTAAATGCAGCAAGGAGTGTCAGGTTAAATTTTGGCATAGGTAAAACCTCAAAAACGTTCCGATAAATCACATCTCATGACATGCGGCTTTCTTTTCTGTTCATTTTGTTTTATAAATTGAGAAAGCGCTTTCTCAAAGCAAAGATTACATGGTATAAACATAAATTCAACATTTTTTATTAAATTCGACAGCTCGCGACTGGCTGGTCTGTCGAGTTATTTGGAAACACAAAGGGCATTTGCATGACTTCAATAAAGCTGGCCGAAAATTCGCCGCTACTCAGTAAAAACTTCCTATTCGGTACGGCTACATCGTCTTTTCAAATAGAGGGGGATGCGGCCTCGCGTTTGCCCAGTATTTGGGACACATTTTGTGCAACGCCGGGTAAGATCGCCGATGGGTCGAACGGTATAGTGGCATGTGAGCACGTTTTTCGCTGGCAAGACGATATCGACTTGATTGAATCGCTTGGCGTGGATGCCTATCGCTTATCGATATCTTGGCCTCGAGTCATGAATCAAAATGGTGAACTGAACCCTGACGGGGTGGCGTTCTATACGCGGTTGCTCGACGGTTTAAAACAAAAAGGTATCAAAACCTTTGTCACTTTGTATCATTGGGATTTACCTCAATATATCGAAGATCAAGGTGGTTGGCTGAATCGTGAGACGGCCTATATGTATGCTGACTATGTGAGTAAGATAGTGCCGGCTCTGGGAGACAGAGTTGATTCGTACGCTACTTTCAACGAACCGTTTTGCTCAGCATTTTTAGGCTATGAAATTGGCGTTCATGCGCCTGGTAAGCTCGGTCGCAAGAACGGAAGGCAAGCTGCTCATCACATTTTGTTGGCACATGGGTTGGGAATGGCGCAATTGTCTTTGCACTCACCGCACACGCTGAATGGAATCGTACTCAATTTCACACCTTGCTATCCCATTTCGCAAAATGCGGCTGATGTTGACGCGTGTCAACGAGCCAACGAGTATATCAATCATTGGTATATTCAACCCCTGATGGAAGGGAAATATCCAGACGTTATCGATTTGCTAGGAGATGATGCCCCCGACATTCACGATGGTGACTTTGCCATAATGCAGGCACCCTTGGATTTCCTTGGCATCAATTTTTACACCCGTTTGCGCTATGGTGCACCGCGCCATACCGATGAACTATACGAAGAGCTGCCACACCAGGCACCGTTAACCGACATTGGCTGGGAAATTTACCCACAAGCATTAACGGATTGGTTAGTTTCACTTCACGAGCGTTACACATTGCCGCCAATTTATATCACCGAGAATGGTGCAGCTATGGCGGATAAGATGGAAGGCGGAGAAGTTGTCGATAGTGACAGAGTTGCCTACTACGATGCCCATTTGAATGCGCTATCGGATGCGATTGAAAAAGGAGTGAATGTAGCAGGTTATTTTGCATGGAGCCTGATGGACAACTTTGAGTGGGCTGAAGGATACGCAAAACGTTTTGGTTTAGTGTACGTTGATTTTGATACCCAAGAGCGCACGTTAAAACACAGCGCATTAGCGTACAAAGCATTGCTCAATAGTCGAACATAGCCGAAAAGAGGAAAAACAGTGACTAGGTTATCCCTGACAGAAAAAATCGGTTATGGCATGGGCGATGCCGCGGCAAATTTGGTGTGGCGCGGCGCGTTAGCCTATCTCGCTGTTTTCTATACTGACACCTTTGGCCTCGCAGCAGGCGCAACCGCAATGTTGTTCCTAGTAGTCAGGCTTTCTGATGGTGTCACCGACATCATAATGGGCATGATTGCCGACAGAACCCATTCGTCGTTGGGACGATTTCGCCCTTGGATCTTGTGGTCTGCGCCCTTGCTGGGTTTGTTTATGGTGTTGTGTTTTACCACTCCAGATTTCGATGATACCGGAAAACTGGTGTTTGCGTATGTGACATACATCGGCCTGACTCTGGCTTATACCATGAATAATGTGCCCTATTCTGCTTTGATGGGGGTCATGACTCCTGATGACAATGAACGTACCTCACTCTCGGGTTTTCGTTTTGCTGGTGCGTTTCTTGGGGGATTGTTTGTCATGGGTTTTCTCCCTTATTTGGTGGACATTTTGGGGCAAGGGGATCAGAGCCAAGGCTATCAATATGCGATGTTCATTTATGCCGTCTTACTCGTAGCCATGATGCTGATAACTGTCTATACCACTAAAGAACGTATTCAAGTAGCCTATGACAGTACGATAAGCTTGAAGGCGGAATTCATTACATTGTCAAAGCAATTACCTTTGATTGTTATACCGCTGGCGTCAATGAGTGCATTTTTCTACTTCAGAGACTGGCTTTCAGGCCTTATCTTCTTTGTTGTTTTGGTTGCTATTGTCTTGGGTATTCAACAATTGAAACGTGCAGACACAGAAAAACTCAGTGGCGCACAGCAGGATATGCTCGACTTACTCTCTAATACACCGTGGTTAATTTTGTTAGGCATAGGCTTTTTAACCATGATGTTCAATGGCATTAAAATCGGAGCCGTTGCCTATTACTTCAAATATTACATTGGCGATGAGCTGCTTGCAGGCCAATATTTTATTGGTTTGCTTGTTGTGTCGGTCGTCGGCGCGCTGTCAACGGCAACGCTTTCTCGATTATTAGGAAGGAAAACCCTGTTTATCGCCGCATTATTGGCATCGAGTGTGCTGACGGCTGCGGTGTTTTGGGTGCCCTCGGATAATCTTGTCATGATTTTTAGTTTGGGTATTGGGGCTGAGTTTTTTGCCGCGGTAATGCCGACTTTGTTTTTTTCGATGCTTGGAGATGCAGCGGATTACTCAGAGTGGAAAACGGGGCGACGAGCCACAGGGTTGGTCTATTCCGCCGGCACTTTTGTGCAAAAAACGGGTGGTGGATTCGCGGGGGCACTAATGCTACTGGTATTGGGCCACTATGGTTACAACGGTAGTGACCTGACTACTGTCGAGAACAGTATTCCCGGAATGATTTTGTGTATGAGCTTTATCCCTGCCGGCTTTGGCGTAGCAGCAGCCCTGCTTATGAGCTTTTATCCTTTGGATAATGCTAAACAAGAGCGTATCACAATAGACTTACTACAACGTAGGGCGGCGACATAACTGGTCGAAGTTGTATAACCCGCGGGAACGCAAACAGCACTTTGAGAAAAACGAGTGTACAATGCTCGGAAAAAAGGGAGTGAAGTAATGGCAACAATTTATGAAGTAGCTGAACACGCTGGGGTGTCCTTGTCGACGGTTTCCAGGGTATTGAATGGCCGTAAAACGGTGAATCCAAAGCTACGAGAAAAAGTTGAAGCTGCTATGCGAGAGCTGAATTATCGACCCAGCTCTGTCGCCCGCTCCTTGGCAACCAATCGTTCAGATAGTATTGGTGTGCTGGTCTCGGAATTAGACACGCCATTTTTCGGTGAAATGATGCAGGCGATTGAAGCCACGTTAAGAGAAGCGAATAAACACGTTATCATCACCGTGGGACACAATGATCAGCAGCAAGAAGTTGATGCTGTTGATTTTTTGATTAGTCGAAATTGCGATGCTCTCATTATGCATTCAGAGGGAATGACTGATGAGCAACTGCTCGCGGTCAATCGCGACAAACTTCCTATTGCCGTGATTAACCGAGACGTTGACGGGCTCGACAATGCCTGCTTTTGTTTGGACAACGAACAAGGCGGTTATCTCGCGACACAGCATTTGATCGAAAACGGCCATACGCGCATTGCCTACATCTCTGGGCCTGCTCGTAAAACCGATGCCATGGAGCGGTTGGCTGGGCACAAACGAGCCCTGATTGAGGCTGGTATACCTGTTATTGACAGTATGATTTACGAAGGGAACTACAAAGAGCAGGACGGTAAAGAAGGCTTGTTAGCCCTTCGGAAAGAGAACGACAGTTTTACTGCACTGGTATGTGCAAACGACTGGATGGCATCAGGAGCAATGAGCTGTGCCCGTGATCTGGGTTTGCAGTTGCCTGAACAATTATCCATAGTCGGTTTCGATGACGTGGTATTTGCCCACCATGTCTATCCCAAACTCACCACTGTGAGCAACCCCGTTTACAAAATGGGGGAGATGGCAGCAAAATCTATCTTATCCCGCGTTTATGACCAAAAACATCAACTCAAGCTACTTTACGATGCCGAATTAATCGAACGTGACTCTGTAGCAAAAATTTAGACTAAAGAATAAGTCAAAATTGGACTTTTGGACATTGTAACTGTGACGCACTCAGTATAGTGTGTCCGGTTGGTGATGTGCTTGGTTGAAATTTATTCAGCCTACATGAGAGGTTTTTACCTGACACACCACACACAAGAAAATAAGAAAGCGAAAAGGAATGTACTATGAAGAGGATTCTTCTTTCCCTGCTAATGTTGATTAGCACCACCCCTCTATTTGCCCAAGAAATTCATATCAGCCATTTCGTCAAGCGCGGCGACTACTTGGATATGAAACTGTCACCGGATGGTAAACACATTGCCGCACGTGTTCGTGTTGGTGGTCGCGAAATGATGGCGATTCTCGACTCAGCGACGATGAAAGTTGTTGGCGGTTTGAAGCCAGCCAACAACGACATTATTCACACTGTAAATTGGATCAGTAATGAGCGACTCGTATTCGAATATGCCGAGAAGCAAAGTAACTTCGATAGACCTGTTGCAACAGGTGAGTTATACGCAACCAACATAGATAACAGTCAACGACTGATGATCTATGGTTATCGTGCGGGTGATGAATCTGCTGGAAGTCGTTTGTCGAGTCGAAAAGATTCGTTTGCCACACAAGAGATTATCAGTTTATTGGAAGGTGATGATCGACACATTTTGATTCTTGAACACCCGTGGACGCTGATCTCCAACACTTGGTATGACAACCGTAAAAAACAGCCGGTTGTCAGTAAGTTGAATGTTTACACGGGTCGGAAAAGCAAGGTTGAAACCATTCCTCACCCCGGAGCCAAAGTATTGGCAACCAAGTCAGGCAGTATCAATTTTATCCGTTGGGAAAATGAACAAGGCTATACGAAATCGGCGTATCGCGAAAATGAAGATGACGATTGGAAACCACTGAATCTGGAGTCTGAAGAAGGCCGTGAGCTTTTCCCTATTGGCTTAAGTGAGGATGAAAAGTTCGTCTATTTCTCTGGGTATCGAGGTGAAAAATCAATTTACACCTACTTTGCTTTAGATTTGGCCTCGGGTGAAATCAGCGAAGTCTTTGGCGAACATGCAACTGATGTCGAGTGGTTAATCGCTGATACTAACGGTATGCCAGCGGTCGGGGTAACTTATCCCGGTAAATCAGAATATGTATACGCAAAAGGCAAGTCTCGCACAGCAAAAATACACAAGATGTTAGTGGATGCTTTTGGTGGCCAGTCTGTTGATATTGAGAGCCGTACTGAGGATGGAAAAACACTCTTGGTTCGAGTGAGTAGCGATGTTAATCCAGGTGAGTATTACTTTTTCGACCGTGATACTTTGAATGCTCAGTTTTTGTGGGCAAATAAATCTTGGATTGACCCACGAACCCTTGCGCCAATGCAGCCAATTGTTGTCAAAAGCGATGATGACCAAGATTTACACGGTTACCTGACGTTGCCGAAACAAACCGGTGACAAAAAGCCGCCGATGGTGGTGATGATCCATGGTGGCCCGCAAGTGCGGGACTTCTGGGCGTATAATAACGAGGTACAACTGTTTGCGAACCGTGGTTATGCGGTGTTACAGATAAATTACCGAGGCAGTGATGGTTATGGCCAGGATTTTAGAAATTCGAGTAATCGAGAGTGGGGCGGAAAAGTCATAAATGATATTACTGCCGCGACCAAATGGGCTATCGACCAAGGTTATGTGGACGGTGACAATATTTGTACATTCGGAGATAGCTTCGGCGGATATGCGGCAGTCATGTCAACCATTAGGGAACAAGACCTATATAAATGTGCGATCGGTTACGTCGGTATTTATGACTTGCAGTTTGCTTATACCGAGTCTGATATCCCAAATAACTGGGGTGGGCAGGCTTATTTAGAGCGCGCTCTCGGTACAGACGAGGCGGAATTGAAGCAGTACTCGCCAGTGCATCATGCCGATAAGATTAAGGCAAAAGTTATGCTTATTCACGGCTCTAGAGACCGTCGTGCACCTGAGATCAATTCAGAAGTGTTAGCTGAAAAACTTGAAGACGCTGGCAACCCTGCTGTGTATCTTAAGTATCGCCAGGCTGGACACGGTGTTTATGATGAGGAAAACCAACAGGAATTGTACGAAGGTGTATTGAAATTCCTCGAGCAAAACCTCAAAAAAGCATAGTCTAATTAGTGTCAGAAAAGCGGCTACCTAGCCGCTTTTTTTTGTGCGCTTTTTGGCATGTATTGGTAAATGCTGGTGTACTTGCCATTTTTGTTTAGTGCAGCTGTTTTCCCTGAACTCTTCACTTTTTATGCTTCATTTTTCACGTTTCGGCCCGATGTCAGCTAAGTGTCGTGGAAATGTCAGTGGTTTGTCGTTATGGTGTCAGTATGATTTCACTGGGATGTCGCCGTAGCTTCGTCTTATTTTCACTAACATGGCCTCTCGAAGACAACAATCGATGAGGCGAACAATGAGTAAAGATGTGCAACTCAACAATGACAAAATTCAAAAGTTAAGATTATTGAAATGCTGGAGCCAAGATGAACTGGCTGCAGCCTGTGATGTCAGCGTAAGAACCATACAGCGAGTTGAGAAAAACGGTACCGCTTCTTTGGAGACGACCAAGGCATTAGCAGCGGTGTTTAACCTGTCTCCGGATGAGCTACAGCGTAGCAACAGAGTTGAGGTGGCGACGTTTCAGTTTATTTGTAAATACGCATGGCTCGTCGCATTTGCGCTATCAAGTGTGTTTTTTGGTATGTGGATTGTCGATATTCTCATTCCAACATTAAAAGGCGCTGACTTTAATCAGCAGTATGAGATACATGGTAATTTTCGTTATCTCGACTTTGGCGGCATCAGCTTTTTTGTGGGGTTTATGGGATTGGCGCTCAATATTGCTGTCGAGCATATGGGCAAGAAAAAACTCTTAGCGCATACCTTAGATTCCGAACGCTGATGTTGAGAGGGCAACGGGGCGTTAAGTCTGCCCACTGTCAGCAGGGATGCTGATCGTGAACTCTGTGCCGCTGCCTAATTCGCTATTGACCGAAATCTGGCCATTCAATTTCGTAGTCACTATGGTGTAAACGATATTGAGGCCAAGACCCGTTCCCCCTTCGTTTCGTTTCGTTGTGTAGAAAGGGTCGAAAATACGCTGTAACACGGTAGGCTCCATGCCAACACCATTGTCTTTAAACTTCACAAGGCTAATTGAATCCTTCACTGCCACTTCGATAGTGATATGTTTATCCTCAACCCCTTCAAAAGCGTGATTGACTGCATTCGTGCTTAAATTGTTAATGACTTGGCTGAGCAAACCCGGATCAATACTGTGAAGTGGGTTATCCCCACTGATTGTCCATTTGACGTGATGTTGTTTTAAGTATGCCGTCATCGTGTTCATGATGCTATGACAGTAATCATTCAATTTGATTTGGCGGCTTTGTTCGACAATTTGATCCGCCGACACCTGTTTAAAACTCTCAACCAAGCGATGGCAACGTTGTAGATTCCCGACGATTAAGTTGTCTAACTCGTCTAGTTTATCGGCAAATTTGATTGCCGTAGACTTTTTCAGTTGACCTGACTCGATGAGTTGTTTGAATTCTCTAGAGTCAGCCCCGAGGGTACTAATAGCGGTGAGAGAAATACCGATAGGCGTGTTGATTTCGTGAGCAACCCCAGTCACTAAACTTCCTAGTGACGCCATTTTTTCCGCTTCCACTAATTGTTCTTTTGCCTGTGTGAGTGTATCCAACGCGGTCGCTAATTGGTCTTTTGTACGTTTGTTTTTGAAGAATAAATGACTAATTAAGACCGCAGCGAGCAACGCGACGGCGACGACGAACAAAACTACGTAAATGATATCGCGCTGTTTATCGATCAATTCAGATTGGTATTTTACTTCTGTCTGCGCCTCGTTAAGCTGACTTTCTTGGTTGGCGAGCAGTTTCTTATTGGCTTCTACTTCAGCATTCAGTGCGTCTAAGACTTGGATTTGCTGTGCAACGTTGTTTTCATACTCTTGTTGGGTTCTTTCAGCAGCTTGAAGTTCTTTTTCTTTACTATCGACCTGAGCCAGTGCCTTTGCATATTCTTGTTCGACATTACCAATTTGGGACATCAATTGACTGAGCTTGGTTTGGTTAGACACTATGCTCTCTTGTTTTTTGTCCAGTACGCCTTCTAAGTTTTCAAGTCTCGCCTGCAAGGTTTTGTATTGGTCCTCTCGCTGTTCGAAAGCCAGCTGTTGCGCCGCAAGTTTTTCAAAATTCGCTTCGTTTTGTTGCCTGAGGGCTTGAATTGCCGCTTCGGTTTGATGATAGAGCTCTGCCACATCGACTTCAGTTCCACCAAATAAGACAAGTTCTGGCTTAATCGCGATTTGTTCAAACGCTATATTAGGGCGGTTAATTTGAAAGCTGAGGGTAGAGCTTGTGTTCTCTTGCTGGCGCTGCAAAATATTTATCATGATATTGTGCAAGGACGGGCTTTCTTCCGTCATTACCAATATACCTTGGCCTCTGAGATTGAAAGAAAGTTGGCCGACATCTGCAATATACGCTTCTGGGATATAGACTACGTCTGCATTGCCCAGCTGAGCTAAGCTATCTGCAATGTATACACGTAAAGGTAGACCTCTTACTGACAATTGATTGATTGGTGCAAATGCTTGACTGAGGGCCTCATCTTGCCAAATGGCAATATCAATTGAACGAGAGTCTTGCTCGTTTGGCCATTCTAAATTTCGGATAACTTGTACGACGAGAGCGGCTTTGACTTCTTCAATTTTATAGTTTTGCGCTTGAGCTTTGGAGAGAGTAAGTCCAGCGGAAAGAAGTAGGCTAATGACCAGCAATTTGAGTTTAAAACTAGCGAGGTTTAGGGGGGCAACATATCTCGTAGTTATCATTCAATAGCCTTCGCGATTCTCTATAACAACCGACGCCCAGCGAAAAGGAGGTCGTATATCAACTGCAGGTAAGCACGGTATCGCCGAGCTCATTTCCATAGGCTCGCACTTCCTTCGCGATAATTTATCTTGCGCATTTCCGTAGCAAGATTTGTCATAGACCCATTCGAAAAACCGAATTCGAATCGATTGACTACGTTAGACTCTATGTTTATCAGAAGTTGTTGGAATTGTGAACATAAATCAATGAGAGCGGACCATTTTTACGTTCGTTTTCGCCAACAAAAAAGCTGGTCATCTAAAAGATAGACCAGCTTTCTCAAGAGTGTAAGACCCAGGCCAAAACGCCCTAAGGCTTACAGTGTTGTTTTATCAGTTGGTTATACTCACTGGCATAAACCACTTTTTCCTTGCGCAGTACTTTGTCTTCAGCACTTTTGATAACGTCTCCTGTGCCCTCGAGGAATCGATACCCACAGTGGTCAATTAACACTTTATCTGCCGTTTCGTCTAATCCAGGAAAAGTGGTACGGCGCCCTTGAGTGGCGAGAAAACGCAAGTCTGATTTTGTAATTGCCTCTTGGACCGCGCGTTCCGCTTCAGTTTTGTGTTCGTTATTTGTCATACTGCAAGCACTTAATAATACTAAGGGTATGGAAATGAGCCACTTCACGGTTTCACTCTCCTAAAGATGGCGGTCATTCCCGCAAGCAGCCATAACCAACCCACACTACCGCCACCGCCAGAAGAGGTAGGTGTTGGCGCAGGGGGCGTTGGAGGCGGAGCTGACTCATTGACTTGAATGTTCAATGTGCCTGTTGCGGTGCCGCCATTCCCATCGGATATCTCATAGCTCACTGATTCAGTGCCACTGAAATCGGCTGCTGGTGCATAGGATACGGATGTTGCAGTAAAGCTAACTGTGCCTGACCCCGAGTAGGCCACATTGGTAATGGATAAGGTATCGCCATCGATATCCGTATCATTGTCGAGCACGTTCACTGCGGTGCTATCCGCACCTTGGTCTACCGTCAGGCTATCATTTACCGCGACAGGTATATCGTTAACGGCGTTCACTGTCACATTCGCATTGAATGCTGCGCTGGTTAACCCTCCACGTGTAGCAGTAACTGCCACTGTAAGGGCCCCATTGAAGTTGTTTGAAGGCGTAAGGGTAAGGCCTTCAACTGTGTAGTTTTCACCTGCAGTTATGGCGATACTGTCAACTGTGTCACCTTCGATAGTGAACATATCCGCTGACAAGGTGACACTGGCATCTTCATCAACCGATATTGGGTTCTGGCCAGTGATAACTGGGGCTTGATTGTCGGGGTTGCCGTCACTAGTGACACTGAAATCGCCAGTATTGACAGCAAAAAATACATTGTTGCTACATTCCACTTTAACTCGGGCTGTATCGGTATTCAGCGTCGGCAGCGTGACGGTTTGGTTGCCATCATTAGGCGTATTGGTTACCAAAGTGGTATTGAAGTTTGCACCACTGTCACTACTGAGCAATATGTTAACTTGTTCGCAGGAAACAGGAGCAGATTCTGTACCCCCTGTGTTCCATGAAACGGTTTGCTGTGCTCCATTCCAGCTTGTGCTATCGGTTGGGGCGGTAACACTAAAGCCATCGCTGTTGACCACGGTCACCACCATAGCATCGTCGTTAAGACCACCATTTCCATCTCTCACGACAAGGCGAAAATTCATTTCCCGAGCTTGGTCGGGCAAACGTTCACCAAAGGTCGTCGTTCCGTTTAATACATCCGATAGTTGGGGGAAGGTACGAGCACCATTGTCCATTGGTGCAAACACTCTGAACAATGGGCCTATCGCTGTATTGCTCAAATCATCATAATCGGCGAGATCAAATTGCTCCCAGCTGTAGCTGAGGGTGTCCCCATCGGTGTCGGTTGCGGACCCGACTAGGGTGAATGGCGTATTGGCCGGAATAGTGAAATTGGCGCCGGCATCGACAACGGGTTCCGCATTGCTTTGTGTCAATACTTCGCCACAGCTGGCGATGGCACCTGAGGTAAGATAGTTCGTCATCTGATCGATGGATCGGATATGAAAGTTATCATGGGCGGCGCTTTGAATATCTTGCGCACCACAAAGGCTTGCGTAACCCATTATCGTGCTACCACTGCCCACTTCATAAGCGCTATCTCGTGCTACTGTGCCACTGCTACATGCACCTGAATTAGCACTAAAAGTATGGCTAGCTCTTAGCTGGTGGCCAAGTTCGTGAGAGACGAAGTCAATCCAGAAAAAATCATTTACAGGGTTGCCAGAGCCCGTGACGCCTTCTGCTTTAAAACCGTTGACGCAGGCAGAACCAAAAGCCGCTAAACCGCCACCAGCCGTATTCACAATGTGGCCAATGTCATAATTGGCAGAGCCAATTGCATCATCGACTACAGCTTGATTTAGGTCGATATCACCGTCGGTATTTTCAAACGGATCGGTCGATGCATTGGTGAAAATAATATCATCGTTATTCTCGACCAGTTGGAACTCAATGTTCATATCTGTGCTGTACACTTGGTTTATGCGATTGACCATAGTGACAATCGCGGCAAGCCCTGATTCTTTGGTGCCGCCGTGAAACGCAGTATATTCACCACTTGCTGATACCGCCAATCGGTAGCGCTTGCGTTGAGGTAGCGCTTTTGCTTCAAAACTCTCACTTAATTGAGGATTGAAGTTTAATTTTTCAACTGGCTGCTGCTGGGCTATCAATGGGGTGATGGGTAAAGCATCTTTTTTGTAATAGCTGACGTAATCGTCGCTATTCGATAAGGATGCAGGATCGAACATCACCATTGCATCATCATAGTAATACATACCGTGAAAACCAGATGGAGTCAGGTCAAATCGCCCCTTATTATGCGGATTTTCAACGTCAAAACCTTCGAAGGTTTTAATATTAGGATACCGTGCGGCCAAGCCCGGGCTCATGACTTCTGTGGCTTTAAGCTGAAAGGTAACAAACTCTCCAGAGGGCAGAGGCAAAGTAATTTTGGGGCTGGACTGAGAGAGCGCATCTTTCAACGTGGTCATCGAGACCGAATGCTGACTAAAGGTTTGTGCTTTAAAATTTGTTCGATTGTCAGTCGTGCTGACGTGCTCGATCTTAGACCATTGATTGGCATCAAGTTGTTCACTCGCCAATGCCTGTCCTGTGGCGGCAAGTATAGATAGGCTGAGTAGGGTACGGCGTAGCCTCATAGTATTCTCCTAAAACCAATAGCATTGCCTTATGCTACCGGCTAAGTGTGTGACCTGAATTGTCGGCTGTTTACGATAGAACAACCTTGTTAGATACGTAGACCACTTTACATACAAATAAGTTGCATCGGTCTTTGACGTCACCATACTGTAGATGCCGCCAAACTTACAATGACTAAATTTTTGTATGGTATTGGCGGCAATACATATATTCATCGATCAAACAGCAGTTAGGATACTATTGGCTGCGACGCATCATTTTGTCATCTAGCGCGGCGCTGAAGTATGTCAAAACCAATGCGAGCGCGGAGATGACAGCTCCCACCCAGGCGGTATCGCGCAAAGTGAAATGATCAACGATCGTCCCACCAGTTATTGAACCGATGGCAATACCGACATTGAAAGCGGCGATATTTAGTCCCGAGGCCACATCCACCGCTCTTGGAGCGTGTTTTTCGGCAAGTTGAACAACATAGACTTGTAATGGTGGAACATTGCCGAAGGCAAATGCTCCCCAAATTAACACAGTCACTAAAGCTGCAAATTTAAATGACATAGCAAAAGTGAATGCGACGAGAATGAGAGTTAAACCAGTAAAAATGGTTTTTAAGGCCGAAAGGGGCCCGCGTTTATCCGCAAGTTTGCCTCCCCAAATGTTACCGATGGCAACGGAGACACCGTAAATTAGCATGATCAGCCCTATGGTTGTAGAAGCGAAACCGGCTTCCTGCTCGAGTATCGGTGCAAGGTAGGTAAAAGCGGTAAATGTCCCTCCATAACCCAGTGCTGTCATCAGATAAACCAAAAGCAACCGAGGTTGAAGTAAGACATCGAGCTGGTTTTTTAACGTTGCACTAGGTGGTTGCTTTATATCGGAGGGAATTAACAATGCACTACCAATAAATGCGACAACGCCCAATAATGAGACAATCAGGAAAGTCGCACGCCAACCAAGTATTTGCCCAATCCAGGTTCCCAATGGGACGCCTGTGACTAAAGCAACGGTTAAGCCAGTGAACATAATGGCAATTGCACTTGCTTCTTTGTTTTTTGCAACCAAAGACGTTGCAATTGTGGACCCGATCGAAAAGAAAACGCCATGGGCTAACCCTGTTAAGATTCGGGCGGCAATCAATGAACCATAACTTGGTGCTTGCCACGCCAATAAATTCCCAACAATGAACAATGCCATCAACGCCAGCAGCACGTATTTTCGATGCCACTTGCCTGTTAAAGCCGTCAGCACCGGGGCACCGACTGCGACGCCCGCGGCATACAAGCTGACGAGTAATCCGGCAGAGGGTAATGATACATCGAGGTCGGCAGCGATAGTGGGTATCAAACCCACAATAACAAACTCTGTTGTGCCAATAGCAAAGGCACTCAGTGTCAGAGCGAATAATGCAATAGGCATAAAAACTCCTGTGATTTAATGTGAGCGGAGTATTACTCTTTTTAATTTTGATAAAAACGACAATAATTAGAAAACATTTTTGTTGAAAATGAGAAAGTGATGCCAGTTCGTTCAAAAACAGAAGATCTAGAAAACTTTATTGCGGTTGTCGATGCGGGGGGCTTTTCTGCCGCGGCGGAATTGCGTGGAGTGCAAGTGGCACGTGTTTCTCGCTCCATTGCAAGGTTAGAGGCCAGTCTTGGCGTTAGTGTGATCAACCGCACCACTAGGCGAGTTGAGTTAACGCAAGAAGGATCAATATTCTTAGCGCATGTCAGAGAGGGAATGAACGCGATTGAACGGGGAGAGGAGTGCCTCCGTTCGATGCATACCGCGCCATCAGGTTTGCTTAGAGTCGATGCAGCGAGCCCGTTTGTTTTCCATCAAATAGCACCTCATGTTGGGGCATTTTCTCAGCAGTATCCTGATATCAGGCTAGATATTACCTCCCACGAAGGGATTATCGATTTGCTCGAACATAAAACCGATATCGCCATAAGAATTGGTGATTTAAAAGATTCAAATTTACATTACAAACTGCTCGGACGCAGTCGGCTGATGTTAGTCTGCAGTCCAAGCTATCTCGATACAAACCCTTCGATAACCAGAGTCTCGGACTTGATGCAGCATCAACTGATTGGTTTCAGTGGTAGATCGAAATTAAATCGTTGGCCATTAAGCGAGGCGTGTGACCTGACTTTTGCACTGCAAGCGAGTAGCGGCGAGACAATTAGACAACTGTGTTTGTGTGGTCAAGGTATTGCATTGATGTCGCGCTTTATGTGTTATCAAGACATCCGCCGCGGGGACCTCGTCGAGATTCTGCCCGGTTCAGTGGTTACACCTAATACGCGAGAGGCGGTTCATGCCGTGTATTATAAAAATAGTGCTGTATCGTCTCGCATTTTGGCATTCATGGATTTTCTAAAGCCTAGGCTCGAGTTGTAAATCGCTCTCGATAGTGTCTGGGGGAAAGCATCATTTCTTTTTTGAAGGCCACAGACAAGTGAGGCAAACTCGAAAACCCGGTCAAATTCGCAATGTCTGTTATCGGTAATGAAGTCATAGATAAATAATGGCGGACTAAGCTCACTCTTCTCAGTAAAACAAAACGTTGCGGGGAGACGCCAACACTGTTCGTAAAAGCACGGGAAAAGTGCGAGCGACTGAATCCTGCGATATCGGCCAATCGATTTACTTTCAGTTCTTCACCAATGTGTTGGTCAACATAGTGTTTGATAGTTTGTACGGTATCGAGCGTCAAGGTTTCTGCTCCCTGAACAGTTTTGCCTGGCATACTGGCTTCACATAAACCCACTCTCTGGACAAGAGCCTTCGACAACGCATCGAGATACAATAAATCCACTGCGGTATCAGCTAATAGGCTGCGTCTAAGTTCGCTAAACAGCGTATTGATGCCTACCTCTGGCGCAATTGTCAGTACATCTACTACCAAGGCCGTTGGGGCAACGTCGAGTTCGATACCTATTGCGATGTACTCTGGTGGATCATCAAAGTCGATATGAAAATACTGATTGGCTGGAAACAAAAAAGTACTGTGCGCCTCAATTTCTTGCTTACGGGTTTGTCGATGATCCGCAGTCAACAAGCCCTTACCATGAGAAAAGGTATGAAGCAGGACGAACTTATCAATTTTGCAATGAAAGCGATGACGTTTTGGGGGATACAAATGATAGTGATAGTGCTGAGACGATAAACTCATTCCCCATCTAGGCAGGTGAGTGAGTGATGGTTCACCTTGATTTGAATAGCGACGAGCACTAGGTTCTAACTCTATCATTTACTCTTATTCAGTTTGCGAGAAGCCACTATTATAGTAAACCATTCACAGTGACGTTTTAGTATCAATAATCAATCTGCATTTTAGCACGCTAATTCATTGTGTATTCAAAGGATTGATACTGATTACCGTTTGAGTTGTGGGCGTTAGCAAATTAGAATAGAGCAAATTTTTAATAGCTCTTATCGCTTTTTTCGTTGAGCTGTCAGATGTAAGGAGTTGTGAATGAACCGAAATCGGCCTAAAAATTTAGACCTGGCTACGATCAAGCTCCCAGTAATGGGATTGGCATCGATTTTACACCGAATTAGTGCGGTTGTTATCTGGGTTGGGTTGTTTTATTTTCTTCCAACACTCTACGTTTCGCTATCCAATGCGCAGGGTTTGCAAAATGTACAAGCGATGCTGTCAAATAATGTTATTGCACAGTTTTTCGCGTGGGGCTTTTTAACAGCTCTTGGTTATTACGTGTGTGGTGGCCTCAAGCATATTATTCAAGAGTTTGGTTTTTTTGAAACCTTGGAAGGTGGCCGCTTAATATCACAAGTGGCACTGGGATTAGGTATTGTGCTGAGCATACTAACCGCATTTTGGGTATGGGGATAAGATCATGACAACAAAACGCAATGGTGTAAGAGAGTGGTTGTTCCAACGTTTTAGCAATGTATTGATCTTTGTTTTTGCGGGCGTTTACATTGGCTCTATTTTATCAATGGACAGCATAGATTATGCTACTTGGTCAGCCTTCCATACAGCGACATGGTTCAAAGTGTTTGCGTCAGTAACCCTTGTTATTGCGATGGTAAACTCGCTATTAGCCGGGTGGCAAATTGGCACCGACTATACACAAAAGGTACCGATTCCCGGGTTCGGCGTTATGTTCCATACTTTTTATACGGTTGCTTCAATTGGATTACTCGCTTTTGGTTTGTACATTTTGTGGTAACTACACATTAAAGAGAAAAGCAGGCTTAAGCCTGCTTTTTTTATGTCTATTGTTTACGGCGTCTTATGACTAAGAACGCTAGTGCCATCGCCAGTAGACTAAAGGATGCCGGCGAGGGTACGGCGGTTACGCCAAACTGAGCGATCCGTGCACCTGTCGGTCTAATAAGTTGTCTAATGACCGTGTGATTATCACTTTCAAAGTTGCTGCCATAAAAGCGAATGGATTCAATCTCGTCGAGGCGTGTATCGGCGAACAGGTTAACGAAAGCAAACGGTTCCCAATTGGCGTGATACTGAGCAGGAGAACTTGGATTGCCCCACGATGGATTGCCGTAGTGTGCCGCAGTCAAAGATGGCGAATTGAGGATATCGCTCGTTGAGAACTCAAAATCTTGAGTCCGAGTTTTTACGCCAAGGCGATTGCCTCCGTCTCCAGCACTCCACCAAAAACCAAAATAACCGACAGGTTGTGTGAAAGTCAGGGTCATTTCATTGCCGCCTCTCGGAATAAATAGGTATTTACCTGAACCACCGGACCCTCCCCATTTATTCGCGCTATTGATTTTGACCTTACCTCGAGTTGCTTCATAGGTGCCAAATGCATTGGTTTTGGTGCCAGTAAATTTACCAGATTGCCAATCATCGAACGTTTCTACTATCGTGGGCGATGTGGTTGACGCGTATTGCTCCTCCGGTGCCGATAACGTGAAAATGAGCGCCCCATGAGCGTTGGTCATCATCAAAGTTGTGAAAAATACGGTAAACAAGGTTTTGCTCACTTTCATCATGCTTCTCCTCCATTAAAACTGAGAAGTTGCCAATAATGTGCCAAAATATAACTGTATGATTTCATTGATTAAATTGTTTTTGGTGCCATGGGATTTTGCAAAATGCATTGCGAATTTTAAAACTAAACGCAATTGAACGATTAGATTTGGTGGTTGAAAAGGAAGAAGACGCTACGATAGGGATCGCATCTTTGTAGGACGAGAACTGGTGACGTCTAGGCAGATCGATTCGGGTCAGTGGACAAGGAAAAGGGCGACCGATACCGTTTGAATTTCGCTGTATTGACAAAGTGGGGCCGGACTTTGTCCGCCCCAATAGGTAAACTAGGCAGACAAAAAGTCGCTATAGGTATTCAATAGCTCTGGGCGTTCCCAGTGCAGGAAATGGCCTACCTCCGGGATCAATTTGAACACACAATTTGGGATCCGATCAGAAACCGCCCGAATTTGTTCATGGTCCAAAATCATATCGAATTCACCATTCATAATTAGCGTTTTAGCGGTAATTTTTGATAGATCAATATGCTCTTCTAAGTCTTCGGTTTGCTCTACAAACATGCAATGTGCATAGAAACTCAAGAACTCTTCATGGGTCATGGTACTGAATTGTTCAACGATTTGCCGTTTTTGCGATTCGGGAATGAATTGCCCAAAACTTTGTATCATTAATGGTGCGATATCCTCGGTTCGGCCTTCTTCAAACAGGGATTTTCCGGCGTGAATGACGCCGAGGATCTCTCTGTTCGGTTTGACACCAAAGCTACCGAGCATCAGCTTATCGATCATTTCCGGATGTTTTGCCGCAACAGCGGCTGATACTATGGTTCCCCAGGATGCAGCAGCGATAGTGACTTTGCCGTTGCGATTCGTTTCAGAAATCACTCGAACAAGCACTTCTTGTTGTTCATCGAATCCAATCGCAGGATCTCCAGATAACACCTTGGCTCGACCTTGACCGGGTAAGTCGAATACAACAACAGAGTACTGCTCTACAAAACGGCTAACAAAGCTTCTCCATGCCGCCATAGTTTGTTTGGCGCCACTTACGCATATGATCGTTTCTTGTGCCTCACCGTAGATGCGATAAGGTACTTCAAACCGACCAACATTGACTTTTCCTTTTACTACTTTCATTGACTATTGGAGCCCTTTGTTTTTATTGTTTTGATTGTGTTGCGGCAGGTGCACTCAGGTTAGCAATCATCTTTTCTCGATCGACTACGGCGTGATCGCCAAGCCATATTGACCAGAGTAATCGCGACAACAGAGGACTTTGAACCTCACCGACAACCTCGCCTTCGTAGATGGACAATAGTCGTCCATCAGGTAACCAACGTAAAACGAACAGATCATTGCGCTTTACGTCCTGGTTAATAAGCTGTTTAAACTGATCTAACGCTGCGCTTACTTGCGAAAACTCGTCGCCAACGCAATTTTTATTTACGCCTTTCGTCAGTGTTTTTTGAACTTTTTCAGCGTCTAAATCTCGGTCAAAGACAATCGATATTTGTTTTGGGCTTGGAGAAGCCATTATGGCCTCATACACGTCACCGTCCGGCGCAACAATGTCGTTAGGGTTGACGTAGTGGGCGACGGAGTAAACCGGGAAAAACATGATTTTTCGTTTGGCATGCCCAGTGAGAGATAATCCGACAGTTTGATTGTCGTAGGTCACGTCGAGGCGCGGATGGAATAGGATATCGTCGATTTTTGCAAACGCAGGGGGCACGCTTCCTAGCATCAGTAGCCAAGCTAAGAATCCTGTTGTCATTGCGCGTCGAGGCGCTGTCAGTTCAGATATCATAATCGCGTGTTAAAGGGCCTAGTCCGGCCACTCAGCTTGCATTATGTACAAAATATCGCATAACTTTACGTTATAAACTAGTTCCAATACTTATTATTTACGTTTGAGAGCGGGAATTAGATTGATCTTTATAAGCAGATTGATGAGGCTCAAATGTCCCACCGCGCAGTTTTGTTACAACGAGTATCAGTAGTCCGACATTTGCCCCAATGATAATAAACATAGCGGGTAACCCACCTAAGTTAGACATCATCTTCACACCTTCTATGCTGGCATAGCTAACCATAACCCAGGCAATGATGCCGATACTCGCACCCCATATGTATTTCAACGATGTAGAACTGGCAGACGTTTGTGTTTCTCTATCATTTTGACAAAGCTGACTAATGACATCGGTATTGGAGTCTGCTGCGGTAACAAACGAAATGAAGGTCACCACAATAAATACCGCAGCAATAAGCTCCGAAAAGGGAAGTGAGTCAAATACAGAATAGATCACGGACTCTGGCCCCGCGGTTTGAAGTTGCTGGTACAAGGCGCCATTGAGCAGCTGGTCTATATATAATGTCGTGCCTGAAAATGCCGTCATCCACACTATTCCCGCAATAGCTGGTATTATCAAATTAATCGCAATGAAAGCTCTGACGGTGTAACCGACGGAAATTTTCCCTAAAAACAGAGCGGTAACAGGAGCCCAAGCGTACCAATTTGCCCAGTAAAATACCGTCCAATCTTGCGACCAGCCGTCGTCTTTTGCGACGTAGGTATCTAAGCTCCTTGAGACAAATGAATCCAAATAGGCGACTAATCCTTCTTGCCCAGCGGTAATGACTTCCCGCGTTGGGCCAAACAGCATGACGAAAAAGAATATCGAAATAAACACTTGGGCGTTGATATTCGAAAGTCGGGCGATGCCCTTTTTTAAACCACTCACCGCTGACAGAACAAAGGTCGCAACGATAGCAAGCGCTACACCGGCCATCAAAAACGTAGAATTATCGATGCCGGTGAATGAGGCAATGCCGCCACCCAATATCAAGATACCTGTGCCGAGTGACGCGGCCATGCCAGCAACAAGCGCAAACAGAGCGATACCATCGATCAACTGAGCGGGTTTTCCAAAAATACGATCGCCGACTAACAAGCTCAATGATGCACTGATAGAGAAAGGCTTTTTCAGGTTGTAAAAACACAGAGCAAAGACGAGAGCTGGCACACAATATATGGCATAGGGCGTGAACGACCAGTGCATAAACATCGTCGCCATGGCAAATTGCTGTGCTTGTGGTGAATTACTCTCAATAGCCAGCGAGGGCGGCGGCGAGTACATATGATACAGAGGTTCAGCCGACGACCAGAATAATATGCCTGTTGCAATGGTGGTGCATAGTGTAATTGAGAACCAACGCCATTTGGTCAATAGGGGCTTGGCATGTTCTCCACCTATCCGAACTTTTCCCAAAGGTGAAACCAGAACAATGAAGAGACTCATCAACAATGCAAAGGTGGAATAACTAAAGAGCCATGAAAAGGTTGCCAGTATCCAAGTATTGATTGCCGTCACAGTGGAGAGGTACTGCTCTAGATTGACGAAACTTAATATCATGGCGACGAATAGCAAGGTGAACGGGGGCCAAAAAACAATAGGGCGGACAGACGGAATCAATTGATGAATACGGATGAGGGTCCCCTTGCTTTTTGGTTTGTGTATTTTAGCGTAAGGTTACCGTATCACAATTTGACGTCAGAATAGTGAGTGGTGCTGTAATAATATTGTCACTCAAACACGCTCTAGTGATACAGTGGCCCAGTGTGGTGTGACTTTAAAATAGAGTGTGAACATGTCTGATAGTTTTGTCGCCGCGCCGTATTTGCGTGACAATCCGCGAATTACCTACGTAGAGCCCCATGATCCTTGGCTGATTCGAACGTTTGTCTCGACGTTGGAAGTCATATTGGGCCGCAAAAAGTTGGAAGGCATTTACAACGAACTCAAGCAGTCGCCTTTTTCTGTTGAAGATTTTTTCACTGACGCCCTGAACTTGGCGAAAATTCATAGATTTTACCCATCTACTCAGCTCGACCGCATCCCTCGTTCCGGCCCATTAGTCTTTGTTGCGAATCATCCCTTTGGTGTGGTCGATGGCTTAATTCTGTGCGAGCTTGCGGCAAAAACTCGGGGAGAGTTTCGCATTTTGATCAATGCTCTACTGTGTCAGGATAAAGATCTTGCTCCCTATTTTTTGCCTATTGATTTTAGCAATGATAGGCAGGCAATGAAGACGAATATTCGCTCTAAAAAAGTAGCGAAGGCCTGTTTAGAACAAGATATCCCGATTATTGTTTTTCCTTCAGGAATGGTGTCGACTGCAGATAGACGAGGTTTCGGACGAGTGGTTGACGGCCCGTGGAGTACGTTTACTGCAAAACTCGTTAGAGACACGCATGCGACCGTGGTGCCGGTGTTTTTCCACGGGCAGAATAGTCGTTTGTTCCATGTCGCCTCACACATTGCGCTTCCGCTGCGAATGGCACTACTGGTCAATGAAGCCCTCAATAAGTTCCACTCAGCCGTGGAATTTGATATTGGTGAGCCAATTAACTGGAGTCAAATGGAGGTGTTCGATAGTCGTTTGGCACTGACCCAATTTTTGTATCAAAAAGTGCAAGATACTGGCGCGATTCGTAACGGATCCCAAAGCATGACAAGATAGTGGTGACCAACACGCTTTAATATCTAAGTATCACGTAAGAAAATGTGACTCAACTTGGGGTTCTGGGGCACACTGTGCTTTTTTGAAACAATGCTAGGGTTTCTTACTGTGAAAAAATACTTACTGATAGGTATTTCACTTGTATTAGGAGGCGCGTTTTTCGTTTTTGGCGATATTCGTGTCTTAGGCATGACGGTGCTCAACACCGCGCTGAAAATTTCTCAACCCATTGATGTTGATAGCGATATCGCATTTGGCAATGAGCCCTGGCAAAAGTTGGACGTCTACCCCGCACAACACTCACAAGCTCTAGCGCCTGTCATTGTCTTTATTCACGGTGGTGCTTGGTACTGGGGAAACAAAGATCTTTATTACTTTGCTGCCGATGCCTTTGTTCGTCGTGGGTATGTTGTTGTCGTTCCGGATTACACGAAATATCCTGAGGGGAGATTCCCTGCGTTTATCGAAGATGGCGCGCAAACGTTGGCTTGGGTGAAAAGCAATATTGCTCGATTTGGCGGCGACCCAAATCGCCTGTTCCTGTCTGGCCATTCAGCTGGCGCACACACAGGTGCATTACTCAGTACCGACGCGCGTTATCTGGCGAAAGTGGGAATGACGCCGAGGAATATCCGTGGTTTTGCCGGCATTGCAGGCCCCTACAATTTCACGCCTAAGTGGCAGCAATACATAGACACATTTGGTGAAGCTAACTTTGAAACGATGAAGGCGTCGACCCACGTCAATGGCGATGAGCCCCCAATGCTGCTGATTCACAGTACGGGTGACAGTGCAGTAGGACAGTTCAATCAAGAGACTTTGTTTGCGGATCTAACGCGTGCAGACCAAGACGTCGAAAATATCTTATACGGGGACGAGGTGAGCCACATTAGTATTATGATGAAGTTACACCCGTGGTTTGCTGATGATGTTGACGTTGCCAAAGATATTGATCACTTTTTCAGAATCAACGATAAGGAGCAGTAATTATGGCGGTAACCACACTGAGTCGCAAAGGCAGTGTTGCAGTCTTGACGATGAGCAATACAGAGAATCGCCACAATCCGATTTTCGCAAAAGAAATGTTAGTGAGATTAGAGGAAATTAAAGCGGATGAGTCATACAAAGCGTTAGTGATAGCGTCGAATGATGAAAAAAGCTGGAGCTTGGGTATTGATACTGACTGGTTAATGCCCGCTATGCAGGCTCAACACTTTGATGAAGTGAAGCATTTTATGTATGACATGGATGAGGTATTTAAGGCCTTACTGCTGTTCCCTATGCCAGTCATTGCTGCGATTAACGGCCATGCATTTGGCAATGGGGCGATCATGGCTTGTGCTTGCGATTTTCGGTTTATGCGCGCTGACAAAGGTTTTTTCTGTTTTCCCGAAGTCGACTTATCTATCCCGTTTCTTCCGGGCCAAATTGCATTTGTGAAAAAGGCTCTGCCGTATCACCGGTTTAATGAGATGAAACTCAGTGGCAGACGAGCCGGGGGGAGGGAGCTAGAACAAGAACATATTGTGGTGGAAGCGGTCGATGGCGCAAATGAGGTGTTGGATAAAGCGATTGAATACGCCTCGGGTTTTGACAAGAAACGAGGTATCTTCTCAGAGCATAAGAAGCGATTACACAAACAAATGATTGAGGTTATCGAAACTGAGAATCCGCCGTTAATTGAGGCGCTCAGTCTGATGGTCTAGATAATACGTTTGTTGAAGCGTTCAGATAAAAGCCAGCCAAATACGCTGGCTTTTCTTTTTGTCTAAAAAAAAGCCCCAACCGAAGTTGAGGCTTTTCGTTTATTCTTTAGGAATAATTATATGCGCTTAACTGCAACGTTTGCTTCAAACTTTGGCTTTACTGCCAAATCTTCAGAAGGTGGAGCAAACTTAGTAAGGTCGATCCCCTCAACTGCAGCTTTGTATTCTTCAACTGTTGGGAAGCGACCCAATACCGTTGAAAGAACCACTAGCGGCGTAGAACCAAGAAGTGACTCACCTTTTTTCTCTTCAGAGTCAGCAACAACACGACCTTGGAACAAACGGGTAGATGTTGCAATAACCGTATCACCAGGTTCTGCTTTTTCTTGGTTACCCATACATAGGTTACATCCTGGGCGTTCTAGGTAAAGAATATTCTCATACTTAGTACGTGCCGCTTCTTTTGGCTTGTCATCGTCAAACTGGAAGCCTGCGTATTTGGCTAATACTTCCCAATCGCCTTCCGCTTTCAATTCGTCAACAATGTTGTATGTAGGTGGAGCCACAACAAGAGGCGCTTTGAACTCTACTGAACCATTGAGTTTTTCAAGGTTGCGAAGCATTTGTGCGATAATTTGCATGTCGCCTTTGTGAACCATACATGAGCCGACGAAGCCCAAATCAACAGACTTACCATCGTAGTATGATACCGGACGGATAACGTCATGCGTATAACGCTTAGACACGTCTTCGTTGTTAACATCAGGGTCAGCAATCATTGGCTCTTCAATCTGATCCAGATCGACAACCAACTCAGCGTAATAGTTCGCATTGTTGTCTGGTGCAAGCGCTGGAGTTTCACCAGACTTAATGCCTGCAATACGCTCATCAGCAAGAGTGATTAGGCCTTGAAGCATGTTAGCTTCATTATCCATACCCTTATCGATCATGATTTGGATACGGCTCTTAGCCAGTTCAAGGGAAGCAATCATCGTCTCATCATTTGAGATACAGATTGACGCTTTCGCCTTCATTTCTGCCGTCCAGTCAGTGAAGGTGAACGCTTGGTCAGCAAGGAGGGTACCGATTTGCACTTCGATAACGCGACCTTGGAAGACGTTTTCGCCAGCAAATTCTTTAAGCATTTGCGCTTGTGTAGCATGAACTACATCACGGAAATCCATGTGCTCTTTCATGCTGCCTTTGAACGTTACTTTTACTGACTCAGGAATAGGCATCGCTGCTTCACCTGTTGCCAATGCTAGTGCAACCGTACCTGAGTCAGCACCGAATGCGATACCCTTTGACATACGAGTGTGTGAGTCACCACCAATAATGATCGCTCGATCGTCAATAGTGATATCGTTCAACACTTTGTGAATAACGTCAGTCATTGAGTGGTAAACACCCTTAGGATCGCGTGCAGTGATAACACCAAAGTCATTCATAAATGACATTAATTTAGGAATATTTGCTTGCGCCTTTTTATCCCACACTGATGCCGTGTGACAACCTGATTGGTAAGCACCGTCAACACTGGTCGAGATAGTAGAAGCGGCCATCGCTTCTAATTCCTGACATGTCATTGGGCCAGTTGTGTCTTGAGAACCAACGATGTTAACTTTGACACGTACGTCAGAGCCTGCGTGTAGTGGTGCGTCAGAGGAAACACCAACCGCGTTGCGGTTGAAGATTTTCTCAACAGCAGTTAGGCCTTGGCCATCTACAGAGATTTCTTTCGAAGGTGCGTAAACTTGTGGCGCATCAATACCGAGTGTTTCAGCGGCGAAAGTTTGAAGTTTCTTACCGAAAACTACTGCGTATGAACCGCCAGCTTTCATGAATTCAACTTTCTGTGGTGTAAAGGCGTCAGAAACGTCAGCTAGCTCTTCGCTGCCGTTGTATAGTTTCTTCGCTTTGGTGTCGATTGTCAGCACTGTGCCCGTGGCAACAGAATACGCTTCTTCTAATACCGGGTCGCCGTTTGCGTCACGTACTACTTCACCATTTTCATCGGTTTTCTTAACCCAGTTTTTCAGGTCAAGACCGATACCACCGGTTACGCCAACGGTTGTTAAGAAAATGGGGGCAATACCATTGGTACCTGCTACAACAGGCGCAATGTTGATGAACGGCACATATGGGCTAGCTTGCTTACCTGCCCAAAGCGCTACGTTGTTAACACCCGACATACGAGACGAGCCTACACCCATAGTGCCTTTCTCAGCGATAAGCATGACTTTAGCGTTCGGGTGTTTTTTGCCTAGTTCAACAATTTCCTGCTGCGCTTCTGGCGTGATCATACATTTACCGTGAAGTTCACGGTCTGCACGAGAGTGAGCTTGATTGCCCGGAGACAAAAGGTCCGTTGAGATATCACCCTCTGCAGCGATATAAGTCACAACGTCAATCTTTTCTTCGATGTCAGGTAGCTTAGTGAAGAACTCGGCTTTCGCGTAGCTTTCAAGAATGTCTTTTGCTATGGCATTACCTGATTTAAATGCGTCTTCTAGGCGAGCCGTGTCAGCATCGTAAAGGAATACCTGGGTTTTCAGTACTTCAGCTGCGGGTGCATTAACTGTCGCATCGTCTGAAAGTGCTAGGTCTAGCAATACCTCTACAGAAGGGCCACCTTTCATGTGAGAAAGTAATTCAAATGCAAACTCAACAGAAATTTCTTCTACTGACGCGTCACCTAAAATGATGTCTTTAAGAAACTTCGCTTTTACACCTGCAGCACTTGTTGTACCGGGAAGCGTGTTGTAAATGAAGAAGTTAAGCGAATCTTCGCGGTGCTCGTTGCCAGTATCTTTGATCTGCTCAATGATTTCAGACAAAAGGTCTGCACTGTCGATAGGTTTGGGGCTAAGACCAAGTTCCGCCTTACGGACCTGAATCTCTTCCATGTATTGTGAATACAAACTCATACAAATCTCTCGGGGCTAATGTTATTTCGCAAAAATTGGCCAATGATTTTACCTGATTTTACGTCGTTGAGACATATTTACTCGCAAAAAGGTGGTAGAAATGCACCGTATACTCATTATTTCCTGTCGAAATCTATAAATAATTCACACCAAACAAAATAAAAGCTTGTACTTTTTGACTCTTTATTGATAATGATTCTTATTCGTGTGTTTATTCTGGAAATTTGCCGTGCTCGGGGCGAGAATCGCAATTTCCGGATAAATCCGCAAAAAGTGACAGTTGTTGGGGCGACGCCATCAGGGCTTAAGTGTCGGTTTGGCTTTGAAGGAGAGCTTCGGCAGCGACAATAGTCGATTCAAGGCTGGGGTGATGTTCATAGGGCATCTCTGCGCCTTCGCAAACTTCACGCATGTTATGTTGGTTAAGCGCACTACCACCCGTTGAGAAAACAGCAATACAGCCTATTTCTTTACTTTTTTTGTATTGTTCAACTACCAGGGGCAAGCTGTCCATGGGACCAATGGTAGTGGTGTCTTCAAATACCACGCAACGAGCCCATTTCCCTTTGGGACGCTGCTCGATGCACTGGTTTACTTTTTGTGCCACATGTCGAATGCCCTCTAAATTGAATATGCCCGAGGGTTTAATGATCAAAACATTCTGCTGCCAGTAAACGGCGGAATTCCCATGGGGAGTTTGGCTCATTATCGTGTCACCTCCATTTACGTTTACCTCAGAGAATACGCTCTTTTGCCGGATTAAGCTTGAGCCTCGACTTTTTCATGGCTAACTACGTCTATCGGTTTGTGCGGCACAAAGAGAGACTCGATTACACCAATGACAAACATTGCTGCTGTTGTCCACAAGTATAGCTGAAGTGCGAACCCATCGTTATAAGGTGGGAGTTCTTGGTCCCAACGCAAAATCAATACCGGGATAATGGCAGCAAAACCGGGCAATGCCGAGTAACAGGTATTTCTCGCGAGGCGATAAAATTTGTTCGTTGTCTTTGATGTAAAGCGCTCTGCCATCCACGCAAATGCCAGGTAGTAACTCACACTGTGCAGGCTACCCAGTACTACAACAACGCTGAAAAAAATATCCAATCGATAGGTTTCGTAATTGTCGTCGCCTAACTGTGACTCAATGCCCGTTGCCAAAAGTAAAATAATGGCGACTCTCACAACTAATTCGATGGCAGCAATCATGAAGGTCGGTAAATTCGCCAGTTCGCCTTTCATCCGAACTTGGTTGTGTTTGATATCGAATGCGCGAGGAGGGGCAATGAGAAGTAAATAAAATATCGCAAATGTGAACCGTTTCCCCCCAGTACCGGGTTGTAATAGCGGGGTCAAAAATTTAAACATGGTTTATTCTCCCGGCTGTTGAGATGGCTGCGGCGCATTTAATCGCTTTTGCTCATGACGTTCGGCGTATTCTCGTAGATCCCGCCGCAGTGCTGAGACAACATTCATCGCAATGACACCCACGTTACCCAGGAACACTAGCAACACTAAAGTAATAGCGGCCCACTTTTTACGGGCTGGGTAAGATTCAAACAAGGGCACAGTGGCAGGTTGTATGATTTCCAGTGGGTAATTGGCCCTTGCATTGATGAGAGACTCGGCTGCTAACTGCGTTTCGAGTAAGCGAAAAATAGAGCGTTGGATTTCGGTATTTTTAATTTCACTTAACCGTTGCTCCAAATACTCTCTTCTGTCTTTGATCTCTTTGAGATCTAACATTCTCAAATAGCTATTAAATGAGTGGACAAACGTATTGGCGAGTTCAGTCGAAAATTCGGCTGACTTTGAGGTAATACGAATATTCAGTAAATCCGTTTTTTTGTCAGTGAATACGTACAGCGTTTCAGTTTTAAACTTTTTTACCGCCTCACGCATATCTGGTGGAATACCGTCTATCCACTTTTCATTCGCCGCATCCCAATTGTCTTCGTACAACCATGGCAATAAATTTTGTTCGAGAATAAAATTGCTGATGTAACCGAACGAATCCATACGAGCGAGTAGACGTTCTCTCTCATTTTCTTGAATACCATCGATGATAAAGTCGTACTCGAGTACACCTATGGTGTTAACGCCACGATAATTATTGGGCTGCACACCACCTGGTGATTCGCTAAAGTTTATGGCGACTGTGGCCTGCGCTGAAAAGCGGTCTTCTATCAATAGTGACAACCCCAGTACCACTGCTGCGCCAAAAATAGACAATAGCGTGATGCGGTATTTGTACTTTGACAGTTGGTGAATGTACTTGAGAAGCAATTCGTACTCGGCCACATGTGTCGTTCCATCATTTTTATTTGGCATTATTACTACACTCCATTCCCGTCTAGTTCAGTAGATTGGCTAGCATGGCTGTGGAGATGATATTTTTGTAGAAAATATCCACCCACTTCTCTACTGACTCTCGGCCGTTTATACGGTCAACACTCAATGGCACGAATATGGTTGAACCCGGTGTGACTTTTACATTTGCAGGCGAACTGAACCAACCCCAAGAACTGGTACTCGAGCGGATTGACATGACTTCGCCGTTTGCCTGTACGATATAGGCATGCTCGTACTGTGCAAGCTCTTTTACACCGCCACTTAGTCCGATATAGTCCAGTGCTGCACGGTCATTGCGGAATTTGTGTGACGTTGGGAAGTAAACCTGACCGATAACACTGACTTCGTCTTGGAACTTAGGTACGACAATTCGATCACCATCTTCTAAGACGATATCTGAGGCTTCGTCACAGCGAGTCACGGCACTGTGCACGTCAACCACCATTCTGCCCAACGCTTTTTCTGGCGACATTTTCTTCAGTACGTCGAATACGTCTTTCGCACGCTGGTCTTTTGGCATTTTCTCGTCTTTGTTGACGCCTTGAGAAACATGGGTGTCAGCAAGTAGTCTCTCTAGTTGGTCAAACATACGATCGAGTGCTTGTTGCTCTTTGCGGCGAACACTCTCTCTCAAGAATATCGTGCCGAATAAATAAGCGTCCTCGGTAAAGCCGCCCACTTTTTGCATGAGTGAACACATGGTTTCGCGTTTGTCGATGCGATAGCGACCGGGGAAGGTAATCTCACCTTCAATTTCGACGTATTGCGGCTTGGTAATCCATTCGGGTTTAACGCGAAGAACCAAGTGATCTTTCGGGTGTAAAATCAAATCTGACGTGTCTAACAAAGGGTCCTTGTTGGTTAAGCTTATCGCTCTCGAATCGGTGCGACTAAATTCACTGTCCATTAGCACTTGACGAGATAGGGTTGCAGCAACCCCATAGGCTTCCTCTTTCATGCCGCCAGCGGCTTCAATTAAATCTTCAATTCGCATGCCTGGCACCATGGGGTAGGCGCCAGGGTGGAACACCGCTCCGCTGATTTGAACGACAGGAGCTTGCTGGCCGAACTGCGTCTCTCGCTGGACGCGCTCTAAAGGTGTTTTTATTAAGCTTGCACGGTCGATATCTTTGTTAAACAAATACAGTTTATCTTTTGGCTGCAAGACTGGGTTGTGGTCGCCTTGTCTAGCCTGCAGTGCTTGGCTTATCTCAATGTGTATAAAGTACAAACGGTCAGTCATTTCGTCAGTTCTTGCCAACAGCGCATAACCCATATCAACACCGGCTTCTAGGCCACCTGCGTAACGCACCATATCGAGTAATCTCGTACCCATTTGCAGAGGGTAAGTACCTGGGTGCGGAATCGCGCCTTTGAAATCAATGATCTTGACTGGCGCATCAGCTGTCGCCTCCCGCTCCAGCTTATCAACGACTTTAGACAATTGATTTGCTCTTGGAGAATGCGTATTGAAGATAATCACTTGATCTCGAGGACGAAGCTCAATGTTATCTTTTGAATATCGGTCACTCATAGCATTCCAAAGATTGAAATAAATGACTTCTGTACGCTTGTCATCACGATTTTCGCGCTGAATCATTGCAGCATCGAATTCTGCGCCTTGTCTTAAAATACTCTTAGTGTTGATCAAATCAGAGACTCGCATGCCCGCATTCCATTGATAACCACCTGGTGTGAGTACATGACCAGATAACAACACTACATCATCCATTTTATCCAATACTGGAAACACTCTGATCAAGTCACCATTTTGCACGGCTACAGGTTGACGGTTATTGGACAGGTTAGCCTGCATCAAGGTGTACATACCGCCATTTGATATACGCTCAATCTGTGCATTTTTGGGGTTCGCCGTCGGTAGTAGGCCGCCAGCCAGTGAAACAATGTCACTGACTTTCTGTTCGGCTGAAAGCTCATAGATGGCAGGACGTAGAATTTCTCCGGCGATGCCAACGGTGGGACCAACTGGAGGAACAAATATCAGGTCACCTTGACGCATGTAGATGTTGGCGCTGTCGTCGCCTTGCAGTAGCAGATTATACAAGTCCATTGTCGCGACAACGCGGCCTTGTCTTTTCACTTGAATATTACGCAAAGAACCCGTGCGTTTGATGCCTCCACTAGATATCAAGGCATTTAGCAACGTTGAAAACCCGCTTACCGAATAACTGCCAGGTCTTGTGACTTCGCCAACAAGCATGATTTGGATTGAACGGAATTCCGATAAGGTAACAACGGATTTGATACCAATACGTTGTACTTCAATGGCTTCAGATATCGCGCGTTTGGCTTCTTCAAATGTCAGGCCGCTCACTGGTACCGCACCGGCGTCAGGGATCAAGATCATACCTTCACGGGTTACCGTGAGTGAATATTGGACGTTGGTTGCGGCAAACGCTTGGACCGTGAAGGTATCGCCTGGCCCGATAATATAGTCGTAAGGTACGGGCATATCGGCGACCGGAGCAAATGTTGTTGCGACGCCAGCAAACATGTCATAGCCGAAGAGCTCTAATTTACTCTGTACTTGTTGTTGCTGGATTTCTTCTTCCAAGGAAATGGGTTCAAGTGAACTCGAGACATTCTTTTCAAGCTGAGAAGGTTGAGAATCAACAGGCATCTCCTCTTTCACAATCACCTGAAAACTCGTGTTATCTTTATCGGTGTCAGTCATTTGAGCGCTGATAATGGCTTGGCGGCGTTGTTCGTCTTCAAACGTTTTAACGCCAACACGTTCTTGTTGGGCCGAACTTGCAGCGACAAAGGTAAAAGTGACTAACAAGCTTGCGGTAAATTTTGTAATACAATTAGTCATTGTTAGCTCCTTTAACGATTCGATTGAAAACGAGGGCATCCGCTGTAATCTACGATTCTGCCGGGGGGAGTGAAGGGACATAAATCTTGATAGTCATATATGCCATCGTTGTCTTTGTCTGCCGGCCCTTTGTATAAGACCGTTTCCACAAAATTAGCCATATTGCTTGGTTGTGCCACCTTGTCTACCGCAGCGGAAAAACCACAACTATCGGCGCTTTCTAGTCGGCTACGAGACATACGATTACCCACACCTATCGTGTAAAAGCACAGACCCGCGTGGCTATTCGGCCAAGCAATAGCGCTGGATTCTGGCAATACGACATGGGCTGCTGTGTTGAAGCTGACCCTCTGGCGCATGCGCATCACAGCTTGCTCTACCGACTCATCAATTTGTGACCATGCTGTGACTAAAATTACCGCAGAACTACCCGGTAAGTTACCCACTAGCTCAGATACATAATCCAGTGCGACCGACAGTGTCGGCACATCAACATGCTGAGATGCTCTGTTTTCGCCCAGCGAGAGTTCAAGTTCGCTAGGTGCAACAGGGCTAATGCTCAAGCGCGAATCAAGAGGGGCGTAGAGTTGTGGTATTAACGTGTCACGGTAGGACACTATGGTGCTACTAAACGGTTTATTAGGCATAGTTTTAACGAAACGGCGAACCACTTCTCTTGCGTAGAAGCGAGTGTCGTAACCTCTAAACGTACCTTCAAGCGCTGAGCTTTGGTCAACGATTAAAACGAGATGCTCGACTCTTGGCTGCAGTCTCAATTGCGCTACACGTGAATCGATTGGCATCGGGTTAAAGATATGAACCGATTTCTGGTACAAGCGAGTGTCATACTCATCGACCGTTGCCATTTCTTCATGAGCTGGCACGTGAACGAGTTGCTCAGTCGCCATACAACCTGCCAAACAAGCGACAATCAATGTCGTAAACACAAGTTTATACCACTGCTTTAATCTCATGATTTTCGTCCTTTAATAACAAAGCCATGTTCAGTATGGAAACGCTAGGGATAGATTTCTAAGAGCAAGAACTGAACCTTTGCACTCGATTATGCAAAAAAAAGTATAGTCGCTATTTGTAAGTTTATGTTTTTATTTGCGAAATATGTTTATTAATAAGAGGGTATAGAAGACGAATCACGGCTCCACGATATTGCCATGTGATTCATATTAAAGGCATTTTGCGTTTTCATTATTAGAATGCATTGCAAATTGCAATTTGAGAAGCACTTAGAATGATTTTGCAATCGGCACAAAATCGTCCAGATGCACGTCTTTTAAGGGATGCTGACGTTGCACTCTATTTGGCACGCATCTCGCTTTACTCCAGTTAATCCAATTTATTAACTTAATCGTGCTAACCAACTATAGTTGTTAGTATTCAAGGAGGTGTATCGTGCCGGATGTCTTTATTTTGGGTTTTACGAAATGTGCTACAACAAGTATGTACAACCAATTCATGCAACACCCTGACGTATCGAATACGAAGCGCAAGGAGCCCCATTATCACTTCGCCCAAGTCATGGGAGAGCACTTCGACGGACCTGCGGACAACGACACAGTAAGTCAGATGTTCGTAACGGAAGCGTCGCAGTATGAAGCGTTGTATGAACCGGGTAAGCTGGCGATTGACGGCTCAGCGATGTCAATTGAGCATCCACGAGTGCTAGAGGCAATCAATCGACAATTCCCCAATGCTAAATTTATCATTATGCTCAGAGACCCAGTAGAGCGCGCGTTTTCAGCTTATTCGCATCTCGTAAGGGATGCGCGAGAAACCGTGAGTTTTAAACAAGCCATAGCCCAAGAGCTCAACGGGGAACGAGAAACTTACTTGCCAATTTGGCAAAACATTCAATCGAGCCGATTCGTTGAAGCTACACAATTCGCCCGTAAACTATTTGGCGACAGACTGAGAGTCGTGAATTACCGAGACTACGCCAAAGACAATCAACGTGTTATGGATAATTTGGCTGACTTCATTGGCATTTCTTCAATTGATTGGCAACAAGATTTTGCCAACCGTTCTGGTGTGCCTCACTCTAAGCTATTACAAAAAGTATTGATGCGTCAGTCCGTCGCAAAAACCTTTTTTGTTAAGGCCTTTCCAGAGGCTTTTGTGACGAAACTCAAGCGGACATTAATGGAAAAAAATACGGGTAAAAAGCCAGAGATTACGGCTGAAGAGAAGGCGTACTTCAAGCAATTGCTCGCGGATGAAAAAAGTAAAATACTGCCCGGTACGCCTGACACAGCATTATTGAGTGCGCTGTATCAGTGATGGAAAACACCAAGCAAATTTCCATTGTGCCACACATTCTTTTTGGGATGTTTGTGTTGGAGCTATTCTTCTTGATGGTAAAGAAGGTGAGTTTGGCACTCTATGGCCCATTTGATTTGTTTGAAAAGCTATTTCCGATTATCGCCATTGGGCTACTGGTGACAGTTATTCGACCACGCCTCAATTGGCAATGGTGGGCAGCGTTGTTTCTCTATCTCTGCTACCTAGCCTATGGCGTGCTAATTTCTCTTGCTCATCAAAAAGGGATGAAAATCATATTGGTGCAGATGTATCACGAGTTGAAGTTTTTTCCCATGATGATGCTGTTCTCTGTGGCGCGGGTTGATCCCATATGGATAAACCGAACGGTAAAAATAATTAAACCACTCATGTTCATGTGTGTTTTGCTAATACTATTTCAAATAGGGGCTTCTGGGGCGTATGACGCCGTATTTAGCAGTGGTGGGCATTTTGAACCCGGCCACTTTGGGGGAATGTTATTACCCCGTTTTGTTGGTTGGTTTTGGCATCCCGGGCAAAGTGCTTTGTTTTTTACCATTGCAGCTGTCTTGATTAGCGTTGAGTTTAAGCGCGGTAATCTGCGCTTTGGACACTCTCTGATTTTTTTATGTGTAGTGTTTGTCATTCTGTCTATTCAGCGCTTGGAATTGATGCTTTTGTTAATGGCGTTGCTTGCATTGAAGGTGCAACGCGTTATGAACTTTGACTACCGGTTTGTTTTGTCATTGATCGTATTTGGCTTTTTCACCTGGTTGATTACTTACCTTTCTTGGGATCAAGACCACGCATGGATAGTGTTGGAAAACTTTGAGTCACCTCGCGTTATTTTTTTGGTGGAAGCGGTATTTGAACTGTTCAATAGCAATTTTTTGGGTAGTGGTTGGGGCACGATAGGCAGTCACGCTGCCGCCGATGTCGCCAATGTTTATGAGTACAACGCCATGAAGGACTTGTGGTGGATTCAACTTGGTCAATATTTTTATGATACGTATTGGCCGCATGTAATTGGAGAAACCGGTATTCCTGGTTACTTTTTCTTGCTGCTTTCTATGACATTCATGGTTTGCGCATTGAAGCGTCCTGAAGCCAGTTTACTGTTGTTCCTTTTATTATTGACCAGTGCATTGTCCTCGAATGCACAATCACTCTATCACTTGACCATTTTCGGCTGGTTTATCACCTTGTTTGAGAGTGACAAACGAGATTGGCGGGAAGAAATGAGCGGTCGAGCTGTGACGGCTTAGCTTTGATGATACAGGAGATCGACGATGAGTAATGACAAGCAACGCAAGGGGATTGCTATTATTGGGACCAAAGCCCGTGGCGGGATTCGAGCAGTGATTGAAAATCACATTCAAGCCGGTGTTTACGATGGCTATCATCATTACTTCATTGCTTCACATGATGATGGAAGCGTAACGAAACGATTTCTCGTTTATTTCTCAGCGATGTTTTCGTTATTGGGATTATTGATGACTCGAAAGATTTCAATTTGTCATCTCCATGGTTCTCACAAAGGCAGTATTTTTAGAAAAGCCTTCTTTATTTTCTTGTGTCGGTTATTTGGTTGTAAGGTCATTTTCCATCTGCACGGCTCCGTGTTTGCTCGAACTTACGATAATGCGGGTGGCTTCTATCAGCGTATGGTGCGCTATGTACTCAATCATGCTGATAGCGTATTTGTCCTGTCTGAATATTGGGCTAACTATGTAAAGTCTATCTCGAACAATCATGACATTCGGATTATCAATAACTTTCCCTCCCCGGTGTTTGAAGCATTGTTCGACACCCGCGATTTTTCCAAAAAAACGGACTTGGAATTGTTATTTTTGGGGTTTATCGGGCCACGCAAAGGCATTTACGATTTAGTCGATGCAGTTGTGTTACTCAAACAGCGGGGTGTTACTGGTTTTAAAATTAAGGTTGGTGGGAACGGGGAAATTGACAAATTAAAAGCAATGATCAGTGAAAAGGGCGTCGAGCACTATTTTGATGTCATTGGCTGGGTAACTGGCGACTTAAAGTATCAGTTAATTCAGGAGTCGGACCTACTTTTATTGCCGTCACACAATGAAGGCTTGCCGATTGCCATTGTGGAAGCCATGTCAGCGGGATTAGCGGTTTTGAGTACGACGGTTGGCGGTATTCCCGAGGCTATTCCAGACGATACCTATGGTTTATTGATCGAACCGGGGCTACCTGAAGCGCTCTCTGGGGCCATATGCCGGTTTATAGAAACAGAGGGACTGATCGAAACGGCGGCAAGGAACTCGAGAGCGCGCTACGAGACTACATACAGTGCCAAAGCAAACCTTGTTGTCATTCGCAGTGTGTTAAATGGGTTGCTCAGTCAAGATCAAACTGTGCGTTCTTAAGGCGTGACAATGGTGGTGGCGAAAAATTGTCAAGCAATCTAAGACTCACGCTAATCTGAGGGAGGGAACAATGTCTGCTCAGGTTTCAGTAATTATTGCCGCCTTCAATGCGCAAGACACACTGGGTAAGGCAGTTGAATCTGTAATAGCGCAGCACTACAAAGCAAATGAAATTATCATCGTAGACGATGCTTCTTCAGACGACACCTTGGCAGTTGCAAAGCGCTATGCAAGCCGCCATGAAAACATAAAGGTGTTGACGTTGGAAGAAAACGTCGGTCCAAGCCAGGCACGCAATCTCGCACTAAATTGTGTGCAAGGAGATTGGGTAGCGGTGCTGGATGCCGACGATGCATTTTTACCCGAACGTTTGATGCAGTTACTAACGAGTGCAAATGCACACAGGCTAGATATGATTGCTGATAGTTATTACCTTTCTCCGTCTCAAACACAAGTCTCTGCTAAGACTCGAATGACGTCTTTGTTTACTAAGGACCAAGTAACGGAAGTGGACTCGGCAAACTTCGTTAGGCATGGGCTGGGCTCGGTAAAGCCTCTTATTCGTAAGGCAGTTATCGATAAATACCAACTGTCTTTTTCTGCTGACGTGCGATCAGGTGAAGACATGTTGTTGTACACCCAGTTATTGATGCACGACGTGAGGTTCGGATTTTTAAACACACCACTTTACATTCGAACAGAGTTGCCCAGTTCTCTATCAAGAGGAGACAAAATGGCCTTCCTCGAAGGCGTCAGGGATGTCATTGAAAGACTTGAACGCATGGCGATACAAGCACAGCACAAGGATCTAACCCTAGTCGACGCGCTTCAGTACAGAAAAGAGGTAATCAACGATGCATTGGCCTTGGCGAAGTGGCGTACGTTTGTGACATCTAATCGACACCACATGCCACCACTGTCGAGCGTTTTGGGCGCCGTACGGCATTTGATTCTAAGAAAGCATCGTTATTTGTTGGCAAATGTGTAACGTCTTTTGTGATTGTCCCCTCGCATTCTGCACATAAATTGCAATCCACATTTGTTTTTTGCGAATTCAGCGACATGCTTTTACTTGTGATTCAATTAAGTTTTTGAATTTTATGAAATATTTATATTGGAATGGCCTTTGCACTAGCAATAGCAATCAACTTTAAAATCAATCTAACTCAGTACGAGTGGGAGTCTTGCTATGAAACAGAAAAAAGTACTTGCGGTCGCATCTCAAGGTGGTCACCTAATCCAATTGCTCAGACTAAAGCCTGTTTTTGATCGTTTCCAAACTAGCTATGTTTCAAACCATTATCGCGAGGGGATGGGAGACGATTTCTCATCTATAATTGATGCGAACGGCGATGAAAAATTCAAGCTACTTGTACTGTTTTTTCAAATGGCTTGGATCATACTGAAAAAACGCCCCGATGTTGTGATATCAAGTGGTGCCGCGCCGGGTTTCTTTGCTGTCATGCTTGGCAAAATCGTCGGTGCAAAAACCATATGGATCGACAGTATCGCAAATGCTGGAGAGCTATCACTGTCGGGTAAAAAAGCGGGTACATTTGCCGATCTGTGGTTAACACAATGGCCTGCTCTCGTCACGCCAAACGGACCTAAATATCAAGGGAGAGTACTATGATTTTTCTTACTGTTGGCACCCAACTGCCCTTTGACCGTTTTGTTGAAATCGTTGACCAATGGGCGGCGAAAAACCCCGAGGTCGAGATTTTTGGTCAAATAGGAGAGGGGGACTACAAACCCCAACACATAAAATATTGCGCCTTTCTCGATGAGCAATCATATAAACAGCAGTTCGATAAAGCCAATGTTGTGCTCGCCCATGCCGCAATGGGCTCAATTATCACTTCGTTGATTGAATCAAAACCTGTCGTTGTTTTTCCGCGCAAAGCGTCGTTGGGAGAACACAGGAATGAACATCAACTGGCAACCTGTGAAAACCTTGCAGAGCTTGAAGGGTGCTACGTTACCTACGAAAAAAATCAGCTATTAGAACGACTCGATAACATCAAAGACCTTCAGGCCGGCTCGTTGGGATTGTATGCCAATAATGACCTTTTGAAGAGCATCGAAGACTTTATTTCAACTTAAGGTAGAGTAATTGGCTTATGGATAAGGTGCTCAATGTAAAGGCGTATTTGACTCAGCCCCATCTAAGAGAAATGTTGATGGGGAGTCTTGCCGGCTTAATTGTAAAAGTATTGGCTGCTATTAGTTTGTTTGCGATGAATGTTGTCGTTACACGTTACCTTGGCGCATCTGAAGCCGGTCTATTTTTCCTTGGTTTTACGCTTGTCACTATCCTCGCAACCTTTGGTCGCGTTGGCCTTGAGCAAGCGTTGGTGAGGTTTGTTGCAATTGAAAGCGCCAATCAGGCGTTTGGCCGCTTGCGCAATGTCTACGGCAAGGCGGTGTTGTGGTCGCTGATTACAAGTCTTTGTATAACCGCTGTGGTGTGGCTTTGTGGTGATTCGCTTAACCGTTATGTTTTTCGCTTAGCCGGGTTTAGCGAAGTGTTGAAAATCATGGTGGTGGCGACGCCCATAATGGCCCTATTTGTTATTCATGCTCACGCGCTCCAGGGGCTCAAAAAAGTATCTCGCTCCATGCTAGTACTGAGCGTTATCCTGCCTATCAGTCTATTGATGATGGCGTTAGTTGCGCCAACCGACAATGCTGTTACTTTGGCTTGGTATTTTCTTGCATCCTGTTTGTTAACGCTAGCTATCGGTGTCGCTATGTATATGGCGGTATCACCAACAGTGAAAACACCTGAAGTATTTTCTTCTCAATTACTGCTTCAAACCTGCATGCCGCTATGGATGGTCGCGATTCTGCACCAAGTCATCCAATGGTCGTCTCAACTCATGTTAGGAGGATGGGGGTCTGCGGAAGATGTCGCGTTTTTTGCCACTGCACAGCGCACCGCGATGCTAACGAGTTTTATTCTATTTGCAGTAAACACTATTGCCGCGCCAAAATTCGCAGCAATGCACGCCGCTGGCGATAGTAAAGGGCTTGAGAAAATGGCTATTTTCTCAGTGCGTATGATGTTAGTGGTAGCCGTGCCTGCTGTGAGTTTTATTTTACTTTTTCCCGAATGGTTAATGAGCATGTTTGGCGAAGAGTTTAGAGCCGCAGCGCCTGCACTGATGATTTTAGCACTTGGCCAATTCGTTAACATTGCCACAGGTTCAGTGGGTTATCTCTTGAGTATGACAGGCAACGAAAAGAAAGTTCGCGACAACGTCTTGATCAGTGGATTGGTGAGTATTGGTCTGGGTGTGTTGCTTATCCCAAATCAGGGTGTCATGGGAGCGGCTATCGCTTACGCCGCTGGTGTTGCCTCACAGAATCTATTGGGCGTGTATCAGGTGAAAAAGCAATTGGGCTTCAACACGTTAGCTTTTTGGCGCTCTGTACCTTAAGCCATTGATGTTGCGGTTCGCCTACTTGTCAGTGAGTCCAGAGCTCGAGCTACATTGGGTAATGGAGAGGCCGGATTTTTGTACGAGGACGATTGGTTTATGTGAGTGAACTTGAGCATTTAGCAAGCTAATGTGGCCACCATTTGAGTGGCCACATTGTTTCCCGCCCTAGTGCTTATAGCACCGCGAGTACGTCTTTAGGATCGGCACGGTGAGTATAGTCTGCTGTAACATCAGCAAATATCACGGTTCCCGATTTATCAACGGCGAAAGTGGCGGCCAACGGTAGATCGAATTGACCCTCACCATTGTGATTTTCGACTTCAATACCAAAACTTGAATAGATAGGACGAAGTGCTTCAGGTAAAGAAAATACGATACCGAGTGATTTGGCAAAGTCGGCGTTTACGTCAGACAAGACTTTAAAATCAAGTTCGTTCTTTTCGGTAGTAGAAAGAGAGGCATCAGGTAATTCTGGTGATATCGCAACCAAAGACGCCCCTTTCGCTTGTATCTCTGCCAATACATTTTGATAGGCTTTTAATTCCATATTGCAGTATGGGCACCATCCGCCACGATAAAAAGTGATGACAACCGCACCTGACTCTGTCATTTCGTTGAGTGTGACTTCACGACCTAATTGATCTTTGAGAGAGAAATTTGGAAAAACCTCTCCCACTTTGGGCGCAAATTGCTCAAGTGCTTTCGCTTTGAGCTCCGCTGTTGCCCCCGCCATGACCTCATAGATATCGCTCGGGATATTTTCGACTGCCGCATTACGCATTTCTGCGAGTTGTTGTGTAAGAGACATAATCACTCCATTATTTGAACAAGTGTTCAAATAATAGCTAGAGCCAGTTGAAAGTCAATTACTTTTTGAACGATCGTTCATATTTGGTAGATCACCCCTAGTCCTGTCTTCGCGGTGAAGCGCCCCTTGGCGTTTTGTATATGGGCCACAACAGTTGTTCTTTCCAGTTGGCTTTACGCATTCCCTGAACGCCATAAGCCGCTGGGTACTGTCGAGAAATCTTAGCCGTACCAAACAAGACATCCCAAAAGAATAATAGATTACCGAAATTACCTTTGTAGTGCGTAATGCCGTCCTCCACGTGCAGTCCATGGTGGGCTGAATGAGTGGAAGGTGTCGATATTGTTCTTTCCACTATCCACGCGACAGGAGATAGCCAGTGGTAACGGTACAAGAATCTATCCCATTTCCATTCTGCATGGGCACCGATAATAACTGTGAGTTTGATAATCAAGTAGCCTGCATACACGGTGCCGAAACCCAAGTAGACAAGTACTCCTGAGAGCCATATTGAGGGCATCATCAGATAATAAAAAATATTGTTGCGATACACGATGCGTACACTCATGTATTTGCCGTTGTGGTGAGCTCTGTGCAAATTGTACAAAGGTCTGAAAGTGTGTGATGCGCGATGCCACCAATACTGAGTCATGTCATCGAGAATGAGAAAACAAAGAATTTGCCAGCCCACAGCTAGGTCGATAAAGGCCCCATTAAGGTGTGGTGCAAAGTGCGCCAGCAGCTCATGTACCACAAACAAGATCAACGGTTGGGTGAAGGCAAACAAGGTTAAGGTACTAACTGTTTCCACTTTGATGTCGTCTGCGACTTCAGATTGTTTGTGAAACAATTTTCCGCGGTACGCTTCAATTAGACCAAATGCGATAAATACGACGAATATGACCAAGGACTCGTTCATAATTGATTTCCAGTTCACTTATTTGATTCACACGCTAGCATCTGCTTAACTGACCAAAAATATACTTTTATAGTTTTGGTGGATATGAACGATCAGCACAGTTTACCCATAGCACTTGTCGAAGCGTTGGAAAATGTGGGGGCGCTAGTAAACTACACTGATGGACAGGTTATTCACGAGAGAGGTGACGCTAAGCCTGGGCTGTCGATAGTGAAACAGGGCCAAGTGAAGGTAGGTAACTACGGCAAAGAAGGGAAATACTGCCTGACTCGAATTCTGGTAAGTGGAGAAACCTTCGGTGAGTTCACATTATTCGCAGATTTACTTCGAACTCACAATGCCGAAGCGGTTGGCGATACCCAAGTTATTCAAGTTACTCGTCAGCAATTCAATGCACTGAGTCAACGATTACCGGATCTCACCGCGGCACTCCTGTCGACGCTGGCCGTTAAACTACACGATAGTTTAGAACTCTTGGACGACATTCGCCGTTTACCGTTACCCGTGAGAGTGGCTAAATCGATACTGGCCATTCAAAGCCAACATCCATCAAAATTGACGCTAACGATGACGCAAAATCAGCTTTCTGAGATTTTAGGGGTCACGGTTTTGTCTGTTCATAAAGCGCTAAAAAACTTAGTCGATAATGAATTGATAACACTTGGATATGGAACTATCACTATCGACCAGTTAACAAAGCTCAAGTCTTGGGTCAAACAAGCGTCTAGCCTTTCACACGTATAGACCGACCGACTAAAACACCCCGTTATCATTCTCAATGTCGCCGCCGGCCAGTAGTGCGTAAAATCGCATAAAGCCATCGAGAGCTTGTATCGCATCCCAGTGTTCGACGATCTTACCGTCTTCCAGACGCCACGTATCGATGATATTGAGACCCTTCTCATCATCACCTCTATCCGCTTTGTCTAGTGTTGCATGAGAATGGAATGTCACATAATTGCCATCCACGGTGATGCGTTTTACGTCATAGCGATAGTCGGGATAATCCTCGACAAACGCTTCAAGAAAGCCGACCAATCCAGTGATTTTATCTGGAATGTTTCTGTTGTGTTGAACATATCTACTGTCATTGTAATGGGTGAGTATGTAGTCAAAATTGTGCTCGTTCATTAGCTTTTGAACGAAATCAACGACACTAGCGACATTGCGCTGTTCAGATTCTGACCAATGGTCTTGAGAAAATTTATTGATGTTGATGACCATCTCAGTATTAGAGTTGGTGTCGGCCTCCGCCGCTGTCACAGTCAAAAGCAAAGACAAGATAAGTATGATTTTCCGCATAATGATTCATCCCATTTAGTATAAAAATTTAGTGTTAGTTACTAATGTATACTTATAGTAAAATACAAAAAATAAGGATTCAATTAGGCACCAAAACGTCGGTTAGTTACCTTTTGGTAACTCGCGGATACATTTGGAACGTCATTTGAACAGTGAGCTTAGCGATATTGAGAAATTACGAGAGGTGTATATGTCTGAGCAATCGAATACTAGTGAACGCAGAGTATTTTTGAACGATGAAAATTGCCCAATTCGAAATGTTGTCGCACAAATTGGTGACAAGTGGTCAGTATTAATATTGTTTGCGCTTGTCGATGGTGAAGATAGATTCAACTCGCTTAAAAAGCGCATAGTGGGTATTTCACAGCGAATGTTAACCCAAACATTAAGAGATCTTGAACGAGATGGGTTTGTCAGTCGTACGGTTTATCCTGAAGTACCGGTAAGAGTGGAATACACGCTGACAGAGATGGGGCGAGGGTTAGTTAAGCCACTTTATCAACTGGTTTCGTGGGCCGATGAACACCACAGTGATATCAAAAGCGCGAGGCAATGCTTCGACGCGAAGCCGTAATCACTTCGCGTTTTTTAAACCCGACAATACCCATTCATACAAAGGCGTATCGGCTGGTGTCGCTTTAAATGCGTCTAGGGTCAATATGTCACTGAGAGGAATGGCGTGACTGAACTTCAGTGCCGTATCAAGGGTTTGACCAGCGAGGCCAAAGGCCTTGTAGCGGCTATCGCCGAAATTAATGAGCAGGTACTGGTGCCCTGTCATGTCATAGTGCCTTTCGGAGAGTTGAACGTGGATACGCCGCATCCAGGGTGATAATTCACCCTCGCCTGTGTTGGACACGCAAAACAACAGTGTTTGGTTTGGTTGCACTAATATATCGTCGAGGGTCGCGTACTCGTGGAATACAATGGTGTAATCTCGTTCAAGTTCCGTTCGCAGTGCCTTAGCAGCTGCCAGAGCAGTACCTGTAACTGAACCAACAACAATGTGAAGAACGGGTTTTGACGCCAAAATGCAATGCCTCTAAGTTTATGTAAACGGTCGATCTCAATCAGGAAGAACAACTGTAATGAGAGATACCACCAGTGCCAAATAACTCAGAGGGTTTGCGTTGGTAGAATTTTTCCGAGATATCTTGAGTTTGCTCGTCGTATGGCGCGTTAAGTACAGCTTGCAGCTCGTGAATCAACGAGTAGTCGCCGCGTTCTGCTTGTTTATAGGCTGGTGCAACTAGCCACTCGCGCCAAGTATATTTGGGGTTGACGCGCTTCATTTCAGCACTGATTGCGACGGGATTATTGTCCGTGCTCAACGCCGTATGCCAGGCGTTTAACCAATCATTCCAAGCGTTGATATTGTCACTACTCAAGGTAGTGTAAAAACTTTGATTAAGATGAGATACGTCTCGTGGTAGTTCACAAAGTTCTCTAAAGAAAATGGTGTAATCCACACCGATTCGCATCATCAGTTGGAGCAATGAGATGACCAAGGTGTGATCATATTCTGCTAACCCTAATTTCGCTGCCCACATACCCTGCATTTTGTTATCCATAACAGTGGCAAACTCATCTTGAATTTGCTCAAGATAATTGAGCTTATCAGGTGATTCTGCTAGCAATGGTGTGATAGCTCGGCAAAACATTTCATAATTTTTCTCGGCGGCAACAGGTTGATTCAAAAATGAAAAGTGACGTCCCCCTCCAGTCCAGGGCTGAAAGACAGGGTCAAACTTGTCGCAGAATCCGAAAGGGCCATAGTCCAGCGTGAACCCACCGCCAGCGCAGTTGTCACTGTTAAAATTGCCCTGACAATAACCAACGCGAATCCAATTGGCTACAAGGGAAGTCAGACGATCACGAAATGCTATGGCCAGTTGCATTAGTTGATCGTCAAATGACAATGCTGAGTCAATATCCTCGGCGTACTCCCGTTGTATCAAATGCTGCACAATCGCTTTGAGCTCTTGATGTGCATTGGGGTGTTCAAGGCTACGCGCCCGCCGCCCAAACAGTTCAAGCTGGCCGACTCGCAGAAAAGAGGGAGCAACTCGAGTTGATATAGCAACGAAATTGCTGACTAAAATTTCAGGATCAACTGAATCTGAATCTTCTAGGTACCAAGGCCTATCAACGGTATCTGAGGTTGAAGCAAACAAACACAATGACCGAGAAGTCGGCACACCGAGGGCATGCATATGTTCCTGTGCTAAGAACTCCCGTACGCTTGAGCGCAGTACCGCACGACCATCTGCGCCCCTACAGTATGGCGTTGGACCAGCGCCTTTGAGCTGCATTTCCCAACGCTGGCCATTCAATACGGCTTCCACAATGGAAATGGCTCGTCCATCACCATAGCCGTTGCCCGTTTGGAATGGGCATTGTTGAATATACTCGGTGCCATAAATGGATAGGGCATAGCCTGTTGCCCACCCATGTGAACGCATGGGGGAAGGGAGCTTGTCCATATCGCCACTAAACAAGGCCATGAATTCTGGTGTTGTCGCCAAAGAATCACTCAGGCCCAGTTCGTTAAAAAACGTCGCACTGTGACTAATATAAACAGGGTTACCAATGGGGGTGGGTTTCACTGGCACATAGTGCCCTGAAAACACTTGCCTTGGACGGTAGTCGATTCCTGTTTCTGTTGAATTGGGATCGGCTTTGAGCGTATTCAGCAACGAATAATCTATTCGCTCTGCGAATTCATTGAGTGTTGTTACAAGACCACTGTCATTTTTCACCGGCATACCCTAACTATCAATGGGACTGAGATTTTACATCACTACGTCTTTGATAAATGGGTTCGATCAATCGTTTCTTCAACTCTGACTTGTGATTACTTCATAGCGAAGCGTGTTTATAGCAAAAAAAGGATAAAAAAAGCCCGGTAGACTTGAGCATCTGCCGGGCTAGTGTTTCTCGAGAATGGCGTTAATCAGCTAAAAAATCTTCGAAGGATTTAATATCGATTTTTGCTGCTTTCTCGGCTTCTAACAACTGTGTTAGTGCTGGAATGTCGGTTTTCTGAAGCTCGCTGAACTCAGTTTTTGCTTTGTCGAACATGCCCTCAATCAAGTCTAGATTTTGTAACTCTGACTTAGAGGGAGGCACAAAGCCCTGCGTGATTTTACTGTACAAATCGGCCAGTTTTTCACGTAGTTGTGGCTCTGCAGCACCAACGTAGTTGTCACCTGTCGTGATAACCAAGGTTTCTTTCAGTTTAAACAACTTGTCGGAAATCGCTTTCGCTTCCTCAGACTCACTTTGTGCAGCTGCCGCCATATACTGGTCAACTTGATACACTAGGTACGCTAGGTCTTGTGTCATGTCATAAAGCTTCATAGTGGTATCTTGAAGCTTACGACGCTGACGCTTAGACAAAGGCGAGTCTGGATCGTTTTTCAATTCCAACGTGGTTTCGTAAGTCTCTTTACCTTTGGTCAGCACAACTTTGTAGGTGCCTGCTGGCGCCGTTGGCGCAGAGAATCCACCAAACGTGAACGTTTTGCCTGTCGCAATCTTGGGCACTTCAAGGTGGTAATCCCAATTTACAATGTTGATGCCTTTTTTCTTACCCGCTGCCAGTTCAGCGACACGCTCACCGTCTTCATTAAAGATCTCTATCTTCATTTTGCCGAAGATATGCTTTTTCTTCATGTAGTAAGCAATTTTGGCATCATTGTTGGGGTTACGGCCGACAAACTGAGTTTCTCTTCCATAAGCACCAGCACTAAAGCCTTGCTCTTCATCGATAATGGTAGCTCCGTCAGAAGGCAAGAAATGCAGCTTCTTGGCGAGGACTTCGTCATTGAGAGTTCGCAGTGGTGAAATGTCATCGATGATAATGACGCCTCTACCATGTGTTCCCAAAACAAGATCGTTAGTTTGCTCTTGCAGTGCAATGTAATGAACCGCAGTTGCAGGCATATTGTTGGTAAATCGTTGCCAACTTTCGCCACCGTTTAACGACACATACAAGCCAAACTCAGTACCCAAGAACAACAAGTCAGGATTGACAGTATCTTCTTGAATATTACGCGCAAAGCCTTCGATGTTGTCTTTGTGCAGCGGTGTCCAAGTCTTACCGTAATCACTTGTCTTGTATACATACGCTTTCATATCACCAGAGGTGTGACCTTCAAACGTTGCATAGGCGGTTTTCTTGTCGTGTACGCTGGCCTCGATGTGAGATACCCAGGTATTGGCTGGCAGACCGGGAATATTTTCGACAACGTTTGTCCAAGACTTACCGCCGTTTTTGGTAATTTGTACGTTACCGTCATCCGTACCCACCCAAATAACATCTTCGTCACGGCTTGATTCGGCAATGGTGAAGATAGTCGCGTGGTTTTCGGCACCCGAGTTGTCCATGGACAAACCACCTGATTCGCTTTGGTTTTGCTTTTCAGGATCATTGGTCGTCAAGTCTGGAGAGATAATTTTCCACGTATCGCCCATATCATCAGACACGTGTAGGAACTGGCTTCCAATATAGATACGGTCTGGTTCATTAGGGCTTAATGTGATTGGTGCGTTCCAGTTGAAACGGAATTTGGGTGTACCCTCGATAGGCAAAGGCTGAATGGTTTTTAGTTGCTTCAGTTTAGTGTTGAAGCGCCATACATTTTCAGCACCTTGCATCTCTGAGTAGATGATTGGCTTGGTCGCGTGTTTCAAAACACGGAAACCGTCGCCCATACCCACGCTTTTCCAATCACCGGCTTTCACACCGCCCGTTGCAGAAGATGGCCCATACCAGCTACCGTTGTCTTGCAAACCACCATAGATATTGTACGGTTCGGCATTGTCGACACTGACATGATAGAACTGGGAAACGGGAATGTTCTCAACGATTTCCATGGTAGAACCGCCATCCCATGAACGATATACACCGCCGTCAGTTGCGACAAACAGCTTGTCTGAATCGTTAGGGTCAAACCAAATATCATGAATATCTGGGTGCATGGTACCCAAGTTAGTAAAGGTATTACCGCCGTCTCTAGAAATAGAGCCAAATAGGCCGCCTTTTACTAGGATATCCGGGTTTTTAGGATCGACCGTGATACGTGAGAAGTAAAACGGACGAACGACTAAGCCGAAATCGCTGTTTAGGTGAGTCCAAGTTTTACCGGCGTCGGTCGAGCCATATAGCCCTTTGTCTTCATCTTTTTCTGTTTCAAGTACAGCATAAAGTCGGTTTGGATCCGATGGCGCTACCGCTACCGCAATCCGACCTAGCTGACCTTCAGGGAAACCTTGATGAATCTTATCCCAGCTTTTACCGCCGTCTGTGGATTTGTACAACGCACTGTTTGTACCGCCAGAGTTGAACGACCAACCTGTGCGACGGAACTCCCACATGGATGCATACAATACATTAGGGTCATTGGGATCCATAATGAGATCGGCACAACCGGTAGTCTCGTCAACATAAAGTTGTTGTTCCCAGGTCTTACCGCCATCTACAGATTTATATACACCGCGCTGTGTACTATCTCCCCACAAACCGCCGAGTACACCAACGTAGATCTCGTTACTGTTGTTGGGATTGACAATAACGCTACTGATGCGCTCTGAACCTTCAAAACCCATCAATTGCCAGTTTGAACCGCCATCGGTAGTTCTAAACAGACCATCGCCAACGGAAACGCTGTTACGTGTCCAAATTTCACCTGTGCCAACCCAAACGGTGTTATCAGGGTCGTTAGGATCGACTTCTATCGCACCAATGGACTGGGGGAAGTCATCAAAAATAGGTTGAAACGTCGCGCCGCCATTTGAGGTTTTCCATACGCCACCGCCTGCTGCGCCTGCGTACAAAATACGGCTGTTAGTTGGGTGGCCTTCAATGTCACCAAATCGGCCACTCATGAGTGCCGGGCCGATATGTCGAGCTTGTAAGTCACCAAATATAGGGCTGCCTTTGGCTTTGTCGGCAGCCAAAGCTGAGCCAGACGAAGCCATAGTCATAGCAATAGTTGCCGCCAACGCCCAACGTTTAGGGAGTTGATTCATGATTCTATCTCCTTGTAGACATACTGTAGTGGTATTGATTTCGACTTATTGTGCAGCCGGAAATGCAAATACGCTTTCGTCTACCGTTGGATTTAGCTCAATGGCATTGATTGTTACTGGTGAAGCTGAAGCTGGCTGGCCTTTGATGCTCTGTGTCATAGAGAATGGGAAGTAGATTCCATCCACTTCTTGGTAATCGCTCATTTTGACTTGCTGCATTTGACCTTTCATCGGGCCTGCGTTGACTTCACTTTCAGTCATAACCAAGATCATAGTCTCGGCATCAAAGTAGTAATACTCAATGTTTGGTTTTTCTTGACCTTCTACTGTGATTGGCTCTTTAGTCAGCTTGATTTTGAATGCATCTTCACCATCTACTGTCTCTGTTCCCATCAGCTCGGCGCTATAACCTTTCTCTTCATAGTCGATGAGTGAATCAGGGAAGTCGTTGATGTTGAGTTTCATGTTTGCAGTTTGTTCTGCCTGGGCTTTTTCCGCTTTCATTGTCATAAAGTTGGTATTCCATAGCGTCTCACCGTCGAATACGCCCTGCATGATTTCTTGCCCTTGTACTGTCGCTTTTGTGTATTGCTTACCCGATGCTTGTTGAACGATTTCCAATGGGAAAGTCATTGGACCCTGGCTCACCTCTGCGCTGATCTTCATGCCCTTGATGGCTTTCAAGGCCTCTTCACCACCGATATTTTCATGGTAAGTCGTGATAATTTCGTTTACGTCAGCCGCTTGAGCGAAAGAACCCATGCTAAGTAAAAGTGCTGGCATTAGAATTTTTGCTAGTTTCATGTCGATATCCTTGTTGCAATTAACCAAATTTTATTTTCGTTACAAGTGTCGTTAGTCAGTGATAACGCGAAAATATTACAAATCGTCGTATTTAAACTTCATGTAATCGATAAAGCAGTATATTGGACGCTGCTATTGTTACACTATCTCATTATGTAAAAAAAGTGTGACATTTTGTTTCGGTCACGATAACTAGCAGTACCGTTTTTCTGTGTTATGTTAAAACGGATAACTCTACCAATAGCCCGATGACAGAAGGGCAACCCCAGGGGAAAAAATAAAATGCCAATATCAAAGCACCTAACATTGTGTAGCCTTGCTGCTGCCCTTGTTTTTTCGACGGGAGTGGCGGCCAAAGACGAGGCAACCAGTCCACTTGCAAGTATTCCACTCAGAAATATCGGGCCCGCTATGATTTCGGGACGAATTTCAGATTTCGCGGTTAATCCGAGCAGACCGAGTGAATTCTATGTCGCTACGGCGTCTGGTAATTTGTGGAAAACGTCAAATAATATGACGACTTGGACCCCCTTGTTTGAGCATCAAGGCGCCTATTCGATTGGTGTGATTGAAATGGCACCGTCAAACCCTGATGTGCTCTGGGTTGGCTCGGGTGAAAACAATTCTCAACGTTCGGTCGCCTATGGTGATGGCGTTTACAAGTCTCTAGATGGTGGCAAAACCTGGAAAAACATGGGACTGAAAAATTCAGGCCATATTTCTCAGATTTGGATCGACCCCACCAATGCAGCTCACGTATTGGTGGCTTCTCAGGGGCCACTGTGGAGCAATGGTGGTGACAGAGGCTTGTATGAAACCAAGGATGGCGGTGATACGTGGAATCGAATCTTAGACATTGACAAGTACACAGGGATTAACGAGTTTGTTGTTGATCCTGAGAACCCGAATAATATTGTTGCAACCAGCTATCAACGTCGTCGCCATGTGTGGACATTAATAAATGGTGGCCCGGGTAGTGGGATTCACAAAACGACCGATGGTGGTAAAACTTGGTCAAAAGTGACGTCTGGTTTGCCAACAGACAACATGGGCCGTATTGGTATTGCGATGGCACCGTCCTCTCCCAATATGCTTTACGCTATCATCGAGTCCAATGACAAGGAAAAGGGCGTATACCGTTCCACAAACTTTGGCCAAACATGGTCGAAACGCTCAGGCCACATGACTAGCAGTCCTCAGTATTACAATGAAATCGTCGTCGACCCTCACAATCCCAACAGGCTGTACTCATTGGATACTTTCTCTAAAGTGTCAGAAGATGGTGGTAAAACCTTTAAATCCATGTCCAATGAGTTTCGTCACGTAGATGATCACGCGCTCTGGATTGACCCTGATAACACGGATCACTTGTTAATTGGTGGAGACGGTGGGGTTTACGAAAGCTGGGATAGAGGACAAAAGTGGCGTTGGGCCAATAATTTGCCACTAGGCCAATTTTATCGTGCTCAGCCTGATAATGCTGAACCCTTCTACAACGTTTGTGGTGGTACGCAAGACAATAACTCATTGTGTGCGCCGTCTCGTACAGACGTTATTCACGGTATTACAAACGCAGACTGGAACATTGTGATTGGTGGCGATGGCTACAAACCGCAGATTGACCCTAATGACCCCAACATCATCTATGCTCAGTACCAATACGGTGGTTTAGCGCGCTATGACAAGCGTACTCGCGAGAGAGTGTCGATTACGCCACATCCGAAAATGGGAGAAGATGCCTACAAATGGAATTGGAATACACCTTTACTGCTGAGCCCTCATAATCCAACGCGCATTTTTTATGCTGCAGAAAAGGTCTTTCAATCAGATGATAGAGGTGAAAACTGGCGTGTGATCAGCCCAGATCTGACGCGTAAACTCGACCGCAACAAGCTTAAAGTTATGGATAGAGTGTGGAGCGTAGATACCATTGCAAAAAATGCCTCCACTTCTATGTACGGTTCGATTATTGCGTTGAATGAAAGTCCTGTGAAAGAAGGACTTTTGTACGTGGGCACCGACGACGGCTTAATCAGTGTCAGCGAAGACGGTGGTGCCAATTGGCGAACTGAAGATAAGTTCAAGGGTGTTCCCGATATGTCTTTGGTCGAAGATATTATTCCTTCGTCACATGATGAAAATGTCGCTTACGCGGTATTCGATAACCACAAGCGAGGCGATTACAAACCTTATGTGTTGAAAACGACGAATAAGGGGAAAAGCTGGCGTCTGATCAGTAACAATCTTCCTGAGTGGGGCTCTGCCCATACGATTGCCGAAGACCATGTAGACCCCAATTTATTGTTCCTAGGAACTGAGTACGGCTTGTTTGTCAGTCAAAATGGTGGAAAGAGCTGGTCGCAAATGAAAGGGAATTTCCCAACGATCTCTGTTCGCGATTTAGAAATACAGCGTCGTGAAAACGATTTGGTCGTGGGTACATTTGGACGCGGTATCTATATCCTCGATGATTATACGCCACTTCGTAGTTCTACTGAGCAGTTGACGAAACAAGAAGCCACGCTATTCCCAGCCAAAGATACTTGGTTGTATTTAGAAGGTTATCAATATGGTGGTGAGCGCAATGGGTCTAATGGAAACGCGTTTTTCAGTGCGGATAACCCTCCATATGGCGCCGTTTTCTCTTACTATTTGAAAGACGGTTACAAAACACTTCAGCAAATTCGTCGAGCCAAAGAGCGAGAAATCGAAAAGGCTGGTGGCGATACGCCATATCCAAGTTGGGACACCTTGCGTAAAGAAGACCAAGAAGAAGCGCCAAAAGTCTTCTTGGAAGTGAAAGATGCAAATGGCAACCTAGTGCGTCGTGTCAACGCGCCAGCGAGCAAAGGATTCCATCGCGTTGCTTGGGATATGCATTACCCTTCAAGTGCGCCAGTGAGTTTGTCATCACCGTCGGGTTATGTGCCACCTTGGGCCATTCCTCCGAAAGGACCTATTGCACTACCGGGCGAATACACAGTGACCTTGAAAAAGCGTCAATTTGGTGAAGTAGTGACATTAGCCGAGCCACAAACTTTCAATCTTAAACTATTGAACAATAGTCCTGAAATTAGTCAGGATCGAGAAGGCCTAATGGCCGTGCAAAAACGAGCTGCGAACCTGTTCCGCTCAGTCCGCGGGGCTTCAAGAGCTCAAGGCGAATTGAAAACACGGATTAAGCACCTCACGGCCGCTGTGGATCTAACGCCTAGTGCCACAGAACAGCAAGCGCAAAAGGCACGAGAACTGGCATCTCGTCTCGCCCAACTGAGTGTATTGCTTGATGGGGATTCAACAGTGCGCGCTAGACAAGAGCCAGTACCATGGTCAGTATCGGGTAGAACATCTAGTCTTTACTACGCCATTAGCGGTAGTCAAAATCGCGTATCTGGGAACCACCTAGCGTCACTGGATATTGCAGAAGCAGAGTACACTAGAATGGCAGATCAACTTAAATCGCTGCAAGCTGATATCACAGCGCTTGAAGCGGAACTTGAGTCAGCTGGCGCGCCGTGGACACCAGGTCGTATTCCGACGATAGACTAATAAGATAGTAATAAAAAAGGCCGCATTAAGCGGCCTTTTTCATTTCTACTCATTGAATCAGAAGATAGAAACTTCCATCGCATCTATTTGCGTACCGCTGTCTTCTTCAGAAGTAAACAATTTAATGGTGTACCGGTCGTGGTCGATTTCAATGATATCTAACATATAAAATGCGTTGTCACCGGCAGCAGCTAAGGCGTCATCTAACGATTGCCCAGCGTAGAAAGGGCCAAAATGCCACGTTGGTGAAATACCATCAATATAACTTGAAGAAAGCAGAATTTTTTTCACGCCATCTACCGCGGTTCTTACTAAGGTGTTGGCATCGATCAGCAGGTATTGTCTACCGTTTTCTTTAGAGGTTTTACCCAATGACGACTGAAGTAGAGGCGCTGAATCTATCTCAGTAAACTCTCCCAAGCTCGATAAGCTAGTATAGAGATAATCTAGACTCGTTGATTTAGAGAGCTGATTACTATCAAAAACGATAGGCGTTGAGTCTTTCGTTTTTAACTCAAAACCAATCACTCTGCGATTTCGTTCTTCTCGCTGATTTTCCAAAAAGACTTGCGTATCGAGAGTCAATGATTGTGATGGCGTATTGAAACTGGGAGTGTCGCTGGCATCTGTACTTGCGAGGGCTTCTCCTCTTTCTACGGTTCCCCCTGCAACCCATTTGCGATCGTCGAATCTATCGTCAAACACCAACTTGTTCATCAACTCTTCGTTGAACAAACTTTTGCCAAATTTCGCGGCAACCAGAACGCCATTTTGGAACGTTAACCAGTGACGTCTACCATAGGCAATGAGCTCCATATCTTTGTTGTCACTTGACCAAAATGAGGGCGTACCGAAAACCTTGATAACCTCGTCTCTCGGCGTGCCCAACTTAACGCCGTACAACCCATCGGTAAAAGAGACATTAACGTTACTGTTCAGTTCAGGGCGCACAATCGATTGTGGAAGACCGAATGTGAGAGTTTTGTTTTCTCCAATTTTCACCTGACCAAACGATGCGAGCTTTTGTCCAAGCGCGTCAAACTCAGCGGCTTTGCCACCAAGTTCATGAGGCGCACTACAAGTTTTCAAATGTTCGACAGTTACATGGAATCGCATAGACTCATCATAAGCGGGTAGTAGTTCTCGATTCTTTACAACGAGGTACTGAACACCATTGTCTTGTGCTTTTTTGAGGATATCTTGGTGTAATTCCTTCATTTTATTGGAAATATAAAACTGTGGGCTTTCTTTGAAGTCACTGCGAATCATGCCAGTGTGTTTCACGGTATCGACGATCTCAAAACCGCAATCGGGATAAAATTCGAGGAATTCGGCGTTATTTTGGGCGGTCGCCAAAGAGGTATTGATGAGTAAGCTAACGCCTACAAATAATGATTTCCCTTTAATCATAACGTGTCTCCATTTCGTAGTTGAATAGCGTTTTTTCGATAATGCTTATTACTAATATTCGCTAACTCTATGATTTAAAATAGCCATTTGATTATGTCGCAGATTAATCTGGATTGCACGACATACCTTGCTAAGGCCTTTGCTCTATATTTTTTGAGCGGTTTACAGCGTTAATGGAAACAAGGTAACGTTAAGTTACACATGTTGCTAGGATAGGTTGAACAGTAAATGAAGTATCGTCTCGACGACTTGCAGATAGATCTCATCGCAGAGCGCGTTTATAGAGGAAGCGATGAACTGAAGGTATCGGGGCTCAATTTTAAATTATTAGCATTTTTGCTTAAACACGATGTGGAAGTTGTCACATTCGATCAAATTATCGAGGGCGTCTGGTCTCCTACTCAAGTCAATAATGAGACGATTGCTCAAAGAGTACGGTTGCTCAGAGTCGCTCTCAATCCAACGGGTGAATTCTCCCAATACATACGTTCAGTGAGAGGATCGGATTATCAGCTTTGCTCTCAACCTGAATTGTTGCTGCCAGCGAAGACTCGGTTAACGCCTTCACTGAAGTTGTACCATTTAGCTGGTGCTTTTTTCTTGCTGCTTTCGTTGATTTTTATTGGCGTGTTGTTTACGAGTTCTGAAGATTCATCACCACTAACGACTTATCAGAAACGGCTAGAACGAGCGCAACACTATTTGAATCAGGGAGAAAAAGCAGATATTGAACGGGCACTTACTCTGTTGGAATTGATTCAATTGGATGGAAGCAATGATCCTGACTGGTTGCTCGCCAAAAGTTTTGCGTTGAGCGCCAGTGTTTGCCGATATGGTGCCGATGCCGTGTTGGCCCTAGAAGCCGAAACTTTGTCAAAACGCGCGTTGAGTCTTGACGATACGGCGACTCATGCTTATTTCACCCTGGGCTTTAGTCACGATTGTCGAGGACACACACGCCAAGCTATTTCATACTACAAACAAGCGATTGAGCGGGCATCAGACCCTGAGCGTGTTAATACATCAGCGTTGGCTTATTTGTTGGGTGAAACCGGCGCTATTGCGGAATCATTAGCGCTTCACAAAGCATTAGAAAACCTTCAAGTGAGAGAGGACTTTTTGTATCTCCAGTTGGGTAGAAACTACGAATTATTGCAATATCACGAGCTGGCGGCGGGCTACTACCAACTCAGTTTTGAATTGTATCCCGACAATGTTTTTTCCAATGTTGCTTTGCCATTTTATTTGTTCAAGCAAGGTAAATTCGAACAGTCTAGAGTCATTATGGACGTTGCAAAACAGCGTCCACACCACGCTGATTTTTACGTGTTGCAAGCTGAGCATGATTTACTTGCTGGTGATAGCAGTGCCGCTCTTGAGTCACTGCAACAGGCCATTTCCTTAGAGCCCAATAATTACTACTATCAAACTCTGCGCGTAATACTCACAGTGCCTTTAGACTCTGACTATTTGGAAAATCGGGCTTCTGAGATCGAGTCTTATTCCGGCTTAGAAGACAACGCTTATGCAGCACTTGAATTAGCGCTGGTATACAGCACACTCGGCCATACGCAAAAGGCAGAGCAGATGCTGGTTCATGCCATTAAAGTAGGCTATCTCGATAGCCTACTTCTGGAGCGGTCTCGTCTATTTTCATCTCTTAGAGACTTGCCTGACTTCAAAAATACATCACGTCTGCTTGACCAATTGGTTGTCGCACAACGCGAGAATGTGCCTGTAGAGCACCTCAAAATGGCTATGGCTGAGGACTAGGTATAGAGGGCAATATGATGTCCTGGAAGAAGGATTGACTTTTGCGATGCCCGTCTCGTTGGCCGAAATTGGTGCTGGTGATCACCGCGACGAGCTTGAGTGCTGGTGAGACGATGACGTAGTTTCCACCATTTCCAGACATCGACCAAACACGAATATTTTCCCCTTGATAAACAAATGGCATCTGCCATATCTGATATCCATAGCCGAAATTCTCACGAGGTTGTGCTCTTGGGGTCAGCATTTGTTCGATCCAGTTTTCACTGAGTAATGTTTTGCCTTGCCACTTTCCTTTGTTCAGCAGAAGTTGACCCAGTTTCAGTAAATCACGACTAGAGAGCTGTGTTCCGCCTGCAGTCGAAGCCTCTCCACTTGGTGTATATTGCCATTGGACCCGCTTGATACCCATAGGTTTAAATAGGTGGCGATTGGCAAAGGCATCAAGGGGCGCTTCTATTAATCTCTCGAGTGCGATACCTAGCAACGCAGATTGCGCGGTGCAATACGAAAATGCTCTACCATAGGGTGATGCCTCGGGTGTCTTGACCCATGCGGGAAACCCTCTTATTGGCAAATTCACGGTAAATGACGCCCAGTCTTCGATAATGTACATGCGTTCTTCGTTGCCGCGGGAAAATTGATTTTCATCATCACATTCCAACAATGAGCTCATGGTTAACATGTCTTCGAATGTTATGCCCAGTTTTCTAGGGTCTACATTCTCGGATGTAAACTTGTCTTTGAACAAGGTGAGAATCGGTTCATCTACTGACTGAAGGTAGTTTTTCTCAATAGCGATACCCGTTAGCAAGGCAACCAAGGTTTTGGTTGCTGAGCGAGTATTATGGAGTGTACTTTCATCGCTACCTTCGAAATAACGCTCGTAAACAATAGTGTCGTTTTGCGCTACAACAACGCTAGTAATGCCACTGTATTCGGTTTGGTGTTGCGTATCATTGAACAATGTCAAAGGCGAAGTTGAGGCAGCGTAACAAAGCTGCATACTGATGATTGCCAATAGTGTTGTTGCCTTGCTAAATACCCTGAAGCTAGTGCTCATTTCGAGTCCTTATTTGAGTGCTGAAACAGAGGTCTCAATTCATCAAAAACAATAATGAAGTGCATGAAAAAAGAATGAAGATTTATGAAGAATGAGTCTTAATGCAGGTTTGTATACAAATTGCGCAGTTTTGTGCACTGACGTGCAAGCTCTTTGATTGGATACTGACATCACTGAATTGAAAGCAAAGGTGAAGAGTGATGACAATCAAAAAAGTCGCGTTTAAATCATTTGGTGTTGAGTTGGTTGGTGACCTATACCTGCCTGATAACTTTGATGAATCCAAAAAATACAAAGCGATTGTTGGGGCTAGCCCGTTTCCCCAAGTCAAAGAACAGGTTCTCGCAACCTACGGTCCTGAAATGGCTAAACGAGGATTTGTGTTTCTTGGCTTTGATTATTTAGGCATGGGAGATTCCCCGGCACTACCAGGAGAGTTCAAGCAGTCGCGTTACATGTTTAGGCTGCTCGAAAACACTTGGGACGCAGTGTCATTTCTCAATACTTTACCGTATGTTGAAGAAGTCTATGGCTTGGGGGTTTGCCAAGGAGGATCGATCATCGCCTCTGCTGCAGTAACGGATCACCGAATCAAAAAGTTTGCAACGGTTTCAGGGATGATGGCTGCTGACGGTTTCCAATGGGCAGATCGAAACATGGCGAATCAAATGATCGCTGCCGCGAATACATCGGCACAACACATCTATGCGACAGGGGAGGCTGACTATACTGCACCATTTGGCCTAGATGATGAGCAGTCGAAACAAGACTATGTTGCTATTGCCGGAGAAATGGGCAGTGAAACCTATGACTACTATGGTAAAGATGGCTATCGTGGGCCCAATACCATAGAAAATTATACCAATCTGCATATTGCCGACCAGCCAATGCAATCGCTGATTTCCATTGCCGAGCACTATGCCGACAAAATCGTGCAACCTGCTCTGATTATATTCAGTAAAAGCGCTCCAACATCTGTGTGTTCTACCAACTTTATTGAGAAACTGACCAATGAGCATGAAGTAATGGAGCTGGAAAACTGTAGCCATGTAGACTTTTACTACAAGCCCGAAGCTGTCAAAACGTCAACAGATGCTGTAGCCGCTTTTTTCAATAAATCGTAAAAGCGTTGCACTTTTACTCTCCAAGAATAGGTACGCTTTAAGTGCCTATTCTCACCCTCTATTTGTTTATGTGCTAGTCGGCTAGCAAACTTTACACGCAACAGTTTTTTCAAAACGCATAAAACAACCTCCTTTTTCCTATTGCAAATTTATCGCCGTTGGATGCTTCGCAAAATGAGAATTTCAGTTTGCCAAGTGAAAACTACAGTTACTTTTACCTATCAATGACTAACGATGAAAAATCCATAAGTCACTGTATTTAAATAACTAAATATTCTGCAGGTGGATTTGTTTCACGAGCTTTGTGCGCTGGCATGTAAATTGTAATCACAGTTATAACTTTACCTTAATTGTGAGAACTTCTATGAACAAACAGTCTCAACTAGCAGTTGCGATGTTAATCGCATTCCCGTCATACAGCATGGCTAGTGATGCTTTTGACAGTTGCCCTTCACAAGCTTTTTTGATGCAAGACACCACAGCACAGCTCTACGGTGTTAACTTGGTTACGGGAAACGTAAGCCTTCTCTCGAGTAACCTCGGTACAAGCGATCGTATCAATGGCTTCGGATTCAGTAATCACGACAGATATCTATACGGTTGGGGTTACCAAAACAACACCATCGTAAAAATCGGTAATGACTACCAAATAGAGCCGTTGCCTGTAACCAATAAACCTGGCGTAAACTTTTTCGTGGGCGATGTGGCACTTTCGGAAAACGCCTACTATCTCTACAAGAAGGGCGGTAACTATGGTTTATATCGTGTTTCACTTGATGAGAATGATAGCGATTATTTGGACATGCAGCGCGTCACTGATGGTGCCTCCTTATCGATGCTAATTTATGATTTAGCATTCCACCCCACCGATGGCTATGCTTATTCTGTTGATAAGTATGGTGATTTGTATCGAATCGATGTGGTTAACGGTACTAAATCCAAAGTAAGTAATGTCGGGCAGAGAGGTACTTTCGGAGCCGTATATTTTGACCTTAATGGCACCTTTTACATTAGCCGGAACCAAGATGGGAACATCTTTAGAATCGACGTAGATGGTGATAATCCGAAGGCGGAGTTATTTGCCTATGGCCCAAGTTCGGGCAATAACGACGGAGCACGTTGCGCAATGGCGCCAATTATTGATGAATCAGTGCCACCGACAACTGACTTTGGTGATGCACCGGATAGCTACCTCACATCCTTGTCTAGCAATGGCGCAAGACACGGTATTGTTGATGGGATTCATCTAGGTAACACCATCGACGGTGAATACGATGCTCACGTTTCTCCCTACAGTGACGAAACCAGTAATGGCGATGAAGATGGCGTGAACTTTATCACTGCATTTGAAGGCGGTCTTGATAGCTTTATGCAAGTCACAGTTCAAGGCGACGGCTATTTGAGTATCTGGGTCGACTGGGATCAAGACGGTACTTTTGATGCCAAAGACCAATTGGTAGCAGATAAGAGTTTGACTACTGGTACCCATTTCATCTTTGAAGACACGCCGCTGGATGTGGCTACAGGAATCACGTGGGCTCGTGTACGTTATACAACGACATCTGGAGTAGGTCCTAGTGGTGGCGTGAATGATGGTGAAGTAGAAGACTATCGAGTAGCAGTAGTTAATTCAGGTAATAGTTTGGTGAACAATGTGCCTTACTTCTTGGCTTTTGAAGACAATTGGCCTGAAACGGGCGACTATGATTTCAATGATGTTGTCATTCGCTTGAATTCCTCGATGATTGTATCGCAAGAAAACCACGTTAAAAAACTCAGTCTCTCTGGTGAGTTAACTGCGATGGGCGCTTCATACAACAATGGTTTCGCGATTCAGCTCGAAGGTATCACCAATGAAGATATCGACACAGATACACTGAGATTTACGATTAATGGCACTGAAGTCACCACGCCATTGCTAGAAAGTGGCACTCAGAATGCGGTATTGAAAATTAGTGATGACTTGTGGAAACACGTAAACGCAGGTGGTTGTTGGTTCTTTAAGACCGAAAATGGCTGCACGTCGCAAAAAGAGTTCCAGTTCACAATCTCGCTTCAATTTACTCGAGATATCAGTGTCAATGCGTTTCCTCAGGCTCCTTACAAACCCTTTATTTTTGCAACTGAAGGGACGGAGCATGGAGAAGTGTTTGGCTCAAACCCAGGAAGAGGTTTAGAGATTCACCTCAAGAATAAAACGCCGACCTCACTAGCCAATACCAGCTACTTTGGTTTGGCAGAAGACTCAACAGATTTAGCTTCTGGCGAAACTTACCAAACAGAGAACGGATTACCTTGGGCAATAGCAATCAATGCAAGTACAAATAGTAATTGGCTACACCCAAGAGAGTATGTGGATATCTTACGCGCCTACCCTGAGTTCGCAGAATACGTAAACTCTAACGGCACCGAGAATCGCTCATGGTTCAAGGAAGCTAAGGCCGATTCAACTAAAGTTTATTCTTATTAAGGAGCTACCAATGAAACATTTATTATTCATTCCAGCGATTTTAGTGTTAGCAGCATGTGGTGGCGGCGGTGGTGGCGGCAGTGATGCGCCAGTATCAGGTGCAAACAGTTCAGGGCAGACGACGCCTCCCGCGACGACTCCGCCTCCAGCTACGACACCACCACCTAGTACAGATCCGGTATCTGATGGTGACCCAGAAGAAACGGCGGACCTTGTAAGTGATAAGACGTTTGATTTCGTTGGCAAAAACACGGTTACCCTGTCTTTGAACAACAATGCTGATGCGAAGAGAGTGTACCTGAACGTTTGCAACGACTACTCAACAGTAAACGGTGAAGTGAAAGTAGACTACAGCACATGCCAATTGCGTACGACGTTGCCAGCGGGATCTACCGCATATCAGCTGACTATTGGTGGTGATGTAGAACGTCTAGTCGCTCAAGTTTGGGCTGTCGAAGAAGGAGCTGAGCCACAAAACCATTATTGGTCCGCTACCAATGGCAATGCAAGTTGGACAATCGTTGTAAATTAAACAGCGTGTTAAAGTGTATGCGCCTGCGATTCAATCGCAGGCGTTTTTGTTTCTTCCATTTGTTCTATCGAACTAGGCGTCATTCTCTCCCGTATTTTTCATCAACCAGGCATAGGCAGTCGTAAAAGCCGGCTCTTGAAACTGCTTCAAACCCGTTTCTGAGAAAGGCACAGCGAGAGGATGCCTTCGCAAAGACTCTTTGACTTCGGTTGACCCAAAGACGACAACCTCTAGATTCTCAATGAGCTCGATTGTCGCTTCGAGTTTAAACCCAACGGCACTACCAGCGAATTTACCTTTGCTCTGGCGCTGCCGAATGATGACCGCATCTACATTGTAATCATCAGCTAATTTAGCAAAGGTGTTTTGAAAGTGCTTAAGGCCTTTCGCACTATTATCAGCCAGGGTTAAGCGACGAGTTCTGCAATCGGGAATATGAAACATATCATCAACAAGTGACAACAGGCACACAGTCGCGTCATTACTTTTTAAATCAACACCAAAGACTTTCATTCTTGTTCCTTTAAATATCCGGCTTTAAGTATATCCTTTTTCAGGCGTTGTGTTATCAGTAACGATTCGCAAATGCTGCGCGCCTGAATACGCAACGTTTATTTTAGCTCTCTGTAGCGGTTAAGATGGTTTCAAAGGTTTTTCGCCATATTCCATCCTCAAGTGTTTCTCCATACTCATTCCATTCGCCACCTGGTAGGCGCAGAAAACTTAGGCGGTTTTTTTGATCTAGTGAATAGCATCGAAACAACTGTTGTTCAAGATTACAACGATACGGGCGACTACCTCTTGCGGTAAAGGGGTTGTACCAATAGTGCTCAGCTTCTACATCGTAATAAATAACCGTGTGAATTCCATAATAGTGGTTGCCGTTTTTTGAACCATTAGCCTGGATAATCAATAAGGAATTTTGCACGTCGAACCAAACTTGTTCGTCGTCGTGATAAGTAGACTTAGTGCCATCTTTAGCAAAAGTTTGGCCACGACCTGCCCAGTGGCCAACCAAAAAACTGAGTTTTTCTATCTCAATTTGTTGCTGACTTTTTTCTTCTTCGGCCCAAGCAACAGAGAATACTCCCGCGAATAGACTAGCCAACAAAATGACTGTTCTCATTTAAAACTCCACGTATCAAATTACGTAAGCCACCTTATCAAGGCTGCTGTATGGGTGTAGCTAAAAACGTTCAAACACTTGGATTAATGGATAGAAAACAGGTTATTGAACAAATTTTAATTCCGATAGGTGAAGCGGCATTAGCGGCTCGGGCTCCGAAGTCCCGGTTACGGTCGGCATACCACGGGTGTGCTTTGATTGAATTTCAGGTACAAAAAAACCGACTTTCGTCGGTTTATGTTCACACTTAAAAGTGGTACCAGAGGCTCGGGCTTCGAATTCCCGGTTACGGTCGGCATACCACGGGTGTGCTTTGATTGAATTTCAGGCACAAAAAAACCGACTTTCGTCGGTTTATGTTCACACTTAAAAGTGGTACCAGAGGCCGGACTTGAACCGGCACACCCGCAAAGGCGGCGGATTTTGAATCCGCTGCGTCTACCAATTCCGCCACTCTGGCACTGGTAAGTGTGCTACAACGTATGTCGTTGTTAGGCTGCGAATTATAGCGGCGTGTCAGAACGAGGCAAGCATTTTTTTTGATTTTTCGATTGTTCGCTGAAAAACTGAACACCTTGGACTTTTTCTTCGCCCAACCTTCCCCCGTTTGCCAGTGAAAAATGAAGAAAGCAACGCGGAAGCGATGCCGCTCGACAATCTATTTTGCTCTCTTTCGCCTTTTTACCACCGAATTGATTTGGCTTGAAAAGTGATCGGAAACAAGAATCGAGACCTATCTTTAATGAAAGGTAAAGACAAGAGAATTTTAGCGCGTGATTTATCTCAACCAAACGGTATGATGGTGGTTGGAAATGATAATAACAATAAATTTACAAATGGAAGTAATGTGACATGGGAAATAACACACGTTTAAAATTTGGCGTCATCATCATCGCAATTTTGATTGTCGCAGGGGGCGCTTATTGGTTTAGCCTCGATAAATCGGTTCGCTATATTATTCTGAATCAACCCAGTCAGCCCAACCCTCTTTTTTGGGATACTAAGCAACGAGATGCGGCCTTTCAATCTCTGGAAATGCTCAATGCGATACCTTATACGGTTGTTAAAAAAGGGTCCGATGTTCGCTCATTAACGATAACATCCCCGCTACCTATTCCAGCCGAACAGACCGAACAATATTTTGCGCAACAACGTATCGCGGGCCTTGTTGTACTTCATAAAGGCGAGCTGGTGTACGAGCAGTACGCTCTGGGGTTGGACAACAGCCGCAAATGGACAAGCTTCTCTGTCGCTAAGTCTTTCACATCGACGCTGGTGGGCGCGGCGATCAAGGATGGTTTTATTCAAAGTTTGGATGACACAGTTGCGATGTATATTCCAGATTTAGTCGGCAGCAACTACGAAACCGTCACGATTAGGCAGCTACTTTCTATGACGTCCGGTATCGAATGGAATGAGGATTACACCGATCCCGACTCAGATGTGAATCGTTTTAATTACAGTGAACCAGAACCTGGTGTGGATGCCACAGTGAGTTACATGCGAAAGCTAGACCGAGCTCACCCCGCTGGAAGCCATTGGCGTTATAGCACAGGTGAAACCAATCTCATCGGTGTATTGTTAAGAGAAGCTACTCAACAAACACTATCCGACTACCTATCTGAAAAGATTTGGCAGCATACTGGAGCGGCGCAAGATGCGTCTTGGTTACTTGGTGCAACTGGACATGAAATTAGTGGGTGCTGTATTCAAGCTACCGTCCGTGATTATGCCTTGTTTGGTGACTTTATTCTCAACGGAGCAATGGTGGGTGGCGAATCCATTTTGCCAGAGGGATATTTGAAAGCCGCCACGACCAAACAAGCCGATATTGGTTCTGACAATGCTGGGTATGGTTACCAATGGTGGACCAATGATGATGGTACCTTCCAAGGAAGAGGTATTTTTGGCCAAGGTATATTCATCGCACCCGATGATGAGCTGGTGATTGCGGTGAACAGCAATTGGCCCGGGGCAAAAGTGCCAGAGTTATCTGCCGCTAGAATGAGTATGTATAGAGATATTCAGGCGTTGGTCAAGGCCAGTCAGTAATACGCTTTTCCAACAATAGCGTTTGGGTCAGGCTTTTATCTGTGGCACACTCTGCGCATTTACACTTAGGTACGTTTTTAAGTAGGTTTAAAATTGTCATCAGATATCAAATCCGAAACGGTAGAGCAGAATGAAGTAGGCCAAAGAGCTGGCTTTGTGCGTCGATTGGCTGCCATGGTTTATGACACGCTTGTCGCAACAGCGGTTGGTATGTGTGCCGCTATGGTTATCATTGTTGCAATGGTAGTGATGATTCACAAAGGCGTGCTAGATAATCGGGGTTTCGAACAGCCCAATGAAGCTATCCAGTCTTCTTTGCTTTACAAATCTATTATTCAAGCTTGGGTATTGATTTGGGTGACGGGGTTTTTCCTTTGGTTTTGGAAGAAAGGTGGCCAAACGTTAGGGATGCGTGCTTGGCGTTTGAGAATTTATAGTACTGTCGATGCGCCTATGACATGGGGACGATTGATTTTGCGGCTGGTAGCCTCATTGGGTGGTCTAGGTACTCTTCTTGTTTTACTGGATTTCAAAAACAAACAGTCGCTTCAAGATCGTATGGCGAAGACGGAAATGCTAGTGCTAACCAAAAACGCGAACGACCATAAAAACTGGTAGTTCGCGGTTGCGCTATCTTCGTCTCAGCAGCATCATGGCGATGCCTGCAAACAATAAACTGGGTAACAGCGCCCCTAAGAATGGGGGCAGTTGATAAACCAAACTCAAGGGGCCAAACACTTCATTTGTGATAAAGAAGCCAAAGCCTGTTAGCACGCCCATAATCACTCTTGCGCCCATGGTGACACTTCGCAATGGACCAAAGATAAACGAGAGTGCCATCAGCAGCATAACGCCCACGGACACTGGTTGTAGGATTTTTCGCCACAGCGCCAATTCATAACGGCTGGGATCTTGCGCATTATTCTCTAAATATGTCACATACCCCATCAACCCCTGAATCGACAGCGCTTCAGGTTTGACAGCAACAACACCCAATTTATCCGGTGTCAAAGTCGAGTCCCAACGTACTTCGCTTTGTTCCTCCACATCAATTTTCGATGCATTGAAACGGGTAATACTGACGTCATTAAGCCACCAAACATCACCGTCAAATCTCGCGTCTTCAGCATAAGTAATGCGCGCTAACGTCAGGTCTTGCTCAAAGTCGTAGATAGTGATTTCTTGCAGATTTTCCCGGGTCACAACTTGGCCGATACTCACGAAATTACTACCGTCTTTGGCCCAAACCAGTTGGTCGGAGGAAAATAAACTGCCCCCAGAGATGGCTTCAGTCCGTATTTCTTTCGCTTTAGCTTCACTGACAGGAGTCACGAATTCGCCTATCAACATGACAAACAAAATCATGACAGTTGCCGATTTCATTGTACTGGCAATGATATTAAAACGGCTTAATCCCGCAGCTTGCATAACTACAAGCTCGCTATTGCTGGCGAGCAGACCCATTCCAATCAGCCCGCCCAATAGCGTCGCCATAGGGAAAAACTGTTCTAGATCGCGAGGCAGGCTCAAAATCACATAAACAGCGGCAATGGTCATGTCGTAATTACCTTCACCGAGTTTACGTAATTGTTCGACAAACTTGATCAGTGCACTGAGGCCGATAAGTACCGACAGTGTGACCGTGACAGTACCGAGTAACGTTCGGGCAATGTATAAGTCTAATAATTTAAACATTAACTTTTCCCCAATAGCTTCGCGCGCAGTTGGGTACCGGTTTTCCTGTCTCTCACCAGTAGGGTCACTCCAATCACCAACATAATGCCATGCACCCACCAAAGGCCGAGCTGCGGTGGCAATTTACCATCCTCAAGCACACGTCGACTGGCCAGTAAAAGCAGGAAATAGCCGAGGTATAATAATATCGCTGGGAACATTCTACCGAAGCGGCCTTGACGAGGGTCTACAGCACTCAATGGGACGGCAATCAAGACTAAAAATGGAATTGATAACGGAATAGCGATACGCCATTGGAGCTCAGCGACGGCCTCGATCGAATCGTCATTCCACAGTTCTTGAGTCGGCAAGACTGATACTTTTCTGCGGCTTTGGGTTTGCTCTGGTTCGCTCACCTGAATTTGATACTCATCAAATGCGACGACGCGATAATCGCTTTGCGATTGGATACCTTCGTATTGCACGCCTTCTTTCAATACTAGGTTGCGCGTGCCGTCTGGGTTTTGCTGAACACTTCCCGTATCTGAATACACCACTCGGACACGTTGTTGTTCGGGATCATTATGATGTTGAGATAGAAATACGCGCTGTAAATTGTCATTTTCTGGGTCAATGTCATGTACAAAAATGACGGCTTTTTCGTTACCCGTTTGCTGGAATCTACCCGGAATAATTGCCGCTAGGCCGGCTTCTGACGTGGCCTTTTCACGCAAGCGATATTCATTCTCTGCCGCTGTTGGTGCTAAGTACAAGGTAATTACCCCTGTGACTATCATGATGAGCACAGACAAAGCTAGCATGACACGAGTGACATACCATTCACTGATCCCGCACGCACGCATAACAGTCATCTCACTGTCTACGTAGAGTCGACCATGTGCGAGCATTATCCCCAGATAGGCACTGATTGGCACTATCAGTGAGGATAGGATAGGGGCGTATAGTGCTAGGAAGCCAATCACTAGGCTGGCAGGAATATCACCGTCAGATGCGTCCCCCAATACCCTAACAAAGCGCAAGGTAATGAAGATTGCCATTAATATTAAAAATATGGCGACCTGAGATTTAAGGGTTTCCTTAAGTAAATAGCGGAATATCAGCATCTCTGGCCTACTGGAAAATTTGGATTTATAGTGAAAGAAGCCACAATTTTGAGTAAACTAAGTGTTTTTACAAGTTTTGCCTGCATTCAATAACCGTCTGCATCGAAATTTAGCGCTCGTGTCGCTCGCTTTAGGCTGTTTATACGATACATTGCGCGAAACGCCGCCAGCTTGCAAGTTTGGCTGCGTATTAAAACACAAAGCTGGGCAAAACGTTATGTGAATTTTGCTCTTTGCAGACCAGACAGATAAGAAAAACGAGGTGACATCGTGGAGTTTAGTGTAAAAAGCGGCAGCCCTGAGAAACAAAGAAGTGCCTGTATCGTGGTGGGAGTTTTCGAACCTCGTCGCTTAACATCAGTTGCAGAACAACTAGATGAAATAAGCGAAGGTTACATCAGTAACTTACTTCGTCGCGGCGATTTAGAGGGCAAAGCAGGCCAGATGCTATTGCTTCACCATGTTCCTAATGTGTTGTCAGAACGCGTGTTACTTGTTGGCTGTGGCAAAGAACGCGAGCTTGATGAGCGTCAGTACAAACAAATTATCGCCAAGACAATCAAAACGCTTAACGAGACTGGCTCAATGGAAGCGGTGTGCTTCTTAACTGAGCTACATGTAAAAGGCCGAGATACTTATTGGAAAGTCAGACAAGCGGTCGAAGCGACACAAGACTCTTTGTACACCTTTTTGCAGTTGAAAACGAAAAAAGGTGAACCTCGTAGGCCATTGCGTAAAATCGTATTCAACGTACCTACCCGTCGAGAGCTACCGGTTGGCGAACGTGCACTTGAGCATGGCTTGGCGGTATCTACGGGAATGAAAGCAACAAAAGACGTTGCTAACATGCCACCAAATATCTGTAACCCAGCCTATTTACTCGAACAAGCTCAAGCGCTTGCTGCGGCGCACGATTCTATTTCGATCGAAAGCGTTAATGAAGCGCAAATGGCAGAGTTGGGAATGAACTCTTACCTCGCAGTTGGCCGAGGTTCTCATAACGAATCTATCATGAGTATCATGCACCACAGGGGCGGTAAAGATGATGAAGCGCCAATTGTGCTTGTTGGTAAGGGGCTAACTTTCGATTCAGGCGGTATTTCATTGAAACCAGGCGAAGGCATGGACGAAATGAAATACGACATGGGGGGCGCGGCTTCAGTTCTTGGTGTTATGCACGCCGTGGCCGAACTGAACCTACCTATCAATGTTATTGGTATTATGGCCGGATGTGAAAACATGCCTGATGCCAACAGTTACCGCCCTGGTGATATTCTCACTACTATGTCTGGGCAAACGGTTGAAGTGCTTAACACCGACGCTGAGGGCCGCCTAGTATTGTGTGATGCGCTAACTTACGTTGAACGCTACGATCCTGAATTGGTCGTAGACATTGCCACATTAACGGGGGCTTGTATCATCGCACTTGGCCATCATGCCAGCGGTTTGATGAGTGCACATAACCCATTAGCTCATGAACTCATCAATGCGTCTGAGCAAAGCTCTGACCGTGCGTGGCGTTTACCTTTGTGGGATGAATACCAAGAGCAATTAGAAAGCCCGTTTGCCGATATGACAAACTTGGGTGGCCGCCCAGCAGGTACGGTAACCGCCGCTTGCTTCTTGTCTCGTTTCACCAAAAAATACAACTGGGCGCACTTGGATATCGCTGGTACTGCATGGCGCAGTGGCAAAAACAAAGGTGCGACAGGCCGTCCTGTACCTATGTTGACTCAATTCTTAATGAATCGAGCTGGTGTGGCCCAAGAGGACTAAGCGCTAATGACGCAAGTCGTTTTTTATCAGCTGGCTGATGATAATCAGCTAGCTGAACAAGTATGTGAAATCGCTGCTAAAGCTTTCTCCCAGAAGCAAAAGCTTCTTGTTTATTGTGCCTCGCAGAAAGAAGCCGAGCAGGTCGACGAGTTGTTATGGCAGTTTCCCGCTGACAGATTCATTCCACACAACCTGTATGGCGAAGGGCCTGCAGCTGGCACACCACTGGAGATTTGCTGGTCTGCTGAACAATTGAGTCGCCGTGCACTTGTAGTCAATATGAGCGCAGAAGTCATTCAAGCTCATAGCCAGTACCAAAAAATTATAGATTTTGTGCCGCAAGCTGAAGAAGCGAAACAAGCGGCACGTCTTCGTTACAAACAATATCAACAAGCGAGATGCCAGATGCAATTCCTCGCTGTTGGTCAATGAGAGAAATCATGGATAAAACCTTTAATCCACAAACTATTGAACAGGCAACTTACCAAAATTGGGAAGAGAAAGGCTATTTCAAGCCATCTGGTCAAGGTGAATCTTATTCCATTATGATTCCGCCACCGAATGTGACTGGCAGCCTGCATATGGGCCACGCATTCCAAGATACCATTATGGATACGCTGATTCGGTACAAGCGTATGTCTGGCAACAATACATTGTGGCAAGTTGGTACTGACCATGCTGGCATTGCGACGCAAATGGTTGTTGAACGCAAGCTTGCTGCTGAAGAACAGAAAACTCGCCATGATTTGGGCAGAGACGAGTTCATCAAACGTATCTGGGACTGGAAAGGCGAATCAGGTGGCACGATCACTAAGCAACTTCGCCGTCTAGGCGCGTCTGTTGATTGGGAACGCGAACGTTTTACCATGGATGAGGGACTGTCCAGCGCAGTAAAAGAGGTCTTTGTCCGTTTGTACCAAGACGACCTGATTTATCGTGGCAAGCGCTTGGTAAATTGGGACCCTAAACTTCACACTGCCATTTCGGACCTTGAAGTCGAAAACAAAGACAAAAAAGGAAAAATGTGGCACTTCCGCTATCCGTTAGCGGACGGCGTGAAAACCAAAGATGGCAAAGATTATATCGTTGTTGCGACCACTCGCCCTGAGACTATGCTCGGCGATACAGGGGTTGCGGTTAACCCGAATGACGAACGCTATCAGGACTTGATTGGCAAAGCGATTCTGTTGCCATTGGTCAATCGCCGTATTCCGATCGTTGCCGATGAACACGCCGATATGGAGAAGGGCACGGGGTGCGTAAAAATCACCCCAGCTCATGACTTCAACGACAATGAGGTAGGTAAGCGCCACCAATTGCCGATGATCAATATCTTTGACAAGGACGCGGCAATTCTCGCTGCTGGTGAGAGTTACACGTTTGATGGCAAACCTTTTGATTTAGATGCCCCTATCCCTGAAGACCTTCACGGCCTTGACCGATTTGAGGCGCGTAAAGCAGTTGTTGCACAGTTCGAAACATTGGGCTTACTAGAAGCCATTGAAGAAAATGCGATGACCCAGCCGTACGGCGACCGCTCAGGTGTAGTGATTGAGCCTCTGTTAACCGACCAATGGTACGTTCGTGTTGGTCCTTTGGCTGAACCAGCTCGTCAGGCGGTTGAAAACGGCGATATCCAGTTTGTGCCAAAACAATACGAGAATATGTATTTCTCATGGATGAATGACATACAAGATTGGTGTATCTCACGCCAGCTTTGGTGGGGTCACAGAATTCCTGCTTGGTATGATAGCGAAGGCAATGTATACGTTGGTCGTGATGAGTCTGAAGTGCGTGCGCAATACGAGTTGGCAGAGGACGTAGTTCTGAGTCAGGACGAAGACGTGCTTGATACTTGGTTCTCCTCGGCCTTATGGACCTTCTCTACATTGGGGTGGCCAGAGAATACCGAAGACCTGAAAGTTTTCCATCCGTCAGATGTGTTGGTCACTGGATTCGACATTATCTTTTTCTGGGTAGCGCGCATGATTATGATGACGCTGCACTTTATTAAAGATGAAAATGGTAAGTCACAAGTGCCGTTCAAAACGGTGTATGTTACTGGGCTGATTCGCGATGAAAATGGCGATAAGATGTCTAAGTCGAAAGGAAATGTGCTCGACCCCATCGATATGATTGATGGTATTGACCTTGAAAGCTTAGTGACGAAACGCACTGGCAACATGATGCAGCCACAGCTTGCCAAAAAGATTGAAAAGAATACGCGGAAGACGTTTGAAAAAGGTATCGAAGCACATGGTACTGACGCACTGCGCTTTACTTTAGCAGCAATGGCCTCTACTGGACGCGATATCAATTGGGATATGAACCGTCTAGAGGGTTACCGCAATTTCTGTAATAAACTTTGGAATGCAAGCCGCTACGTTCTGATGAACACAGAAGAACACGATTGTGGATTCAGTGAATCGACGGATGATCTCGCGTTTTCATTAGCGGACCGTTGGATACAAGGTCAGTTGCAAAATACGATAAAAACGTATCGAGATCACCTTGATAACTATCGTTTCGACTTGGCTGCCAATACGATGTATGAGTTTACATGGAATCAGTTCTGTGACTGGTACCTAGAATTGACCAAGCCAGTATTGTTCAAAGGTACTGAAGCGCAACAAAAAGCCACTCGCCGTACGTTAATTAGCGTGCTGGAGACGCTGTTGCGATTGATGCATCCTTTGATGCCTTACATCACAGAAACTATCTGGAAGAGCGTGGCACCCATTGCAGGAATTGAAGCCGATACGATCATGCTTCAAGCGTTCCCTGAATTCGACGAGACCTTGGTAGACCAACAAGCGATAGATGACTTGGAATGGGTCAAACAGTTTGTTGTTGGCATCCGTAACATTCGTGGGGAAATGGACATTGCGCCAAGCAAGCCGCTATCGGTTTTGCTTAAGAACGTGAGTGACAATGATCAGCGTCGCTTAGATCAAAATGCTAACTTCTTGCAAGCCATGGCGAAGCTCGAGGACATTCGAGTACTTGCGGCCGATGAAGAGGCACCAGCGTCGTCGACAACCTTGGTTGGTGAAATGGAAATCCTGATACCTATGGCTGGTTTGATTGATAAAGAAGCAGAGCTGGCTCGTATCGCCAAGGCGATGGAGAAAATAGATAAGGATGTACAGCGCACCAAGGGTAAGTTGTCTAATGAGAAGTTTGTGAGCAACGCGCCTGAAGCGGTTATCGAAAAAGAGCGTGCTAAGCTTGCCGACGCTGAGATGCAATTGGCGAAGTTACAAGAGCAACAAGCGACAATCAGTGCCCTCTAAACGAGCTGATATCGATAAAAAAGCCGCCATTCAGGCGGCTTTTTTGTGTCTCACAATTGTCAATTTTATACCGAGCTCACTTTCAAGTATTGCGTAAGTTTTTTGACGATAGCGTCCCGTTTTATGGGCTTAGTGAGGTAATCATCCATGCCAGCAATTTTGGCTTTCTCACTATCTTGTTTCATGGCGTTGGCTGATAAACCTATAATAGGCAAAGACGAGAAGCCTTTCTCTCGCAGTGTTTTTGTGGCCTCGTACCCGTCCATCACCGGCATTTGAACATCCATCAGGACGAGGTCATAATGAGGTGCATTTTCGATTTTGGTCACAGCCTGCTGCCCGTCTTCTGCGATATCAAAGGTAAGCCCTATAGATTGCAGCATTTCACCCGTCACAATTTGGTTGATATTGTTGTCTTCCACCAACAATATATGGCCGTCTAGACGTTGACCGTCATCCGCAGTGGCATTACCCGGTTCTTCGAGCTCTCTGATACCCATGACAGATTCTATAAACTGAATAAACTGACTTGGGCTGAATGGGTGCATCAACATGGCATAGGGCCATTTGCTATTTATTTTGTCCTGCATTTGCGAAGTTTGTGTATCAACAATCAGCCCTGCCTTCGTTTGTTCTAAATCGAGCTGTTCAATGACAGGGAGTAGAGATTTAAATTCACCGTAATCGTCGACACCAATGAGGATACATTCAGGTAGTTGGACGACATCGGTTAGCGCCGATAATGGCGTCGGGCTGGACGACACCCCAAGAGCTCTGGCGTAATCTTGAGATAGTAGAGGCTTGTTTGAAACCATTAGCGTATCTGAGGGAAGGGTAGGCAATGACGCTAACATTGCGGTTTGGCCTTTGAAGACTCGCAATGGAATATTAACCGTAAACGTGCTCCCTTCACCCTGATTCGATTTTACCGTTAGGTCTCCATTCATCAGTTCGATCAGTTGCTTCACAATGGCTAAGCCTAAACCCGTGCCACCGTATTTGCGATTGGTAGAGCCGTCAGCTTGAATAAAGGGTTGAAAGATGCGACTCACCTGCACCTTCGACATGCCAATACCACTGTCAATGATGTCAATTTGCAAATCAATCGCATTGCCTTTGGCATTCATTTTTCCATCAAAACGGATGGTGACACCGCCTTGCTCGGTAAATTTAACGGCGTTACTGCACAGGTTCATAAGAATTTGAGATATTCGCAACGGATCGCCAATGACTTGTTGAGGAATGTGTTGCGCAATTTCTAAATGGATACTGAGGTTTTTCTCCTGTGCACGCATGGCAATCACGGCAAGCAAGTTGTCGAATAAAGAATGAAGTGAAAAACTCACATTTTCGATTTCCATTTTGCCCGCTTCTATTTTCGAAAAGTCGAGAATGTCATTGATCACACTCATCAATATCTGACTTGAGTAACTCACTTTTTCGATATAGGTTTTCAAGACTGTCGACATGGGCTGCTTTTGGGCGAGGTCAATTAGGCCGATGATGCCGTTCATTGGTGTACGTATTTCATGGCTCATGTTCGCCAGAAAGATACTTTTTGATATCGTTGCTTGCTCAGCGCGTTGCTTAGATTCGGCGAGCTCTTTGTTAAGCTGCTCCTGCTTGACGTTTAACTCTTGTGCGTTTATTAACAAATGCTCGGTTTGCTTATTTTTATCTCTAAATACATTCGCCGCTTTGGCAAGTTGGCCAACTTCGTCTTTTCTGTCTAAACCGGGAATCGCTTTTATTTTGGCGTCGTTAGTCAGTTTGATAAATACATCAGTAATGTTACGGATGGGGATTAACACCCGATACACAGTAAACAATGCGGTAAGCAGTGCTAATACAATACCGATAAACGTGAACAAATTCCCTTTTTTACGCGCATCTGTCGTACTCTGACTGATTTTGCTATTTACTGTTTGTGTGCGTTCACTTACTTCGTCAACCAACTCTCCACTGAGGTACAGAAATTCATTGGCAGTACCTGCCATCACAACATTGATTAAAAATGAGTTTCCTTGAATCAGCTGAGTCAGTTGGAAAAATCGCTCTTGGGCATCGTCTAATTCCGCCTCTATTCCCGTAGGAAAGTCATCGACGTCATGGTCCATTAAGGATTGGCGAATTGCACCAATTGCTGTATTAAACTCTTCAACAAACTGAAAATCAGGTGTGTTCAGGTATTTAAATATGGCTAACTCGGCCTGAGTGATACGCGTGTGCATTTGTTCTTTGCTAATGACAAGTTGGCCATCTCGCGGAGACCAGTTTTCTACTGACCATTTGAGGTTGTCTAAATTGGCAAGTGAACCTGATGCAATCATGCCATCCTGTTTGTTTCGAGTTTCTACAACGGCAATGAAATTGTCTTGGTATTCGGCAAGGTGTTTGCGCATTAAAACGACAATATTTTCTTCTTCTAATTCAGGTTGCTGGAAGAAGACGGATGACTCCAAAACGTCGAGTTTTCTCGAAATTTCAGTCATCAAGCTTTGAAATCTGCTGACAGCCGTAGGACTTGCCGAATCTTTGAAGACCAATACATTCTTTTGCAGGTCAATGACATCCCGCTCAAGTTCTCGGGCCAGCCCTACGTCAGCAATAGCGCCTTGGGTGAGTTGCAACCCGTCTTTTAACGTGGAGAGGTTAGTACGCCCAACGATACCTTGCATTAACAGTAAGGTGACTAAACCTGCAAGCACTAGGGAAAGTTGAACACGGATTGATCTAAACATTAAGACGCAACCCTGAATAAACAGATAGGTTTTGAACGGCGCGATCGAGAAAGCAAAATGCCTCAGTTTGGACTATTGGGCAAGAGTCGTTTAGACGAGCAAAGTGAAGCGCGGCTTGGTGACAATTCCACCTTGTCATTGATGTTCGATCCGTGTGTTTTTGGTCTTTACCTACTATTTTGGCAGTAAATCGAGCGACTTACCAATTTGCTTTTAGAAGAATGTCACAGGGGGATGGAAAAGAAAAGGGCTAGTCGCGCTAGCCCGTTTGTGATGCCTTATTTTTGCCTGCGGCGAAAGACGGCAACGAGGCCCAATCCCAAGGCTAGAGTCCAGCCAATGCTGCCGCCATATTCTTCTACGACAACGACCGTACTTTGCCCTGAATCCTCAAACGTCTTACTTTCCAGACTGAGAAAGGCTAGATCCGCGTCCTCTATACCGTCGGTGTAAGCCAATAACGTGTCGTCAACTGCATCATATATCTCAATCATGACTTCATAATCATCTGGAGCAAAACCAGAGACCAGTTCACTATCAACGATCAAACTATCTGAAGAACTATCACCATAGATGTCAAAGGTTTCAGATACGTGAATCGGGTCAAATACATCATTTCTTCCCAGGTAGACAATCGCATAGACAGGTACATGTTCATATACGGTGTCGACGTCGAACTCCACACTAAACTCAGAATAAAACCCATCAAAGTCGTCGTCATAATTTAGCGTAACCCAGCTATCAAAAATCCAAACATTTTCGTTGGGTACGAAACTACTTTTTCTCTGAATACTGGATAATTGGGCCAGTTTGTTTTGCGCAGACGCACTGTTTTTGCCAGCCGTCGCCTTTAGTTCCTGATCGAACTGTGAGACTTTGATATTCACCACTTTCTGCTCAGACGTGGTTGATTCTGCATAGGCTGAAGCCATAAGGGTTGCGCTGAGAGCCGTTGCGCTTAGCGCCATTTGAAAGTAGTTCATAGTCGTATCCTTCTCTTTGAGGTTGAGTTAAGGATGCGGCCTGTTAGATGAATTTAAGCTGAAAGGAAACTAAATGTCCTTGGCGAGTGTGGATGGCAATGCGCTGAAAAAATCACGGGTTGTTTGATCGGTGGGGTAGAAGGTTTCGATACGCAGTTCGTCAGTTGTAACGTCTTGAGGTGTGCCAAACGTTGATATAACGGAAAAGAAACTGAGTGATGATCCATTGATCGCTAGCTCTAAAGGCATAACAGGTAACAGATTGAGGTTTGTCGTTAATTCGAGGGGTTCTCCTTCAACCAGTGTTAAGTAGTTCATCAGTTTTTCTTGAACTTCAGGATCACCAGAAGCCAATGCTTCGCTACGCAGGCGTTTGACTAACAAAGGTAAAATCTCATTCCAATTGCTAATAAAGCGCCGCATGCCATTTGGGTGTAGCGTCATTAAGGCGATGTTGAGTGGTTCACCGCTCGAGCGCGCAGAAGGATCTAGTGTTAGTCCAAACAAATACGTTGCAGGGGTATTTGCCTGTATTACATTCCAAAATCGATCAATGACAATGGCGGGGTAAGGCTCATGGTGGTCGAGAACACGGTTTACCGCTTCAAAAATAGGCGTCATTTGGGGTTCAGTTAGTCGAGTTTCTTGATAAATATTGCTGTAACCCGCCAACTTTAAGAGGGTATTACGCTCTCTTAAGGGAATATCCAGCGCTTCAGATAAACGGATGACCATCTCCCTACTTGGGTGGCTTCTTCCGGTCTCCAAGTAGCTTAAATGTCGTTGTGATACGTTTGCTTCCAATGCCAACTCTAATTGAGATAGCTTGCGAAACAGCCGCCACTTTTTGCAGGCTTGGGGGAAACTGGCTAACTGGATATCTTGCATTGATGCTCTCCTCATTGCATACCACTGTGCAGGTAAATTGGGCTCACTGCAATAACCTCGGAGGTAATTGCGGTGAAGCACCCTCAGCATGATACTGAAGCCAACAGACTAAGGAGACAAAAATGAATTTACAAAAATTTGCTGTGTTCACTTTATTGCCTTTTGGTGCATTGTCACTTTACGCACTGTGGCAGGTGGGGTATGTCGGGTTGTTCCAATATCAATTGGCTGAGCCAGCTGGCTGGCAAGTATTGTGTGATTTAGTAGTATCTTTAATTATTGTATTGGCTTACATAGGTCCAGAGCTTAAACGAGTGGAGAAAAGCGTTTTACCATGGGTGGCATTGACATTAGCATTAGGATCATTCGGACCTTTACTTTATTTGGCGTTCTTTAGAAAACCTGCCGAGATAAAGTGATATTTAAGGGAGCTGTTAGCTCCCTTATTAGACCTTATTTGCGTTTTTTCGCCGTCAATAGGATGATGTAAACGCATAGTGAGAGTAACCACGCCATTGATGGGCTGTTGACTCTTGCGGCTTCAAGAGAAACATTATCAAGGCCCACAAACTCTTGAATTCCGCTCCAACTTTCTACATTTAAGCGTATTTCCGTGACGTTCGACAATACTGTATTCCACTGAGAGGTTGTTGCTCCAAAAGATGCGGCATTGAAAACGAGAGTTTGGTTTTGCCATGCCGTAGATGGATTACCTGATATGACATCAGAACCAAATGTTAAACCTCCGCCCGATATCCTCAAAAAACCAAAAGAGCCTATAAATGCGCTACCAGTAGAGGGAGTTGTTTGAATGTAATCAAATGAAAGCGTTCCGTTATTGTAAGCAGAAAGGTCACCTGACCAGCCATTACCAAAGATCGCATGCATAAAACTAGCGTTGACGTCTTGATATTGTAAGTAGCTATCTCCGGTACCACTCGGCCCGCCAGTGGCTACAATGCTTTTGGGATCTCCTGTACCCAAGCTTCCGCCGGTACTGGTACCGCCTGAGGTTTGTATATGTCCCCAACCATTGAGACCAGAACTGAAGTCTTCAAAGATAAGTGCAGCAAAAGCATTCGAAGATAGAAATGTAAACAGCACAAATGCAGCGATAAACTTTTTCATAGATTAGCCCCTCATGTTTGTGTGTTTTTTAAGCATATATTGAGCCTAAAATACTAAAACTATAGTAAACAAAGAGTTACTCGAATCACCTTCTTCGACCTATATTTAGGTGTAAAAAAAGCTGACATTTTGAAAGTAATAGCACCCGATTAAGAATACAAAAAAAGAGCCTTGTGGCTCTTTTTAATGTTCTTCGTCTATTTCGACGTCTTCACCTTCGGGTGAAATGTAATAGGTGCCCCAGCCGTCGTAATGGACGCTGTGTTTATCCGCAATTTTCAACAAGGTATCGGTATCAGCGTCAAGCTTTTCTCTTGACAGTGGCCTGACAATTACCGCATCAAAACAGAACACTGTGCCGCCATCATCCAATACTAATTCTTCTGCATCAGAGACCTCAAAACCAGCTTTGAAGGCGTCAACAGCGGCTTTTTCTAAAACATCGAAATCGGTACTAGCAAGATGATGCTCTATTGTATAGTCAGCATCTGCCACACTGCCGTCATCCAAAAGCGCTTCAATGGTTTCTTGATTAAAGGCATACCACTCTTCACGTTCTTCGTATTGAGTCATAATTGTTCTTCTTTAACTTAGCAAGGAGGCTAGTGTACCGTTATTTTTCTATTTGAGCGACTTCATCGTTCAGTCGTTCAAAGGTTTGCTCCATGCGTAAATGGTGCACTTTCATCCATTCTTTGATGGTGTGCTCTTCTGTCATTGTTTCTGGCGCACTGATGTCGATGATTACAGTGCCATTGTCCCAGCGGTTCAGCTTTACTTTCTCGTGTGTGTTTGAGCAGGTCACTCGAACGATTGGCGCTGCGGTTTGACTTGCCAACTTGAAAGCGCCCGCTTTAAATGGCAGTAGCCCACGGCCATAACTGCGAGTCCCCTCTGGAAAAAACCAAATAGACATTTTTCTGGTGCGCATCTTATTGGCGGTGTATTCCAACGTATTTCTTGCGCGGCTAGAATTTTTTCGGTCTATCATAATGTTGCCGGAAAGCCAGTAAATCTGGCCAAAAATGGGTATCCAAATGAGACTTTTTTTCCCAACGGTGACGAGTCCAGGCAGAGCCGCGCGACAGATAGTAAAAATATCATAGCTATTTTGATGATTGGCGATAACAACGTAAGGCGTATCATTGTCGATTTTATCTGAAATTCGCATGTCCAACTTCAAACCGATGATTTTTGACATGGACGAATACATTTGCCCAGCAATGTGGACATTATCTCTGTGAAACGGGCGGAATAAACAGATGAGCAGTAGAGAAAAGTTTATCGCGATAAAGGCAACAAACAGAACGATAATTCGAATAATAGCTAGCACAATACAACCAAGTCATAAATTTGCGCGCAGTATACTGTATCTGAGTATGAATAGTTCTCCGATCAGTCTTTTTTCCGAAATACGAGACGAAACTCGTAATTTGTGACCTAAATGCCCGATGTTCGCCTCAGGTTGGCCATTTTTGAGGCGTATAACATTTTGTGAATTAAAGAAGAAAGATCGTCGGTCGATGTAAATATGTTATACACTGGGTTCAATAAACTGACTCGGTCTATCACTAACTAGTACCCATAACCTATTGAACTCACTAGGTTTGTAACCAAGTGCCATGTAGGCACTAGGTGTCAATGAAATAGCGGAATAACCATGCAAACATTTGTCCCAGAAGAGTTAGAAGGCGATATCCTCAATGATCTAATGGAGGAGATCAATGAACTGTACGAAGCCAGTGAACAGACTCTCATCGAATTAGAATTACGGCCTGACGATAATGAACTTCAACGAGCCTTGTTTCGTTCGGTTCACACTATTAAAGGTGACCTTGGGTTGGTTAACTTTTCTCCCATGATTCCACTACTGCAGCATGTAGAAGATTTATTGGATTTTCTGAGAAAAGGGCAAATTGAATACACCAGTACTATGAGTGACTTGGTTTTGTTAACGATGGACCGAGTTAAGGTATTCGTAGAAGCGGTTATGGCCTCGGGCCAAGCGGAATATGATGGCACCCTGTTTAACCAGTTAGTGATGGCGATTGGCCGTATTACGCCTGAAAACAACAGCGAGCACGGAAAGCTACTAACCGATGCTGTATTGTTGTTAAATCCGGATCTCGACATCGGGGATGATGGCACAGTAGAAGAGGCAAATGTACCTACCTTGTCTCGAACTGGTATTCCAAAAGATTTGAGCGCTGAAAAACACATGGATATCTTGTTTTTCAGGGAAATGATGAAAACCATCGAGCATCGCTCTAACTATTGGGCAGGGAGAGGCGATCGAATCGCTAAGCTCGCGCTTTATATTAACCATATTGCTGGCAAACCTATCGATGACGATCAGCTCGCAGTCGCCTGTTATGTGCACGATTTTGGTATGGCCTTTATGCCGCTGAAACTACTACATAAAAAAGAGCAATTGAGTGAAAATGAATTTAATTTAATGCGCTCTCATGTGTATAAAAGTACAAGGTTGTTAGAGCATCTAGATCAATGGGATATGGCGCGTAAAATTGTTATGCAACATCACGAGAGAACTGACGGCACAGGCTATCCCTTGGGGATCAAAGAGCCAGAAATTTGTGATGGCGCAAAATTGCTCGCCATACTCGACACTTACGATGCAATGACGCATTCTCGAGCACACAATGCGGAAACGCGTATGTCTAAGAAGCATGCCGTAATTGAGATAAATCGAGTCGCTCGGGGACAATTCAGTATGAAATGGATTCGACTATTTAATCAGGCAATGACAACGTTGTTAACACAGTCATAAGTATACATTCACGACGCCCACCAAGTTGGAAGGTGGGCTTGCTACAAAACCAGCAAGGAGGCCCCATGAATCACTCTCATCCCAAGTATCTCTGCCTATTCGTAGCATTACTGCAAGGTATCGTACTCACTTGGTTGTACCGAAATGTGGAGCAAGGGGGTTGGCTAGTCGATTCTCCAGTATGGCTTTATGGCCTAGCAACATTCAGTTTCACCTTTCCGTGGATGGTTTTTCTTGCCATTACCGCAGACAATATCAAGCGAGTTTTATCCGCTTCTGTGACGTTCTCGCTGATTGCAGCTGCAGCAGGAGCTTACGTCGGCTGGCAACAAATGCCAGTGGATCAGCTTGCTCAAGACGAACTTGGTTTTGTGTTCGTCCTTACAGTTTCAATCGCATTTTTTAAAGCGCTAATGTATGTGCAACTGTGGGCCGATCGAAAGGATATTCGTTACGCCGAGTTGTTCTCCGCGTCCTGGATTAACGTCGTTGTGTTTGGAGGCAGCCTTGCTTTCACAGGTATCTTGTTTGCGATTTTACATTTAGCTGGCGCGCTATTTTCAGTGATTGGCATCGATATTTTAAGTCAAATACTCGACAAAGCTTGGTTCAATATCCCACTGTTCGCCTTCGCATTTTGTTTTGCTACCGTTATTCTCCGCAATGTTTTTTCCCCTACGATTGCGATAACTGATGTACTCACTTCTCTGATTAAATATCTGCTGCCACTATTAGCTTTGGTGTCTATCGGGTTTCTAATTGCCATTCCGTTTTCGGGTTTGGAAAAACTATGGGCTACTGGGAATGGAACGTCGCTTTTGCTGTGGTTGCAACTCACGAGCTTGTTATTAGTAAATGTGGTTTATGTTGAACAACATGCGTCGCCCTATCCTAAGCTCATACACAGATGCGTTTACCTGGCCATCGCGATATTGCCTATTTATTCTATCCTTGCTGGCTATGGTTTGTGGTTGCGTATCGACCAGTATGGATTGACTATCGCGCGTTGCTGGGCACTCTTGGTATGGTTTTTAGCGGCTCTATTTGCGATTGGTTATTTGGCCGCAATCGTAAAAGACAGAGATGATTGGCTTAACCTGAGAAACCGGGTCAATATTGCGATGGGACTCGTGGTTTTGGGCTCGATGGTCGCTGTCAATTCTCCACTGGCCAACTTTCAGTCTTGGGTAGTAAAAAGCCAATTTGCAAGAATAGAGATGGCTAATTTGACCTACGATTCTCTCGATTTCAATTATCTCTCTCATCGTTTGGGGCGCTCGGGCTATTTGGCGATTAAGCGTTTAGAAAAGTCAGTAGAACAAGATAATCCTGACCTAGCGTTAAAGTTATCGAGACTTTACCCTGTCTATTCCTATTCTCGCAGGCATGATGGTGACGATAGCCAAAATACTCCACTCATCGGTGATATTGTTATTTGGCCAGAAGGTACTGTCATACCTGATGCGCTTATCACGGCAATAGAAACGTACAACAGCGACAATGCATATTGGGAACGCAATTCAAATTCCTATTATTTGATACAAGTTGATCTCAATAAAGATAACGTGGCCGATTACGTTTACCTTGCGGAAAACAATGACTTCACATCAGTCCGAGTCTGGTTTGAAACCAGTGACGGCTGGCAAAATCAATCGGGAAAGTTTGATGATTCTCCTGAGAGTGACCTCATTGGTACATTACTCAAAACCTACCCTTTAGAGACAGTAGAACCGACTTGGCAACATCTCAAGATAGGTGATGTGCTGATAACCGTTAACGAATGACGCACTGGTTTTTAGGTCCGCAACGGATAAAAAGGCCATAGGGCGCTGTAATCGGTATTAAATTACATAGATTTGTGCTTGACTCTGTACCTATGTACGGCGTGTATAGTTTGGATTGTGATGAAAAAGCCTAGTCAGTTAACCATTGGAAAAGTTGCAAAGTTAGCCGAAGTTGGTGTTGAAACCATTCGCTTTTACGAGCGTAAGCAGCTAATTAATCAACCTCCGAAACGCGAAGGATTTCGGTATTATTCCGAGCATGATGTGAGAAATATTCGCCTTATCAAAAAGTTGCAAGGCGTTGGTTTCACGCTCGAAGAAATTAAACCATTTCTTGAGTTTGACCACTGTTGTGGGAATTCGCGGCACGTTATCAGGCAGAAATCATTGTCAAAAATCGATGAGTTGAATCAGAAAATTGAAGATTTGGCGTTAGCTGTAAATGCGTTGGAACGATTTTCGAATAGTTGTGGCGCTGACAATAACCCATCTACAGGCTGTGATTTGCTCGATTGCTTTGAAAATGATTGGGCATGTTGTGGACAATCAAACTAGACATCAGGAGAAAAACGATGAGTGATGCTTGCCAATGTTGCGAAGACAACCAAAATACGGCTGAATGTTGCTGCAATACAGATGCATGTCAGTGCGCACAAAGCTGCGCTTGTGGAGACTGCTGTAAAGATTCAGATTGCTGTTAATGTAACAGCGAACCAGAACACTCTCTATTGCTTGGTGAGAGTGTTCTACCCCTCTTTAGTTACACTCTTCGTGTTGACGGCATAGTCTGAAATTCAGAATGTGGCCTATAGCGATAATCGTCGCACCGATTACCGTCAGCGCTTTTTCGCCATCCTCGCCGACGAGGTCATGACCAAATAAAGCGGCACCGATCAATATCGCTAAGCCGACTGCGCCAATGCCAAGTACGCGGTAGCGTTTGTGTTTTTTACACCCTACTGTCAGTGCATAAACACTGAGTGGTAAAACAGCCACAACCATCCATAAATGGAAACTTTCTTCAGTAAAAAAAAGTCCTGTAAGTGTAGGGATGGCGACCAGAATAATCGGCATTGCCATGCAGTGAATTGCACAGATAACCGAAAGGCTGACAGCGGCTTTATCAGCGAAAGCTTGAAGATTTTTCATTATTAATTAGATTGAGGCAATTGAATTTAAGACCGAAATTGCCGTTACATTATCACATTTCACGTATAGCGTTAAGAGAGGTATGTCGTTCGCACTTTTTTGCTTGGAGTAAAAAAAAGCGGGTTGCCCCGCTTTAATCAATCGCCGAAATCAAGCTCTTTGAGTTTTCTTGTCAGCGTGTTCCGTCCCCAACCCAAGCGCTTAGCGGCATCTTGTTTGTGGCCATGAGTGAAATGCAATGCTCGCTCGAGCATAATTTTTTCAAACGTCATAACGGCATCGTTGAGAATATTGTAATGTCCATCGCGCAGTTGCTTATCTGTCCATGATGCGAGAAGCTCCTGCCAGTCACCGCTCTGCGTTGCGGTTTTTTCAACGCGCCCTTCTGCGTGAATTTCTGGCGGTAAGTCGGTAGGTAACACTTCTTGGCCACTAGCCATTACTGTTAGCCATCGACACACGTTTTCCAATTGCCTGACATTACCCGGCCAAGGCAATTGCATCATGAGTTTTTCAGCCTCTTTGCTCAAGAGCTTGGATTCAACATCCAGCTCAATCGCAGCTTGCCTGAGGAAGTGTCTCGCCAACAACGGAATGTCTTCACGACGCTCTGCAAGAGAGGGTATATGGATGCGTATAACATTGAGGCGGTGGAATAAATCTTCGCGGAATTTACCTTCGGCGACACGCTGTTCTAAATTCTGATGAGTCGCCGCAATAATCCTCACGTCTACAGTCACAGACTGATGACCACCAACGCGATAGAATTGACCGTCAGCCAACACTCTTAATAATCGGGTTTGTACATCTAGTGGCATATCGCCAATTTCGTCCAAGAAAAGTGTACCGCCGTTGGCTTGCTCAAAGCGACCTTGACGTGCATTTTGTGCACCAGTGAAAGCGCCTTTCTCATGCCCAAATAATTCAGACTCGACCAAATCAGCAGGGATAGCCGCCATATTGAGCGCAATAAACGGGTTAGCCGCTCTGGGGCTGTGCGTATGAAGAGCGTGGGCGACCAACTCTTTACCGGTGCCCGACTGACCGTTGATCAGTACGCTGATTGACGATCGAGACAATCGGCCTATAGCGCGAAAAACTTCTTGCATAGCTGGCGCTTCACCAATGATTTCGGTATCGCTTTCATCGGTTGGCGCCTGAAGCTGGCGATTGTTCTCTCGAGCGTGAGCAAGTGCTCGCTGGGTGAGTGTGACGGCTTCGTCAATATCGAAAGGTTTAGGTAAATATTCAAATGCACCACTTTGGTACGCATTGACGGCACTGTCGAGATCCGAATGCGCTGTCATGATAATCACCGGTATGTAGGGAGCAATGCGCTGCACCTCTGTTAGGAGTGTCATTCCATCCATTTGTGGCATACGGATATCTGAGACGATCACTTCCGGTGGTTGACCGGTTTCGAGTTGTAAGATCAAATCCTGCGGGTTTTCGAAACTACAACAAGGTATGTTTGCGGCTTGAAGGGCTTTTTGGAGTACCCACCGAATGGAACTGTCATCGTCAACAATCCAGACTGCTTCGGTATTCATCATTGTGACTCCTTTCTGTCGATAGGAATATAGAGAGTGAACTCGGTATGGCCCGGGTAGCTGTCTACGTCAATTTTACCCTTGTGATGATTGATAAGCGTTTGCGCAATAGAAAGGCCAAGTCCTGTGCCATTCTCTTTACTGCTTACCATCGGATAAAACAACGTGTCGCGTATTTCTGTCGGTATACCAGGTCCATTGTCGATTATTATTATTTTGGCCACGAGAGGGTGCCTGACACCATGAATCGTCATCTGACGTTCAATGCGGGTCACTAACCTAATTTGTGGCATTTCTACTTTGTGCTCAGTTAATGCTTGAATACTGTTTCTCACAATATTCAACACAGCTTGCTGAATCATGTCTTGGTCGATATGCAAATCGGGAATACTGGGGTCGTAATCTCGAATAATTTGCACTGCATTGGCAGAGTCGATACGCATCAAACTGCGAACTTTTTCAAGGGCTTGATGCACGTTACTCCACTGCAATCGGGGCAGAGAGTTGGGGCCGAGAAGTCGGTCCACGAGATTGCGCAGTCGATCAGATTGCTCGATGATCATCTGGGTGAATTCTCGTTGGTCCGCGCCGGGTAGCTCTTTCTCTAGTAACTGCGCCGCGCCGCGAATACCACCAAGTGGGTTCTTGATTTCGTGAGCGAGGCCACGAATTAATTCCCGAGCAGCGTAGTGTTGTGCATGTTGCTGATTCTCTCTCGATATTCGACGTTGTTTGTCGATTTTCTTGACTTCAAAGATCAGGGCGGGAGCGTCATGTAACCGATAGTTAGTTACGGTTAAATCGGCAAGCACATAACGATTGTCTTTAAAGCAAAGTTTTATTTCGTTTTCGGTAAAGTCGTCGCCACGGCGAAGCGTCGCTTTTAAACGGGATTCATTGATTGTACCCGCCGTGAAAAAGTCGCTAAGCGGGTGGCCATACAAATGCTTAGTGCCGGTTTCAAACAGCGCCTGACCAGCATGATTGGCGTAAACGATATCGAGATTTTCATCTACGACAACCAATGCGGTATTGACGTTATCTAATAAATTGTCTTTGTCTAACTCGGGAATACTCATACCGAGCAAATCTCCTGTGCACTATTTTGGTGCATTATAGTCGAGAATCAAAAATCAGTATCATTTTGGTGCTATTTAGTTTTTCACTCTGCTTGCTTATGGTGCGTGTATGACGCGGGCTTGGGCAGCTAGTTACGGTTAATCAGCACCGATGCTTTATGTAAATAAAGCGTTCTTTGTTCTGATGATGCAAGAGTCTTGCCCGTATTATCCTTAAGTTGAACAAAATATTGATGGGCACCACGGTTAATACCCGTGAGGCTAAATAGACCGCTGTTATTGCTTTGAATTGGTTCACCGTTGAACCAGAGTTGATAGGTAAAACTGCCTTTGCTTTCTGTCGCACTGGCAATAGTGATATCACCGCTGTTATTGCGAATAGTAGCTTCATTCGCCGGCTGTCTAATGGATACAGAATAGGATTGTTGGGAAGGCGTATTGGCGGCTGCGTTGTTGGTAGGTGACGCTAGCGCAGGCATAGAGTTTGCCGTGGTCGATTGGATTGCCAATGGCTGGCTATTTTTCACTGGTTTATCGGTAAACAGAACAGTACCGTCCTCGAGTACAACCTTGTAGATTGTCCCGCTGACTGCCGATGTTGTTAGGGTGGCGAGTACAATAAGCGATAAACTTTTTTTCATACTTCCATTGTAGGGGAAACCCAGCGAAAAAAAAGCCCGCAAATGCGGGCTTCGTATTGAATGTAATAACTAAAACGCGATTACACGCTGTAGTACATGTCGAACTCTACTGGGTGAGTTGTCATGTTAAGTGTCGTGACTTCTTCAGACTTAAGGTCGATGTAAGCATCGATCATGTCATCAGTCATTACACCACCAGCGGTAAGGAAATCACGGTCATTGTCTAATGCTTCAAGAGCTTGTTCGAAAGAACTTGCAACTGTAGGGATTTCCAATGCTTCTTCAGCTGGTAAGTCGTACAAGTCTTTATCCATTGCATCGCCAGGGTGAATCTTGTTCTTGATTCCGTCTAGGCCAGCCATCAACATTGCTGTGAAAGCAAGGTATGGGTTTGCAGTTGGGTCTGGGAAACGTACTTCGATACGACGTGCTTTGTCGCTAGTAACGAATGGAATACGGATAGATGCAGAACGGTTACGGGCAGAGTATGCCAACATAACAGGTGCTTCAAAACCAGGAACCAAACGCTTGTACGAGTTAGTTGAAGCGTTCGCGAACGCATTGATTGCGCGAGCGTGCTTAATGATACCACCGATGTAGTAAAGTGCTTCTTCTGAAAGACCAGCGTACTTGTCGCCTGCGAACACGTTAACACCATCTTTAGAGATAGATTGGTGACAGTGCATACCAGAACCGTTATCGCCTACAAGTGGCTTAGGCATGAAAGTCGCACTCTTGCCATAAGCGTGTGCAACGTTATGTACAACATACTTGTAGATTTGAATTTCGTCTGCTTTGTTAACCAAAGTGTTGAATTGGCAAGCGATTTCGTTCTGACCTGCTGTCGCCACTTCGTGGTGATGCGCTTCAACAACTAGGCCCATTTCTTCCATAACCATACACATTGCTGTACGGATATCATGGCCTGAATCTACCGGAGGTACTGGGAAGTAACCGCCTTTAACGCCTGGACGGTGGCCAAGGTTGCCGTCTTCAAAGTCTGCACCTGAGTTCCATTTTGCTTCTTCTGAATCAATAGCATAGAAAGAACCGGCCATGTCAGTGTGGAATTTCACGTCGTCAAACATGAAGAATTCTGGCTCTGGACCGAAGAAACAAGTGTCACCGATACCAGTAGACTTAAGGTACTCTTCTGCGCGGCGAGCGACAGAGCGAGGGTCGCGCTCGTAACCTTCCATCGTTGAAGGTTCAAGGATATCACAACGAATGTTGACCTGAGTTTCTTCTGCAAACGGGTCTAGAACGACGGTAGCGGGGTCTGGCATTAGGATCATGTCAGATTCATTGATGCCTTTCCAACCAGCGATTGAAGAGCCATCGAACATTTTACCTTCTTCAAAGAAGTCTTCGTCGATTTGGTGAACAGGGATAGAAACGTGCTGCTCTTTACCCTTAGTATCCGTAAAACGCAAATCAACAAATTTGGCTTCACTCTCTTTGATTAGTTCTAATGCCTTTTCTACTGACATCGTGTCCTCCAGGTTGTTGTCATTACGTGGGTCAAAAATGGTGAACCCAACAATTGGTACTTTTTGAAGCGATAATCATGCCATTTAGTCAACACCCGAGTTCAGTGGCTTTAAACGAACAAAGATTATCAAAAATCTGTTTTTATGCACCTGCATGGTGCAATTGTGCACCTATTTGGTGCGTTGACTGAGTTTTCGTACTCAAAGACTAGCTTATGAAGCCTCAACCTACAAAGACATAACACGCTTTTCCTTGATTTGAGTCAGCTTGACCCACTCTCAAGACAGCTGTGTTACAAAATGATGAAGTTTGGCTTATTTGGTGCAATGCAACTCCAGCTATTTATTATCCGGCTATAGTGAAAAAAAGTGGCGCATTAGTGAGGATTTTTCTGTACAATCCGCGCACATTTATAGCTCTAAATCGCTTTCGATATAAAGGCTCTGGGGTTTTACCCCTAAGTGAGCCGCATGTTTACAGGCATAAAACTTCATGAATACTACTGATATCAGTAAATTACGGAACATCGCAATTATTGCGCACGTTGACCACGGTAAGACAACCTTGGTTGATAAATTGTTACAGCAGTCGGGAACACTAGAGAGTCGTGGCGAAGCTGAAGAACGCGTAATGGACTCAAACGACATTGAGAAAGAACGCGGTATTACCATCCTAGCTAAGAATACGGCGATCAAATGGAACGATTACCGCATCAATATCGTTGATACTCCAGGACACGCCGATTTCGGTGGTGAAGTAGAGCGTGTTATGTCGATGGCTGATTCAGTATTACTGTTGGTTGATGCACAAGAAGGTCCTATGCCACAAACGCGTTTTGTGACGCAAAAAGCATTTGCCCAAGGCCTTAAGCCAATCGTTGTTATTAATAAAATCGACAAGCCTGGCGCTCGCCCTGATTGGGTAATGGATCAGGTCTTTGATTTGTTCGATAACTTGGGTGCCACTGACGAACAGTTGGACTTCCAAGTTGTTTACGCGTCAGCATTGAATGGCTGGGCGTCACATGATGGCGAACAAGCAGAAGACATGACCGCTTTGTTCGAAACTATTGTTGAGCAAGTAGAAGCACCAGATACTGATGTCGAAGGTCCATTCCAAATGCAAATCTCGCAGCTGGACTACAACTCTTATGTTGGTGTTATTGGTGTTGGTCGTGTGACTCGAGGCAGTGTTAAACCTAATCAACAAGTGACAATAGTCATGGCTGATGGTACCACTCGCAATGGTAAAGTTGGCCAAGTACTGGGGTATTTGGGCTTAGAGCGTCACGAAGTGGAAGCCGCTCATGCTGGTGATATCATCGCGATTACTGGCCTAGGTGAACTAAAGATTTCAGATACGATCTGTGACATTAATACGGTTGAAGCTTTGCCTCCGTTATCGGTGGATGAGCCAACAGTAACAATGACGTTCCAGGTCAACACGTCTCCGTTTTCTGGTAAAGAAGGTAAGTACGTAACATCGCGTAATATCCTTGACCGTTTGCATGCTGAGTTGGTTCACAACGTGGCCCTTCGTGTTGAAGAGACCGATGATCCAGATAAATTCCGTGTTTCTGGTCGTGGTGAATTGCACCTAGGCATTCTTATCGAAAACATGCGTCGTGAAGGTTACGAGCTGGCCGTATCGCGCCCAGAAGTTATCATTCGCGAAGTAGACGGCGAATTGCAAGAGCCTTACGAAACGCTAACAATTGACTGTGAAGAAGAGCATCAAGGCTCAATCATGGAGCAAATCGGCTTGCGTAAAGGTGAGTTAACTGACATGTCTCCTGATGGTAAAGGCCGTATTCGTATGGACTTCATCATTCCAAGTCGTGGCTTAATTGGATTCCAAACAGAATTCATGACCTTAACGTCTGGTTCTGGCTTGCTATATCACACGTTTGACCATTATGGTGCCCACAAAGGCGGCATTATCGGCCAACGTAAGAACGGTGTACTTATCGCTAATGCCGCGGGTAAAGCACTGACTAACGCCTTGTTTAACCTTCAAGATCGCGGACGTTTATTCATCGGACACGGTGTTGAAGTATACGAAGGAATGGTGATTGGTATTCACAGCCGTGACAATGACCTGACAGTTAACGCACTAAAAGGTAAGCAGTTAACCAACGTTCGTGCTTCAGGAACTGATGAAGCACAAAGTTTGGTACCGCCAATTGTAATGTCACTTGAACAAGCGCTTGAGTTTATCGATGATGATGAACTTGTCGAGGTGACACCTGAGAGCATTCGTATTCGTAAGAAATTACTGACTGAAAACGAACGTAAACGCGCGTCAAGAGACAAGAAAAAAGACTAAGTTATAGTCATTTATTCTGATTAAAAACAGGTGCTTCGGCACCTGTTTTTGTTTTCCTACTTTGCAACTTCACCAATCATAGTTATGCTTTAGGCATCGAACGATTTTATTTTTCTCACGTCAATTCGAGCAATCAATTGGGTGATCTCACGGTCTACTATTCGGACATACAAAGAGATCAATATGACTGATTTAACTATTGCAGTAATCGATGATGATACAATTTCCTTAGATATCATTGTCGCAGGCTTGGAAGACAAATTAGGAGCGACCGTGTTTGCGTTTTCGCGAAGCAAGGTAGCGTTAGAATTTCTCAAGCAACAATCGCACGATAGTATTCACCTAGTGATCAGTGATCTGGTAATGCCGGAATACTCTGGACTAGAACTGTTGGCGACGTGTCGAGAATTGCAAAATGATGTGCCCTTTATACTTCTGACGGCCAATGCAACTAAAGATACAGTGGTTAAAGCGCGTCAACTTGACGTTACCGCATTTTTAGCGAAACCCGTTGCTATCGATAACCTCGTTCGTAAAGTTGTGAGTTTAACATCAGCCCAGTAATAAGGAATCTTAGTAGTGACAAGCCAATTCGACAGCACACCTGATCGCGCCAATACCTATGCATTTAAGTACGAAAAATACAAAGGTAAAGACATCATTCCAACGTGGGTGGCCGATACGGAATTTGCTTGTGCGCCGGAGATTTTAGACGCAATCAAGACCCGCGTAGACCACGGTATTTTAGGTTATTACCTACCCGCTCAGTATGAACCTGCGAATACGGCAATTGTGGAATGGCTTGACACGCAGCATGATTGGCAAATTCAATCAGATTGGATCGTTTGGGTACCGGGAGTGGTTCCGGGTTTCAACGCGGTATGCAAAGGTTTTTGTCAGCCCGGTCAAAAGGTAATTGTCCAGACTCCAAATTATCCGCCTCTTTTAGCAGCACCTCAGCTAAATGGACTAACCAAGGTGGAAGTCGGTACAGTGGAAATTGAGGGCAGACTAACTATTGATTTCGAAGCATTAGAACAAGCGGCCGCTGATCCAGACTGTAAGTTGTTTATCGTCTGTAACCCGATGAATCCCGTGGGTACGGTGCTAAGCCAGCAGGAATTAACGCGTATCGCTGATATCTGTAATACTCACGATGTGTTGTTGTGCTCTGACGAAATTCATTGCGACCTTGTGCTAGAGCCGGACGCAAAGCATTTGCCAGCGGGGCGAGATAAGCAGCTAGCCGACAACAGTATTACGCTAATGGCCGCGAGTAAAACATTCAATGTAGCAGGGCTTGGCGCGGCGTTCGCTATCATCCCTGACCGTAAAGTACGCCAGGCTTTCTCTCAAGCAATGGCTGGTCTGGTACCTTGGGTAAACGTACTAGGGTTAGTAGCGACAGAAGCGGCTTTTACTGAGGCTAAACAATGGCATGCACAGGAATTGGATTACTTACGTGGCAATCGTGATTATTTGGTGGATGCAATTAACCGTATTCCTGGTTTAAAAGCTTTGTCACCCGACGCCACTTTCTTGCTGTGGGTGGACGCCAGTGGGTTGGGCGTTGATAACGTGCAAGCGTGGTGTGAATCCAAAGGAGTAGGGCCCTCACCTGGCAAGGACTTCGGTGCCCCTCAATGTTTTCGTATTAATTACGGTTGTAGTCGCAATATGCTTGAGGCTATTGTCTCGAGGTTAGCCAGTAAATAGCCCCCAAAGTTTGTAAAGGGTGATGGCGCTTACGATCGTAACGACAAAAGCGCCAACACTATTTGACAGCAAGCGATTTTTAAACGGGCCAAGTTGCTCATTACGATTCATTACCAACAGTAAACTCACCGCGACTATCGGCAACAGCATGCCATTAGTCGCTTGAGCGAAAACGATGGCAAGGATGGGTTTGATACCAATCACAGTAGTGAGTACACCACACAGTAAAATGGTCATCCACACTGATCTAAACGCTTTACTGGTGATATCACTCGATAATCCCAACGCGCCACATACGGCATAGGCACCAGCAAGAGGAGCAGTAATTGCACTTGTGATGCCAGCACAAAACAATCCAATAGCGAAAAACCACGCGGCATGCTCACCTAAAATGGGTGTGAGTTGCTGACTCATCGTTGATGTCGTCAACGCGATATCTCTGCCATAAAAAGCCCCCATCGCGGTTAGCATAATGATACAAGTGATCAATCCGCCTATGACTATCGCGGTGAATGACTGCTTGCGAGCTTGAGCCATCACATCATCGATATATTGGTTTTTGGCTTCGTCGGCAACGAGACTAGCGTGGAGAAACAAGTTGTATGGGACTATGGTAGTGCCGATCAGTGCTAAGATAATGACCATAGCTTCACCGTCGAGTTTGGGCGAGAATGCACCACTTAAGACTTCAGTCCAATCGGGACCAGCGAAAGCGAGGGTGACGGCAAATACCAGGGTCATTAGCCCGACCAAACTCACTAATACCCCTTCGATTAACTTGTACTTTCCACTCCATAACAAGGCACCAGCCACAAGCCCCATGAGACCTGCCCATTGGGTCACTCCTAAATCAAAAAGCGTATTGAGCCCGACTGCCGCACCGGTTAAATTACCTGCTTCATAGGCGGCATTACCTATGCCAATGGCGCTGATGATTAACAGTGAGATTACCCAACGAAATGTTCGGTTTTTTGCTAGAGACTGTAAGTTTGTCGCGAGCCCGTTGCCTGTCGCGGCCCCCAACCTAACCGCCATGTCTTGTAAAACTATTGTCGCTATAACGGAAAAAACGAGTGCCCAAATCAGTGATGCACCGTACGTTGCACCGGCGACGCTGGCCGTGGTGATAGTACCCGGTCCAATAAAGGCGGCGGCGATTAAGTATCCAGATTTCTTCGAGGCCATGGTTGTTCTCATTTTGTGAGGCCGAATACGTTCACATTAGCGTTTGGGGCAGGGGAGTGCAAGGGCACATAGCCTGATAACTAATTGAATAAACACAAAGAGTTGTCTTGGTTGCGACAGTTCTATTTTGACGTATCATGAAGCTATTCAAGACTAGAGTTCAGCTATCTGCAATGACACTTTTCGCGCTGTACGATAACCCCGTTTACCATTCCGTTCTGCCTGAATACGATTTTGCGCAGGGTTTTATTTTTGCGGTTGCCTCAAGTCCAGACATTCCCATGCCAGAAGAATGGATGCCAAAGGTGATTCGACGCCACTCCTCGCAATCTCAACTTGATGCGGCACAAGTCGACGAATTGGCGACAGCCTTGATGAGCGAGTTGCGAGACAGTCTCAATGTAATGAGACAAGGCCGAAAGCTCTTACCCAGCAGACTACAATGGGAAGACAATGACTATAATTCAGGTTTTTGCCAGTGGTTGTGTGGGTTAATGGAAGGGCATCACTGTGTAGAACATACATGGCAGTTTGCTTGGGATAAACTTGAACAGAAAAAGCCTGACATATTGCCAGAGATGTCAGCAGACCTCACCCGATGCATAAAACTATTTACTACTCTCGCAAAACCAACACTGTCGTTGTCGAATCTCGAGAGTGAGCGGGCCGACGCTTTGAGAGACAATTTTGCTACCTTGGCCAATCAGGTTCCTAACATGTTGAAAGACTATGTTAAATTGGCAGGCGTATTGGCCGAGTACCTGCCCAATCAATTTGAAACCTTTGTACAAAGTAGTAACACCAATCCACATACATAAATGGTCGCGGTGGGTGAGTAGTCGAACTAGCGGGCCTCGCCCAAAAAGAGTCAGCAGGCCTTCACTTATATGTTGGCGCCTAACGCAACGTATTAAGCATTACTTCACCATGCTCTAGGGAGTCATAGCCTCTTTGGGCAGTGCATCTACCTTTGCCAATTGGTATAACTGCGAGGCAAAAGGTTTGGCTTAGTGATGTTTTAAATTAGCATGCGAGTTTGTATGGTTTAGGTCTTTTCGCATTGAGCTTAGACACGAGTTTAACTCGTGTTTGGCGAGCTCGTATTCTTCGTGTAATGGCCGGCTGTTCGGGTCCCGCATCAGTGCCTTGAAGGCATCATCCACTCTCTCGAACAGCACCTTTAATTTTTCATTGTTTACGTCCATGTGACTTTTCCTATGGTAGTGTAGGCGCTAATCCTTCGGCCTTTCTTTCAGTTTATACCATATATTTTAGTTTTGTTATTTTCTTGTTAAAAAGGTTTGACGACGGCGAGAATAATAATACCCAGCAGGAAAAAAACCGGCCCTTCGTTTAAGAAACGATAGAACTTTGAGCTGTGTTGGTTCTCGTCCCTTTCGAATGCTTTCATTAGCTTGTAGAGATAAAAATGGTAGCCATACAAGACAGCAACGAGGGTGAGTTTGGCGTGGAGCCAGCCTGACAGCTTTAACCAATTCATGCCGTAAGTCCAAATTAAGGCAACGCCGAATACGAGCGTCAGAAGAGCAAATGGTGTGACAAAAAACCATAATCGGCGTTCCATCACTTTAAATTGATCTTTAACGGCTTGCTCGTCAGTGCTTGCGTGGTAAACGAACAGACGGGGTAGATAGAAAATGCCGGCCATCCAAGCCACCATAAAGAAAACATGTAACGCTTTTAACCATAGTATGGTCATGAATTTAGTACTCTCTCAAATTAAAATTGGGCTTTTTGCAAATAGCTCTGCAAAATATTCCAAGTGATTACGCCGATAATTTTATCTGGTTCTTGATCATAGATGAAGACGGCACCAGCTCTAGCGCCTTTTAAATGTTCGTATACTTCTGCTAACGTCGACTGTGCGTTTAGCCCGTGCATATCAGAGTAACTGATTGGATGAGCGTCGTGCTCTAAACTGACATCGTACTGTGCAAGCCGATACTGCGAGGATAATTCAAATTTTTGGTGTTGGACTACAGTTTGAGTCGGCGCATTAGATAGGTACAGTCTTATTGCTTCCTCAGGTGCATCGAAGAACAGTTTGTAGTGTTTGTCCATTGCGGCAAGCACTCCTACTTTCTCCAGCACTTCTCTTATGGAAGACACGCCGTAGGGCAGGTTTTGATATTCTAGCTGGCGAATGAAAATAGAACGATTGCCCAAAAACTGTGTGGATGTAATGTAAGCTGGCACGATAACTAGCATGGCTGGCAGAATGATTTGGGGGCTGTAGGATAATTCCATTACTGCTGATAGTGCAGCTAAAGGTGCATGCAGTACGGCGGTTAACATACCGGCAATACCCAGCAACGCGAAGCTGCTAGTGTATTCTTCAATATTGATAAAATGGCCTAATGGAAATACGAGTACTGCACCAGACAACATGCCCAAAACCATAACGGGGCCGATAATGCCGCCTGGTACGCCAAGCCCAATCGCAAATACGGCTAAGAAAAACTTGCTGATAAGAATGGCTAGCAATAAACCAATGGCCGGAGACAGTTCAAACAAGGATTCGATATCGACAAAACTTGCTCCTAGAGATTGCGGCAAAATTGCGCCTGTAATGCCTGTAATCAAAGCGGCAAGCAATAGGCGATAAATCATGTTTACCCGTCTGAATGTACGCATAATAAACATGAGTTGGTTGTTGAATAAGGCTGCTACGCCACCGAGAATTACGCCTACTATGACTAAGTACAAATACAGCCACTGGCTAAAACCACTGAAAACAAGGAAGTGAAGCTCATTGATTTCGCCAAACACGATTCGCGTGAGCACAGAACCACACGCTGCAGCTAGCATAACAGGGACAAAAATATGGATTTTGTATTCTCGTAACACTACCTCCATGACGAAGATAACAGCTGCAAACGGGGTATTAAATGATGCCGAAATACCCGCTGCAATACCACAGCCTGCAAGAATCCGTAAACTGTTATAGGGTAGCTTTAGCCATCGCCCAAATACACTGCTTCCAGCGGCTCCCAAGTGAACAGAAGGACCTTCTCTACCAACAACAAAGCCCCCCGCTAATGCCATCATGCCACCAAAAAACTGGTTTATTGTCGTCCTAAATGGCACTTGGCCATAGTGATACTTGACTCGATGGATGATAAACGGAATCCCCATCCTGTAGTGTTTAAAGCCTGTTAGCACCGCAATCAGCAAAATTAAACATACAGCGAGCAACGGGAGCAGGAAGAATGTCACTGTGGTATTGCCAAACCACTCATCTAGCAAGCTAATGCCCGTCTTATTGACCCATTCAATACAAAGCCTGAACAAAATGATAACTGACGCAGCACTGACACCACCAAAAATACCCAGCAGGCATAGCTGAATAGACGTTCTGGGGTGCGCAACTTCCTCGCGCAGTGCTTGTAAACGCATGGCAGTGTTTTGGGGAAAAGTGAATCAGGGTATCAGGTTATCATAGTTGTTTGGTTTTCATAAGCTTATCTGTAAACTGGTAGCCTTTATGAATACGCGTTTTAGACGCAACTTCAATGTTATGCGACAAAGAGTGATTGATAGATGCATTTAGCTGAATTAAAGCAGCGGCTGGGGACATTTCGCCTTACGATTTTGGTATTTTTGGCGATGGCTGTAATGGCGTGGTTTGGATTTCGTTTAGCAGGATTTTTGAATGCCTCCACCCAAGCAGATTTGCTGCAAGCCCAACAGTCTCTATCTCGACTAAAGAAAGAGAATGAGTCCTTATTGACCGAGAAAAATCAGCTACAGGTACAGATCACTATTGCCAACATGGCAGTGCAGGAAGCGAGAAACAAGCAGACTGAAGCGTTTGAGCAAGTGGCAGCATTGCAGGAAAAAATTGATTTTTACCAACGAGTGGTTGCGCCAGAAGTAACGCAAGAAGGGTTTAAGACCGAAGCGCTCAGTGTGAGTCGTATCGAGAACACATCGTTTTGGAAACTAAACCTCGTGCTATTGCAGCAGCGGAGAAATCGAGCGATGGTGTCCGGCAACCTAGACATAACGTTGATTGGTACGCGCGATGGACAACCTGATTCGTTCTTACTTACCACTGATATGCTGGATTCCGGCAGTTTTAAATATGGTTTTCGATATTTTCAAGCGATAGATGCCGTGTTCGAAATGCCAGAGAATTTTGTGCCAACCAATGTCCAAGTTGCGACAACCGTTTATCAATTTAAGAAAGTGCGAGGAAACTACAAACAACTGTTCGATTGGCAAGATGCATTGGCTAATTAAAGCGCCTCAAAAGCGCTTTTGAGAGCTTCCATGTGTGCTTCTTTTTGTGGGTGGAATTTCGAAATAGTGAGAAATACCGGTAAAGATTCAAGCGCATCGTAAGTGCACTGACGACAAGGAGGTGCCTGGTTTGGTGCCGAGTAGGTAAGAAAGTAACGTATTTTTTTAGCTTCAATGAGCCGCACTGCCGTGTCCATATCGGCAATATCTACCTCGTCCCTTTTGGCCAATATTTCATTGTGATGCTCACCCAAATGAAAGAAAGACGCCCCAGCATATTTAGACAATGATACGTCTTTCAATTGTTCGATGGCGGTGATGGCTGGTGTTTCGTTGTGACGCAAGATAGACAGATTGATATAGGTGAAAGGCGGGCCGATTGTCTCAAATGTTTCAAGTGAAGATGGAGTAGGTTGAATTGTCGCCACCAAATCTACAGCACCAGAATGCAGCAGACCCGTTCCTCGCTTTAGTGAACTGTAAATAAATTTAATGTCGATATTGTGCTCAGCAAATTGCCGTTCGACGAGTCGAATAATTATCCCGTCTGCTTGCCCGTTTTTACCCACGTATTCCAGTGGTGGAAAATCACTGTAAAAGTAAGTGTAGGCAGGCTGTTTGCCGTAAACACAACTGCAAGCTAACAACATGCACAAAAAAATTAATCGCGACAAACTAAATCACTTTGTTACTTAACGATATCTTAAGACTAGCAGTTCTTAATGAACCGACAACTCCCAATTAGGATAATGCGTTAAATATATTAGCTGGTTGATTAATAGTGAGCACTTACTATGATATTAGGGCCGACGCTATATTGGTAAGAACTAATATATAGAATGTGAGTGCAGTCGTTGATGCGATAGCAAAACGCAAATTCGATTTCATTGTCTTCTCCCACTGAATGAGACTTCATACTGAACGGAAGCTTGTGAGGAATACATCAAATAAAGTTAGTTACGCCAATCGCAAAACTAGATTGGCTTTGGGAGAGGAGTAAAGTCCACTCGTATTTTACGCCTATTTTTCAGCGAATATGAAGATGTAATGCTTAGCTCTAAACATTCAAACTCCCACTGTCTGTGTGTTTAAAACAACGAATAGCAGGTGGAGCTAGGGCGTGAAAAGTTTTCGTTAAACACGATATGTTGGTACGTGAATGTGTCAGTATCGAGAAGAGAAACGCAAACTCTCAGTTCGTTCTACTGGATGGTGGTAATTGTTTATGACCGCGATTGGAGAAGCCATTTTCTATCAATATTTACACAAGCAAGAGCGAAAATGACCACCGTGCTCTCTCAGCTTGTGTTATAAAGTAACAATATTTTTTATTTTATAAACATCCGTCGTATCCCGAAGTGGTATACGTCGGCTTAGTCAAAACGGACAAAAAATTTGATTAAACTACAACACGCTTTATTGTGTGCGGGACTGCTCACAACACACTCTGTTAGTATCGCCAACCCCGCTGACGCGGCAAAAGAACAGGAGCCCTCGGTATTGAATAGCGCGGGCTTTACCGTGGCAAGTTGGAACGCTGAACACTTGGCAACACAACCATCGTCGGGTTGTCGACCCAGAACCTCACAAGAAATCGAAGCGATGAAAGTCTATGCAACGTCTATCGACGCTGATGTGATTGGATTACAAGAAGTCGATTCCGTACAAGCTGTTAGTCAGTTGTTCCCGGCCGACAAATGGCAAGTCGTCTTGTCGAATAGAGCTAGCAACGAGCCTTTCGAGTGTCGCGGAAACGGCAATGAATCGACGCAGCAGAAAGTCGCTTTCGCAGTGAGAAAAGGGTTAGATATTCAAGCCGTCAATTCTCTTGCCGAATTTGGATTAGATAGCACGGGCTTGCGTTATGGTTTGGAAATCGTCGTCGACACGCCGCTTGGTCGTACATCGATAGTCAACTTACACATGAAGAGCGGCTGTTTTGTTGATGATTACAGCCAGAGCGATACCGAGGCTTGTAAGACCTATGCTCGTCAGGCGGTTTTACTCAACCAAAAGGTCAGCAGCTTAGCGAGTAGTAATTTACCCTACATTGTGATGGGTGATATGAATCATCGACTTTCTGCGCCATATAATCGTATGACACGAGAGTTAACAGCGAGCGCTGGTCAGAATGGAAATGGCATGGCATTCCCTACGTCGGAAATTTTAGGCTGCCACGCCAGATACCCCGCCCCAATCGACCACATCATGTTTGGCAATATCGAGGACAATACTGAACTGAGGGCCACCTCACACCTTTATGAGGATATGGCACCCGATGCTATGTTAAGTGATCATTGCGCGGTTTCGGTTGATGTAACCGTCAATTCCTTGCCGTTGAGCAGGTCAGTGGTTTGGACAACACAAAGCGCTGAATATCGAAATCTAACTAAGCGTTTGTATGCCGACGCCGAAACGTCGCTCGAGAACAAAGTCGGTCCATCTACTGTGATTGTTATGGACGTTGATGAAACGGTTCTAGACAACAGCGAATATCAAGCTCAGTTGAATCGAATTGGCGGTAATTACTCCAGTGATTCATGGGCGGCGTGGGTTCGGTCTGAAAGCGCGACCTTAGTACCTGGTGTCGACTCTTTTATTCGCAAAGCTCTGGATAAGGGCGCCAAGCTTGCGCTGATCACTAATCGACCTCGTGATCTAGATGTTTATACTTGGCGTAATCTCGTTGCAATGGGATTACCCGTGTCTACGGCGAATACGTGTTTGATGGGGCGCTCTGCCGAGGATAAATCGGCAATGGACGGCACAAACATCATCAATGATAAAGATTTACGCAGATTACAAATCAGCGAAGGGCGCGCGTCTTGTTATGTTCCTGGTGACGAGCGAGCAAACCTCTTTTCCCCATTAAAAATTGTTATGCAAGTGGGCGATAATGTTGAAGATTTTATCCACGTAAGACAACACGATGAAAATCTAGATGACGTTTTGGAGCGTCACCAAGGAGAATACATTTTATTGCCAAATGCGATGTACGGTTCTTGGCTGTGAGCGATTGATAGCGGAGGCTACGGCCTCCACTTTCTTGGTGTGATAATACTTGATTAAATTAGTCGGGTATTGGATAATTGCGCCGACAATACGGGGCGTGTTCGTATTGTTTTTTTAAGAGGTTATTATGACAGTAGAAACAGCGCTTCCAATTGAGTTTTCTGATGCTGCCGCGCTGAAAGTTCGAGCATTGGTAGAGGAAGAAGAAAATCCAGAATTAAAACTTCGCGTCTATGTAACAGGTGGCGGTTGCTCTGGCTTCCAATATGGTTTTACGTTCGATGAAAAAGTGAATGACGGCGATATGACTATCGAGAAGAACGATGTCACTCTTGTCGTTGACCCCATGAGCTTACAGTATTTGGTTGGTGGTATTGTCGACTACGTCGACGGTCTAGAGGGGTCTAGGTTCTTAGTCAACAACCCAAATGCCACGACAACGTGTGGTTGCGGTGCTAGCTTCAGCGTCTAGAGCGTTGTTATTTCTATTGTTTGAGCCGTAAGCTTATATCTGGCTAAATTCCAAACAGCAGAGTATGCTATAGCGTATATGCGTTATATTGGATGTTTAGTATGAAATTATACGGCTCTATTCCTTCTCCTTTCGTTCGTCGAATTCGCCTAATGTTGGCAAACGTAGAGCACGAATTCATTAATCTGCAGATATTTTCTGGAGATGATAGGGCCATCCTGGCCAAGAAAAATCCAACGCTCAAAATTCCAATGCTCGAAGCGGACGACCATATCATTTTTGACTCTAGAGTGATTTTTCAATACTTGTCGGAAAAGTTAGGCATGACGCCACTGACATGGGATGAAGAAAATCAGCTGACGTTAATCGATGCCGCCAATGATACATTCGTTCAGCTACTCATGCTGCAACGCTCTGGGTTCGATATCAAGGAAGACAAGCAGTATTTTAATTTACAGCACGAGCGAATTGAAACCACGCTATCTACGCTTGATAGTATGGTGAATGAAGGATATTTCAACCAGTGGAACTACCCAGCAATGTGCCTTTATTCGCTAATCGACTGGATTGAATTTAGAGAATTACACAGTTTGCAGGGCCTTGATGCATTGAAACGCTTTAGAGTTGAGCATTGCGAACGCATTGAGGTCACTGCAACAGACCCCAGAGTAGAATAATCAGCGCTCTCAATATCCCTTATCAAAATCAAATTGATAGTCTAGGGCTTCCCCTGAAACATACTTGTTGATGTTGCGTTCAAAAATATCTGCAATGTCGTCGGGGAATGATTCCGCCGCTGTATGCTGGGTAACGAGAATGCCTGGCGTCGTCCAAAAAGCGTGGTCATCGGGTAAGGGTTCATGTCGAAACACGTCTAACACAGCTGCTCGTAACCGACCATTTTTTATTGCCTCTATTAAGTCATCGTCACGTATTGCCGAACCTCGACCGGCGTTGATCAGTACCGCATCTGGTGACAAACCTGTCAAAAATGACTTGTCGATAAAGTTTTCCGTTTGCGCCGTGTCAGGCAATAGCGACACCAAATAATCAACCTGTTTTGCAAACTCATTCCCTTGGTGCATGGCAAACATTTTGCGATATCCTGGCTTAGATTCCCCGCTTCGGTTTAGCCCAATTACCTGCATACCGAATTGCTCTGCAACAGGTAATAATGCGCTTGCAATACTACCCGCTCCGAGAATGCCCAGAGTTTTGCCTTTTAGAGATGTATATGGTTGCGGGCGCCAGCGTTGAGTCGGCTCGCCTTGCTGTTTGATAAAACCCGCAATATTGCGGCTAAAGTAGAGGATGTGCGCGAAGACAAATTCAGACATTTGTTGGCCAAATACGGATTTGACGCCAGTGAGCACATAGTTTGTTTTTTGAGCTTGAAGCAGGGGAGTATTGCCGGCCCAAGTCGATTGAATCCATTTTACATTCACACATTGTTCTATCACTTCTGCTGCAAGGTTAGGGTCAGCTAAAAGATAAACAACTCGGTGACAATCGATCTCTTCCGCGCGGGTGGAATATTGAATAATATCAACAAGTTTATTGTCTGCTAATCGCTCGGCATAGCGGCCGGCATCACGGCTGAGTATGGTGACCGCTAAGGGTGTGTGTGTGATAGGCTTAGCTTGCATAGTAAAGATTTCTTTCCTGCCTTTTTGCAAATGATAGCACGCTGAATGTTTAAAAATTGTTTTTAGAATTTTACATTCTTGTAAAAATAAACAGGAAGTAATCTATATGACAAACATCGTTAGTGCAGCCAAGTGTCTTTCTCCTAGACGTAATACGACAACGGAAGAATCAGTCGAAGGCCTTGTATCAGAACAACTCGCACATTTCGGAATCGATAAAGACAGCCAATACGGTCAAGCCCTGGCTGCGACAGCGTCAAACCTGTACCACGCTCAGGCGAATGTTTCTTCACTGTGGGAAATTACTAATCAAACACTGGAAGGCATGAATAAGGAAGATAAGCTTTCTTACTTCAACGCGAAAAAGTTTCTTTCATTCCAGATTGCGAAGATTCTCGATACGTTGCAAAACCCGTTCAGAAAAACCTACCAGAGCTTGTCATCGGGCCAACAGTCTCAAGGACATTACCCTTTGTTTGATAATGTCACGGCGCTTTTTTCTGCAACACCTGTAGTAGTGCGGACCGCGACTTACGTATATGCCTGTACTGAATGGGTAGATGATGCATTTCAGGGCAAAGAGGCAACTCACCAAATTTATTCGCGCTTGCTCAATCCAACCAATATCTCTCTAGCCAATGCCATTGTGGACATGGAAGCAGGCAAATATGCTGCAGATTATCTCGCATGGAACTTTAACTCGGGTATGGCTGCAATTGATGCGCTATTGTCCAATGTGTTGAGTCACGGGGATGTGTTGGTTGTATCGAGAAATGTATACGGCGGCGTATACCAACTGCTTCACGACTATTTTGCCAGAGCAAATAGAATGGATATCAAACTCGCATGGTTCGATGGATATAGCGCCGAAGAGTTTGAACAATTTCTCAGTGAGACAAAATCGAAATACGCTAAAGAACTCGAAGATGGCGCCGATTTGCACGTATACCTAGAGTCGCCTTGTAACCCTCACGGTTATGTTTTGGACGTACCACAAATATGCCGTATCTCTCACGCGGACGGGCATTTGGTGATGTTAGACTCGACTTTGGCCACGCCAGTGCTTCATACGCCTTTACAAAATGAAGATAAAGCCGCGAGACCGGATTATGTTGTCCACAGTTATACAAAAGACATTTGTGGTAGCGGCGCAACGACCGCTGGTGTTGTGATTGGTGAAACGTTCAGAATGTTTCAGGCCAAGGGCGATTGCGTAAACGGTTGGGATTGGTCGAGAACGTTGTTTTGGGATGTGTATTACATTAAAGGCGCATTCTTAGACTCAGAAAAAGCGTTTGATGTGCTCAATGGTATGAAAACGTTGAAGCAGCGAATGATGGCCAAGGTAGTGAATACTAGGGTCTTCACCCAATTTCTCGCTTCGCATCCAAAAATTAGAGTCAACAGTCATGCTGTTGCGACTCATGAAAACGCAGGTTTGTGTGAAAAGCAGCACGCCAATGGCTGGCCATGTGCGTTGTTTACCGTTGATATGGCGCCCGCCAATTTACAGCGAGATGTGTTTACTCGATTCTTTGATGCCTTAGAGCCGGCGTTTAGTCACCAAGTCAGTATAGGGCAAACCAATACGATTATTCTGTGCCCGGCCCTCACGTCCCATTCTGAGTTGAGTAGTGACGAGCAGAAAAAAGCGGGGATTGAGCTGACAACGATGAGAATTGCTATGGGCACGGATTGTGTTAAACAACTCATCGCGCAATTTATTGCCGCGGCTAAACAATTTGTTGAGCCTGAAGTACCGGGGTTTTGTGATGCCTTTATGAGTGCGGAACATCTAGATCAGTTGTATACAGATGTCGCGAGAAAGGTGAACGACGATAATATTGCCGCTGTGCCGTCGTTGTCGAGCTTACTCGACTAAATCACGCAAATGGTGTGAACGAACCCAGTATAGTGGGTTTGTTTGCACCAGTAACTGCTGGCACATTACCAGGCTTTCTGTCGACAAAGGCGTTTGCTAACCAAGCAAATGCTGCCGCTTCGACTTGCATGGGATGAATACCTAATTCTGAAGTCGTTACCAAGCGCTTTGCCCCCAGATGATGTGCAAGACGCTCCATCAAATAGGCGTTGTATGTACCACCCCCGCAAGCAAAGTATTCGTCGCTTTGAGCGGTTTGTTCGATAGATTCAGCGATACTTTGCGCCGTTAACTCTACAAGTGTTGCCTGAACATCCTGTGTGCCAACATCATTGTGGTTCTGAAGTATGGAATTCAGCCACTCCATATTAAAGTATTCTCTCCCCGTACTCTTTGGAGCTGGCTTTAGAAAATAGGCGTCGTTCAATAAATCTAGTAGTAACGCTCTGTTTATGGTTCCCGACGCTGCCCATTGGCCTTTGTCATCGTAAGGCTGGTGGTGGTGAGTTTGAATCCATTGGTCAAGTAATGTATTGCCCGGACCCGTATCATGGCCAAGGGGCGGCTGTTTGCCCTGTAATACAGTGACATTACTGATACCACCAATATTAATAATACAGCGCCTGTTCTGCTCAGAGGCAAAGACACTGTGATGGAAAATGGGGACCAATGGTGCCCCTTGCCCTGTTAGTGCGATATCTTTCATTCTGAAGTCAGAAACGACGTCAATCTGCGTTTGTGTGGCTAATGTAGCTGGGCAGCCCAATTGTAAAGTGTAGGGGTAGCGTGTGCCCGTACCAGGTGGTGCGTGCCTAACGGTTTGACCGTGACAACCGATAGCTGCAATGTGTTGCGGTGCTAACTGACTGTTTTCGAGCAGTAACTGAACCGCTCGAGCGTAGTGATGAGCCAATGCTACTGAGGCTTGCTGACCAATATGTATTTCATCAAAACCGGGTGTACACAATTGGTGGAGTTGGTGCAATAAGGCGCTGTCAAACTCAGTGGAAACGGCGTTAATCGTCGAAAAATCTGAGCCGGATTGTTGGCAGAGGACGGCGTCAACGCCATCCATACTGGTGCCAGACATTAAGCCGATAAAATAGCGCACGGCCAGCCTACTTCATAGCCAGCATTATGCGTTTGTTTGTACCTAACTGATTCAAACGAATATGGGCGATTTCTTCGAACGCTTGACGTTCAGACTTATCAATCGGTCGTGCTTTTGGCAAGTTAACGGTTCTTGGGTTGCGATGCACGCCATCAACTAGGAATTCATAGTGAACGTGAGGGCCCGATACCATACCGGTGCCGCCTAAATAGCCCACAGTTTGCCCCTGTTTTACCATTTGACCAACCTTGACTGCACGTTTAGTAAAATGGAGGTATTTTGTCGTGTATTTTTCGCCGTGCTGGATAAAGACGTGATGGCCATTGTATTTGTCATATGAAGCGCGAATGACCTTACCATCCCCTGTAGCAACGACTGGCGTCCCGACTTTTGCCACATAGTCCGTACCGCGGTGCGCTTTCCAGCGTTTTTGAACCGGGTGAAAACGGGCTTTTGAAAAGTTTGAGCTAACATATTTGAAACTAACTGGAGCACGGAGAAAACTCTTACGCATGCTTCGGCCTTCAGCCGTGTAATAGTTACCGTCAGAATACTGAATCGCAGTAAAGGCTTCGTTTTGATTGACAAACTCGGCAGCGACGATATCCCCATAACCGACAAAATCGCCTTCAATGTATTGCTCTTCAAACACTACATTGAAATAGTCTCCGGCACGGATCCCCACGGCAAAATCAATATCCCAGCCAAAAATGCCCGCGAGGTGCATAATTTGGTTGTCGGTGAGGCCGGCTTCAACACCAGCGTTCCAGAAACTAGAGGTAATTTCCCCTTGGGCAAAATTGTATCGCGTTTCAATTTCTTTTTTGTCGATAGAGGGGGTTAGCTTACCGGTGCTATCGGGAAATATTTGCAGTGTCTCTGTCGGGGATTTAACGTAGGCAAGCCCGGCAAAACTGCCATCTTCATTTGATTTTACTCTTAATTCTTCACCAGGTTTCAGGCTAACTAATGTCTTTGCCAACTGGCCGCTTTGAGTCACGTTGTAGGTATCTCGGGCCGTAAATCCCACACGCTTAAAAATTTTCGCTAGCGTGTCACCACGCTTGACCGTTACCGTTCGCCACGCGTCGTCTTCTACATCGACAATCACATTTGGCGACTCGGCAACACTTAAATCCAAGGGATATCGAACACCAGGGTCTAATACATAGGCTTGGTCGTGCTTACTGGCTTCAACTTCTTCAGCGGGAAATACCGTCAACAGACCAACGAAAAATCCGATAGCGACCACGCCAATTTTGTGTGGTTTGGGGAGCTGGTTGAATGTACTGATGACCACGGTTTTTATCAATCTCATGTTACTGCTCAAATTGAGAATATAGGGTTCGACTTCACGATTCTAGTTTAGTTGCCTAAAAATAGCACTTTTCTCAATAAAAATGAAAAATAGCGAATGCTTTGTCGCCTTTTCTCTTTAATTGCGTCGGGGGGATGCGTAAAATGGCGGGTTTGATTTTTTAGATATTATATTGTTCCGGAATTGCATAGATGAGTGATTGGCAAACTGCGTTGGCAGAAATTAAAAGGGGAGTTGACGAAATTCTTCCCGAGGAAGACCTGATTGAAAAGCTGAAATCGGGCAAAACGTTAACCGTAAAAGCGGGTTTCGATCCAACAGCTCCAGATCTTCATCTTGGCCACACGGTATTGATTAACAAGTTACGTACATTTCAACAGCTCGGTCATACCGTCGTTTTCTTGATTGGTGACTTTACTGGCCTAATCGGTGACCCGACAGGTAAAAACGTCACTCGTAAGCCGCTTAGCAAAGAACAGATCCTTGAAAATGCGAAAACTTATCAAGAGCAAGTGTTTAAGATCTTGGATCCAGAGAAAACGCAAATCAGATTTAATTCTGAGTGGATGGATGCGCTAGGTGCAGCGGGCATGATTAAGTTGGCAGCAAGCCAAACTGTTGCTCGTATGTTAGAGCGAGATGATTTCAAAAAGCGTTACGCTAACGGCCAACCGATCGCTATTCACGAGTTTTTATACCCGCTAGTTCAAGGCTGGGACTCGGTCGCATTAGAAGCTGATGTCGAGCTTGGCGGCACGGATCAGCGCTTCAATCTACTTATGGGTAGAGAGTTGCAAAAAGAGCAAGGCCAAAAACAACAGTCTATTGTAATGGTGCCGTTGTTAGAGGGATTAGACGGTGTTCAGAAGATGTCGAAATCGTTGAACAACTACATTGGTATTACCGATACTCCTACGGAGATGTTTGGTAAAGTGATGTCTATTTCTGACGAGTTAATGTGGCGCTATTACGACTTACTCAGCTTTAAACCGCTAGAGGAAGTGGCGGCATTGAAAGCAGGCATTGAACAAGGTGCTAACCCCCGTGATGTGAAAATTGCATTAGCTCAAGAACTGATTGCTCGTTTTCACACTGAAGCAGATGCCGAGGCCGCACTGCAGGATTTCGTACAGCGTTTTCAGAAAAACGCGATTCCCGATGACATGCCTGAAGTCGATATCGCGCTACCAGCAGAAGGTATTGCGATAGGAAACTTGCTCAAAGAAGCTGGCCTAGTGGGGTCAACTTCTGACGCGATGCGCATGATAAAGCAGGGCGCAGTGAAAATAGATGGCGAGAAAGTGGAAGATACACGTTTACTAGTATCAGCGTCTGGTACCAACGTTTACCAGGTTGGTAAACGTAAATTCGCCAGAGTGACGCTAGGCTAACTCATATTTTTCTAGAAAAGCCCGCTTCAAGCGGGCTTTTAGTTATTCATTTGAATAATTTAAGTTGTTGTTACGCAGTTAAATTTGTATTCTAGACGCGTCTTCAAGGATGAAGATGTAGTATTTTTCTGAACCTATTCACTACTTGTTTTTCAATCCTTGATGTATCCGTTTCTTCATTGAAGTTAATTGTTTCAAGGACTTATCATGAATTTTCCAAAAAAACACCTTTCGGTTGCCATTATCAGTGCGCTCTCTCTCACTGCTTGTATTGAAGTTGACGACGACAGTAACAACGAATTAGTTGAAACCCTCAATCAGCAAAATCAGATTCTGTCGGAACAAAATGACCTACTCAATCAGCAAATTGAAAATGAGCAAGCGACATTCAGTGTTACTTTCGTTGGTGCCATTTCTGATGTCATATCGAATGCTGATATTTCAGGCGCGCAGATTAGCGTATTGCGAGGCAATGAGGTGCTAACCGATTTGGTTAGCGACGAAAATGGTGGATTCGAAATCACTGATCTGCCACCGAGTACTGATATCACTTTGCTGATTACATCGACCGATAATGCCTTTGTTGATCGTGTTTTCTACTTTACAACGCCACCAACAGCAGAAAGTAATGTCTATCGCGATATTGGCCGTTTGCTTGTGTCTGAACCAGTGACGTTATCTTTTAGTGTCACTAATGAACAAAATGGTGACCCAGTTACTGGCCTTGAATTCATTGGTTTATCCCACTCAGGCGCACTTGGTAGTACAGCTTTCGATTACGCCCACCGTTCTACTTTCAATGACACTACTAACCAATATGAGATTGTATTACCCAGACATTTGAGAGTTTCTATCGAAGCAATTCTTGATTTAGATGGTGACGGCGCTCCTGAATTTGATCGTGTCGAGAGCGGCAATGCGAGCATTGTTGTTGGTAAACTTATCGTTAGCCGAGCCAATGAGTTAGAAACACTAGATATTCGTCTGACAGATGAAAATGATGCCATTGCAGAAACTAAAACTATCTCTATTCAATTGTTAGACGAAGCCAATCAGTCCCTAGTGGGCGGCACGTTCTTGTACGATGAAGAAGGAAATGTTGGACAAGTGGTCTATGACGATTCGGTTTCTCAGTATACGGCTGAATTACCTTTCGATGGTAGCCTTCAACTTAATATGGGTTCATTCATGGAGGATGAAAAAACATATTCGTCCGGGTCAATCAATGTGTCTAGAGAAACAAACTTTCAAACGGGTGAAACGCAGCTGCAAGTATCTACTAATGGCTTCAACTCCAATTCATTCTATCGTATCCCCGATACGGACAATGTGCAGATTGTTCTAGTCGGCCGGGAAGTACAACCAAGCTCAGATTTAGAAGTGATTACTGCTTCTGTTGAATCGGATAATAACTACGCACTATCTGTTTTTTATTCCGAACCGGTTAATTTGTCAGAAGGCCAAGTGTCACTAGCGTATGACAATGTTACTGTTATTGCCGGTGATGAAAATGCAAATGACAACGTTCCGAATGGCACAACCGCCATTGATGAAGTACAAGTTGATGTTCCAATTAGTTTGAGCACAGAACTTAATGATGCAAGAATAATTGTGACTCCTGGAGAACAGATTAAAGGCAATACGGAATATCGTTACGAGATCGGAAACGTGTCAGCTAAATCTGATGGCATAGAGGTGGCATTGGGAACTGATGACAGAACCTTTACTACACCAATTGAAGATAGCAGCGTGTTTGCGGTTGATTCGCTAGTTGTAGACAACCAAAACTTCTATTCTAACGGTGCAATTTTGCGCTCTGAAAACTCCGCGGGTATTGAAAGTACTTTTAGTGAGCGCGACCGGTTTGCTTATCTCTTCTTACCTACAAGTATCGAGGGATTGGAGTATCTCACTATTACGGTGACAAGTTACACTGAAAACAATAGTGACTTCCCGAGATCTAACCTCTACAACGTAGTTGAAAATAACCGAGTAATGGTGAGTAAATTACTTGCTATTTCCGTTGCGGAAAACGAAAACGTTCAGAATCTTGTAGGTCGTTCTTATGTTTCCGGAACGACATTACCAAATGGCCAGTATTTTTATCGCTTAGGTTTGAATGAATTTCTTGGTGACAACAAACCAAGTGACGTGAATGCGTTTACTATTTCCTATGAGTATCGCGTTGAAGGCTCTGACAGTCAAAGTGGTGAACTGGTTCTTCCAGTTCGATAAATCGTTACGAAAAGCCCGCTTTAAGCGGGCTTTTCTATAGAACTTGTTGCGACGATTCTTATCGTCTAACGCTCAATTTATAACGTCTGGACAACATCACAACAAAACCAATCAAGAGTAATACAGGTCCTGAACTTCCTCCAGAACTTGGCTGTTCTGAGCGTGTAGAGTCGAGAGGGAAGGCATCTGTTGCATCTGCCACACCATCGTTGTCATCGTCAGTATCTGCATTATTTCCAATACCATCGCCATCTGTATCAACAGATTCACTTGCGTCTAATGGGAAAGCATCCGTAGTATCAGCAACACCATCGTTGTCATCGTCAGTGTCGGCATTATTACCTGTGCCATCGCCATCTGTATCGATAGATTCACTTGCGTCTAATGGGAAAGCATCCTCTGCATCTTCTACACCATCATTGTCGTCATCAGTGTCAGCATTATTGCCTGTGCCATCGCCATCTGTATCCACAGACTCAGTTTCATCTAATGGGAAAACATCAACACCATCATTCACGCTATCACCATCCGTATCAGCATTCGTGAAGTCAGTGCCAAGTGTTTTATATTCCTCAACGTTTGACAACCCATCGCCGTCTTCATCTCCGTCAGGGACAAAGAAGGCCATATTATCAATAGAGGCGAAATCCAATGTGGAACTTGCTACTGCATTTTTGCGATACACATACGAAATCGTATGTTCACCTTGAGCAATCTCTAACTCGAAGCTATCTGAAACATCGCCACTGGCATTCACGACTTTTTCGCCATCTACCCAAACTTCTAAATAGTCGCCCCCTTCTTCAGTGTCAGCTATGTAGTCAAAATACAAGGTACCGGCACTGAACAAGTTAGCCATTTCAATAGAAGCAGCTTTACCATTGGATACCGCTTGCGAACGCAGAACGCCGTTGTTTGTATCCCACGTTTCCAAGGTATGAGGAGTTGTCCACAAATCAGAAAGTACAGAACTAAATGTTTCGTTCACAACGGTTACAGTACTTGGCATACTCGTCGCATCGTTGATATCACTGCCGTACTTGCCCTCCAAAGAGTTAGAGAAGGTATCATTGTCTAAATCACCAGCGCCATCTGCAGCATCTAGAGGATCAAGTTCCGCCGCGACTTCTTCTCCGTCACTTACGTAATCCCCATCAGTGTCGGCATTGGTTGGTGATGTTAGGTAATCAGCGACTTCGGCTCCATCTGCCAATAAATCACCATCACTATCAACTTCAGTCGGGTCGGTCAGCAATGTAAATTCTTCGAGGTTAGTCAAACCATCCTCATCGCCATCCAATCCAGCGTCGGCGGCGTCTTCTGGGTCTAGTCCGAATAGAGTTTCCCATTCATCGGTCATACCATCTTCATCACTATCAACCGCTAAGCCGGAATAGAACACATTGTCTATCCAAACTGTATCTTCAAAAGAGCTAATAATGCCGTCTTTGAAATAGCTAAATGCGATGATATGTTCGCCTTGTGTAATGGGGATAGAAATCTCTTGCCAGTCATAGTCACCTGACTGCTCGTAGACTAACTCGAAATCGATATATACTCGGAAAAAATCCCAAAACTCTTCGGTTGAAGTCTTAAGGTCAAAAGTCAACTCTCCGTCTTCGGTATTGGCATATAGCTCAACCAAAGCAAATTCGCCATCGTCGATATCTTCATTTGCCAAACTATAAGTGCCTTCAAAAGCGTATCTATTATCGACGACAAACGCTCCATTAGCCCCCGCAAATGGTACAAATTCACTCGAGTCCTGATCTTCAAAATCAAACACAGTGTTGATATTCAATCCAGCAGGAATAAAGTCGTTAGCATCGGTTGGGTCAGTTTGAGTCTGGTATTCTCTCAAATTAGATACGCCATCGTTATCAGTATCTTCATTCGCATCTTCGCCGAAGAATGGATTGAGCCCAAATTCCACTTCCCAACCATCGGCAATACCATCGTCATCAGAGTCGGTAAGCAAAGGGGATGAACCGATTAGGCTAATCTCATCACTATCACTCAGACCATCATCATCCGTATCAATATCTTTTGGATCAGTGCCTGCATTAAATTCTGCTCGGTTTGACATACCGTCGCCATCAAAATCAAGTAATGCATCTTCAGCGCTACTTGCGTCAAAACCGATTACTAACTCTGCAATATCAGACATTCCATCGTTATCTTCGTCTATGGTATTCGTGGTACATTGCACGCCTACCGTAGCCAAAGACGCATATACGTCTAGCCACTGATATTCGAGGTCAAAAGCAGCTTGAATCAAACCACAAGCACCACCTGCCATAGTTTCATCAGCACTCCAATACGCTTGGTTAGCTAGCACGAATACATCAAAAGCGGTTCTTGGGTTCCAGCCTTCAGTATTGGACAGTAAATAGTATGCTCGATTGTATACGCCGCTACTAAAGTGCACGTCCATGCCGTCGACGTAGTCATTAAAATGACCAATTGAAACGCCGTCTAACGTGGGATCTTCGAAAAATCTCAATCCCTGGTTTTCTGCTTTGAAGATATCTCCGCCTACAAGCCAGTCAACCTCGCCCTTCCAATAGTATTCTGCCGCTTCGCCTGCAATGTCGGAAAACGCTTCATTCATACCACCAGATTCATTAGCGTATATCAGGTTAGAATTAAACTCCGTAAAGCCATGGCTGACTTCATGAACTGATACGTTCACGTCTACCAATGGATAGAACAGGCTTTGACCATCACCAAACAACATAGCACTACCGGTCCAGTAAGCATTTTCGTGACTATCACCAAAGTGTACTTTCATTGACAACTGGAATGGTAATGGCGCGGTTTCGTACCAATCTCTGAACATATCGAACGCTAAATTACCAAAGTAAAATGCGTCGTTTATTGGTGAGTAGGCACCGTTGATTTCTTTGTAGGTATTTTCTGAACAGTCAAAGATAAACGGGTCATTGAGAAAATCGTTAAAGGTATGCATTAAATCAACTGCACGTACATTTTCGTTTTCCAACGAACACTGACCGTTACCTAAATCCGTACCATTAAGAGCATCATAGTCAACGCCAAATTCATAACGGCCGGTTTTTGTGTTTCCCCCGGGGCCGTGAATATCGGCTGATGCCATAGCGTTCCAGCTTCTTAATACTGAACTATTCTCGGCATCAACGATCATTTTGTAACGTGCAGGTTCCCCAGATTCCAGAAAACCAAATACATCAACATGGTATGCTCGCCTTGCTTTACCTGTTGTCGAATCAAAATAAATTACTAACTCTGCATCTTCCCGGTCGTAGTGCTTAAATTTTCCAAGCTTCTGGTCCAACCGAGGCTTCATTAGGGTCACGATTTGCTCGCCCGTGTATTTCGGGGGCTCATCGGTTGAGATATCTTGTTCAATCTTAGCAACCAAGCTTCCACTCAGCGTCAAACCCTTTCCTTGGCGCAACGTGTGGCTTATTACCTGATGACCCCACACTGGCATACCTTTATATCGTAATTGCATTCTTGAATGCGTATTGCCGACTTTATCGAGAAAGCTCGTTTTCACCTCCAATTGATAATCACTATTCATATTGTAGTGGTTCAAAATCGCATCTCTCACGGAAGCGACTGGAGTACTGGATTTGAATTGGTTCGCGTTGGGTAATGATGTCGGCTTGATGATTTCGGCTGCAAACGCTTGGTTAGACAATAAAATGCCACCGACCAAGCCACCGATAAGAAGTGACGTGTTTTTCATTAGCTAATTCCATTTATAGGCCAGCGAAAGCATCGCGTTGCCAATCCCTGGCACTGATTCGTTATTTTAAGTGTAATGCGATAAGCAATTGATTTGCACTCACCTGTGCTTTCACTTATCAATCATCAAAACTAGCATCACTTCCATTTCAAAACAAGATAAACCATTGATTTAAAATGAAAATAAAATGATATAACATAACAAAGATGGAGTGATAAAAAGCCCGCTTTAAGCGGGCTTTTTTGTTGAGGTCTCATTTACTCTTCATTCGCTTTGAGGCTATTCAAATGCACGTCCAAGGCTTCAACGGAAATTCTGATTTCACGCACTGACATCCACAGCGAATACAATAAGAACACTAGACTGGTTGCAAATATCCAGCTGCCGACAATCTGATATCCGAGATAAATGGCCAACATTGCAACAACACATAGGAAAAAGCTCAGTACACCTGCCTCTTGCATGCGTTTTATCAGCTGAATTCTCAGGCGCAGATTTTTTATCTGAGCACTGGTGTCCTCGTCGTTATCATCAAAATTCCTGATGATAGTCGCCAGCGTCAAAAAGCGATTGGTGTAAGCGAGCAAAAGCAATGATATTGCGGGAAACAGCATCGCGGGTGTCGCGAGATCGATAATCATAAAAGGGCCAAATTGCGTAGTCGAAAAGGCATGTAGCTACACATGGTAACAAATGGCTGCCATGTGCGCTATTTCTCCTCGGGTAAGCCCGCTTTGCGCCAGCCTTGCATGTCGCCATCTAAATGGCGGATATCTTCGAATTGATATTTTGAAAGCACCTTCATCGCTTTGGTTGCACGGTAGCCAGAACGACAATAAACAACCACAGGCTGAGTTTTGAATTTTAGAATACTATCGATTTGGCTAGCGACGTCGTTGTGAGGGATGTTGATTGCTCCGGGTACATGTCCATCAGCATACTCTTCGGGGCTTCTCACATCGAGGATGAGCATCTCCCCTTTCTTTGCCTGCTCAATAATTTCAATAGACGATTCTTGTGTTGTAGCAGAATGGGTATTCGGAATGAACAAGCACATTAAACAAAAAGAAACGAAACGTTTAAACGGCATGGCTAGACTCTCACAATTGGATTTCTGTCAGTCTAATACAATGGTGCGAAGAATCAAAAAAGTCGTATAAAGCTATTTTATTGCCGCAGTGATCAAACCCAATAGCACCAGCAGTACTAACCAAAGAATCGTGTTACGTTGAATGGCGTTGTAAGCGAAAGTCATATCTGAGTATTTCACTAAGCGTTTGCCGCCGACACGGCTGTAGCGGATTTTATGACCAGCATAAATTGCAGGCCCCCCTAATTGAATATCTAATCCACCGCCAAATAATGCGAGCAACCTTGAGCTGGTATCTTGGTGAGGACAACGTCGCCAAGCACTTAGCGCACCAGTAGGTGAGGTGACAATCAACATCAAAGTGGCAGCAAGATAAGTAGGAATTAACGCCATTAGGTTGGTCATTTTTTTCAGTGGAATACCGAAATACCGATAGCCTTGTTGTCTGCTATTCCAGGTCCAGGCAAATTCCAATAAGCAGCGATAGCCCAATGCCACGATAGGCCCAGCCAACACATACCAAAATAGGACGGCACAATATTGCTTGTAGTACCTCAAGAGAAGAGACTCAATTGCCGCTTTTGCTACACCCACTTCAGATAATGAGTCTGTTTCTCTGATGACGACCTGTTTTAGAGTTTGTCTCGCGAGAATCTTTTTTTGTTTGCCAATTGCCAGCTGTACGCGCTGGTATGTCTTCACTACATCGTTGTAATTCAAAGCAAAGAGTAACAAAAGGCCATCAAAGAACCATGGAAACTGTGCAGCAGCAATGAGTATGGTAAGTATTACGCCGATAGGGACTACGAGCACGACAAACCCCAAAGTTGACGAAATGTAGTGTTGAAGCGGCGGTAAGCTTGCTTTGGGTAAGACTTTGTTACCCATCCGTTGAGCGAGAAAGCGGACTAGAGTCAGTGGTTGGATGCTCGCGGGTATCGCCCACATGGTGTTTATTAACGCCACAACAAGTATTACAAATACAGGTTCAAAGCCCGCGAGCGAGATGCCAGACATGGTTTATTATTGGTGACTCAAGTTGTGTATCATATCCATCACTAGTTCGGCCGAATGTTTTGCGGCCACTTCCAGATATTCGTTGAATGATACGGAAGAGGTTTTGCCTGCGATATCTGACAGCGAACGGATAACGAGAAAGGGGACGTCCAGCATATAACAGGTTTGGCCTATTGCCGAGCCTTCCATTTCCGCCGCTTTCATCGCTGGAAATTGAGATCTCAATGTCGCTGCGGCTTCATCGGAACCAATGAAGGCATCTCCAGTGCAAATAAGACCGCGTTTGCAACGTAAGTTTGTCAACTTTTGTGCTGCTTGCTCAGCAGCATCGACGAGGCGCTCGTCGCTGGTATAGTGTTCTGGCATGCCCGCCATTTGACCCAATGCGTAACCGAAGTGAGTTAAATTGGCGTCGTGGTGAATCACGTTTTCACCAATAACGAGATCACCAATGTCTAAATCGGTATCGAATCCTCCCGCCGAACCCGTGTTAACGACGTAATCAGGTGAGAATTGCTCGATCAGTGCAGTTGTGGCAACCGCTGCTGCAACCTTGCCAATTCCACATTTAACTAGCACAACGTGAGTATCGTGAAGTGTGCCTGTGTAAAATGTGAGGTGCTTCCAAGTATGAGTTTCGAGATTCGACAGTGACGCTTTTAGTAACGCCACTTCCTGATCCATGGCGCCGAGGATACCTATTTTCATAAATATGGTTTCGCTGAATTGAAATTGAGCGCTATTTTACTGCAAAGGATAGTCAGCGGGAAGAGACTTCCCGCTGACAGTATTCTTAGCCTACTATGCAGCGGCAGGTCGACTCGAACGCAATGGCCGAGTGGGGCGCGTATTTGGGGCAGGGTTGTGAATGCCAGGTTGCGCTTCTCGCGTCTGGCGTTTGCGATAAGCGACTAACTTGGACTCAACACATTCTTTTATTTCTTCAGTGGAATAGCCCGATTTCACTTTAATTCTAGCATGTGGAACCCCAGCGGCATCTAATGCGCCTGTGGTAAACCAATCACGTTGTGCTTTGTAACTGCCATTGGTATTTTTATGCACCAAATCGATCGCGAGAACTGGGCTCATGTCTCTTCGATCACACAACACAAAATCCAATTGCTTACCCGTCGCTCTTGAAAGAGCCGCAGTAGCTTGCTTTTTGTTGCTAGCCTGACGGACTTGAACAAGGTCATTTAGCTTAACACGACAGACTATACGAAATTCTCGGCCCACTGATTGTTCGAGCAAATTGAGAAAGGTATGCTCCACAGGAGTAAAGAGTTGTTGTCGCCTTTTAAACGGAAAGGCAACTCCGTTGTCTGCCAATTTAATGGCACCGACTGAAACCAAAAGTAACAACATCATTAAGATAATGGCAATTTCCATAGTTCACCTCACAATCTAACGGTACAAACGCGTCAATAGTTTGACGAAGCACGCTCGAAGTGCTTTCGATACCTAGCTAGAGCAAGGGCAATGCCAACATGGTTGTTGTTTACTTTTGAGCGGTAACCATGCGTATTGCATGTGTGACATGTTGAGTAAGCAGAACGCCTTTGTACGATTTGGCAGACCCTACCGCGCGACAGCGGTGTGGCAAAAAACAGCAAACGAGCTTTGGCTAAACGCAGCCTTGGATGTAAGGCGCGCAATGTCCTAGTTTGCGATCACCAAAATATCGATTTGACTGCCTTTGCCATCAGGTGAAATGACAACCCGTAAATTTTCGGATTGATCGATCAATAGCGTCCGTTTATTAAAGGCCGAGTGAACAGAAAAAGTGGGATTCGTTGCTTGGTAATACGCGATTAATGACTCGGGAGTACGAGTGTCGTGGTAAATCATCGACGCCGGAAAGTCATCCTCAAAAAGCTGACACTGTTTTGCTTCTTGGGTCAGAGGCACATTGTGAAATGACGAAGGGCATGAAGACAAAGAAGGCCCTTCTGAAGCCAAAACAACAGGTGATAAGCAAACAGAAGCGGCTGCCAAACTCAGCAATGTGTTGTTGGCTTTTGCTAAATGATTCTTGAATAACACCTTCATACTCTTATCCGAATGACTATCTGAAACCTAAATATAGTGGTGGGGCATGGGCAATGCAACGCAAACCCTCGATTCTTGGGTATGTGTGCGGCAGAAATCGTATGAAAGTTTAGCGGTAAGATGGTTTCAGTAGCGTTACATAAAAAAGCCGAGCAATTGCTCGGCTTTGATTAGGAGGGCAAGGTTATACGCCGAGGTAGTCCATGATACCATCAGCCGCCTTTCTCCCTTCATCAATCGCGGTAACAACGAGGTCACTGCCTCGCACCATGTCGCCGCCGGCGAAGATTTTCGGGTGAGACGTTTGGAATGCAAACTTGCCATTTGCAGGTGCAATCACTCTACCTTTCTGATCCAGAATAATACCGTAATCTGCAAACCATGGCGCAGGGCTCGGCTGGAAGCCAAAAGCAATGATTACCGCATCAGCCTCGATGACGTGTTCTGAGCCCTCTACTGCAATTGCCTGTCGGCGCCCAGCTGCATCGGGTTCACCCATTTGAGTGCGAACAACTTTTACACCTATGGTATTGCCTTGCTCATCTACGGCGATGTCAAGAGGTTGCACATTGAAGTCAAACTTAACGCCTTCCTCTCTCGCATTGACTACCTCACGACGAGAGCCCGGCATGCTCTCCTCATCGCGTCGGTACGCACAAGTTACGCTGTCAGCGCCTTGTCGAATCGACGTTCGCACACAGTCCATGGTGGTATCACCACCACCAAGCACGACGACTTTCTTGCCGCGCATGTCGATGTAGTCAGTGGGATCTTTTTCAAGACCCATGAGGCGGTTGGTATTAGCGATCAAAAAGGGAAGCGCTTCGTAGACACCGGGAGCCGCTTCGTTATCAAAGCCGCCTTTCATGTACTTGTACGTGCCCATTCCGAGGAATACAGCATCATACTCGTTAAGTAGCTGTTCGAACTGAATGTCTTTACCAATTTCGGTGTTGAGAACGAACTCTACACCCATCTCGGTAAAGATTTCGCGACGCAGTTTAACGACATCTTTTTCAAGTTTGAATGACGGGATACCGAATGTGAGTAGCCCACCAATTTCTTCATACTTATCGAAGACGACAGGTTTAACCCCATTTCTCACCAGAATATCTGCACAGGCCAGTCCCGCGGGGCCCGCGCCGACGATCGCAACTTTTTTGTCTGTCCAGGTAACACCTGACATATCTGGGCGCCAGCCCATTTTAAATGCCGTATCTGTAATGTATTTCTCGATACTACCAATGGTTACCGCACCAAATTCGTCGTTGAGTGTACAGGCACCCTCACACAGTCTGTCTTGCGGACAAACTCGTCCGCAGACTTCTGGTAAACTGTTGGTTTTGTGCGAAAGTTCAGCCGCTTCCAAAATACGACCTTCATTGGCTAAGCTCAACCACTGAGGGATATAGTTATGGACTGGGCACTTCCACTCACAATAGGGATTGCCGCAGTCTAGACAGCGGTCGGCTTGGCCTTCTGTCTGAGACTGACTAAGCGGTTGGTAAATTTCACCAAACTCTTCTTTACGTACTTGAATCGGTTTCTTAGGCGGGTCGATTCTTTCAACGTCAACAAACTGATAAACGTTCTTTGCCATAATCTTTCCTACCTCTCCTATTGTGCCTGAACGCGCAATTCTGCGCTTGAACGGCTAATGTGACCCAATAGGTTTTTCACATCACTGGTCTTTGGTTTGATCAATTTGAATCGCGCCAATGTTTTACTGAAGTCTGTGAGCAATGACAACGAGTGCTCACTGCCAGTTTCTTCATAATGTTGGTTAACTAGCCCGCGCAAATGCTCAGCAAGGATGACCTTATCTTCGATTGACATCACCTCTACAAGCTCACCGTTTACGCGGCGCTCTAGATCGTCATTATCATCCATTACATAGGCGAAGCCGCCTGTCATACCTGCACCGAAGTTCACTCCGATTGGCCCTAGTACAGCAACAATACCGCCAGTCATATATTCACAGCCGTTGTCGCCGATACCTTCAACAACCGCTATTGCACCTGAGTTACGAACACCAAAACGTTCACCAGCACGACCAGCAGCAAAGAGCTTACCGCCGGTAGCACCATATAAGCAGGTGTTACCCATGATGGCACTTTCATGCGCGTTGTAAGAAATGTTGCTTGGTGGGTTGATCGTAATCTTGCCACCTGTCATCCCTTTACCCACATAGTCATTCGCATCGCCAATTAAGTGCATATGAAGGCCGCCTGCATTCCAGACACCGAAGCTTTGACCTGATGTACCCGTGAAAGTGACCTTGATTGGCGAATCTTCCATGTCGTGATTGCCATGATGTTTGGCAATTTCGCCCGATAACAAAGCGCCAACCGAGCGGTCGGTATTGCGAATGTCATAATGGAATTCTGCACCCGATGCGGTGGCAACAGCCGTTTTCGCATCAGCCAACATGTGAGCGTTGAGTTCACCTTTGTCTAGTGGCGCGTTTGTCGTTTCGCTACAGAACAATTTGGTATGTTCGCCAGCCGTCGGCTTTTCAAGCAGTGGGCTTAAGTCCAAACGGTTTTGTTTTGCTGTTTGACCATCCAATAGTTCTAGTAGTTCTGTGCGACCGACTAAGTCTTCGAACTTAGCAACACCAAGAGCGGCCATGAGTTCACGCACCTCTTGTGCAATAAACTTAAAGTAGTTCATCACCATTTCAGGTAGACCAATAAAATGATCATCTCTTAGTTTTTGGTCTTGAGTTGCTACACCTGTCGCACAGTTATTTAGGTGACAGATTCTTAAGTATTTACAGCCTAATGCAACCATTGGACCCGTACCAAAACCAAAACTCTCAGCACCCAATAGGGCGGCTTTAATTACATCTAAGCCGGTTTTTAAGCCACCGTCAGTCTGAACTCGAACTTTGTGGCGAAGGCCATTTTCCACCAACGCTTGTTGCGTTTCAGATAATCCCAATTCAAAAGGGCTACCGGCATATTTTACTGAGGTTAGTGGGCTGGCACCTGTGCCGCCGTCATAACCCGAAACTGTGATCAAATCGGCATAAGCTTTCGCGACACCTGTCGCAATCGTTCCAACACCAGGTTCAGATACCAATTTCACAGAGATCAAAGCCGTTGGGTTGACCTGTTTCAAGTCGAATATTAACTGCGCCAAATCTTCAATTGAGTATATATCATGGTGCGGAGGTGGCGAGATTAGGGTTACGCCAGGTACCGAGAATCGCAATGTGGCAATGTACTTATTGACCTTGTCACCTGGTAGCTGTCCACCTTCACCCGGTTTTGCACCCTGTGCCACTTTGATTTGGATGACTTCTGCATTGACCAAATAATGGGGGGTCACACCGAAGCGACCTGAAGCAACTTGTTTGATTTTGGAGTTCTTTTCGGTGTTGAAACGCGCCGGATCTTCACCGCCTTCACCTGAATTGGATTGACCGCCTAAGCGGTTCATCGCAATCGCCAGTGCTTCATGCGCTTCAGGACTCAACGCGCCAATCGACATTGCGGCGGTATCGAAACGCGGGAATAGGTTTTCCGCCGCTTCTACGTCGTCAATATCAATAGGGGTGACGTCTTGTTTCAAGCCCAAAAGATCGCGTAAATGTGAAGGGGAACGGTCGTTGACTAATTCAGCGTACTTCTGGTAGTCAGCGTAGTTTCCTGATACGACAGCTTGTTGCAGCGTTTTCACTACGTCCGGGTTATAGGCGTGGTACTCACCGCCATGAACATATTTCAGCAAGCCACCATGTGATAGAGATTTGCGCTTAATCCACGCGACTCGTGCTGAATTGACAAGATCTTGCTGGAAGTCATCAAAACCTGCACCTTGGATACGCGCAGGTATCCCTTTAAAGCACAATTCAACGACGTCTTCATTGACGCCAACAGCTTCGAAGAGTTTCGAGCTGCGGTAGCTAGCAATAGTCGAAATACCCATTTTCGACATGATCTTATAAAGACCTTTGTTTATGCCTTTGCGATAGTTGAGCACCGCTTGCAATGCAGAAATGTCTAACTCACCTTTTTCTGCCATCTGTTCAATAGTTTCATAGGCGAGGAACGGATATACCGCAGTAGCGCCCAAGCCCAACAGTACAGCAAAGTGGTGTGGATCACGTGCAGAGGCTGTTTCAACAACGATGTTGGCATCGCAGCGAAGCTGTTTATCCACTAAGCGACGTTGCACGGCACCTACCGCCATTGCCGCTGGTATAGGCAAACGATTTTCTTTAATGTTGCGATCTGACAAGATCACGAATGCAGCTCGTTTTTGTTTTACGAGATATTCAACCTCGTTGCACACGCGCTCAATGGCTTTTTTGAGACCTTCTTCAGCAGTGTATTGCAGTTCTACAACTTCAGAATAATAGTTATCTGGATTGAACTCGCGCAACTGCTTTAAATCCGTATACATTAGGATAGGAGAGTCAAACAGTACGCGGTCAGCATAACCCGAGGTTTCGCTAAACACATTTTGCTCTCGACCAATGCAGGTCGCGAGCGACATCACGTGGTTTTCACGCAATGGGTCAATTGGCGGATTGGTCACCTGTGCGAATTGCTGACGGAAGTAATCGTAAACGGTACGTTGTTTTGATGACATGACAGCCATAGGTGTATCGTCACCCATAGAGCCTACCGCTTCCTGGCCATCTTTCGCTAAGACTTTGATGACTTGCTGGATTTCTTCATAACTGTAGTTAAACAGTTTGTGATACACGGCCATAGTGTCGTCGTCGAAAACACGTTGTCCAATAAGCGCAGCATCGAGCTTCTCAATTGGCGTGAGGTGACGAATGTGTTTATCCAGCCATTCGCGGTATGGATGACGTTCTTTTAAGTCATCATCAATTTCCGTCGAACGCCAGATTTTTCCAGTGTAGGTATCCACTGCGAGCATTTCACCTGGACCAACTCGGCCTTTTTCGACAACGTCAGCCGCGTCGTAGTCCCAAATCCCAACTTCAGACGCCAAAGTAATAAAGCCATTTTTCGTAATGACATAGCGAGCAGGCCTCAAACCATTTCGGTCCAGGTTACACGCCACATGGCGGCCGTTAGTTAACACGATACCAGCTGGGCCATCCCATGGTTCCATGTGCATTGAGTTAAACTCGTAGAATGCACGAAGCTCAGGATCCATCGTTTCATTGTTCTGATAAGCCGGTGGCACGAGTAATCGCATTGCGCGGAACAAATCCATCCCACCAGCGAGAAATAGCTCTAGCATGTTATCCAGTGAAGACGAGTCAGAACCTGAAGTATTGACGAAAGGCGCCGCATCTTTTAAATCAGGAATAAGGGGAGTGGCAAATTTACCTGTTCTCGCCATTGCCCAATCTCGGTTACCTTTAATCGTATTAATCTCACCGTTGTGGGCAAGAAATCTGAAAGGTTGTGCAAGTGGCCAACGTGGTAACGTATTGGTCGAGAAGCGTTGGTGGAAAACACAAATAGCACTCTGCAGGCGCTCGTCAGCCAAATCTGCGTAAAATTCTGGCAGATCTTTTGGCATCACTAAGCCTTTGTATATGGTAACAAGACCAGACAGACAAGCTACGTAAAAATCAGGATCTTGCTCTAGGCGTTTTTCTGCGCGACGGCGAACCATATAAAGACGGCGTTCGACGTCCCGTTTGCGCCAACCTGCTGGCGCATTAACAAAGACTTGTTCGATTTGAGGCACGCCAGTGAGGGCAAGCTCGCCGAGTACGTCTGGATTGACCGGCACTTCGCGCCAACCAACAACATTCAGTGTTTCTTTCTCGAGCTCTTCATTTAACACTTCTCTCGCCGCTTGGGCGAGCTCTGCGTTTTGGCTCAAGAAAATCATGCCGACGGCATATTTTTTACTCAGTTTCCAGCCATTTTCTTCAGCAATTGCTTGGAAAAATGCATCTGGTTTTTGTAAAAGCAGGCCACAGCCGTCACCGGTTTTACCGTCAGCAGCAATGCCACCTCGGTGCTGCATTCTATCCAGGCCTTGAATAGCAGTTTTCACCAATGTATGACTGGCCTCGCCATGGGTATGAGCGATAAGCCCAAAACCACAGTTGTCCCGAGAATCAGTGGGATTATATAAACTCATCTCTTAACTCCTTCAACCTTTGACTGGGCAAGGTAAACGTTGTTTGTGTACGCTGAGGTATTGCGTACCACAACATCAGTTCGGCGCTTACTGCAGTGAACGGATCTACCATCCAGTCACGGCACCATTTTTGTCGTTAATTATTATTTGAGGGTACCAGTCGTCTACCGCATTTTTATGCATATTAGATATGCGGGCCGTACAAAATACCCATTATGATGAATAAAATCAAATTATAAAATGTTCATCTATGTGAGCAAAATGAATAAAGGTTAATATTATTATTTAAATCATACACTTAGGGTTTATTTCTTGTATTGTTTGGTCAGGTTAAACAGAGACTAAACGAAAGGTTTATACTAAAGTCTATTTATTAATAAAATGTTAAATGTGAATTAAAATGTAATAAATATGCTTATTTATGCATTAAATGCGCGATTCGATGCATGTTTATAGTTGCACACTTATTCAAATTAACTGGTTTATTGTTCATTTATATGAATATGTGGGTCTACAAGTACGTGCGTGTTTGGTGTGACCTACAAAGCCTGATACGATACGAGCCTAAATTATAGTGATAAAACAGGGCTTAGATACATGCACGATGAAACGCCTCTCGACTCTTGGGCAATTCGGTTCGCTCAATTTGTAAAACGCTTCGGCACAATCAAACTCAGCGTCGTTTTCGTTTTGTTTACATTGGCTTTTACGTTGGGCGGTTCCTATGTCATTCGCGTGAGTTTGGGCAGTCAGGTCGAACCCGATGATTTTATCAGTGCGATCATCCTTGTTGTGCTATCGGCCCCCTGGGTGCTTTACTTTTTCAGTGAGTTGGTAAAACAACTCGAAAATTCGCGAACTAACCTGAAAGAAGTCGTCAGTCAGCTCGAGCGACTTCGTGAAGAAGATGTGTTTTTGAATCGCGAATTGCAAAGTAATATCCGTCAGCTCAATCACGAAATAGAACAGCGTAAATACGCACAAGAAGAGCGGGAGACCGTTTTTAAGGAACTGGAAAAAGAGATTCAAGATAAGTCGGAAAAGGAAGTACAAGCTCGACGCCTTTCTACTTTACTACGCTCTATCATCGATGCTTCACCTGACCTGATTTATTACCGTAATGAAGAAGGTCGATTTGCGGGTTGTAACCGCGTTGCTGAACAAATGACGGGCAAAACACAAGAAGAACTCTTGGGCCTGACTCCCCATGATGTTTATGAAGAAGATCTCGCAAGGCAAGTCGTAGCAAGTGACCATGAAGTACTTGAGACCAATGCCAGCATTACAGAAGAGTTGTGGTTGAGATTCGCAGACGGTCGAAGACGCTATTTTGAAATGCGCAAAGTGCCATTTTTTGACATGGAAGGTAACCGCTTGGGGCTATTGGCCTTTGGGCGAGACATGACTGAACGCAAGCAAGCTGAAAATGCAGCGGCTAAAGCGTCGACAGATAAAACGCGGTTCATAGCCACCATTAGTCATGAGTTGAGAACGCCTCTTAATGGTATCGTCGGCTTAAGCAGAATGTTGCGTGACACTGAGTTGTCGGATGAACAGTTCAACTGGGTCAGTACGATTTACGCCAGTGCAATTACGTTGGGTAACATCTTCAATGACATCATCGACTTGGACAAGCTAGACCGCGATAAATTAGAGCTATCATTGAAAACGGTCTCGTTAAAAGATTTCACCGAAGAACTAAGCAGTATTATCCGTCTACTTGCGGCAGACAAGTCACTGGAACTTAAAACCACTATCCATGAACCCTTGCCTCAATTGGTTGAGGTTGATGGCACACGTCTGAGACAAATTCTTTGGAATATCTTGTTCAACGCCGTGAAATTTACGCAAAAGGGTCATATCGATTTATCCGTTAATGCTTCCAAGCCTAACGAGGATAAGTGTTTGGTGACCTTTACTATCCAAGATACAGGCGTAGGGATCCCAGAAGAGGCCTTGGATAAAATTTTCGCCATGTATTATCAGGTCGATCACCCTGATCACCAGTCGGCCACAGGAACAGGTATTGGTTTAGCCATCTGTAAACAAATGGTCGATTTGATGGATGGACAAATCCACGTAACCAGCCAAGTCGGTAGAGGTACTCAGTTCATTATCGAGTTGCCGCTGCAAATTTCGAAACAACCGATGCGCGTAGCCGAACTCAATGTAACAGGTCTTAACATTTTACTGGTTGAGGACATTGAGTTGAATGTTATGGTGGCTAAAGCCTTACTCGAAAAATTGGGGCAGCACGTTGATGTCGCTATGACGGGACAGGAGGCTATCGACAAAGTCAGAGAAACGCAATACGACCTGATACTGCTCGACATTCAATTGCCGGACATGACTGGATTTGATGTTGCTAGTACCTTGCATACTGAAGACTTGGTCATGGGAACACCGATTGTGGCACTGACGGCTAATGTCATTAAGAAGCGCGAAGAATACTTACAAAACGGCATGGACGATATTATCGCCAAACCAATAAAGAAAAGCCGCGTGATTGAAGTGTTCAATGAGTTGTTTACTGAGGAAAGTCCAATGGAAAAGGATGTCACACCAAAAGTGGAAGAGACAACAAAGTCTTTGACCAACATTTTAGATATGGAAATGTTGCAAATGTTAGTGGATACCATTGGTGAAGATATGATTCGCACCAGTATTAAAGTGTTCCAAGAGAAAATTCCGGAGTACATGGAAATATTGCAACTGAGTCTGAGTGCGGACGAAAAATCAGAAGTCTGTGCGCAGGCACACAAGATTAAAGGGGCGGCCAGCTCCGTCGGTTTGGCTCGTGTGCAAAGAATTTCAAATCAGATTCAACAGGGCGATCATCCGGCCTGGTGGCAGAATGTACACGATTGGGTTGAGGAGTTACAGATGGCAATTCAGCAGGATATGGTGTCGATGCAAGAGTGGCTGAATCAGCAAAATATTGATGATTAGTGCTTGAGTGTTCAAATAGGGATAGTTAGATGATGTCAAATGAAGTGATTCATACTGAACAATTACCGAGTATTGCGACGTTGGCGTCTGAGCCAATCTCACCAAAGTACAGAGTTATCAACTTGGTGATAACCACATGTATTTTTACGCTGATTCTCAGCGCAATGACAACGGCATATTTGCAGACATGGAATCCCTTGCCAGAGGACTTAGCTTTTGCCTTTCCATTTATCATGGCTGGTGTAGGTTTACTCGGAACAACGATTTTTGTCTACCACTGGTTCGCCGACGTCCTCATCAGGTTTACATTGCGAGAGCAAGACCTAGTGCTGTACAAAGGGTTGGTGTTCAAACAAGTCATTTGCCAGCCTATATTGCGCATTCAACACATCGATATTGAACGGGGCCCGATACAGCGAATGGCAGGTCTCGCAACGCTTCAAGTCTATTCAGCTGGTGGCAGTGCTCACACTCTGGCGATTCCCGGATTACCCGTAGAGCAAGCAGAAACAATGCGCCAATTTGTTTTAAATCACAAAGATTTAACCGTGGGATAGCTTGTGACTGATCAAACCCATACACAAGTTAATGAAGGGCAGGATTGGCAGCGGCTGTCTCCTTGGTCAATTTTACATTTTGTCTTTAAACAGCTCAGAGAATTAATCAGTTCTGGGATTTATGCGTTACCCGTGTTCGCTGTTGGCCTAAACAAATGGCTGGAATCGACAGAAATCCTTTACGCGATTGTTAGTGGGCTCGTCGTATTTATTTTGCTCGGTGGGTTTGTTCGATATTGGACCTTTTTGTTTCTTCTTCACGACAATCGAATAGAAATAAAAACGGGCCTGTTGGAACGCAAGTATACCGATTTACCGTTTGAGCGCATCCAGAACGTCAAAATCGACCAGCCCTTTTATTACCGCTGGTTACAACTCGTCATTATCACTCTGGATACGGCGGGTTCGGCGAAAGAAGAGGCCGCTATCGTGGCGGTGTCTCTGGATTACGCAGAACGTCTGAAACAACACGTTATGCAATGTAAACTACGCGTGGCTGCTGATGATACGAACGAGGTGTCTAGTGTTGAGCCTACCAATACCAATGTTCTCAATACTCGCTCAGTTGCAGACTTAGTGCTTCATGGTATTACAAATAATCGAGTGTGGATTCTAGTGGGGGCCGCCGCGCCATTTTATGACGACGTTTACGGTGTTGTATTTGGTTGGATCGAAGACATGCAACCACAAGTAGAACAAATGCTCGGAACAGGCTCTAGCCAGTTCTGGTATTTGAGTGTGGTGGGAGTGTTGTTTGCCGTTGTGCTCATGGCCAGTCTCGCGCTGCTGTCAATCGCTGGAAGCATTTTCGTGTTTTATGGTTATACCCTGCTCAAAGAAGGGGACAGATATATTCGCCGTAGTGGCTTGGTTAACAAGCAAGAAGTCGGTATGAAACAGTCGCGGGTACAAATGGTCAGGATGAAACAAGACTGGCTTGACGTACTGCTTAAACGCATCAACCTCTATTTTGAACAGAATGTAACCGGTAACAACGTAGAAACCAATGAACTGAAAGCGAACAACAAACTATTGGTTCCTTCTGTTACGCCTACCGAAGCTAATAGCATTAGTGCAGATGTCTTTCCCCATCACAATATTCGGGGTATTGAGTATAGTCCTATTAGCCCTCGTTATTTGATACACGTGTTGTGTTTGAGGCTGCTACCCTTATACATCCTAGCACTCACTCTGGCGATTGGAGCACACTCTATCGTTGGGTCGTTAATAGGTGTCGCAATTTTAGGACTCGCTGTGGGCGGTGCTTACATTCGCTGGAAACGTTGGGGGGTAGCATTTGATGCAAATTACATCTATATCCGACGTGGGTTGTTGGGTGTGGATTACGAATGTTTCCCGTACGAAAAAATTCAGCAAGTACGATTCAAACAGAGTGTTTTTATGCGTAACAAAGCACTTGCCAGCCCACATTTTATATTGGCAAGTGGTAAAGCGCGTGTCCCTTTTCTTCCTCAAGAAACTGCGAACCACATTTTGAATAAAGGTTTGCACCGAGTTGAGTCAGAAAAGCCCAAATGGATGTGACGCGAAATCGTTTTCACTCAATGCAAGTTTGCATCAGATGCTGCAAGCGTTTTATAAGGTGCTCATTTTTGTTGTCAAACCCGTCAATTTGCTCGCTAAGCCAGCGAGCATAATCAGTGGCGGGTGTGTCACCATGGTCGCAACGAACTTCGAGCAGATAGTACCAATCGGCGAGGACAATGAGTTGGCTTTCCGCAGAGATGGCGCCAATGTTGCCAAGGTTGTCCATCAGATCTTGTTGTTGTGGTTGAATAGGAAGGTGGAGCCGCATCACCTCGTCGATAATATCGCATGTAGTGGAGCCTGCTAAAGCCCGAGTTTCCTGACGAGTTGCAAGGCCATATCGCAAAGGATAATGGAGCCATGTTGCTACCACGAGAGATCGATGGTGACTGAATTGACTGACAATTGCCGCAGCGGCCTTTGGGCGATTAACCATGGCTTTGCCGGAAATGGGGCAAAACAATCCCGCATAGGCAAATTTACGCGCAGTGAATAACGCAGCATTACCAACGAGTTCGTCTTCTAGCAACTGATGATGCAAGTCCTCTCCTAGGCGAAACAGGTTTCAATACCGTTTATCGACAAGTTATGGATTATTTTAAGTATAAGTAATACTTAGCATAATGGATCGTTTTTTCGCACAGCTTGCATCGAGAATAATTCGAGTAAAAAGAGCTGATGACCAGCTCTTTTCCATTAGGGTGTTAGAGGACGATATACAAAGCCGTCCATAAGCACACGAGCACTACGACTCATGCTAACACTGTTGACTTGCCACTTACCGTTAACATTTTTGGTCATTGCGCCTACCTTGAGTGTGCCTGAAGGATGGCCAAAAACGACACTGTCTCGGGCTGTACCGCCGGCGGCTTGATTAACAAGCGTACCTGGAATGGATGCCGCCGTACCAATTGCAACTGCCGCAGTCCCCATCATCGCGTGGTGTAATTTCCCCATTGATAGCGCTCTAACGTTTAAATCGATAGTCGTTGCCTCAACGCTCTTCCCACTCGATGCCACGTAATCACGAGGCTTGCCTACAATGGCTATCTTAGGCGTATGCTGCCTTGTTTGCGCCTCTTCGATATGGTTTATCAGACCCATCTTAATGGCACCATAAGCTCGAATTGTCTCAAATCTCGACAGTGCTTCGGCATCGCCATTGATGGCTTCTTGCAGTTCAGTTCCGTTGTAACCCAATGCCTCGGCATTGATAAAGATGGTGGGAATGCCCGCGTTGATGAAGGTGGCATCGAATTCGCCAATACCCGGTACAGAGAGTTTGTCGACCAAGTTCCCAGTGGGGAACATGGCCTCATCAGCATCGACCGGATTTAAGAAATCGATTTTCACTTCTGCAGCGGGGAAGGTGACGCCATCGAGCTCGAAATCACCGGTTTCCTGTACATACCCATTGGTTATAGGGACATGAGCGACAATCGCCTTTTCGATATTGGCCTGCCAGATACGGACTTGTGCAATGCCGTTTTCCGGTATGCGGCTAGCATCGACGAGACCATTACTTATCGCAAAAGCGCCTACCGCGGCGGTGAGATTGCCACAATTTCCACTCCAATCAACAAATGGCTTATCAATCGCAACTTGGCCAAACAAGTAGTCAACATCGTAATCCGGTTTTTTACTTTTGCTCAAAATCACCGTTTTACTGGTACTCGATGTTGCGCCACCCATACCATCAGTTTGTTTGCCGTATGGATCCGGGCTACCTATAACTCGAAGTAAAAGCGCATCCCTTGCTTCCCCAGGCACTTGTGCGTCTTTAGGTAAATCAGTAAGGGCGAAAAATACGCCCTTACTCGTACCACCGCGCATGTAAGTGGCTTTCACTTTTTGCTGTGGTTTGAACGACATGCTCACTCCTACTGATTGCTTAAGAAGTCTTCAGCAAAGCGTTGTAAAACACCGCCTGCTTGATAAATTGACACTTCTTCTGCGGTATCCAAACGACAATCAACCATCACTTCTACTTTTTCACCGTTGGCGCGGTTGACTACAAGCGTCAGTTCACAACCAGGAGACGGTTCTCCTTGAACATCGAACGTTTCAGTACCGTCTAGGCCCAAGGTAATGCGGCTATCATTGGCTTTGAACTGTAGCGGCAAGACTCCCATGCCTATTAGGTTAGTGCGGTGAATGCGTTCAAACCCTTCGGCCACGATAGTTTCAACACCAGCAAGCCTAACGCCTTTTGCGGCCCAGTCTCGAGACGAACCTTGGCCATAGTCGGCACCGGCTACCACTATCAGAGGTTGTCGACGGTTCATATAGGTTTCAATGGCTTCCCACATACGAACGACTTTACCCTCAGGCTCGATGCGAGCCAAAGACCCTTGCTTAACTTGGCCATTTTCCTGAACCATTTCATTGAATAGTTTAGGGTTGGCAAGCGTTGCTCGTTGGGCGGTAAGGTGGTCGCCGCGGTGGGTGGCATAAGAATTGAAATCTTCCTCAGGCAAGCCCATTTTTGCCAAATATTCGCCTGCAGCACTCGACGCCAAAATCGCATTGGAAGGCGATAAATGGTCCGTAGTGATGTTGTCACCGAGGATTGCCAGAGGTCGCATACCTGAGAGTGTGCGAGGTGCTGCCAACGCCCCCTCCCAATAAGGTGGACGACGAATATAAGTACTTTTGGGGCGCCAGTCATAAAGCGGAGAGATCGCCGCTGAGTAGTCTACTTTGATATCGAACATTGGATCGTATACGCGAGTGAACTGCTCTGGCTTGACCGCTTTTGCCAGTACCGCATCGATCTCTTCATCAGAAGGCCAAATATCTTTCAGTGTAACTGGGTTACCCAGCACATCATGGCCTAGTACGTCTTTCTCTATGTCGAACCGAATCGACCCTGCGATGGCATAAGCAACGACCAAGGGTGGTGACGCTAGGAATGCCTGTTTCGCATAAGGGTGAATTCTGCCATCAAAGTTTCGATTGCCCGACAACACCGCGGTCGAATACAGATCTCTATCGATGATTTCTTGCTGAATGGCCGGGTCTAATGCGCCACTCATGCCGTTACAAGTAGTACAGGCAAATGCGACTACGCCAAAACCCAACGACTCGAGTTCAGGTAGAAGTTGAGATTCTTGTAAGTATGACTTAACGACTTTTGAGCCAGGTGCCAATGATGTTTTCACCCAAGGCTTTCGGGTTAACCCTTTGGCATTAGCATTTTTGGCAAGTAAGCCCGCTGCAATCACGTTTCGAGGGTTACTGGTATTGGTACAGCTTGTGATTGCCGCAATAATGACTGCCCCATCTGGCATTTCGCCTTCAGTTTCCTCAACACCTGTCGCGATGCCTCGAGAAGCAAGGTCTGATGTGGGCAATTGTGCATGAGGGTTAGAAGGACCTGCCATTGTCCGTTGTACCTGACTCAGATCGAAACTCAACACGCGTTCATATTCTGCATCTTGCATACCGTCTGCCCATAAACCAGAGGTTTTAGCATACTGTTCAACGAGTGCAATATTGTCTTCTGTTCTGCCTGTCAGACGCAAATAATCAATAGTCTGCTGGTCGATATAGAACATGGCCGCGGTCGCACCATACTCTGGTGTCATGTTGGAAATCGTTGCTCTATCGCCAAGGGTAAGGTGGCTTGCTCCCTCACCGAAAAACTCTAAATATGACGACACCACTTTGGCCTCACGTAGAAATGCAGTGAGTGATAAGACGATGTCTGTTGCAGTAATGCCAGGTTGTGGTTTACCTGTCAGCTCGACGCCAACAATGTCGGGTAGGCGCATGTAAGATGCTCTGCCTAGCATCACATTTTCGGCTTCCAATCCACCTACACCTATTGCGATGACGCCAAGCGCATCAACATGAGGAGTATGGCTGTCCGTGCCGACAAGGGTGTCTGGGTAAGCAATGCCATTTTCTGCATGAATCACAGGAGACATTCTTTCCAAGTTTATCTGGTGCATGATGCCATTGCCCGGAGGAATAACATCGACGTTTTTAAACGCGGTTTTACACCAGTTGATAAAGTGGAAACGATCGTCATTTCGACGGTCTTCTATGGCTCTATTTTTGGCAAACGCATCAGGTTCAAAACCGGCGTGCTCGACGGCGAGAGAGTGGTCAACGATCAATTGCGTCGGCACGACAGGGTTAACTTTTGCTGGGTCGCCACCTTTTTCAGCAATTGCGTCACGCAGACCGGCAAGGTCGACAAGGGCTGTTTGACCCAAAATATCGTGACACACAACTCGCGAAGGGAACCAAGGAAAATCGAGTTCTCGCTTGCGTTCAATTAACTGGCGAAGACTATCAGTTAAACGCGTGGGATCGCATTTACGCACAAGGTTTTCGGCTAACACTTTAGAAGTGTAGGGCAATCGGTCATAGCTACCAGGCTCGATGGTTTCGACAGCTTCTCGCGTGTCGAAGTATTCGAGTGACATACCCGGTAAAGGCTTTTTGTACTGTGTATTCATGGTATGGCCTTAACGGTCAGCAATGGGAGTAACTGGACGTAAATCTTCACCAGTGTAGTCAGCTGATGGACGAATAATCCGGTTGTCTGCGCGCTGTTCCATGACATGGGCAGCCCAACCCGTTAGTCGCGACATCACGAAAATTGGCGTGAATAATTTTGTGGGGATACCCATGAAATTGTAGGTGGAAGCGTGGAAGAAGTCGGCATTACAAAATAGTTTTTTCTCACGCCACATGACTTCTTCACAGCGCACAGATACAGGGTAGAGAACCGTGTCACCCACTTCTTCAGCTAGCTTTTGAGACCAACCTTTAATGATTTCATTACGCGGATCCGACTCTGAATAAATCGCGTGTCCAAATCCCATAATTTTTTCTTTGCGCGCTAGCATACCCATCATTTTTTCTTCTGCATCGTCTGCAGAAGTAAATTGTTCAATCATGTCCATTGCCGCTTCATTCGCACCACCATGCAGAGGACCTCGCAAAGAGCCAATCGCTCCGGTAATACACGAATGCATATCGGACAACGTAGAGGCACAAACCCGCGCGGTAAATGTCGAAGCGTTAAATTCGTGCTCTGCATAAAGAATCAAAGAAACGTGCATCACTTTTTCATGCAGTTCACTTGGCGTTTTACCATGTAGAAGGTTCAGGAAGTGCCCGCCAATTGAGTTGTCATCGGTCTCAACATCGATACGAACGCCATCGTGAGAATAGCGATACCAATAGCAAATAATGGAAGGGAAGCAGGCTAGCATACGATCAGTAACGGCACCTTGTTGCTCAAAGTCTTGTTCAGTCTCAAGGTTGCCTAACATAGAGCAGCCAGTACGCAGCACATCCATAGGGTGAGCGTCTTTAGGAATGCGTTCTAGTACATCCTTTAACGCTTGCGGCAGGCCCCGCATGGACTTGAGTAGCGCTTTATATTCTGCTAGCTCGGATTGGTTAGGCAAGTGTCCTTTGAGCAACAAAAACGCCACTTCTTCGAACTCGCAATGCTCAGCAAGATCTTTGACATCATAACCTCGATAGGTCAATCCCGAACCGCTAACACCTACTGTTGAAAGTGCGGTTTTACCTGCAACTTGGCCGCGCAGTCCTGCGCCACTGAGTACTTTAGCCATGAGTTATCTCCTGATTTTTAATAGGGTACAAATTGATATTCTGTTTATTCGTTACTTGTTTTTGCCTTCGGCAAATAGGGCATCGAGCTTGTTTTCGTAGTCGTGATAGCCGAGGTAATCGTAAAGCTCCATACGCGTTTGCATCGTATCGACAACGGCTTTCTGATCACCATTTGACAAAATGCTTTGGTATACATTTTCAGCCGCTTTGTTCATCGCTCTGAATGCACTCAATGGGTAAAGCACCATGGCTGCTCCCCATTCACCGAGTTCCTCTTTGTTCCACAATTCCGTTTTGCCAAATTCAGTAATATTGGCAAGGATAGGTACGTCAAGCGCCTCTGCGAAAGCGCGGTAATGTGCTTCAGTCTGAACGGCTTCAGCGAAAATGCCATCAGCACCGGCTGCCACATAGGCTTTGGCTCGAGCAATAGCAGCATCGATCCCTTCTTGAGCAAATGCGTCGGTTCTCGCCATGATAAAGAAGTCTTTGTCGCTGCGAGCATCGACAGCGGCTTTGATACGGTCAACCATCTCTTGTGTTGACACAATTTCTTTGTTTGGGCGGTGTCCGCAGCGTTTCTGGGCAACCTGATCTTCCATGTGCACCGCTGCAGCACCTGCTTTTTCCATATCTCTAATGGTTTTGGCAATATTAAACGCGCCACCCCAGCCGGTATCGATGTCAACCATAAGCGGTAGATCGCATGCTGAAGTAATACGTTGAACGTCGGCAATGACATCATTGAGTGAGGTCATACCAAGGTCGGGTAACCCGTAAGACGCGTTGGCAACGCCGCCACCAGAAAGGTAGATGGCTTGATGGCCAATGGATTTTGCCATCATTGCCGTGTAGGCATTGATCGTGCCGACAATTTGCAGTGGTTTGTTATCAAGTAGTGCTTGACGAAATTTTTTACCTGGACTCATATCAATCCTCTATAGGGTTATTTGTCGCTCTGAAGTTTGTTGGCGATACTATTTTTTGAATACAAGATGTGTCGGCGCATAAGTATTTCTGCCAACTCCTCATCTCGGTTTGAAATGGCTTGCGCAATATGACGATGTTCATCATAGGCGGTAGAAACTCTGGGGCCGACCATACCCAACTGGACGCGATACATGCGAACCAAGTGATACAGCCCGTCTGTTAACATGCTGATTAAATGACTGTTTTTGCTACCCTGTATAATTCGGTAGTGAAAGTCGACGTCGCCGGCCTCTTGATAATAAGTCTCGCCGGTCTTTACGGTATCAAAGTGATAATCAAGCAAGGTGAGTAAGTCTTCGATCTCATCATCCGACATATTCTTAGCTGCTAACCTAGCTGCCATGCCTTCTAACGCTTCTCTAACCTGGTACAAATCGACTAAGCCCTCAGGCGACAATGAAACGACTCTAGCGCCGACATTGGCTTTGCGTTCAATCAAGTGACAACTCGTTAGTCGATTAATGGCTTCTCGGATGACAGCTCGGCTTACCTGATACTTTGTCGACAATTCGACCTCGCTCAATTTTGAGCCTGCCGGGATCTCGCCTTCGACAATATCCCTGCGAATTTGTAAAAAGGTTCGATCGGCATTGGTTATCGCGTTTTCGCTCATTTCGCTTTCTCACGCTTAATGAAGTGTCGACAATATAGGTGTAAATTCATATTTTTTCAATTTTTAAAGCCTTTATTGTCGACAATTTGGTGTTTTTACCAAGGTTTTATTCGATAGTATTGCCAATGTAGTTTCGACCCATTTGAAAAAAGCTAGGCAGATCAGCGTACTTATGTGTCTCAAGGTAGCAACGAGGTTTGAGATGAGACTTTGGTCGGATATGAATGAGTAGAGCGGAGGTTGTTTAGTGTTTCATTCATTGGTGTTGCGCAAAAAACTTTACGTTTGATCACATATATTTGGCTTTGTGTTAACAGTTTTGTATTATCTGGGAGTGAAATTTGACCAAATGGTCTATTTTTTACTCGCATCAGAAAAACTTGTTTCACTCCGCTTTGAATTGAAACAAGACAGGGGTATCATGCGGCCCCAGTCTGCAACCTGAAATGCTCTCGAGCAAAGGATAGCGACTGGATGTTGTAAGTTAATTGCACGCCACAGATTGTATATGGGGCAGGTAATCTTTGCATTTATTGGTTATCAGTAGATGAGCGACTACGACATACATTTGACTGTCATTGCTGTGAGTTGAACTTGGAGGCGAGGAAGCCCCAATTCGTTCTGGTCAGAATCTTTAATAACCATTAAAAGAAACCTGAAACACACACAATGAGGTTACTAATGAACAATTTTGACGACGTGTCAAAAACATTCGCTGCTCGATTATCTCCAGTAGCAATGGCTGTAGCGTTAATTGCTACAGGCTCTATTACCCCTGCACTTGCTCAAGATGCTGACGCAGCATCAGACGATGAAAAGTTCGAAGCTATCACGGTAACAGCCACCAAACGCCCACAAGTTATATACGAAGTGCCAATTGCCATCAGTGCATTTGATGGCGACAAATTAGCCGCACAGGGCATCACCGACCTGACGGATGTGGGTAAATTTGTGCCTAACTTAAACGTTACTGGGTTTGGTGCTGGCCATACTTCATCGGTAAATCCATTTATTCGCGGTATCGGTCTACAAGACCATTTGATCACGACAGACCCTGGCGTGAGTGTATATGTTGATGGCGTTTATCTTGGCCGCCAAGTTGGTCAAAACTGGAGCCTTAATAACATTGAGCGAATCGAAGTATTACGCGGTCCACAGGGCACGCTATATGGTCGAAACTCAATTGGTGGGGCGATAAACATCATCACCAAACAGCCCAATGAGGTTGATGTTACTAAGGTTAACGTAGAAGCGGGAAGTCGCGGTCGATTGAAGACAGACTTGTTTGTCAATCATGGTTTGTCTGACACTTTGTCTTTCAATATGAACCTTGGTTTTAACCGTCGCGATGGCTTGGGTGAATTCATCAACTTGCCTAATGCTGAGTATGATGTCGGTGAAACTGAAGAGGTGTATGGCCGTTTCTCGATGAAATATGAACCGTCGGATACGTTTAGAATGGTCTTCACTGCTGACGCAAACAACGGTGATGGTGGTTTGCGCCCTTACACTACGTTAATCGACGAAGTCCCGACAGGTCGTTTGTATTCAGATACCAATGGTTTAGGTTTTGGCTTGCGTAATTCTGATGTGGTGCCTGCAGGCGCAGACATATATGACAATGCAACCGGAACCGCTGAAGTAGCGAGTACGTCAAATGAGGCACGTGGCGTATCGTTAACCACTGAGTGGGATATGAACGATGATTACACCTTGAAAGTGGTTGCAAGTCGCCGTACTTCTAACTACAAAGCGGGCTTGGATGACGATGGTACGGTTTACGCCCTCGATCATTATCCAGAGCGTGGTGAAGCGGACCAAACCTCATTTGAAATTCAATTAAACGGCTATTTGTCTGAAACCATGGACTTTGTCGCTGGTCTATACTATTTCAACGAAGAAGGTAGCAACCGCCAGGGAGCCGACTCTAGCTTCAACGCGGGTGGTAACACCCTTGAACTCGACCAAGAAACGACAAGCCAAGCAGCCTACTTTAACTTGGGCTATGACGTCACTGACGCATTGCGTTTGTCTGGTGGTTTGCGATACACCGAGGATGAGAAAGAAGCTTCTGCCAATGTATTCCCGCCATTAGGTACCATTTTTGATGAGAACGATTGGGACGAACTGACCTGGGAAGTCGCGGCAAACTATACGTTTGAAAACAACATGAATGCCTATGCGACGATTCAGACAGGCTATCAGTCTGGTCAATATCCCGCTCGTCCATTCTGCTTGATCGGCCAATTCTTCGGTGCTGGTGGCTTTGATGATTTGGACAATGCCGTGGCATCTGTGCGCGCAGATAACTGCTTCGTTGCGTCTGATAACATTACGGCTGTGAATTATGAAGTTGGTGTAAAAGGCCGTGTAACAGACTATCTCGATGTCAGCGTCGCCCTATTCAATACGGAATTCGAAGACCTTCCTTATCAAGTTAGCCGTGTTGGAGACGGTGGCTTTGATACTGCTAATCTAGTCGTAGAGCAAACTTCTCGCGGTATTGAATTTGACGCTACTTTGAATCTTGGTAACTTCAGCATGCAAACCAGCGTGGGCTTGATGGATGTTGATGTCGATGAGCAGGACGGTTTCCAACCTGTCGCGCCACTTACGCCAGACTTAACGCTTGCTATTGGTCCAAGCTACACTTTCAATTTAGCCAACGGCGCTGACCTTCGTGTAAGAGTAGATTATTCTTACCGCGATGATATGTACGGAGAGCCAAGCGCTGATCCAGGTCGTCTGACGCAGATCGAGAGTCGCGAATTGGTCAATTTTGATATTGCCTATACGCCTGAAAACGATGCCTATACCGTTGCCTTGTACGGACGCAATATTTTTGATGAACGCTATGACAATGCGCGTTTGAATACGGGTGACTACGTACTTCGCATTCTAAGCAATGATGCGAGCGAGTTTGGGGTGCGTTTCTCTACCGAATTTTAATTCGAGAGATAAGAATAAAAAAAGCGGCTATTTGCCGCTTTTTTTGTTGCTGTTACATCTATGATTTACACACACGTCCTGGGCTTGCAGATTTCGAAAGCGCGAATTACCTGTTTCACGCCATTGACGTTGCGCACCAATTCAATCGTTGCGGTTGCTTCTTGGTTAGTCACTCTTCCCATTAAAAAGACTTCACCGTTTTGTACGATGACTTCAACTTGAACAGAAGGCACATCTTCATTTGCCAGCATCTGTGTTTTGATCTTAGATGCTAGCCACAGGTCATTGGCTTGAGCCGCAGCGTCAATCGGCGGTCCGACTCTAATTTGGTTGTGAACCTTCTCAATGTAAGGGACTAATTTTGCGGTTTCTTGCGCCGCATCGACTAATTGTTGGCTTGGTGCCTGACCTGTCAGCAACGCGACACCGTTATATACATCTACCTGAAGGCGTGCTTGCTCCTTCAGGGCTTCATTTTGAGAAAGTTTGTAGGCGACTTGGTTTTCCGCATTTTGGTCGTCGAGTTGCGTACCCACCGTTCGTCTGTCTTGAGCAACATTGCTTGCTACGACACCTGCGGTACCGAGTGCAACCACGGCACAACCAGACATAGCCGTAGCTGCGGTGACAAGGGCACAGGTAAGTGCAAGTGCTCTCATTCGCATAACTTAGCTATCCTCACCGTGATCAGCTGGAAACAAACTATCATCTATGCATTCACAAAGGTTGTGAATAATCAAAAGGTGTACCTCTTGAATACGCGCAGTCCTGTTGGATGGCACGCGAATTTCGACATCGTGCTCACTCAAAAAGCCGGCCATTTCTCCACCGTCTTTCCCCGTTAAAGCGACAATTGTCATGTCTCTTGCCAGTGCCGCTTCCATTGCCGCAATCACATTTCTTGAGTTTCCGCTGGTTGAAATCGCCAGTAAAATGTCGCCTGGTTGTCCGAGAGCTCGAACTTGCTTTGAGAATATTTCATCGTAGCTATAGTCGTTTGCAATTGATGTCAGTGTTGACGTATCGGTGGACAAAGCAATCGCAGGTAGGCTGGGTCTGTCACGCTCGTATCGATTGAGCATCTCTGATGAAAAGTGCTGTGCATCACCTGCAGAACCGCCGTTACCACAGCTTAGTATCTTATTGCCTCTTATTAGCGCTTCAACCATCATGCTGGCCGCTTTTTCAATCGCTTCTGGGAGAATCTCCGAGGCAGCTATTTTGGTTTGGATACTTTCGGTAAAATTCGCTTTTATTTGTTCAATCATAGTGGACTACAGTCTTTATTGAGGCTCAAATATTTTTAAGCCATTGTACGTTTTCGTGATTAAACGCGACGACATCTAGCCGAATGGGAGTCGACGCGGGATTTCTTCCATTATCCATCAAATACTGCTGAAACGCAGCAATCATTCTGGATTGTTTTTGGGTGGTGACAAACTCTGCTGCATCGCCGTATTTATTGCTTCGTCGGTATTTTACTTCTACGCAAACCCAAACCTCCTTATCAAGGGCAATGATATCCACCTCGCCAAAGCGGCTTGAGTAGTTCGTTGCAAGAATTTGGAGCCCTTGTTGACGCAAAAAGTTCAATGCGCGGTCTTCGGCTTTGTCACCTATATTACGCATGGTTATTGAACGACGGTTTCAATACCATCACTGTTAACCTTTCCTCTTGGCAGAATGCGCACCACCTCGCCGTTGCTATTAATAAATAACGTGCCGGTTAATCCGGTAGAAGACAGTTGAGGCAGCGTTGCCATATTGCTGGTTTTCGGCAGTAAATTAAATGCGTCAAATCCGAGGGCGAACAGTCTAGATTGATTTGCCGTATTGTTGGCTTTAACGCTGTTCACTTCATTGGCCAGCCTTTGCCACGGATTACCGGGTAGCAGCCAAGGAATATCGATAAATTGCAGTTTTTGTAGATCACGCCATTGGTTCGGGCCTTTTTGATAATCCATTGACCGAGAACTGGCATATACGGGGATATCTTTACCAATGAATGGGCTAACACTTGCTTCGACCACAGGATTGAGCAGCTCTGTGTGATCGGGTGACGCAAACACGACAATCGCGTCAACGTCTCGTCGACTTCTCGGCATCTTGTAAAGCTCTTCCGTCAGTAAATCTTCAACTTCTTTGATGCGCGCATTGCTTTGTGCAACATCTAATGCCCCTGTTACACCATCTCGCAACGACTCATTATCATTGAACCTGACTTCAGTTATTTTGTGAGACCCTTGCGTTAATGTGGATAGTTGTTGCCAGCGATTTAAGAAGGCTTCGTGCATTCGCGAGTAAAGTTGGCTGTCAGCAGAAACGATTATTGGATTTGCAATGCCTTCTTCACTTAACAATTCTGCCAGTTGCTGGCCCTCGTCTTCTGGCGCAAGAGAGAAATACGTAGTGTTGGTGTTATACATCGGAAGGTTAGCGGTTTTGATATCGATGCGGTTCAACGCCAGGATTGTCTGATTGCCATCGAGTTGATTCACTAGTGCTTCGATATTTTGTTTAAGCAGCGGGCCAATAATCCATTGGCTATCGCCAATTTCTGCCACTATAGACTCAATCGATTTACCGTGAGTGTCGATAAAACGAATTTGTGTGTCTAGCGCATTTTCTTGTGCTGAGTATTGTTGTTGCTTGGACTCGAAATAAGCGGCGAGAATGCCTTCTTTTACCGTATTGCCTGTGCTGGCAAAACGGCCTGATAAAGGGAGTAATACGACTATGTCATCCGGGGAGCTCGTTGTCAGGAGCACCGCTTTTTCGATTTCTTCAGGCCAAAAACTAACCAACGGGTGTGAGGTAAAAACTTGTTGGAAGTCATTGATGGCAACCCGCAGTTTTGCCACATCGAAACCAAACTCGTTGATGATCTCGGCCAGAGACAAGTAGGGAACCAAATTGGGCTTCGGTGACGGCGTTATTGAGCCTTGTTCACTGAGAGCTTGATTAACAAGTTGCCAAACGCGAAGCACCGATTGACGGTCATCCGCAAAGTCGACTAAGGCATTTGCTGCCTCGTACCAATTTCGGTTACGCGACAGTAGATCGCTGCGTATTATCGACAGAGATTTCGCTAAGTCTTCTCTTGGCGGCTGAACTGGCAGCAGAGCTAATAAATCGTTTGGTGATACTTGTTGGGAATTTTGATACGCCAACACGATTAAAAAGTGGTAGTATTGTCGCTGTTTTTCGTCAGTGATTTTCGTTTTTAAGGCTAAGAGTATGTGCTGGGCACGCTGGTAATTTCCTTGGCCAATGTGAGCCTCTGCCGCGCTGAGTAAAGCTGAGTTCACTTCAAAACTGGATGCGGAAGCGTCGTAAGCTTGTTTTGCTATGTTTTCCCACTCGTCTCCCGTTTTCGGCAAATTTTGAGGTTCTGTCGTCACAACGGGTTGAGTCGTGGGTTGAGAAACAACGGGAGCTGGCGTACTACCACAACCCGAGAGTATCAGCAGAAATACCGCGGTGGTAAGGCTGTATAAGGTGCGAGAAGAACAAAACTGGCGCACGAAAAATTCCTTTATTTAACATTGGCTGCATCCTAATGCAGTGTACCGTATCGCCGATGAAAATCTATGGTTGAACTCGGATTCAGTCCTTAAGATCGAAAAAGCGCGATATTTTGAATGAAAAGAAGCAATCAGATGGCAGACACAGGCATCCTTTACATCGTACCGACTCCGATCGGCAATCTCGATGACATCACCAAACGAGCAATCGATGTTTTACACAATGTTGATTGGATCGCGGCAGAAGATACCAGGCACAGTGGCAAGCTGTTACAGCATTTGGGTGTAAATACTCGCACCTTGTCATTGCATGAGCACAATGAAGCAAAACGCACTCAAATGCTTTGTCAGAAATTAGCATCAGGGGAATCCATTGCGTTGATAAGTGATGCGGGTACACCTCTGATCTCAGATCCTGGTTATGTGCTTGTGTCACAGTGCCGAGCACTGGGCTTACAAGTGACTGCATTACCTGGGCCGTGCGCTGCCATTACGGCGCTCAGTGCCGCAGGCTTAGCGACAGATAAATTTAAGTTCGAAGGATTCCTGCCAGTCAAGCAACAGGCATTGAGCCAAGCACTGGGGGAGTTGAAAGGCCGCTCCTATACCAGTGTGTTCTATGAAGCACCTCGTCGCGTGTTAGCCACGATTGAAACGATCAGAACTGAATTAGGTAGCGAACGTCATCTTGTACTGGCCAAAGAGCTGACCAAAACATTTGAACATTATGTGAGTGGCACGGCAGATGATGTCATCGCATGGCTAACCGCTGAACCAGCCCATCAGAAAGGTGAGTTTGTATTGATGATCGCGGGTGAACAGTTGGAAGAAACTGGAATTCCTCTAGAGGCGATGAATCTACTTTCCGCATTGGCCGAAGAATTGCCGCTGAAAAAAGCGGCGGCGATCGTCGCTAAACATTATGATTTGAAAAAGAATGCCCTCTATCAAGCTGGGCTTGAACAAAAGCAATAACGACAGAAAGGAGAACAAAAATAGTGAAGAAGCTAGTACTTGGGTTAGGGCTTATCTCTATGTCTGCGTTGGCCAACGTGCCTGATTCCGTGTTGGAACAGGCAAGGCAGCTAAAAGCACAAGCGTTGCAGAGCGACCTCGCATACGAAGTGGTTGAGTCTCTGACAACAGAAGTTGGTCCGCGTTTGGCGGGCACAGAGGCTGAAGCGAGAGCGAGAGACTGGTCGAAAGCAACACTGGCTGAACTGGGATTTAGCCACGTTAGTGAAGAACCTTTCGCTATGCCGACTTGGGTGAGAGGTAATGAGACTGCAGAAATTCTCGCACCTTTTCCTCAGCCTCTTTCTATCACTGCACTTGGTGGCAGTGTGGGAACATCTCCTGAAGGAATTACGGCAGAGTTGGTAATGGTAGATGACCTATTTGCCCTTAAAGCGCTACCCGAAGGGGCGTTGGCGGGTAAAGTGGTGTATGTCGGTCATCATATGCGTAAAACACAGGACGGGTCATCCTACGGTTACTCAGTTCCATTGCGACGTGACGGAGCCTCTGTCGCAGCCTCAAAAGGCGCGTTGGCTATCCTAATTAAGTCTATTGGGACGTCTAGCCACCGTTTTCCTCACACTGGTCAAATGCAATATGCTGACGATATTAAGAAAATTCCAGTCGCTGCGGTCTCTGCACCAGATGCGGACCAAATCGCGCGTATCGTAAAACGTGGACAACCCATTCAAGTGAAGTTGACAATGACGCCAAGAGCGGTTGGTGATCAAATGTCGGGCAATATTATTGCCGATATCAAAGGGTCTGAACGTCCAGAAGAAATTGTCATCATTGGTGGACATCTCGATAGCTGGGATTTAGGCACGGGTGCTGTTGATGATGGTGCGGGTATCGCGATTACTACTGCAGCGGCAAAATTGATTAAAGATCTGGGCATTCAACCGAAAAGAACTATTCGGTTAGTGCATTGGGGAGCCGAGGAAGTCGGTTTACTCGGTGCCAGAGCTTATGCTGATGCGCACAAAGGTGAAATTGAAAATCATATTATTGGCGCTGAATCGGATTTTGGTGCGGGCCCTATTTGGCAAATTACCTCTCGTGTGTCTGAAGACAGTTTGCCCGTTATTACTACCCTTGCACAGGAACTGTATTCACTGGGAGTGGCTCAGGGGAACAACCAAGGATCAGGTGGTCCTGACTTGATTCCCTTGATGTATATGGGTATGCCTGTTGTCGGACTTCGTCAAGATGGACGAGACTATTTCGATTTACATCACACACCAGATGACACATTGGATAAAATTGACCCCAAAATGCTACAACAAAACGTAGCAGCTTATGTGGTGTTTGCCTGGATAATGGCGAATACTGACGAAGACTTTCGAAAGTAACTAAAAAGCGGCGACAGCCGCTTTTTTTCTCTTAGTAAACAGATTCTGTCAACGTTGACGTCATTACTCATAATTACGCAGTCCTTGCATAATTATGAGTAATTGGCACTATATTGCTAACGTATTTTTGGAAAAGATGCAGTATGGAAGGTTGGCACTATGAAAGGGGAGATCTTGCTCAGCACTACCTAGATGTGCTGCAGCTTGGTGTATCTTCAAGCTTTGCGATCATTGCGCCACGTCGCAAAGGCAAAACGCTATTTATTCTGCGTGATCTTGCGCCCTTGTCGCAAAAGCACCATTACTTGCCGGTTTACGCGAGTTTATGGCACGACACGAATAATCCTCATGAGGGAATAATCAAGGCGTTACAAGAAGCGGTGATGTCTTTGGAAAGCCAATCTACGCTATCTCGTATACTTAACACCAAAGTCAAAAAAACCACAATTAGCAATGAGTTGTTAGGGAAAATGGAGGTGGAATTTGCAGATGCACCCGCAGCGCCATCGAGCTCCCAACTTAACACTATCGATCAGTTGTTGGACAAGCTAATCGAACTCGCAGGGCAAAAAACGGTATTATTGTTAATTGACGAGGTTCAACATTTAGCGACTTCGTCTAAATTTGATGGATTGACTCACGCACTTCGGACTATGCTGGATAAGCGGCAAGGTAAGGTTAAAAGTGTATTCACGGGGTCTTCTCGTCATTATATGGATTTGTTGTTCAACGAATCTCAATCCCCGTTTTATCACTTTGTCGAACCGCTCCCTTTTCCTGATTTAGACGATCAGTTTTTGTTGTTCTTGCGCAATAAACTCATCGACCACCACGGTGTCGAATGTGAGCTACTGGCGTTAGATTTGGCGTTTCAAGCGTTAGATCGCTCTCCGTATTGGATGATGAAGTTGATTATGCGAATTATTATTCATCGAGAGGATGTCCAGCTTGCGCAAGCCTACATTCTTGATGTAATAGAAGCGGCTGAAAATTACCCGAGAACGGCGCAGAAGATGAAGCCTATCGACAGACTACTCTTTTTGGTGCTATGTCGAGGTGAAAACCCGTTCAGTAAAAGCTTGATGGCGAGGATAGACAAAGAAACTAATGTCAAAGGTGTTCAGTCAAACATTCAAAGAGCTCTGCAGAGGCTAACTGAGAGTCACTTGATTAGCAGAATTGCCAAAGGGGAGTACCACATCGAGAGGCCTGGGTTGAGGCGTTACATTGAACAACACTACCCAGAGTCGGTGGGTCATAAAAAAGGCGCTTAAGATAAGCGCCCTTTAAAGTCTTCGTAAGTGAATTGTCGTATGACATCGAGCTTACCGTCTCTTCTCAATATGGCGATAGCCGGGTGTTCGACACCGTTGAAGAAGGTCGTTTTTACCATGGTGTAGTGGATCATGTCTTCAAATTGAATGCGATCACCAATCGATAAGGGCGTATCAAAGCTGTAAGTGTCAATCACATCGCCCGCTAGGCAAGAATTGCCACCCAAGCGATAGTTAAAGGCTTTTTCGTCTTTGTCCCCGGCCCCAAGTATTGCTGGGCGGTAAGGCATCTCTAACACATCAGGCATATGTGCCGTAGCGGAAATATCTAAAATCGCTATTGCACCATCGTTTTCTACAATGTCTACGACCTCAGCAATCAAAGGCCCTGTTTGCCAGGCGACTGCCGAACCTGGCTCCAAGATGACGTCCAAGTTCGGGTGTCGGGCTTTGAAGTCTGCGAGCGTTTTGATGAGGTGGTCAACGTCATAGCCTTCGCGGGTCATGAGGTGGCCACCACCGAGATTCAACCACTTTAACTGAGGCAACCACTGGCCAAAACGCGCTTCAATAGCTAACAGAGTGCGTTCCGTTGCAAACGAATCACATTCGCATAAGTTGTGACAATGAAACCCCTCTAATCCCGTCAAATCTTGGCCTTCGATTTCTACGGCCCTCACCCCTAAACGACTACCGGGCGCAGCAGGATCGTACAGGGGGGTATCAGCTTCTTGGTGTTCTGGGTTGATGCGCAAGCCCATTGAAACCCCAGCTGCTGAGAAGGTTGCTTGATAGCGCTGTAACTGGCCAAAACTATTAAACGAAATATGATTTACGAGGTCTTTTAGTTCTTCAACATCCGTTGGCTTGTAAGCTGGAGAATAGGCATGAACCTCTTTGCCCATTTCACTTGCCAATTTGGCTTCCCATACTGAACTCGCAGTGGCGCCGTGTAGGTATTGCTTCACTATGTCGAAACTCGACCACATAGAAAAACCTTTCAAGGCTAGAATGATGCGCGCACCTGACTCATCTTGGACGCGTTGCATCAGTTCGAGATTGCGAACTAGTTTTTCCTCTTCCAACACATAACAAGGAGAGGGAATGTCAGTGCGCGAAGCTAAATTGGTCAATGTCAGTCTCCTGTATTGCTATTTCGCGAATGGACTCTGGTCACATTCAATAACATGCCATGGTAATCCGTGCTCATTGAGCATCGCCATGAATGGGTCAGGGTCAAATTGCTCCATATTCCAAACACCGGCTTGCTTCCACGTGCCATTTAGCATTAGTGCAGCACCAATCATCGCTGGTACGCCTGTTGTATAAGATACTGCCTGCGCGCCAACTTCTTCATTGCAAACGGCGTGATCGCAGTTGTTATAGATGAAAATGGTTTTTTCCTTACCGTCCTTGATACCTGTGATGTAGGTACCGATGCACGTCATGCCTGTGTAACCCTCAGCAAGAGACCCCGGGTTTGGCAATACGGCTTTTAAGAATTCCAATGGCACGATTTGCTGACCTTGGAATTCGACAGGTTCGATGCTAGTCATGCCAATGCCTTCAAGTACACGAAGGTGATTGAGGTAAGCATCGCCGAAAGTCATCCAGAAACGGGCGCGTTTTAGCGTAGGGAAATGCTTAACCAATGACTCGAGCTCTTCGTGAAACATCAGGTATGATGCACGTTCACCGATATTTTGGTAGTGAAGATCTTCACGTACACTCAATGGATCAGTTTCTTTCCATTCACCATTTTCCCAGAATCGACCGCGTTGTGTGATTTCACGAATATTGATTTCAGGGTTGAAGTTCGTTGCGAAAGCTTGACCGTGATCGCCACCATTACAGTCGACGATGTCCAAATAGTGAATTTCATCGAAATAGTGCTTGGCTGCATACGCGGTGTAGACATTGGTTACACCCGGATCAAAACCACTGCCAAGTAGTGCCATTATGCCTTTTTCTTTGAAACGTTCTTGGTAAGCCCATTGCCACGAGTATTCGAATTTTGCTTCGTCTTTTGGCTCGTAGTTAGCGGTATCTAGATAGTCAGTACCTGTTGCTAAACACGCATCCATAATTGGCAAGTCTTGGTAGGGTAGCGCCAAGTTGACGACGAGATCCGGTTTCACTTGATTGATTAGCGCTTCTACTTCTGATGCGTTGTCTGCGTCCACAGCAAAAACCGCTTTGACGCGATCCGCGCCGACTTCAGCTTGCAATGCTTCGCACTTTGATACCGTGCGGCTAGCGAGATAAATTTCATCAAAGTGCTCGGGCAAACGAGCACACTTTTTTACTGTAACTGTCGAGACGCCACCGGCACCAATAATTAAAACTTTAGACATGATTGTTTCATCCCTTGGGGGTGATTATAAATTTTGGCTGAATGCTAGCAGACATCGACAAATTGGCAAGCCTTGTTAATAGCTCTATGAATGAAATCAGTTAGCATTTTGGTTTACTATAGATGACGAACACAGATAGCGTCTAGCGTCGAGAACACACCCTAAAATCCATCCGTATTGGCTATTGTAAACTGGGCACTACCTCGAACCCTGCAAACCACCAGTGTGAACGGCTACAATTGTACTACCTGCAGCAAATTCCTCATGCTCAACCATAAATTTGAGCGCATAAAACAGCTTTCCCGAATACACAGGCTCTAAAGCAATATTGGTTTGAGCGTGGAATTGATCGCAAAATGCACTTAACTCTGGCGTTTTTTTGGCATAGCCTCCGTGGTGGAAGCGTCCATCTACTGTCCATGGTGCTGTTGGTTGAACGCCAAGGAACTGAGAAACTAATTCTGTGAGATAGTCGTGTCCTTTTAACACTCCAATTCCAATGGCACGTTGCTGTTGGCTCAACGAAGATACGATGCCTGCCATCGTTGCTCCGCTGGCTACTGGAGCCGCAATAATGTCGAAATCGACATTGATTTCATCCATCATATCCCGAATTCCGTCTAGTGCACTTTGCTGGCTGCCTCCCTCTGGAATAATCAATGCTCCGGGATACGCAGTCTGAAGTTCGGCTAAGTAGTGGTTGTTATGCCGCTGTTGATAGGTTTTTTTGTCAACGAATTGGATATCGGCGCCCCATCTTTTAATGTCATTCAACATGGGAGTGAGAGAGGGATAGTGGCCACGAATAATTGCGGTGAATGGACAATTCAGGGCTTGGCAACAGTATGCTAATGCATGAATATGGTTAGAGAAACCTCCGCCAAAACTCACAACGGGCTGTGGCTGAAAAGCGAGTTGAGTCAATGTGCTTTTGAGCTTTCTGTATTTGTTTCCCGAAACTACAGGATGAATGTCATCGTCTCTTTTTACGTAAAGTTTTAGCTTTTCAACTCCTCGCCAATCTGGGGTTATCTTCTGCAAAGGAGAAGGGATAACCAGCGAGCTCATAGCCTGGCTTTCTGTCATGTCTATCGATTTATTCTGAAGTTCTGAATACATTTGAAGTTTAACAGGGGGCACGGAGGCTGAGAACTGATAATGCCCATCTGAAAACATAAATGATCGCTACAGATAGCGTATTGGACGCAAAATTACGGTGTAGCTTTGCGGTAACGTTTATCGCCTTATTGAACGGGGCTACACAAAGTCAAACGCCTGTTCACTCTTCGACTAAATGTGGTCTTCGAGCTATTTGGCTGTGTTAATACTATTTTTTTACGACAATTTAAGCTTTGTAGACGTGCCTTGCCATCTAGGTTGAATGATGACGTAAAACGATCATTTATCTTTACCAATTGATATCACCCACCAATTTGTATGGAGTTGATCATTGTTTATAGAAACGGGGTATAAGCACTATACCTAGCCAGGAATCAGTCATGAAAAAAATCGTCTATGCTATCGCGTTGGCAACTAGCTTTTCACCTTATGTGATGGCAGATCTCGATGTGATATCAAATTATGTCGAAGCACCACAAAAAGTCGGTGAGGCGCGTTTTAGTTTTTTGTTTTGGGATGTTTATGATGCCGCACTATACACGGCAAAAGCTTCTGAAGACCTTACTCCGCCGTTTGCCTTGGAATTAACTTATTTACGCGATTTAGATGGTGATGCCATAGCCGAACGTTCAATTGAAGAGATGCGAAAACAAGGTGCCGACGACGATGACAAACTCAATCGTTGGGAAAGACAGATGAAGGCGATGTTCCCCGATGTTAGCGAGGAACAAATTATTACAGGAATTGCAGACAACAATAGTGTTAGCCACTTTTACTTTAACGCCGAAAAAATAGGCGTGATTGATGACCCTGAATTCACCCAACGCTTCTTTGATATTTGGCTCGGAAAGAATACGTCAGAACCCAATTTCAGAGCCAAACTACTGAAAGGAATATCTCAATGATACAACGAATTCTTTTACTAGCCTTTATGGCTTTTTTACTATCTGGGTGCTCGGTTTCTCTATCGGGGGATGATTATGAAAGCCAGACGCCAGAATTCAACATAACCCAGTTTTTTGACGGTAACGTGAGGGCATGGGGTATAGTGCAAAACCGCTCGGGGGAAGTTGTGCAACGTTTCGAAGTCGTCATAAAAGGCCGATACGACGGTGCGACATTGGTGTTGGATGAAACGTTCAAATACGGCTTGGGTGATGGACCCAAAGAAAGAACTTGGACGATTACGCAGGTTTCTGATGGCATTTATTCGGGAAAGGCGAGTGATATCGAATCGCCAGCGACAGGAATAGCGCACGGTAATGCCTTTAACTTCTCTTACGAAATGGATCTACCCGTCGACGACACGACCTATCGAGTTGCATTTGACGATTGGTTTTTCGCCATGGATGAAAATACCATGATGAATCGCTCTTACATCAAAAAGTTTGGTTTGGTGATGGCTGAGGTGACCATTTTCATGCAGCGAGAATCATGACAAACACCCCAAAACTTATACTAAAGTTTAATTTGACTAAATGTTAGTCAAATCCGCTAAGCTAGTTAATCAAAAAAGCCATCATGCATGAGTGTGATGGCGTTTGTATTTTAATAAATTATTGATAATTAAAGTTTTTTCAAAGTTGGTACAGCAGTTGATTATGTTATAGCAACTGACATTTTCTCTCCCCCAAAAAGGAAACGGTGCAATGAAAACTTTGAATAAACTAGCGGTAATCTTAGGTACATCTTTCGCTCTTGCAGCAACAGTTTCGGCTCAAACTGAAATTGAAGCAGCGGACGATTTCGCCACATCGAAAATTTGTGAAGCAGCAGCAAAAGGCAGTCGTTCACAAGTGCGTAATGCAGTTGAACATTCGGGTCTAAGCAAGCAATACGTTGCCAACAACGTCACTTGTAACGATATGCCTCTTGTAGAGTTCGTTGAACAATACGGCGCAAACGTTGTCTCAGTAAATGAATACATCACTAGTGGCCGATATGAGCCGAAAGACGTAGTCGCAAAAGTTGCTTACTAAGTCACTAGACGCTACTCATTCATTTGTCTCCCCTGGACATATGAGTCTTCTTCCCCCACACGCACTGCGTTGTGGGGGCTTTTTTTAATTCCTAGGTAGTCTCATCGCCTCGTTGTAGGGGGTGAAATGCTGAATCTCACCGCTCGCTGCAACCTTTTGCAACTCTCGCCAATATTGGGGCGTCATCAAATCACCGTGAAGGCTTTTCAACATATCCTTAAATACTTTTTTTCCGACAATAAAGTGCTCAAACTGTTCGGGGAAAACATCGTTTGGTGCAACTGACAAGGTATCGATAGCGTAGGGATCATCAGACTTGGGCAATTCGCGAAAATTGCGTTCATTCATATAACAAATTTCGTCGTAATCATAGAAAATGACCCGCCCGTGTTTAGTTATCCCAAAGTTCTTATGCAGCATGTCGCCAGGAAAAATATTGGCTAAAGCAATTTGTTTGATGCACAGGCCGAGTTCATTGATAGCACTGCGGAGTTTAGTTTCATCGTCTTCTTGTTGAAGGTAGAGATTCAGTGGCGTCATTTTTCTCTCTATGTATAAGTGTTTGATGATCAACTCGTGTTCAGTGATGACCAAACTTGACGCACAGACTTGCTGAAGCTCGTCTAGCAGTTCTGTAGAGACGCGCTCTAAAGGTAAGCGAAAATTAACGTATTCATGGGTATCCGCCATTCTGCCCACACGGTCAGACATTTTGACCAAACGATACCTGTCTTTGACGTGTTCGCGGGTAATCTTTTTACTCTCGGCAAACTCATCTTTAATGATTTTGAAGACAACCCCATATGAAGGTAAGTGGAACACAGCCATTACCAACCCTCGAATACCTGGCGCTGCTTCAAATTGGTCAGTTGAGGCATCTAAATGGTCGATAAAATTGCGATAGAATACCGTTTTACCATGTTTGTAAAACCCCAGTGCCATATAGAGTTCGAAGTGTTTCTTGTTCGGTAATAGTTCTTGCAAAAACGCCGCGACTTCCGCTGGGTGGTGAGTATCGGCCATAAAGTAAGAACGAGCAAAACCGAATATCACACTCAAGTCCTTGCGGTCGGTAAGCAGGGCGTCTACAAATAGCGCTTGCTTTTCGTTGGTTTGCAAAGCAATGACAAAAGGCATGGTGTGATTCGGCATACATATTCTGCCGATGAGGTAAGCAGCCTTGCCTCGGAAAAACACGGATTTGAGAATTTCCACAGCGGTCACGCTTTCCAATTGAGATTGCGCTAACCTTTGTCTCAGAGCGTCATCAAGGTTTTGCATGTCTCGCTCTCTATCCTCAAATGGAATGGTGAAGCGGTAAACCTTAAAAATGGATTCATACATTTGCCTGACGGTAGTTGTCGGGTCAAAACTGTGGATGACCTTTTCTCTGTCTCGGCCTGGCAAAAAGCATTGATTCGGTTGCACAAACATCAATGCATTGTCGATTTTTTTATGTCTAAAAACCCGCCCAATAACAGAATTATAAAACGTCTCGGCTAGTTCGAATTGAGGATGGCCGTTTAGCAGAACAGAATATGCCTGCTTCATGGCTATCCAAAACTGATCGTCTTGCTGGTGGACCTCTATTTGGTGATATATATCAGCGACAACGTCAGACAAACTCTGCTCGTAAATGGTGATACGTTCACGTGTCGCTTGGTGTGTTGCGGCCCACAATCCTTCTTCAAAACGTTGTTGCGCGCCTTTGGTAATGCGACTAAACCAGCGGAAACTTTTATCAAAGCCACTGATAATCTGATAAGCCACTTTTTTGGCGAGTAGGGTATCTACCATAAATGCTCTCATGTTTTTTCTCTACATTATCATACAAAAGGCGGCAAAATGACGAGAAAAGTGGCTATTTGGCATGAAACTATAGTCTAAGGTAGTGGTTCAAAATTGCACTGTGATGGGGTAGGGTATAACTCGGTTGTCTTTGGAACATGGATCATTAGTCGTTAGACAGCACAAATGATTCAGATAATAACAATAGGAAATTCCCTGTGGACTTCTCGGTACTAATTTGTGATGACTCATCACTGGCAAGAAAAATGGCAAAGCGAAGCTTGCCTGAAAACTTTGTTGGTAGCTTGTATCAAGCGGAGAATGGGCAGCAAGCTCTATCACTGCTTCAAGAGCACCGGATTCAATTACTCCTTTTGGATTTGACGATGCCGGTATTGGACGGCATTGGCGTGTTAGAAGAGATAAAACGCCTGTCGTTGGAAGTCTTTGTCATCGTGATATCTGGTGATATTCAGCCGCAAATGCGCGAAAGAGCAATGGGTTTAGGCGCATTGGACTTTATTGCCAAGCCAATTAATTCAGGGCACTTATCAAGCATACTCAATCGTTATGGCTTGTATTAAGATTTTGAGCTTACTGATTTTTCACTTGCTTTAGCCAATCCCTAGGCGTTTGTCCCAACCGTTTTTTAAACACTCTAGACAGTGACGATGCGTCTTCATAACCGACTTGCTCCGCGACCATGGTGATAGGGCGGCCGAGCATTAACATCGATTTGGCTTTATCGATTCGTAGCTCGGTCAAGTAATCCATTGGCGCTTGCCCAAGTGTGTCTTTAAACAACGCAGAGAATTTAGAGCGAGACATAGCCGCAGTCTCTGCCATTTTATCGACTGACCAATACTGGTTGTATTCGTTATTGATGTGCGTAATCACCGAGTTTAATTGCGGGTGAGAGTGAGCGGCTATCTCAGATAGCGACAAGATATTTTGGGTTACCACATAGCGTAGCAAATAGAGCATGAAAACATCGCACAGCCTGTCAATCATCACTTCTCGGCCGTCTTCTTGACCGAAAGCTTCATTGAATATCCATTGTGTTGCGGTATGTAAAAGCGGCGTTTCATCAACGCTGATGATCAGAAACTTAGGCAGGTTGTCTACTAATATGCGTTTCTGGTGTGGTTTAAATTTGATAGTCGCACAAACCAATTCGCAATCGTGAAACTCTGGTATGTGAATCTTATGACGATGACCGCTAGGGATAAATATGACACTGGGTCTATCTACCATCACTTTGTGACCAGATTCAGTCTCTAGGTTCATGCAACCTGACTTTAAAAAATGGATATGGGCTTCTTGTTCATTGTGTTCAAAGTGTTGTAACCCACAAATTCCACCACTAAAAAAGACTTTGGCGTGAAGGTCAAGGTCCTGCAATAACACACTTAATGGGTCCATTTTTCTCTCTATTTGGATGATTGGCCGTTTTTTCTGGCGGATTGGTTAATTTCCTTCACCGAAATCCTCTTAATCTTTACCACATGAGCGGTAGCCAAGTATTAGACCGCTTACATTCGAAACTCTAACAGTTAAATCTCAATAAAGGTAAGGATTTGATTATGAAACTAGGTAAAACATTTAAATTTGCTAGCGTTGCAGCCGCAATACTTTTTAGTTCTTTTTCATTTGCATCTTCGGTTAACACAGGTGTTAACGATGTTGCCATTCACGGTTACGACCCTGTTGCTTACTTCACGCAAGCCAAGCCAGTAAAAGGTCAAGAGCAGTTTACCGCTGTACATGATGGCGCCATTTATCGTTTCTCAAGTGCGAAGAACCGCGATCTTTTCAAAGCGAATACGGACAAGTACGCGCCTCAGTTTGGTGGGTTCTGTGCGATGGGTGTGGCGCTAGACAAAAAACTAGATGTCGATCCTGCAGCGTTTTACATCACTGATGACAAGCTTTATCTCAACTTAAACAGCGCAGTGCAAAAGAAATGGCTAGAAGATGTGCCTAGCAACCTGAAAACGGCGTACCGCGTTTGGGATGGCATTGAAAACTTGTCAGTAGAAGAAGCGAACGCAGAGGACGAATAAGTGACTATTCAACATGAGACTGCGCTATTGGAACAGGAGGCAACCGGCGTCGAATTGCTCTGGTTCTCTGCGAAGTGGTGCGGTCCGTGTAAGTACTTTAATCCTGTGATGGCGTCTTTTATCGACGCCAATAAATCTACAGTAAATGTGCGGCCAGTGGATGTGGATGACTCAAGTAACTTAGCACTCAAGCACCAAGTGCGAGCGGTGCCGAGTTTGGTCATTACCGTCAATGGTAACGCGGTTGAGCGAACAAGTGGCTTTAAACACCCTGAAGAACTCAACCGCTGGTTTGAGCAGCACAAACATTTGTTTATTAACCAATGAGGAAAATCTGATGAACAATAAACAACGCGTTGCGGCAGCAGCTTTAACGATGGCAGTAGCAACAATCGCTTCATCGCCAGTCCATGCAGCGGGAAAAGAGAAGTGCTATGGCATTTCAGCCGCCGGTCAAAATGACTGTGGCAACCTAGCAGGAACCCACTCATGCGCCGGCCAGTCGACTGTCGACAATGATCCAGGCGAATGGAAACTGGTTGCTAAAGGCACCTGTGAATCCTTGGGCGGTATGCTGAAAAAAGAAGCGAAAAAACGCTATCAAGAGCAGCAAAAGAACAACGGTTAGTCGTAAGCACTAGAGGATATTCAGATGTCTCATTTTCCAAAACAAACGCACCATGATACCGGTCTTGTTGGTGTTGGACTGCGCTCCGAACATTACCAGGACGTGTTGGAAGAGACATCTGGTATCGATTTTGTTGAAGTGCATAGTGAAAACTTTTTCGCTGAAGGCGGAGTAATATCACGCTATTTGTCTCAGCTTCAACAGACTATTCCTATTAGCTTGCACGGCACAGCAATGGGCTTGGGCTCTGGGGCGGGTATTGATTCAGGCTATTTGGCGCGACTTCAACGTCTTACACAGCAAATCGAACCTTTATTGGTGTCTGATCACGCTTGTTTTTGTTGGACAGGTGAGGGGAACCAAGTGATGCACGCAGGGGATTTACTGCCGTTGAAGTTTGATGAAGCCCACCTTGACGTCATCGCTAACAATGTTGACCGAGTGCAAAACCAATTGGGACGACAAATCCTGGTGGAAAACATTGTGAGTTATGTGCCCCGTAATAAGGACTTTATCGATGAAAACGAGTTTTTGGTTGAGCTTACCAAGCGAACAGGCGCTGGTTTACTGTTGGATCTCAATAACTTAATCGTCAATGCCATTAATTTTGATACCAGACACCCCTTGGACATAGCAAAAAACTGGCTTGCCAAAATTCCTGCTGACGTCGTCGGTGAAATTCACTTGGCGGGTTTTAGTTCTGTGCAGGGCGATGCCTTGGTTGTTGATGATCATAGCCAACCAGTAAGCGATATGTGTTGGCAGTTATATCGCGTGGTGATGTCGCAAATGGGACCAAAACCAACACTGATCGAATGGGACAATGATCTGCCTTCATGGGCAGTTCTGAAGTCAGAAGCAGACAAAGCAAGAGCCATCATGGCGTCGGTTTAACCAGTATTGAAACGAATTCATTGAAGTTGGAGAAAGCAATGGCTGCAACAGATATATCGCATTTCCAAACGCAATTTATGCAAATGGTAAAAGGTGACTTGTCTCTCGATAACCTAACACAAGCAAAACGCAAAGGTTTGGCTGTTTATCGGAACAACATGTTGGCAACGGCAAAACGCAGTTTATCTCTGAGTTATCCGGTCATAGCGAAAATGATTGGCGATGATGCAATGGCATTTTTGGCGACGAAGTTACTATCTCTATCACCACCACAAAAAGGGGATTGGGCAGAGTGGGGAGAGATGCTCAGCGAACTTATCGAGCGCACACCTTTGCATACGACGCATCCCTACTTAGCGGATATGGCGAAGTTGGAATGGCTCACTCACACGGTTGGTAAGATGGCGGAAGTCTCATTGGACGTCGACTCCTTAACCTTGTTAGAACACGAAGATTTGACGCAAATCTATCTGTTGCTATCGCCGTCGTTAACAACATTGCAAAGCGATTTTCCGATAAATCAGTTGCGCACAGTGCACCGGCCATTTGACCCGAAGTATTTGCCGTCTCACGGCGAGTTAGCCTTGGTTGTTGAGCAGGCCTCGAACTGCGAACTTCTCACCGTCGCACAGCGAGATGGTTTACCAAACGTCGTGGGGCTCAGCGAGGCAGAGTTCACTTGGCTAGCAAAAGTACAAGAGGGCTGGTCTCTTGAACAACTACTCAGTGAATTTCCAGATTTTGATTTTGCTGGATGGCTGCAAAAGGCCATTCAGGAGGGTTGGGTAATTGGTATTGCCCGACGTAACAACAATATTTGATATTAGGAGAAAGGTAATGACAGCCTTAATTCAAAAGTTATCCATACCCTATGCCAAAGGGGTCTGGGGTTTAAACAAACTACAATCTGTAGGCGCGCTATTGGCTCGTTTGTATATTGCAAACGTATTTTTCAAAGCGGGTCTAGTGAAACTACAGGATTGGGATACGACACTGTTCCTATTCGAAGAAGAGTACAGTGTGCCTTTCTTACCATTCGAATTTGCCGCATATTTAGGCACCTTCGGTGAAATTGTTTTTCCAGTGCTTTTGGCTCTGGGGCTGGCGAGCCGATTTTCAGCCATAGCGCTTTTTGTTGTTAACGTTGTGGCAGTGTTGAGTTTGAGTGAAATGCCTGCTGCCGCTTTGTATCTACATGTGCTTTGGGGCGTTCTTATGGCCCAAGTTGCAATCTATGGCGGTGGTACTTTCAGCCTTGACCGATTGATCAAACGCAATGCGCTACCACAATAAGCAGATTGCTAAACGTCTTACGCAGTGAAGTCCAAAGTAGTATTGAGATGTATGCCCCTCATCATAGGTCTCAGTACTACTATTGGACTTTTTTCAATTCCTTTCCACGCTCACTCATTCGACCACCTTTACTTTCGTAAAAGGTGAAATTATGAAATTGGCTATTTTTTCACTCGTTTAACCTTTTTATCCCAAAAAAGCCTTAAATCGCGGACAAAAATTCATATCTTTGTTGCCTTTAGTATATTTTGTTTGCATTGAAATAAAGAATTCATGAAATGATGGTTGACATATAGACGTCTATACGGCAAATTGACGCTATGAAAACGATTATTAGCACCACCGGCATGATGATTACCACCTTTTTTAGGGCGGTCGCTGGCTAGTGCGTAAAATGCAAAAGACAACGAAAGCCCGCCCTAACTCAGAGCGGGTTTTTTTTTGCATGAATTTGTGGCAAATATGCTGATTGGTGAACAAAGGAGCAATACATGAAAGTCTTAAAGTTTGGTGGCTCATCTCTGGCCGATGCAACGCGATACCTTCGCGTGACCGAGATTAGTGTCGATACCCACCAAACCGACGGTGCGGCTGTCGTATTATCTGCTCCAAAGGGAGTAACAAATGCCTTGTCTCTACTCTGTGAACAAGCAGAGCGTGGCGAGGACTTTAGCCCGCTATTCAATAAGTTGAATGATACAGTGAGTGGCATTTCAGCGGAATTGGGACACACTCTCGATGGCTTTAATAGTGATAAAGTAAAAGCGTTCATTGACGATAAACTTGCGCGTTTGAAGCAACAATTAGACGGGATGGCATTATTGTCAACCGCGCCAGACTCAGTGGCAGCCAGTATCCTAAGTATTGGTGAATACATCAGTGTCACATTATTTAGTGAAATATTGTCATCTAAAGGCATTGAAAATCGCATCATTGACCCTGCACATTACGTTGTTGCCGAAGGAGAATACCTAGACAGTATTGCCGATGTGGCATTGTCGAAGGCGCGTTTTGACGACGTGATATCCGATGGCAGCCAGCTGTTGATCATGCCCGGGTTTGTGGCAGCAAATGAAAACGGCGAGAAAGTCACGCTAGGACGCAATGGTTCGGATTATTCTGCTGCCGTTCTGGCCGCGTGTATCGACGCGTCATGCTGTGAAATATGGACGGATGTCGATGGTGTCTACAATGCCGATCCCAACCAAGTTGAGGGCGCTGTTTTACTTGATAAATTAACGTATCAAGAAGCGATGGAATTGTCTTATTTCGGTGCCAAAGTATTGCACCCAAAAACGATTGGCCCTATTGCTCAGCACCATATTCCATGCCTAATTCGAAACACACTTAACCCGAGTGCTCCAGGTACATTAATCAGTAACGAAAAGAGCACGGTATGGACAAGTGTTAAAGGTATTTCTCAGTTAGATGACGTGGCAATGTTCAATGTCGCAGGTCCTGGTTTAAAAGGGATGGTAGGCATGGCATCACGGGTATTTGAAGTGATGTCGAACGCGAATATCTCTATTTGTTTGATCACCCAGTCCAGTTCTGAATACAGCATTAGTTTTTGTATTCACAGTAAGGATGAGGAGCGAGCATTGTCGTTACTTGAAGACGCGTTTGCTCTCGAGTTGCAAAATCATTTACTTGATCCGATTGAAGTGCGAAAAGACTTGGCTATCGTTACCCTTGTTGGGGATGGCATGCGACATACCAAAGGCCTAGCAGCACGATTCTTCAATGCGCTGTCTCAAGCTAGAGTCAACAATGTCGCCATTGCTCAAGGCTCGTCAGAGCGTTCGATTTCAACAGTGATTGAGAGTGCAAAAGCGAAGAAAGCGGTGAAAGTGATTCACCAGAATTTTTTCTCAGATAAGCACGCGATTGATATTTTTATGATTGGATGCGGTACGGTCGGTGCTGAGTTGCTGAGCCAGATTGCTAAGCAGCAGCAGGCGCTGCTAGAGCGTAATATTCAAGTTCGCGTTTACGGCTTGGCCAATTCTCGCCAACTACTGCTCGACAAAGACGGCATTGCTATCGACAGCGATTGGCAACCTGCATTAGCGGCAAGTACCGATGCTTTTTCAATTGAAAGATTGAAATCTTTCGTTAACGAAAATAGCTTGGTCAACCCTGTTATCGTAGATTGTACTAGCAACGAAAGTATTGCGGCGCAATATGTCGATATGATGGAAAATGGTTTTCACGTTGTTACGCCAAACAAAAAAGCGAATACCGATACGATGGCTTACTATCGCTCGTTGCGAGAAACAGCCCTAAACACGAACCGTCAATATCTTTATGAAACAACGGTTGGAGCCGGTTTGCCAGTAATTGATAACTTACAAAAGCTATTCAGTGCGGGTGATAAACTTCATCGGTTTGAGGGTATTTTGTCGGGAAGTTTGTCTTATGTATTTGGTAAACTGGATGAAGGTATGAGCCTTTCTGCAGCAACAACGATAGCAAGAGATAACGGTTACACCGAGCCCGATCCGAGAGATGATCTCAGTGGTATGGATGTCGCTCGCAAATTGTTGATCATGGCAAGAGAGGCGGGAATGGAATTGGAGCTTGAGGACATTGTCATTGAGTCAGTTCTTCCGGAGGGCTTTGCCGAGGGAGCATCAATTGAAGAGTTTATGACGCAGCTACCCGAATTAGATAGTGCCTTTCAGGCTCAAGTCAAAGCCTCCGCTGAACGTGGAGAAGTGCTGCGATATATTGGTAGTATTGAAGGCACACAGTGTAAAGTTAGTATCCAGTCAGTGCCTGCTGAACACCCGCTTGCGGCAGTAAAAGATGGTGAGAATGCGTTGGCGATTCATAGTGACTATTATCAACCTATTCCGTTTGTGATTCGTGGATATGGCGCTGGCGCTACAGTGACGGCGGCTGGAGTATTCGCAGATATCTTGAGAACCATGCCGTGGAAACAGGTAGGTCACTAGTATGAGTAGTAAAAAGCAAACCTTTGCATACGCCCCAGCCTCGATAGGTAATGTCAGTCTTGGTTTTGATGTGTTAGGCGCTGCGCTGGAGCCTATCGATGGAAGCGTGTTGGGTGATGAAGTGATTATCGAAGATGCGCAACGATATGGCTTGACGGTATCTGGGCCTTTTGCTCATAAACTGCCACAAGATCCAGCGACAAATATCGTCACTCATTGCTATGACTATTTTGCCGAACAAGCGAAGTCGGCTGGCGTGGTTGTTTCACCAGTACATATTGAGCTTAAAAAAAATTTGCCTATTGGCAGTGGCTTAGGTTCAAGTGCCAGCTCCATAGTCGCTGCATTTCATGGGTTGAATGCCCATTTTGGCTCTCCTTTTGAGCAAGATGCGCTCTTAATGATGATGGGCGAATTAGAGGGGCAAATCAGTGGCAGTATTCATTATGACAATGTCGCGCCTTGCTATCTAGGTGGCCTGACACTGATGACAGGGCAAGACTCGCCAGTAACCGCGTCTCTTCCCGTTATGTCAAATTGGTACTGGGTAGCTTGTTATTCTGGTATCAGCGTATCGACTGCAGCAGCAAGAGACATACTGCCGAAGGACATCCCGTTATCAACAGCCCTGACATTCGGTCGTCAGTTAGGTATTTTTGTTCATGCATTGCACAGTAATGATGCCTCATTGGCGGCATCGGTAATGCAAGATGTTATCGCCGAACCATATCGAAAATCACTGCTACCTAGGTTTGAAGAGGCACGCGCGACAAGTGTTGAAGCCGGGGCATTGGCGTTTGGGATTTCTGGTTCTGGCCCAACAGTTTTTGCCGTGTGCGACGACCTAGCGGTAGCGCAGCGAGTACAAGCGTGGTTGAATGACAACTATATACAGAATGAAGATGGCTTTAGCCACATTTGTCGCGTTCCTTTGGAAGGCGCTACAGCAAAAGAACAAGTTTAAGGTATAAAAACGTGGAATTGGTAAATTTAAAAGTCGCAAGTGACAAGGCGTCATTTGCACAAGCAGTAAAACGCGGCCTAGGGCAGAATCAGGGGTTGTATTTCCCCACATCGATCCCAGAATTTGATGATATTGACAGTCTGTTGGCAATGCCGTTTGTCGAACGCAGTCAGAAGGTGCTTTCGACATTGATCGGTGACGAGCTTGAACAATCGGTTTTGGATGAGGTCGTGGCAAATGCCTTTAACTTCCCAGCGAAAGTAGAAGCCGTTACAGAAGAGATATACAGCCTAGAACTTTTCCACGGTCCTACACTTGCGTTTAAAGACTTTGGTGGCCGTTTTATGGCCCAGTGTTTATCGACCATTAGCGACGGTTCACCGATTACTATTCTCACTGCCACATCAGGCGATACGGGCGCAGCAGTGGCTCACGCATTTCATGGTATCGATAATATTAACGTCGTCATTTTGTTTCCTAAAGGAAAAATCAGTCAGCTTCAAGAAAAGCTGTTTACCACCCTGGGCGACAACATTCATACCGTCGCGGTTGAAAGTGACTTTGATGCGTGCCAAGCATTAGTAAAAACGGCTTTCGATGATCCTGAAGTGAGAGAGGGTTTACACCTTAACTCCGCCAATTCGATTAATATCAGTAGATTGTTAGCGCAGGTTTGTTATTACTTTGAAGCCGTGGCTCAATTGCCAGCGGAAAAGCGAGCCGAGCTGGTTATTTCAGTGCCATCAGGCAATTTTGGTAATTTAACAGCGGGAATGATCGCCAAATCTATGGGTCTGCCGATTAAGCGTTTCATTGCAGCAACGAATGCCAATGACACTGTACCGCGTTATTTGAAAACAGGTGAGTGGGCTCCGAATGCGACTGTCGCAACCATGTCTAATGCTATGGATGTAAGCCAACCGAATAATTGGCCAAGAATCGAAGCTCTGATTGAACAGGGTTATATCGACAAAGCCTGTTTAAAAGGTGAGTCAGTTGATGAGGAATACACGCAATTAGCAATGCGTCAGTTGCAACAAGCAGGTTATACGAGTGAACCCCATGCTGCGATTGCGTACCGCGCGGTTAGTCATGACTTAGAACCTGGTGAAACTGGCTTGTTCTTAGGGACAGCCCACCCAGCTAAGTTTCGCGAGACAGTAGAAAATGTACTGGGGCAACCTATTAGCTTGCCTCAAGCGTTGGCTGATGTTGCGGGTAAAGAAAGTCTGGCGCAAGAGTTACCTGCCGACTATGCAGCGCTGAAAGCGCATATGTTTGATTTACTCAAAGACGCCTAGCTATGGCATCGTGGGAAACGTTGCTAGGGGCAGAAAAATCTGCCCCTTATTTTTTGTCTATGCAACAGAAAATAAGTCAGGCGAGAGCGAACGGGACGACTATTTTCCCTCCCTCTGAACAGGTTTTTACCGCATTCGAACTCACACCATTGGATCAGGTGAAAGTGGTAATATTGGGACAAGATCCATACCACGGGCCAGCTCAGGCTCACGGTTTGGCGTTTTCGGTACAAGACGGCGTAAAGATCCCCCCCTCTTTACGTAATATGTATAAAGAGTTGGAAAACAGTGTCGCTGATTTTGAGATTCCTTCGTCTGGCAACCTGATACATTGGGCTCAGCAAGGGGTCTTCTTGTTAAATACTGTACTTACGGTTGAACAGGGTAAGGCACACAGCCACGCCAGGTGGGGCTGGGAAACTTTCACAGACAGGGTTATTGCTGCGCTCAACGAACACACAAATCAGGTCGTATTTCTTTTGTGGGGAGCCCATGCGCAGAAAAAGGGCGCACTCATCAATCGAGACCGCCACTTTGTACTAGAGGCACCACACCCCTCGCCATTGTCAGCGCACAGAGGTTTTTTTGGATGTGACCACTTTTTGCAAACTAACCAACTTTTGACGAGTGCAGGAAAGACGCCCATCAAGTGGTAAGTCTGCAGTATTCAACTATGCAATTACGACAAGCAATAGCGAATCGTATTCACAACCACATTGAGTAGAAACGAAAACGGCCACCTCATTTGAGGTGGCCGTTTTTCATTATCTCTCTAGGTTATCTAGTTCTAGTTCAAGACTTAGGTCGATATCGACTAACTCTTTCTCTAGTTTGAAGCGATCCTGAATCGCCTCGATTTCTCTCCACTTGCGTTTTTTGCTTTTGGTTTTTGCTGGACGTTGCTCGATGTCTAACATTGCAAATAGATCGGAATTATCCACGGAGATCTCCTTGTTGTTACCGCTTACTACAGTCACAGAGTAAATTGTATAAATTTCCCTCTGACTAATTTTTTACCACAGCTGACAACAAAATAAAATAAGTAAATTTACCTTTTATTAACATTTTGTGACATTGTGATGACAATCAACAAGGTGTTTGGGGAAGTGCGCTGAGAGAATAACTCAGCGCTTTTTTGAACAGCTTGGTAGGGTAGATGTGTTATTTTGGTGCATTAGCACGTCTAAATCGTGCAATTAAATCTTGTGTTGATGCATCAAAAGCACTGTTGTCTGCCGTACCTTCAATCCCTGCAAGTACCTGATTACCTAACACTTTGCCTAGCTCTACACCCCATTGGTCAAAGCTATTTAGCTGCCAGATAACCCCTTGTACAAACACCTTGTGTTCATACATTGCAACCAACGCGCCAAGTGTTTTAGGATCCAGTTTTTCAAACAGGAACGTGTTACTTGGTTTATTGCCAGGCATTGTCTTATGCTGCGCAAGCTGCTTGCGTGTTGCATCGTCAAGGCCCTTGCCATCTAAGTCTGCAAAGCAGTCCTCAAAGGATTTACCTTGCATCAACGCCTGTGTTTGGCCGAAACAATTTGACGCCAGCATAGCGTGATGTGTTTCGTCTTGGTTTGGTACATTCAGTGGCAACATAAAATCGGCTGGAATGATGCCGCTGCCTTGGTGGATAAGCTGGTGGAAACTGTGTTGGCCGTTCGTGCCCTCACTTCCCCAAATAATGGGCCCAGTAGGGTAATCGACAACGTCTCCATCTTGAGTGACAGATTTACCGTTACTTTCCATATCTAACTGCTGCACATAAGCCGGTAGGCCACGTAAATAGTGGTAATAAGGCAGTAAAACCTGAGACTGGGCACCAAAGAAGTTACGATACCAGACCCCTAGCATCGCTAAGATCACCGGAATGTTGGCATGGTTTGGTGCAGTTTTGAAATGAACATCCATTTCATAAGCGCCTTCAAGCAAAGCCTTGAAATTTTCAAAGCCCAAAGCCAACGAGATAGGCAAACCGATGGCTGACCATAGTGAATATCGCCCGCCAACCCAATCCCACATCGGGAATATATTGTCCTGAGCAATACCAAATTCGGTGGCAGCACTCACATTCGAAGACACGGCAACAAAGTGTTTTGCAATGTCCTCTTGCGTACCGCCTTGTGCTAAAAACCACGCCTTCGCACTCAATGTATTTTGCAGTGTTTCTTGCGTAGAAAACGACTTGGACGACATAACGAACAAGGTATCTTCATGGTTGAGCTCGGATAAAACATCGTGAATGTGACAGCCATCAACATTGGCGACAAAATGCACTTTGACAGTGTTATCACGATAAGGCTTTAACGCTTCGGTCATAATTTTGGGGCCAAGGAAAGAGCCTCCAATGCCGATGGCAACAACGTGTTTTACCGCTTTACCCGTGCAGCCTTTGTGTTCACCTGAATGCACTCGTTGAGTAAATGCCTCGATTTTATCAAGTGTTGCTGCTACCTCGGGCATGACATCTGTGCCGTTTACCACAACAGGCTCGCCACTGAAGTTGCGCAAAGCAGTATGTAAAACGGCTCTGTCTTCGGTACTGTTTATATGCTCTCCAGAAAACATGGCATCGCGATGTGCAGCTAAACCTTGAGCATCTGCTAGCTCAAAAAGCGCATCCAAAACGGCACTATTTACTCGGTTCTTTGAATAGTCTAGGTGAATGCCGCAGGCTTCAATTTGCATATTTTCGGCGCGCTTTGGATCGGCATCAAACCAATCACGCATGTGCTCTGCACCGACAGTTGTATATAGTTGTGAAAGTGTTTGCCAAGCAGGCAAGCTAGTTAATACCGTCATATTTGTCCCAGTCTTTTGGCCTATGGATTGAGATCTATCACATATTGCCTATGCTCAGTTGAGCAGGCGTGGAGAAAAAGTTCGAGTTAATTGTTAATCGATAGCCACGCCTGATCCAACTGTGATTTTTCGTTTTACGCTTCCAATTTTTCTTGGAGCATCGCTTCAAGTTTGCGCTGGTCCGCGGCAAAATTACGAATACCTTCGGCAAGTTTTTCCGTCGCCATCGCATCTTCACTCATGTCCCAACGGAAGCCACTTTCGCTCAGTCTCTCTCCTGGCGTCTGTGTTGCTCCTTTGTCAACTAGACGAGGCGCTAATTCTCCCGGTTGATTGGCGAGCTCTTCAAGTAACTGCGGACTAATCGTCAGGCGATCGCAGCCTGCAAGGGCAATGATTTCGCCTGTATTGCGGAAACTAGCCCCCATGACTACTGTGTTGTAACCGTGAGATTTGTAGTAGTCGTAAATCTGTGAGACGGATACTACACCTGGATCGTCTTCTGCAGTGTAATCCGTTTTACCTGTACTCGCTTTGTACCAGTCAAGAATACGGCCGACAAAAGGAGAAATGAGGAAAACTCCAGCTTCGGCACAGGCTCTTGCTTGGGCAAAGCTGAACAGCAGTGTCAGGTTACAATTAATGCCTTTTTTCTCAAGTGCTTCGGCAGCTTGGATGCCTTCCCAAGTTGACGCAATCTTGATAAGGATTCGAGACTTATCAACGCCAGCGTCCTGATAAAGTTGCACCAAGCGCTCGGCTTTCTCGATGGTCGCTTGCGTGTCGTAAGACAACCTTGCATCAACCTCAGTTGAAATGCGGCCTGGGATTAAAGCAGAAATTTCCTTACCAATTTCTACCGCGAGTTTGTCAGATGCATCAGTGAGTTGTTGTTGTGCATCATCCGATTGAGTCTTTGCCCACGCTACCGCTTTTTCAATCGTTTCTGCATACTGAGGAAGTCCCGCTGCTTTTAACAACAAAGAAGGGTTAGTTGTTGCATCGACAGGCTGATACTTTTTAATTGCTTCGATGTCGCCAGTATCTGCGACAACTGTTGTTAGCTGACGCAAAGATTCAAGTTGATTGCTCATATCTCTCTCTGATCTTTTTTCGTTGAAAATGAAACAGCACGACGCTGCCTTCTCGGACATGCCATTATTGTTATGCTGTTTATTGTGTAGGGTAACTGTGTCCGGATGATGAAACCAGATCGAATCCAGCTAGTATAGATCGAAAACGTTACTAAGGTGGTATAATCTGGAACAAATTTCGTTAGGAGTTCCTATGTTAGCTGTTGTCTCTCCCGCAAAAAACTTAGATTTTGAGTCACCAATCCCGGTAGACACCTTTACCCAGCCAGCTATGCTGGATCAACTTGACCATTTGGTCAAGTTTTGTAAGACGCTTTCACCTGCAGATATTGCGTCGTTGATGAGTATTAGCGATAAATTATCTGTATTGAATGCCGATAGATTTGCCGAATTTAGCCGTCCTTTTACCCCCGACAATGCTCGACAAGCAATGTACGCATTTAACGGTGACGTATACACTGGCCTAGACGCATACTCGTTATCAGAGCGAGACGTAACCTTCGCCCAATCTCATTTGCGCATTTTATCTGGTTTGTATGGTTTGTTGCGTCCATTGGATTTGATGCAAGCGTATCGTTTAGAAATGGGAACAAAGTTAGCGACAGATAAAGGGAAAGACCTTTATCAATATTGGGGTGAAGACATTACTCAAGTACTGAATCAAGCTCTGGCCGAGCAAGGCGACAATGTCTTAGTGAATTTAGCGTCTAACGAGTACTTTAAATCGGTCAAGAAAAAGTCGTTGGAAGCTATGATCATCACGCCAAACTTTAAAGACCTCAAGAATGGCCAGTATAAAGTTATCAGTTTCTTTGCCAAAAAAGCCCGCGGGTTGATGGCGCGATACATCATCCAAAACCAGTTGACTGACGTTGAACAGCTCAAAGATTTTGACCTAGCAGGTTATCGCTTTAGTGAAGAGCAAAGCTCACCAACGGATTTTGTCTTTTTACGTGATGAAGCTGTGTAAGGCGGCAAGGCGTATTTTCGATGATTGAGAATACAGGCTTTGCTAGTAACAAAGCCTGTATTTTAGCAGCACGTCCCTGACATATTTGACAGTAGACAAGCGGCAACAGTGATGGTTTGCTGCATCACAGTTGGCTAGGTTTTCGAATCAAGAGAGAGGCCGCTAAGGTAGCCATGTACTCAAAGAAAACACTTCCTTACATGGCGATATAGGCGTATTTACATGCTCACATTATCGCATCGTCAATAGCGTCGAACGACACTAGATGGGCATCGTTCCATATGCGCTGCGATATATCACCGTGATTTACGTCCAACTTTCTCACTAAGAAATGCTCAATGGTATCAACAGGATAACCGTCAATATCGAGCAGTATCATTTCTCCATTTTTAAGCTCAGTCTCGATCATATGCCTTGGCAACCATCCCCAGCCGACACCAGCTTGTATTAACGATTTTTGTGTTTTCAGGTCATTCACTTGAAATGTTCTGGCGCCAGAGATGATAGACTTAAACGCGAGCTGTGGATTTTGTTCTGCGTCTTTTAGTACGAGTTGTGTTTCATCCAGTAATGCCGCACTGCTTAAGGGCTGACGCAATTGAGCGATAGGACTGTGTGCAGATGCTACTGCAATGCGTTCGACAGAAAACAAATATTTGAATTCTAGCTCACTGCTAATATCCGTCGTCATAGGGGTAATAGCAATGTCAGATGTGCCAGTGTTGATGGCATTGGCGTTATTGGCAATAGTCTCTGTCATCAAGTTCAGTTGTAGATTAGGAAACGCTTTGTTAAGCCGGCCAATAAGGCTCACGACATGAGACTCAGAGACAAAATGACTAACAGCGATAGCAAATTTGCTAGGGGGTTTACGCCATTTTTGTTTAGAAAAATCGTTGAGTTCGGTGACTGACCGCAGGGCAAGACGCGCTTTATCATAAAACGCACTGCCTTCTGGCGTTAGCACAAGACGATAACTCTCTCGCGAGAACAATTCGATGGCTAGACTATCTTCAATCGCTCGGATTGCCGTACTGATCGATGGTGCAGATTTGTGCATGTGTTGACTGGCCGCTCGAACTGAACCGTGCTTTACAACGGCTTCGAACGCCCTCAATTGGTCAAGGGTCATAAGTCATGTAGTCAATATTCAACTCAGCATCAACTTCCTGTTTTGCTGTGTCGGATCAAAAAAATCTAAAGTTTGCCAAGGTCGTTCCGATAACCTTTTTAACCAAGATAATTTGCTTTTGTTTTGCGACCTCAACTCGCAAAAGTCACTACCAAACGCCAAGTTATCATCAACACCGTGAAGTAACAGACGCCTTATACCCTCAGGCACAAAGACTAGCAGTTGGTGCCATTCAACTCAATAAGGCTTACGCAATACTTACGTCTTTGAGTAAACTCTGTACCCATCGTGAGGCAAGCAGTTCCGCCTCATTGAAGGGGTCTTGTAAAGAATTCCCAAACACCAAGATCGAAAATACGATACATCTTAATTAGCGCTTTGGGGCTAGATTGATTGGCAAATAGCCAACGACTAAGGTGTGTCATGGAGATTTCAGCTTCCCCTAATCAGATTCACAATACTGTTTCTGCTACAAAGCCCAGCCCGAATCAAACTCAGAGCTTCTTTACCAATTTGCTATCGCAATTTGCTTCTGATGATGGGTTGAACGAGGCGACGCCTACCACTGATAGCGTCAATACTAATCAAGTCGGCAAAGCTGCGAGCGCAGCTACTAGCGCACCGCTTTCGAATATTGTTAATCACGCGATATCAACGGCGCTTGATAATGCGCCAAAAAATCAGTCAATTTCGCCAGAACTCGTGAACTTGTTTCAAAACAGTTTACTGGAAGCGCTTACCGCTTCTTTGTATCAATCACCAGTTCAAACTCAAGTGGAGACAGAGGTTCAAAAACAAACTGACCTTGTTTCCATTGATGACACTATGACTGGCGATACGGCATCAGAAAAAAGCTTAGGAGAGTCGATTCTAGATATATCGTTCGGTGATGATGGATTTGGCATGGATGACGTCTTTGATGCCGTCAATGTACTGAATCATATCCCGATCGTCTCCGATGTCTATCAAGAAGTGAGCGATAATACGGTCGATGCATTTTCATCACTGGCAGGGAGTTTCATGCTCTACGGTCCAGCGGGGCTCGCTATCTCGGCGGTAAATATTGCGACCGAGCAACTCAGTGGCGAATCGCTGGTGGGTAACGCGGTGAACTTTGCTACCGATTTGTTTAACTCAATGATGTCTGATGAGGCCAATTCAGAATCGCCAGTCACATCAACGGCGCCGCAACCTGATGACACCATTGCCGGCTTGTCTTCGCCAACGTTTAATAATGGAGGTGTCCGATGAGAATTATCAAATACCAGTGCCTGCTTTTGAGTTTGCTTGTCAGTGGTTGTGCCGTGCCCGTTATTGAAGCGCCATCCGTTGTAGACTCCTTGCCCACAAAGCCCAACGTTAAGAAGGCGCTAACAAAGATTGAAAAAGTGCCGACGCCGACGTTACCGGATCATCCCAAATATGCGCCGATCAGAACGACGCCGACGCCGGTACTCAGAGTGCCGTCCGGTTCACTGTTTGACGCGAACAATTTTGTCGGAATTTTGATTCAAAATCGGGCTTACAAAGTGGGTGATATGGTGCAGTTGGTATTAGAAGAACAAACAAGCGCGACCAAACAGCAAGAGCTCAATAAATCCAATAGTGCAGAGTTGAATGTCGCCCCATTGAAGCTAGCGGCAGGCCCGTTGCGCATTAATAGTGGCGACGTTGAGCTTGACCATCAACAAGATAGCGCGTTTCAAAGTAATTCTAATACACGTCAACAAAATTCTTTGGCGGGTACTATTAACGTATTTGTGAGCGATATCTTAGCCAATGGCAATCTGATTGTGGCGGGTGAAAAATGGATCACGCTCAACGAAGGTCAAGAATTCATTCGTGTGACAGGTGAAGTGCGTTCTCAAGATATTACTCCACAAAATACGATCAGCTCCACGAAATTGGGCAACGCTAGGATTGAATACAGTGGGGCTGGGCGTCAAAAAGACAATCAAGCGCAATCGCTGATCAGTAAAATTTTGTCGATTATAGGGTAGGGCGTCATGCGTTGGTGGTTTTTACTTTTCTTTTCTTATCCCGTGTTTGCTTCTCAGTGGTTTACAGGCGAGGCAAGTATGCCAATCGGCGATGCACCGCTGGAACAGATCCGCGAGCAAACGATCAAAAATGCCATAGCGAATGCGTCTTATATGGCGGGCGCAATGGTAAGTGCAGAAGAGGTTTCATTGAATGGTGTTATCGTAGGCAGCCAGGTTTTAGTTGAATCTCAAGGGGCGGTTCGGCGAGTCAAAGTGTTGAGTGAACAGGTTCAAGATAATGTGCTGACAGTTATAGTCGACGTCGATCTTGCTGTTTTTCATCAGTGCGAAGCGTCACAGTATCGACGCCACTTACTCGTTAGCCCATTTGTAATTCAAAGCCCCCATCATACCAAAGTCGGCGGGTTAGTGGCGTTTGGTCAGCACGTTGGTAAACGGTTTGAGCAACAAATCAATTTGTCTAACTATGGCTTTAAAGCGCATTTATTGGGACAAGTGGTGCTGCGCAAGCCTCCTTTCGAACTCGCCGATCAACAAACGCTGACTGCGAAAGCAGAGTATTTAGCACGGGAGTATGGGACGCAATATGTACTATTTGGGTATCTGCGGGATATCAGTTTGTTTAATCAAACAGAACGGCAGTGGTCAGGTGATGAAACACAAATCAAGCGCAATTTTACGATGCGTTTGTACGTGATGGATGTGTTTCAATCGCGCATTGTCATGGAAGAGTCTTATCATGTTGAAGCTGATTGGGACTTCGATTTGTATCAACCCGTTGACTTGAATAGCAGTTTATTCTGGCAGTCAGCATATGGTAGGAGCGTCCTGGGGAGTATTGCTGATGCCATTGTTGATGTAACAGACAACATGCAATGTGAGCCACAACTCGGCCAAATTATTGCTCGTCATACGGATGGTTTTATTATTAATCTTGGCAAACACGATGGCCTACAGATTGGCGATGAATTTGCCATGCATCAGTCGTTGGGTTACCGAGTTCGGTCAGCTTCGCCGCAACAGTTTTTGAATTTACGAGATGACACGCGATTGAGTGTTATCGCGCTGAGCGCAACAACCGCCAAAATTACCCCTCAGCGATTAGGGCAAGGCTTGGAAGGGCAAGTGTTTGATTTGGTTTCGCCAGCAACTTTCCATTCTCGGGCAAGAAAAAATGAATCACATGAGTGGTAGCCTGAGAATGGTTTTATGAGCGCAATGGGCGTTTAAACGTTATCATTACGTTTTTTAATAACAGAGAAAGCGTGATGCCCCACTGTATCATTGAATACACCCCCGCAATCGAAGACCAGATCAGTATCAGTACATTGGTTGAAAACGTGCATCAAAGTGCTAACGACAGTGGCTTATTTAATGCCGTGTCAATAAAAACAAGAGCGTTGTGTGTAGAACATTTTCTGCTTGGTAGTGGAAACAAAGGATTTATTCACGTCAGCATTCGTATCTTAGCTGGCAGGACAGAGTCACAAAAGCGAGACTTATCTCAACGTGTTCTGCGAGGCGTGTCAAACGGCATTGATAAAGGCGTAGACGTGTCGGTAGAGATTCTCGATATCGACACGCCAAGTTATGCCAAGCAAGTGCTTTAACCACTCATAGTGGTCGTGGGTTATCGGCTCGCTTGTCGCCAGATTATGTAGAGCGCGGGCAACACCAAAAGTGATAGCAATAGTGCGGATAGCATACCGCCTACCATTGGCGCAGCAATGCGTTGCATGACTTCTGCTCCAGCGCCTTGCGCAAAGAGTAGGGGGAGTAACCCAGCAATGACTGTGGTTGTTGTCATCAGAATTGGACGTAGCCTTTGGCTTGCTGCGTGTTGAGTCATATCGATGAGATGGGTAAGACTTTGGTGTTGATTTCGGCTCTTCAAGGCGTCATAACCTTGATTGAGATACACCAACATCAACACGCCAATTTCGATAGCAACCCCTGCCAACGCGATAAAACCAACGATAACCGCGACTGACACTTTGAATTGTAAGAGCGAAATTAACCATATACCACCGACTAAAGCCAAGGGTAAGGTGCCCAGCACTATCAATACTTCTGTTATTCTCTTGAAACTCAGATAAATTAATAGCCCAATCAGTACAATGGTAATTGGGATGATGTAGCTCAAGCTCGTTTTTGCCCGAGCTATGCTTTCATACTGTCCGACCCATTCAATCGTAAGCCCAGGCGGTAAACTTAGAGACGATTGAAACAGGTCGTTTGCAGCACTGATGTATTGGGATATGTCTGCGTTGCCTGAATCGATATAAATCCAATTGGCCTGCCGCGCATTTTCACTTTTGATTCCTGCTGGGCCTGTACTGACTGAGATGTCAGCTACGTCACCAAGTACGATTTGGGCACCCGTTGGAGCGGAAATGGGAAGCTTCGCCAACTGTTCTGGTGTATCGCGGTAGGTTTGCCCAAACCGCAGTGAAATCCCATAGCGCTCTCTGCCTTCTACTGCTTCCGATACTCGCATACCACCCACCGCAAGTTTGATATGCTGTTGAATATCGTCCACATTCAGACCATATTGCGCACTATTCTCGCGTTTGATATGAATGTTGATGTAACGACCTGTTGCGGCGCGCTCTGCATAAGCCGATACCGTTTCCGGCATGCTATTCAACAACGCTTCTATTTCTAAGCTATAGTCGGTAATGAGCGTGAGATCGCTGCCTGATACTTTGATACCAAGAGGCGTTTTAATCCCTGTTGTTAACATATCAATACGTGTCTTAATGGGCATCACCCACGCATTGGTTAAACCGGGCAATGACACCGTTTGCTCGAGCTCGGCTTTGAGTCTTTCTATTGTCATACCATCACGCCAATCGCTTTGTGGTACTAATTCGATAAAGGTTTCAATCATGGTCAATGGCGCGGGGTCAGTAGCCGTTTCAGCGCGTCCAATTTTACCAAAAACGGTCTTTACCTCTGGGATTGTCATAATCAGCTTATCGGTAAGTTGGAGAATATCCCGTGCTTCACTGATTGATACACCAGTGTAGGTTGTAGGCATGTACATTAAGCTGCCTTCGTTGATATCTGGCATAAACTCGGTTTGCAATTGTTTCAATGGCACAAGTGCTGAGAGGGAAAGGGCTAGCACCGCCAGTAGACTTAGTTTGGGATAGTGCAACACGCGCGTCAGCAAAGGGTGATAAAGGGCGAGAAACAGCCGATTTAATGGATTTTTCTCGGTATAGGACGGGAGTGCTTTCACACTGTATCCCAATATGACGGGGATCAGCGTGATAGAAATCACGGCCGCAGCTGCCATGGCATAAGTTTTGGTGTAGGCCAGTGGAGAGAACAGCTTACCCTCTTGGTCTTCGAGCATAAAAACGGGCAGAAAGCTCACCGTTATGACTAGCAAACTGAAGAATACAGCAGGACCGACTTCGGCACATGATTGCGCTAATATCTGCCATCTGTCTTTGTTTTGGCTCTGCTCAAGGGCTAGGTGTTTGTGATAATTGTCTATCATCACGATTGCCCCATCGGTCATGGCTCCCAGCGCAATCGCGATACCGCCGAGAGACATCATATTGGCGGTAATACCCTGCCAATACATGGCTATCATAGCCACTAACATGCCGACCGGCAAAGCAATAACGGCGACTAAAGATGACCGTAAATGAAACAAAAATGCAGCGCATACTATGGTCACAATCAACATTTCTTCTTTCAATTTGTTCCACAAGTTATCGAGGGTATTGTTGATTAAAGTGGAACGGTCATAAACAGGGACGATGGTGATGCCATCTGGCAAACTGGTTTGCAGTTCCTGAAGTTTTGCTTTTACACCCTTGATGGTGTCAATCGCATTTTCTCCGTAACGCATGACAATAATGCCGCCAGGGGCTTCTCCTTTGCCATTGAAATCGGTGACACCTCTGCGTGGCGCGGGCTTTATTCTTATCGTTGCTACGTCTTTTAGGTAAACCACACTGCCTTGTTCACTGGTTTGCAACGGGATGTCTTCCAAGTCGACGATATCTTGGATATAGCCATCCACATTGATCATGTATTCTGCTTCTGCAAGTTGAATAACTGACGCACCTGTTTCTCCATTGCCATTGCGCACGGCCTGTGTGGCCATTTGGGGCGTGATATTAAAGGCGGTGAGTCGCTCTGGCGACAGCTGCACCTCGTATTGTTTAACCATGCCTCCGACCGAGGCGACTTCTGCAACGCCTTTGACCGTTTGTAATTCCAGTTTGACAAACCAGTCTTGTAAGCGTCTTAGTTCTGCTGCGTCTCGTTTACCTGATTCGTCAACAAGTGCATACAAATATACCCAACCGACGCCTGTGGCATCGGGCCCAAGTGCGGGTATAGCTCCTGATGGTAGTGTCCCTCTGACTTGCGATAGCACTTCCAGTACCCGACTCCGAGCCCAGTAGATATCGGTTGTCTCGTCGAAGATGATATAAACGTAAGAATCTCCAAAGAATGAAAAGCCTCTTACTACTTTTGCGCCCGGTACAGACAACATGGCGTTGGATATCGGATAGGTAACCTGATCTTCAATAACCGTCGGAGACTGCCCAGCGAAACTGGTTTTTACGATAACTTGAACGTCGGATAAATCGGGTATTGCATCAACAGGCGCACGGTTTACAACAAACCAACCAGCGATAATGACGCCAAGTGTCGCTAGTACAACAAGTCCACGCTGACGAATAGACCATAGAATGATGTTAATGATCATGGTGGCTTCCCTGTGAACTGCTTGACGGTGTAGGGTTCTCAACCTTGACGAGCTCGATAATCGTAAACTCACCTTGGTCTGCCACGAAAGTAAAGATGACTTTGTCACCGGAGGCGATATGTCTAATAGAAATATCACTAGATAAGCTGAAGCTCATAGTGGCAGGGCCGCGTCCCCATTTTGCTATCGGGCCTCTTGCGATAGTCAGTGTTGTACCATCGATATTGATAACGGTACCTGTTACAGTGGCAGTATTGTCATTTGCTTTCTCGACTTCCTCTTCGGCTAGTTTGGCTAGCTCGACAGCGATGTTGGATTCAGAATCAATCAAAAATTGGCCAGAAGTGACGACATTTTGCCCTTCTTGTAAACCGCTTATAACCTGCGTTTGTTCGGAATTCGCCATTCCAATGCCGACGTCTATCGAGCGGTATTGGCCCGGTTCATCACGCACGACAATGCGATCATGAGTTCCGTCTCTAATTACAGCAGTGGTAGGGACAAGCAAAGCAGTTTGAGGGTGTGTCACATCAATATTGGCTTCGACAAAGGCATTGGGTTTCAGCGTCTGGGTTGAGTTATCGAGAACCACCCTTACCGTTAGTGTCTGTGTTTTTTCATCAATTGTTGGATAGATATACTCAATGTGGCTGCGCCATTGATGATTGGGTAAGCTTATCGTTTGGATAGTGACTTGCTGGTTGAGTTGCAATGATTGCTCGTAATAAAGAGGGACGTTTAACAAGACCCAAACGCTATCTAACGCTGCGATAGACATGATGTTCGCATCGGGTTTGACGAAGAATCCCTCTCTGATCGGCAGCATTTCAACTACGCCACTGATGGGGGAATATATCGTCACAGATGCTTGAATCTTTCGCGTCTTTTCGAGGGATTGCAATGATACTCGCGGCATGCCTAAGGCTATCAAACGTTGTTGTGTGGCATTGATTAGCGCTGAAGAGCCTTTGTCTAACGCCAATAAATATTCTTCTTGGGCATTGCTCAACTCTGGAGAGTAAATGGAATACAGAGCTTGCCCCACCTTTACACTTTCACCTTTTGCTCTGACAAATAGCTTTTCAATCCAGCCCTCTACTCGCGGGTGCAAATGGTGAATATCATTCTCATTGAAGGCGACTTTGCCGGAAACACGAATGGTGTCGCGTAATATCCCTCTGGTCACTGTTGACGTTGTGATACCCAATTGGTGCTCGATGTTCGCAGAAATGGACACCGCCGCTTTGTCGGTTTGTTCGTACACTGGAACGAGATCCATCCCCATCGGTGATTTACCGGGCTTATCTCTTCGATAGTTAGGGTCCATCGGTGCAACCCAGTACAAGGGCGATGCGTTCGTTGTTGTAGCCTCTTGTGCATCGTTAGAAAGGGGGCTGTTTGGCTGTGACAGGAGCGAGACGACAAGGCCACCGCTGGCAATACCAATAATAAACCAGATAATGGGCTTCATATTACTGTTCCTGAGTTTGAGTAAGTAATTGGGGAGAGAAGTAATTCAGTGCTGCCATAGTCTCAATTTTGCTGACTTGTAAATTGACCAGTTGACGTTCAGCCGCCACTAAATCCACTTTGGCTCGGATAACTTCAGTTAAATCAGTTCGGTCATTGGCATAGGACGCCGTAAGGCTATCCAGCAAATCTTGATACTGGGGAATAATAGTGTCTTGAAATTGAAATTCTCTGCGCTGAATCCCTTCCAATCTAGCGGCCAAGGTTTTCCATTCTGAGAGTTTTTGCCTTAAAACTAAGCGTTTGTACGTTTTTTTGGATTCGGTTTGATATTGCAGTGCGGATACCTTGTAATCTTGTCGCTTAGCGGAAAACAGTGGCATTGAAACGGCAACGCCAATCGACACAAAATCAGCTCGGCTATTCCCGGCGTCGTCATCTTGGCGAAGACCGTAGCTAGCGTTAAATTTCCATTGAGGGGCGTAGTCTTGTTCTGCGAGTTGAATTTGATAGCGTGATACGTCTATCTCGCTATCTAACACTCGGAATTCAGGATGTTGCATCAATATCCGCAGCTGCGTCTCGTCTTTGAGATGGATTAAACCTTTACTTGTCGTCGCGAGTGTCTCGTCGAGCTGGTTGAGCTCTGTATTGGCTAGGTCAGAAGTCAGTATTGGCAAAGCACTCCACTGATAGAATGAAGCGATTTGCTGCTGCAGACTGGTTTCAATCGCTAGTGAGTCTTGTGTTAACTGAGCTTGTTGTAATTGTGCGGCGAGTATATCTCTTTGTCTGATACCCGATTTTGCACTGGCATATCGGGATTCTGTTGCCGTGATAAGTTGCTCCAGCCATTGATTTGCATCTTTGATCAAGTCATGTTGGCGAGATGTCCCGGCTAATTTGGCCCATTGTTGAGTGATGAGCATCGTCAGCTTGGCAGCTCTGACGTCTCTTTCATTGGGCTTTATTGCCGATTCCTTACGTTTTATCAGGGCGGCAATGGCTCTGCTGTCACCACGGGGCAGTGCTTGCGAAACCCCCACTATTACTTGTGTCATTGGCTCCTGATTGAGATCAAAACCATCGGTTGGTAGATTCGCCATCGACAGGGAAATTGTTGGGTCGGGCAGTGTGTCCACACTTTTACTTTGTTCGGCCAACGCCTTTTGCTGTAGGGCTAGCTGTTGATTCAAATCATCAGAGCGAATGGCTTCGTCGATGAGCTGTTCGAGTGTTGTGGATTGTGCGGCCGGGCACACTAACGCTATAGATAATAGCAGCGGTACGAATTTCATAATGGTAGCTGAACCTGTGTGTAGGTAATCAAAAAACGTAATACTGTGCTCATCAAACCGAGAGCAGCAGACGGATCTGTTCTAGGTCAGCTGGTTTATTGGTGGTTTATAGAGAGACTGCGTTCTAAAGAAAGGCGCGTTGATGGCCATTTCAGGTAATGGAATTTGATCGATTATGGCTACTGAGGCTTCAGAAAGGCTGGGGAGCCCGACACTTGTGATGGATAACTCGCAACGGCAATCATCGCCACAACAATTGAGATTAGACGTTTCTCCATGCTGCATATCAAGTGTTTCGCTCGCGTGCTGCATATGCATGTGGTGATTCATCTCATCGTGTTCATACATCAGGCTAGACGTCGATGCCATAGACATTTCGCAACTTTCTATTGAGTAAGACTTAGCCTGAGCCACAAACGCGCCCAATGCTAGTACTGTACACAATATCCAAGTTGAGAACGGTTTAGCCACAATTACCTCATCGTTACCTTTAACGATATTATCACGATTTTAAGACCTGTTAAAAGTCCATTAGATTTCAATCGACTCACGTAATTAAATCGTGCAATGCTTGCAGTGACGGTAGTCTATGCTCTGGTTGGTAGAAGAGGCGATTTAATCTACCCAGTAAGTTGACCGTGCGGGTAGGGTCGTGAGCTTTTCGCCGGTATGTGCTCTCGGTTTGCAAAAACTCCCATGGTTTGAGATTCCATGCTTCTATATCGCTCTGGGAGAACCCTTGTTGAGCAATGGTGTCCAGTATTCGTTCTGTTTTACTTAACTCAAAGGGGAGTATTTGTTTCTCATAGTCCGATTCTAATGGTCCAGAAATCAGATTGAGAGCGCCATTGATCGCATTCCAAATTTGGTCTTGGCTGAGATATGCTCCGCGTGGCGCATAGTAGCCCATTACTTCCCATTCGAGTTCGGCATTGCCAACCGCTATAGAACTCTCAGACAAGGGGGAATAAGACAGATCTGGGCGCGCTCCGATATTGTATGCGTCAACGGATAACCCTATGTTGATGGCGATGTCTCCATATCTCGGTGGATCAAAGTAAATTGCATCAAATGCCGCGCGTTTTACGCCCATCCAGCCATAAATTATCGGTGGTTGTGAGGCAAAGTTGAGCACATCTTCAGGCAGATCTTCACCAAATTTATCAATGAATAAAGGGGAAGGGTCGGCTTCAATATTCTCATTGGGCAGCCATACTTCATATTCTTCACGATTGTCCGATTTTCCCCGGCTTTTTATTCCACAAGATAGATTCACTGGCCGACAAATGTGTCTATCTTCATCGACTTGATGAAAGTATTCCGAGCGAAAACGTTTGATATAAGGTGCATCCCAGCCCGCCGTTGCGGCAGTAGGGTAGCGGAAGCCAATATCGCTCTTGGGGACTAACGTCAATTTGTCCAGAGCCTGATTTAATCGCGTTTTGACGCCTTTAAATTGCTCGTAGTCGGCAATAATGATGCTGCGTTCAGGTTCTATACACAGGCGTTTACCATCTTTGCCCATGTACTTTGGCGTTTTATGGTACTGGTAACCGTTAAGTGACATGTGTTCGTTTACGAATTGATTTCGGATAGAAGCCAATTCAGTAAACAAAGCGTCGTGGTTTCTGATATGTCTAAATAGTGGCCTTTGATGGCGCATATTGTCATCCTCAGCCTTTCGCATAATACATACAGTTATAAACACTAAGGCCTTGTTAAACAAGCACTACGAGGAGATATTTGCCCAGCTTATTTGTAACCATTTGTCTGTTCAACTTGAAAGCCTGTAGTTTAGGGTGTAAGCCTGTATAGGTTTTTTTTACAAGACGAGAAGTTATGTACACACTATATGGTTATCCAAAAACGCGCTCGGTCCGCGTTGCGTGGGCACTAGAAGAAGCTAATCAGACTTACGATTACAAGGTGGTTGACCTCAAGCGCGGTGAGCACTTTAAAGAAGCGTTCAAAGCGATACATCCTGGCGCAAAAGTCCCGCTGCTAGCCACACCATCGGGGGTGCTGGCGGAATCCGGTGCGATACTCACTTATATTGCCCAAAGTCACGCCCAAGGGACACTGATTCCGCTAGAAGCGACATGGCAAAGAGCGCGGTACAACGAAGTTATGTCTTTTCTGGTTACCGAGTTAGAACAACCCATTTGGAACCTCGCTAAGCATACCTTTGCATTACCGCCCGAGCTTCGATGGGATGGCATGGTAGAAACGGCAAAAGTCGAATGGACAAGAGCTTTCGGTGTTTTCACCCAAATTTTAGGTAGCCAGCCCTTTTTACTTGGCGAAACCTTTACTATGGTTGACATAATGGCTGCTCAAATTCTTGCGTGGGCGAAAAACGCTGATATGCCGATAGAAAGTCCGACGGTTTTAGCATATATGGAACGCGTGTTGTCTAGGCCCGCTCATGAAAAAGCGTGGCGTTTTGAGCGAAGTCAGTTAGAGGGCTAATTAACAGCAGAGGTATCAGTATGGAACTGGGGCAATTTTCTGTAAGTTTGACGGTAAAAGACATCAGTGAATCCAAACGATTCTACGAAGTCTTGGGTTTTTCTGCCTTGGATGGCTGTGGTTCGATAGAAGACAAATGGCTGATATTGCAAAAAGACAGTGTCGTCATCGGTTTGTTTGAAGGGATGTTCGACAAGAATATCCTCACCTTCAACCCTTCCGATGTCAGAGCGATAGCAGCACATTTAAAAGCCAATGGCATTGAGTTAGAGCGCGACGTTGAGGGAGAATCCGGGCCTGGTCACTGCGTGTTAACTGACCCTGACGGAAACCGGATTATGTTCGACCAGTTTTGATACAACATGGCCTGTCACGGTTGACAGGCCAAAGGTGTCAATCGACATACATCTTTTGCGAAAATTTAAGCGTTTGCTTTTCATTACCACGTTGAATATCGATTTCAAATCGATAGGTTTCCATGTTGTCGAACTTGAGAGTTGCTAGATAATAGATGGCTTCCCCTTCCGTGACCTTCTTAAACGTTAGCGTCTTCGCAGTGCCCAATAAATTGGTAGCCTTGCCTGTCATTGAAACGTTTTGTGCTTCTTGCGATGTACTGTCGAGAACTGAAATATTAACAATTGCATTGTATTTACTACGGACAATCCCATAATTTTTTGCAATGTCAGGTGTTATGAACGTGCTGCCAAACGCGATGTAGTGGACGTCCCATTGGCCTAGAGTCGATTTTTGTTCTGCTGAACTAACGAAAGACACGCTCGCGAGAACAAAGGTCGCTATTGCCCATCGAAAGAGAGTATTGCGCATCATTTGTGTTTCCTTAGAAAGACCGAAGCAAGTCTGAGAGTAAAATCTGGAAAAATTGTAACCCAATAATAGCAACCAGCACTGACAAATCCAGGCCACCTAGGGGAGGTAGAATTCGTCGGATTGGCGCTAGGAAAGGCTCTGTAAGTTGATTCAATACGTACTCAATGGGCGAACGGCCTTGGCTTACCCAGCTCAAGATGGCGCGTAAAATCAAGACATAAAAAACGAGCTGAAGGGACTGCTTCGACAAATCGATTAGGCTAGCGACCGCTAAGCTCCCCATGCTTGGTATCACCCCGTTGAAGAGGAAATTCAGGGTCACAAACTTACCGAGTGATACGACGAATGCGAGCAGTAAGGTCGCGGTATCTAATGAGCCAATCGAGGGAATAAGTCTACGCATTGGCCCAACAATGGGATGGGTGGCTTTGACGATGAACTGACTAAAGGGATTGTAAAAATCCGCCTTAACAAACTGTAACCACAGACGCAGGATAACCACCATTAAATAGAGTTCAAAAATGGTGCTGACTAAAAATGCTGCCGCATTCATACAAAATGTTCCTATAGTTGTTTGGCCATTTCTTCGGCACGAGTGACCGCAGCTCGCATTGCGCCTGCTACGGTTTGTTCTAAATGTTGCGCTTGGAAGTGCTCAACCGCTTTTGCGGTTGTGCCTCCCTTAGAAGTAACTTGGGCACGAAGTTCACTTAATTCAAGTTCTGGATTGTGACAAACCATGTCAGCCGCGCCAAGCATAGCTTGTTGCACGAGCTGCCGCGCTTGTGATTTCGATAACCCTAATGCCATGGTTTCTTTTTCCATTGCTTCGAGAAACAAGAAAAAGTACGCTGGGCTGCTGCCCGCAGCCGCAATGACAGCATTGATATCGTTCTCGTTATCTACCCACAAGGCTTCGCCAACGGCAGACATCACGTGCGACACATAGTCTTTGTCTTCGCTGTTGACCGTGGCCTGGGCATACAAACCAGACATGCCCTTTCCAAGTAGACTCGGTGTGTTTGGCATGACTCTGACCACTGGGTAATCACCGCCTAGCATTGTTTGCAAACGGCCGACGGTAAGCCCTGCTGCTATAGATATGAAAAGCTTTCCAGACAGGTCGACTCCATCTAGGCCAGCGCACATCACTGCCATCAATTGTGGCTTGACCGCCAGCACGATAGCGTCAGCAAATTCACAAGCAGTCGCATTACATTGAGTAATCGCGATACCGAATTCTTGGTTAAGGCTTTCTAGTTTGGGCGTTGAGGGGTTACTCGCCATAATATGATCTGCTGGGTAACCCGATTTAACTAGGCCAGATATGATACTCCGACTCATGTTGCCTGCGCCGATAAACGCAATTTTGCGATATGTCATGTCAATCCCTATTGCTGATTGCTTGGTTTTGCACTTCGTGCGCCAAAAATGGCGGTGCCAATTCTAACCATAGTACTGCCGTTTTCAATGGCGGCTGTCGTGTCACTGCTCATCCCAACCGATAATGTGTCGAATTGTGGACGACCTATTTGATACTGTTCAAACAATGCCCTTAGTCGTTTCAACGAACCCATTTGCTGGTCGGCATCAAGATTAGGTGAAGGAATAGCCATCAGACCGCGTAAATTTAAGCGCGTAAGAGAATCGACTTCTCGAATTAAGTCATCGAGTTGACGCTCCAGTACACCAGACTTGGTGTCTTCGTTATCTATATTCACCTGAATACACACGTTGAGTGGTGGTAGATTGTCAGGGCGCTGCGTATTTAAGCGGCGCGCTATTTTACTTCTGTCAACAGACTGAACCCAATCAAAGTGCTGTGCGACAACGGCGGTTTTGTTTGATTGGATGGGCCCGATTAAATGCCATTCGATATCTTCCAAGGAAGCTAAATTCTGAATTTTTTCAACGCCTTCCTGAATATAGTTTTCTCCAAACAAACGTTGTCCAGCATCATACGCTTGCTTAATATCGGATACGGGTTTCGTCTTACTTACCGCTAGTAATTTTATCGAATTTAGAGGACGATTGACCGAGGCTGCGGCATGGGCAATCTTGTCTTGTGCGGTTTTCAGCCGTTCTGCTATTGTTTGCATTAAATACCTTAGGAAACGGAGAAGTTGGCAGTGGATATTACCGAACTTTTGGCCTTCAGTGTTAAGAATAAAGCGTCAGACTTGCATTTAACTGCAGGTCTTCCTCCTATCATTCGTGTCGATGGCGAGATGCGTCGTCTCAATGTCCCTGCTTTAGAACACAAAGAAGTTCATGCTCTCATTTACGAAATAATGAATGACAAGCAACGTAAAGAGTACGAGGAAAATCTCGAAACGGACTTCTCATTCGAGGTAAAAGATTTATCTCGTTTTAGGGTAAATGCATTTGTGCAAAACCGTGGCGCAGCAGCCGTGTTACGTACTATTCCAAGCAAAGTACTGACACTGGATGATTTAGGCGCGCCGGCCATTTTCAAAGACATTATTAATCAACCCACGGGCATTGTCCTTGTTACTGGAGCGACGGGCTCGGGTAAAAGTACCACCCTAGCGGCGATGATTGACCATATTAATACGCACAAACGCGAACATATCCTAACGATAGAAGATCCAATCGAATTCGTTCATGACAACAAACTCAGTGTGTTAAACCAACGTGAAGTGCATCGCGATACTCACAGCTTTTCCAACGCTTTACGTTCGGCACTTCGTGAAGACCCCGATGTGATTTTGGTTGGGGAATTGCGGGATTTAGAAACCATTCGGTTAGCGATCTCAGCCGCGGAAACCGGGCACTTGGTTTTCGGTACTTTGCATACCAACTCTGCACCTAAGACGATAGACCGTATTATCGACGTATTTCCCGCCGAGGAAAAAGCCATGGTGCGTTCTATGCTGTCTGAGTCCCTTCGCGCCGTCATTTCGCAAACACTACTCAAAAAAGTGGGTGGGGGGCGAGTTGCTGCTCATGAAATAATGATCGGGATCCCCGCTATTCGAAACTTGATTAGAGAGGACAAAGTGCCACAAATGTACTCTGTGATTCAGACGGGACAACAACATGGTATGCAAACAATGGATCAGTGTTTACAGCGTCTTGTTGCAATGGGCCAGATCACCCAACAAGATGCGGCGGCTAAAATGATTGATAAGCAACAAAGTAGCGGTTTTTAAGGTATGAGTATGTTAGATGATTATCTCGCTCGTATGGTAGACGAGTCGGCCTCAGATTTGTTTGTAACGGCCGGTTATCCAGTGAGTGCCAAAATCAATGGTAAGTTGGTGCCCATTGCTGATCTTACGCTAACCGAACAAGACGCTTTAGATTTAGTTCATGAGGCAATGAACGATAAGCAACAAACTGAGTTTCACGATTCTAAAGAATGTAACTTCGCTATTGCCAGAGAGGGCATAGGGCGCTTTAGATGCAGTGCCTTTTGGCAGCGTGACCAGGCCGGCATGGTAATACGTCGTATCGTGACTCAGATACCGCAAGTGGATGATCTCGGTTTACCCAAAGTACTCAAAGATATCATCATGGCTAAACGCGGTTTGGTGTTGTTTGTCGGTGGTACTGGGACCGGTAAATCAACCTCTCTAGCCGCATTGATTGGGCACAGAAACGCTAACTCTCATGGGCACATTCTGACCATTGAGGACCCAATCGAATTCGTACACGAGCACAATCAATGTGTAGTAACACAGCGAGAGGTTGGTATTGATACACAGAGTTTCGACGACGCACTTAAAAGTTCTCTACGCCAAGCGCCTGATGTAATTTTGATCGGTGAGATCCGGTCTATGGAGACAATGGAATATGCCATGTCGTTTGCAGACACTGGCCATTTGTGTGTCGCTACCCTGCATGCCAATAATGCTAACCAAGCCATCGAGCGAATCATGCATCTGGCACCGAAGGATCTGCACGATAAATTGAGATTCGATTTGAGTTTGAATATTCGCGCTATTGTCGCTCAACAGCTGGTTCCGACAAAAGACGGTAAAGGACGAGTCGCTGCAATCGAAATTTTACTTAACTCCCCTTTGGTTGCCGATATGATCCAGCGCAACGAAATGGGAGAGTTAAAAGAGGCGATGAGCAAAGGCCGTGAAATGGGGATGCAAACCTTTGATATGGCGCTATATGACCTCTACAAAGCGGATAGGATTGGGTTAGATCAAGCACTACATCATGCTGATTCGCCGAATGACCTGCGATTAATGATCAAGCTGGATAGCTCTGAAGGTTCGGGGTTAGGCAGTTTGTCTGGTGTATCAATTGATATGGATGATTAATGACGAGCGGACGAAAGTTATTTGCCAATGACGACCCTTTTTTATTTCAGATGCTGCAAACTGAGCTCGAGAGACTCGGCATTCCGCATTTTGTCAAAAACCAATTTGCATCCGGCGCCATAGGAGAGCTCGCTCCTCTGGATACCGTTCAAGAAGTGTGGTTAACGGATGATGCTTGGTTGGATAGAGCCAAGAGGCTAGTTGACGAGTTAGTGGCACAGGGCGAAGAACAAATCCATCAAGAAGAATGGCAATGTGCCGAGTGCAATGAAATGAACGACGGCGTTTTTGTTATCTGCTGGTCCTGCCAAGCTAGTAAGCCCAATTCACAATAAAAAAGGGAGTCGACACTCCCTTTTTCAATCGTATTGTGCCTCTGCCCAGCTCTGAAAAATAACGCAAGCAGAAACGCTGTCCACTTTATCTTTGCTGAGTTTTTTGTAACCACCTAGTTCAAACAAAATTGCTTTAGCGTCAGCGGTAGACAACCGCTCATCCCAAGTCTCTACCGGCTTTCTGAATCGGCCGTGAAGGCGGTTAGCAAACTTTTTGGCCCGGTGAGTTACGTCTTGTTCTGTTCCATCCATATTCAATGGCAAGCCAACAACAACAATATTCGGCATCCATTCATCGTAGAGCATTTGAACTTGCTCCCAATTGGGGATACCGTCGTTGGCCTTTAAAGCAGCAAGGGGAGATGCTGTGCCAGTGATTTCCTGCCCCACTGCGACGCCTATACTTTTTGTACCAAAGTCGAAAGCGAGCACCGTGCGCTGACCGATATCAGGCATGACCAGCATCCGGCGCTAACTGCCAAATATCAACACCAAGCTTGTTAACGGCGGCCTGCCATTTTTGATGTATGGGCGTATCAAACAAAATGGTCTCGTCTGCTTCAACCGTCAACCAAGAATTGTGCTGAATTTCTTCTTCGAGCTGGCCAGCAGTCCAACCTGCGTAGCCTAAAGTGACAACAGATTTGTCGGGACCAGCCGCATTCCCCAGTGCACTGAGAATATCAACCGAAGTGGTGACCATTAACGTCTCTGTCAACGCCAGGCTAGAAGACCAACCGTCTTGGGTTGAGTGCAGCACAAAGCCTCTTTCTTGACTAACAGGGCCGCCAGCTAAAATAATTTGCTCCGCCTTCTCTGGCAAGACAATGGCGTCCTTATCTGTTTGTTCCAACAATTGTTTCAAGTTCATGGTCGTTGGTTGGTTGATGACTAAGCCCATTGCTCCCTGGTCATTGTGTTCACAGATATAAGTGAGTGAACGGGAAAAGTAAGGATCATCCAAAGACGGCATGGCAATGAGAAAATGGTGTTCCAAACTTTTCATTTGTGACATTAGGCCGTTCCTCGTTTTTGATTTAGCTCGTTTTCGATAGCGTCGAACAACTTGCCCATTATACTAATATCAAAAGCTGCTTCTATTTCTCTCACGCAAGTCGGGCTGGTGATATTAATTTCCGTAACTTTGCTGCCAATCACGTCCAGTCCAACAAATAGAATTCCGTTTGCTTTAGCAACTGGGGCTACGCGTTCGGCGATGGCACGGTCAGAATCAGAGATGGGTTGAGGTCGTCCTGTACCACCGGCGGCTAAATTACCTCGAGTCTCCCCTTTGGTTGGCAGGCGAGCCAAGCAGTAAGGCATTACTTCACCATCAACAATAAGGATGCGTTTGTCGCCTTCCTTGATTTCAGGTAAGTATTCTTGAACCATCATGTACTGCGAGCCCAAGTCGGTTAGCGTTTCAATGACAACGCCCAAATTGACACCATCAGGCTGAATTCTAAATATTGAAGTCCCGCCCATGCCATCTAGCGGCTTGCAAATGATGTCTTTGTGTTTAGCATGAAACTGTCTGATGATACTTGGGTCTCTGGCGACCAGAGTGGCAGGGATGAGATCCGGAAACCACGATGTGAACAACTTTTCATTAAAATCACGCAGGGCCTGGGGGTTGTTTATGACTAGTGCGCCATCTTGTTGTGCCAGACTCAACATTTGAGTCGCAAACAAAAATTCGCTGTCGAAAGGGGGATCTTTTCTCATCAACAATACGTCAATGTCGCCCAATTCCACGATAGTCGGTTCGGCTAATGTGTAAAAATCTTCAGCGCGGTCTTCAACCGTAACCTTTCTTGCCGAGCCTTTGGCTTTACCATTGTCAATAAAGAGGTCACTTAGTTCGAAATAGTAGATAGTCGCGCCGCGTTTTTGCGCCTCTAGCATCATGGCAAAACTGGTATCTTTGTGTGGCTTGATGTCCGCTATAGGATCCATCACTACGCCAAGAGAATAAGACATTAGCAATCTCACTGTTGTCGTCAGGATAAAGGGTGGGCTAGACGTATTTGCGTGTGCAATGTATGAACCGACGCCCAACTACTGTGTTGTTGTTTCTATACTATGGCGTTGTTATCGATATTTTCAACCCAATAGCGGCTGATGTCGTGTCACTGAGGTGGACAACAATAGCTATCGGTAATGGCTCATACTTTATTTCTGTGGCTTCATCGAACTCTTACGCAGCGCCTCAGTATCGTTATCATCCTGTATGCTTTCTATGAACTGTAACTCGCTAAACAAACGCAGTAATACATGGCTGGGATTTATGGGTAAACCGCACGTGTAGCGATAGAGAAGTCAATCTGCCAATGGGATCAAAACCGTAAATTGACTGCCTTTACCCAGCTGTGAGTTACAGGCGATGCTCCCCTGCAACACGTTGACAGCAAGGTTGTAGCAAATATGCATACCCAATCCAGAGCCGCCGTTTTGTTTGGCGAGACTAAAGAAAGGTTTATAGAGGTTGGCGCAGGTTTCTTCATCCATACCCGTGCCATTATCTGAGAAGGTAATCTTTAGCATCTTTCTATCCGTCTGCGTTTTTTGGATAGTAGCTTGAATATGCAAATGACCGCGTTCTTCTCGACTAAATGCATGATGAATCGCGTTTTCGATCAGGTTAATCAAAATTTGGCTGATTGCTCCGGCGTTGGTCGTGACAACAAGTGCAGGGTCGACGTCGATACAAAATGCGTGACGAGTGCGTTTTAACTTTGGTTTCAGCGACAGTAAGACCTCATTGAGGTAGTCACAGAAGTTGAAGGCTCTGAGATCTAAACTGTGTTGGTCGACAGCCAATTGTTTGAAGGTTTTAATCACCTCTGTTGAGCGAAGTAGATTGCGCTCGATGATATCACTGGCCTCACGGCAATCTTCGTAGAAGCGCTTGAGGTCAGATCGTTTGAGCTGGCCGCTGTTTAACAAGTCTAATGATTTCTCTTGGGCCGCTTTCAAATAGCTTGAAGCAGTAATAGCAACACCAACCGGTGTATTAATTTCGTGTGTAAGACTGGACATCATGGTGCCAAGGGTTGCCATGTTCTCCATTTCAATGAGCTGTTCGCGAACCTCATTGCGCTGAACAATGGCTTTTTGCAATAAACCTGCAGTGTCCGCCAACGTGTGACTTTGCTCCTCGAGTTTAGCTTTTATCGATTGCAGCTCACGTTGGGAGGTAGAAAATTCCTCATGACGGCTGATTAGCAGTGCAATAATGCCACCGGCGTATACGAGTAACTTTTCCTCATCTTCAGAGGGCAGTTCCCCGATATCTTGGCTAACAGATAATGTGGCAATCAGCCTTTTTTGGCTGATAACAGGATAAGTCCAACAGCTACCAATACCAGATTTTTTGGCCAGGTGAGCAAAAGACTGCCAATTTGGGTGGTTGAATATGTTCGATACCACCACTGGCTCTCTTGAGTGAGCTGCCGCGCCAATACTGCTGCCACTGGGTTCCATCGGCAGATCTTTTAACGCTGATACATACGCAAAAGGGTAACTGGGAGCGGCAATGGGATTGAGGGTTCTTTGAGCGTAATCTGGTTGCATCACTAAGCAACGAAAGCTCGCGTTCACGCTTTCTAGAGACACAAGGAATACACTCATGACGGCTGCAAGTGGATTACCTGCGAGAATACTGTCTAAAGCTTGGGCTTTACCATCATCAATAATGCTTTTTCTGGTATCGGATGACGTAACTTGACTTGAAAAACCTTCGAATACGGTGAAGTGATTCATCGTTAAACTCTTTTTATTGTTATTAGTGTCGTTAACGTAAATTGAGCGCGTTTTGATTTGCTGGTTTTTTAACCTGTTTTGGGGCGAAAATCAAGCAATATTGCGTTTATTACAAATGCGAGACAGGGTTACAGATCGCCGTGTATCCCCTGCAAAATGCTGATTCCCGCCAGTGCTGCGGTTTCAGTCCTCAATATTCTCGGCCCCATTGTTACGGGAACAAAGCCTCGTTCAGAGGATTGATGTACTTCAGATTCAGTCAACCCTCCTTCTGGACCAATCAGTAGTCGAAAGCCGTCAGTGTTGTAAGGCACTTTTGTAATTGAAGATTCGGCGTAAGGTGAGAGTACAAGACGCGTTGCCTGAGTCGATTCACCAAGCCACTGGTTGAGAGAGGTTGGGGGATGCAGTACAGGAAGCGTATTGCGACCACACTGCTCGCATGCACCAATGATGATCTTTAACCACTGTTGTTGTTTCTTTTCCCATCTCGATGGGTCTAGTTTCACTGCACACCGTTCTGTTAAAACAGGGGTAATTTCAGACACGCCGAGTTCAACGCTTTTTTGCAGTACCACATCCATCCGATCGCCTTTACTGACGCCTTGTCCTAGGTGAATAGGCAATGGAGACAAAACGTCGAGGGATAGCTTGGCATCGATTTCTACCATGACTTTGCGTTTAGCGACGGAAGTCAATATACCGCTGTATTCGTTGCCGTCTCCGTTGAATAACACGACAGGGTGATTGGGCTTGAGTCGCAAAACATTGCCAACATGGTGAGCGGCATCCGAAGTTAGCTCAAACTCGACGTCAAGGGCGATGGTGTCTGGATAGAAAAGGCGAGGGATTCGCATAGTTTAGCTCTTAAATCTTGAATTACCGCTATCATACCGTCATGCTCTTTTGTCGTACAACATTGTCGTTCTAGAAACAAAAAAAGCGCCGTATAGGGCGCTTTTTAGCAAAAATGTTCCTCGGCGTTACGCTGCTTTTTGATTTTCCTGCACAGTCACATGCTTTACTGTTTGTTGAGAGTAACTTTGAGTTTGTTCGGGTTTTCTTGCGTGTTCGGTATTTTTACCTTTGTCGGACATCATTGCATAAGCGAGTAACAATACGACAACAGACACTAACACTGTAAAAAAGAGCATTTCGCAAATCCTTTGTATTACATAATAAGATTTAGATTTTTATCTTAGCGTACGAACAGTTACCTGTACGTATGATAAAAGAGCGATAGGTATGAATCGCTATCAACTCATTACGCTTACCGAAATCCTTTTCCAAAGCGGCGTGATAATATCACCCTTTATCGTTCGCTTTCCAGTTTTTTTGACCGTTAATTCAAATGGTACAACCTCAACCAGCGCCGCAAGATTAGCGGGCTCAGATGACATTCTCATGACGGTTTAACACGATTGATTTAAAACTATACTATCGGCAATTTTTATTCGTGAGTGACGCGGGTTTGATGTTCCTCTCACTTAAAAGAGGAATTAGTTTAGGTCACGTAAAAGGTATAGAATTTAAAAAGTAAGTCGATTTTGCTTTGACTGTTTTAGGTTGGCTGTTTGTTTTTTTACTCCGTTTTTTAGCACAGAATGATTCTTCTGATTTGGCCATTTGACAAAAAAACGGCAAATAATTATGCGGTTGAAAGTAAAATACTAGTCTAATGTATAAACCGATGAAGTTGGCAGCTAGAGAATTCACTGCTAACGTAGTCGAGTTATAACTAAAAATGCTCTTAGCAAGGAAGAAACATGTTCACACCAGAAGAAATTCAAAACTATGTAGATGTTTATGCAATTCCATGGGGAATAAACATCGCCATGGCGATCTTAATTTTTGTTATTGGTCGAATTGTGGCCAAAACCATAGTGTCAGTATTCGGTCGCTTGATGGAGAAATCGAACTATGATGCGATGTTGGTTGATTTCCTTAAATCTATCTTGGGTGCGGTATTGACCCTGTTTGTTGTCGTAGCATCGCTCAATCAAGTTGGCGTCGATACGACCTCGCTCGTCGCGATTTTGGGTGCTGCTGGTTTGGCGATTGGTTTGTCACTGCAAGACTCGCTTAAAAACTTCGCTGCAGGCGTTATGTTGTTGGTTTTCAAGCCATTTAAAAGCGGAGACTTTGTTGAAGCAGGCGGTACATCGGGCAGCATTGCCAAAATAGGCATCTTTACAACCAATATGATCACGCCGGACAACAAAGACGTTATCGTACCTAACGGCGCTATCTACGGCGGCAACATAATTAACTATTCAGCAAAAGCAACGCGTCGTGTTGATATGGTGTTTGGCATTGGTTATGGCGATGACATTCTAAAAGCGAAGCAAGTCTTAGAAGAGTTAATAGCAAGTGATGAACGCATTCTGAAAGAGCCGGGGGCAACGGTTGCTGTAGGCGAGCTGGGAGACAGCAGTGTAAACTTTGTTGTTCGCCCTTGGGTGAAAACAGCTGATTTTTGGGGCGTGAAATTTGATTTCACAGAAGCAGTCAAACTGCGATTTGATCAAGAAGGCATCTCAATTCCATTCCCACAAATGGACGTACATGTCATAAAAGACGCAGAATAATAAAAGTGTATTGTGAGAAAGGGGCTTTAACGCCCCTTTTTTTATGATTTTGCCTGACTATTGCTTACAGTTCGGTCGGTTTTGCTGCTGATTATAGTCTTTTAACGCTTGCGGCATATTTTTTTGCAAATTCTCTATTCGACTACTCGGCAATGGGTGAGTGGAAAGCAACTCTGGTTGTTTATTGCCACCGCTCGCGGCATCCATATTTTTCCAAAGTTGCACGGATTCTCTTGGGTCAAAGCCACTTTGTGCCATTAGGACTAGACCAATGACATCAGCTTCTGACTCGTGGCTGCGGCTAAACGGTAACTGAATACCGACCTGTGCACCAAGCCCAATAGCAGACATAATCGGTCCCGAATTTTGCACTTCATTCATTTCCAAAATCTGGCCTACCGCTTGAGAGCCCATATTGATAAGCGTACTCTGTGACATGCGCTCATTACCGTGATGTGCGATAACATGACCTACTTCGTGGCCAATAACGGCTGCAAGCTGGTCCTGATTGGTCGCTACCTTTAATAGTCCTGTGTACACACCAATTTTCCCACCGGGTAAGGCAAAGGCATTAACTTGGTCGTCATCAAAAACCACCACTTCCCATTGCCCGGCAAAAACATTGGCGGGTACGTTCTTGGTGATACTGTTTGCGACACATTGTACGTAACTGTTTTCTGTCTTTTTGTTGGATATCTGCAAGTCTGATTTCATCGATGCAAACGCTTGGGTACCCATTTCGTCAAGCTGATCCGTAGGATAGAGCAACACCTGTTTGCGACCCGTAGGCGATGTTGCACAAGCCGAGAGTGCCAAGATAAGGGCGGTTGCTACACTTGTCTTTAGGAGAGAATTGAACATTGATTATCCTTGTCCGAATACTATTGGCTTTATAGTAGTCTGATTCAATGTCTTCGCAAAGCATTAGTGAGTAATCGCCACCTTTAAGCTGCCATTAAGGCAGTGTTCAGCCCCAAGGAGTAAAACAAAGAGAACTGACTTGAAGGAAAGCCAACATGTTTCAACCAAAATTATTAACAATCAGTTTGCTCGCGGCCGTTTTGACTGTTTTATCGGGCTGTGTCGCCGTCACGGGAATTCCCGAGCATGGCAGAAACCAATTTGTCACTGAGTTTTATGCCTATGTCATCAGTTATGAAGAAGGGGAGTTTGATTCTCATGTTGATGAAGCCGTTCTAGTCGGCGCTTCACATGGCGCTATAGCCAACTTGGGATATCGAGGAGATGTGTTAGAAGGGGCTATTTGGGGGGGATTGATAGCCGGTGTTGTAACGGCAATTTTTGAGGGGGATAACACCGCTTATATCTACGAACTTGAGGCGATTGACGGTGATTTGGTTTCTGTTGCAACCGATTATTATGCTGCGCGCCCTGGAGATTGTGTCAAAGTCACCGTAGCCGGTGATGTACAAATCAATCGGGTTTCTAGTTACCGTTGTGAAGGTAGCAACTGGTAATCTGAACGCAGGTTAGTTGTTGCCGCCTTCTCTAGCGAGATCGACACGGTTAACATGACCGAGAAACCCCTTTTGAGACTTGCTTTTACTGTGCTAATTTAATATTTGTGTCATACATCGACAGTAGTGTTGGAAAAATTTAGCGCCATATCAACAGCAAGCATTGCCAATTTTGGTTATGTTAATGTACTGTTATGGCTACACGCCAATGTCCAAAACAATGAAAAAGGATAGCACATGACGGCTCAAAACAAGTTTAAGTACGGAATTCTCGCTTTATTTGTATCAGCGGCACTAACAGGTTGTGGCCTCGATGGTGACGACGGTGCAACGGGTGCTGCGGGCGCGCAAGGTCCCCAAGGTGAAGCAGGTCAAGATGGCGCAGCTGGCGCACCGGGTGCAGATGGCCAAGACGCATCACTTGGTTTGAGCATGTCGATTGTTGCTCGTGCCGCGTTGGGAGCGTCAGGTGCTGCTGAAATCGTTCAATATCACGCAGCAACGCAAACGATTTACGCGACAAATGGAGCAACAAATACTATTGCCGTCATTGATGCATCGGGCGCAACCTCTGCCGTTTTGGCAGATCCAATCAATACGGTAAACCTCACCGTGTCTTCTGTTACCTTGCCTGCTGACATTGGCGGAGTAGCACTGGGCGGTTTGACCAGTATTGCAATCTCCGGCGACCTAATGGCGGTTGCTGTGCCTGCTGCTGATCACGCAACAAACGGTTTTGTTTTGTTCTATAACGGGTTGGATGCTAGCGCTCCTGCTTTCCTTGACTCGGTTGAAGTAGGCAATTTGCCTGACATGGTCACTTTTACTCCGGATGGTGGAAAAGTGTTGGTGGCTAACGAAGGTGAGCCTAACGCCGACTACACAGTTGACCCTGAAGGGTCGGTTGCCGTGATTGACGTATTGGCCAGCGGTGAGCCTGCTGAAACGGCGGATATCGTGAGCTTTACTAGCCTAAATGGCACGCAAGCAGCTCTAGAAGCACAAGGCATGCATTTCCCGAATGAATCTGGTGCGACTGTCGCACAAGATTTGGAGCCTGAATACATCACGGCTACGAATGACACTGCTTATGTCACCTTGCAAGAAAACAACGGATTGGCAATCGTAAATCTAGAAGATTTGTCTGTGAGCGTTATTGGTTTGGGGGCGAAATCTTGGTCTGGCTTAAATATCGACGTTCAAGAAGATAGCAGTGTAAGTTTTGGACAATACGAGGGTCTGTACGGTGTTTACATGCCGGACAGCATTGCTAACTTCTCTTGGAAAGGCGCTACCTTCCTAGTAACAGCAAACGAAGGTGACGCTCGTGAATACGGCACATTTACTGATGAAGTCAGAGTAAGTGAGCTAACTGCTGAATCCGGCTCTGCGCTTGAAACACTTCAGGCAAATGGTGAAGCCGATGATTTACGCGTAACCCGATTCTTGGGTGATGCTGATGGCGACGGAGAGTTCGACGCGGCTTACGCCTACGGCTCTCGTTCATTCACAATTTGGGATCAAAACGGTTTAGTAGTTTATGATTCGGGTGACGATTTTGAACGCATCACCGCGTCTATCCACGGTGCTCAATTCAATAACAATGACGACGAAAACGAAGGTGATTCGCGCTCGGAAAACAAAGGCCCTGAGCCAGAAGCCGTAACAGTAGGTACGCTTGGTGATCGCACTTATGCGTTCATCGGTTTGGAGCGTATGGGCGGTATCATGGTTTACGACGTGACTAACCCGTACGATGTTCAGTTTGCGGATTACGTCATCAACCGCAACCTTACTGAAGGTCTGACAAATACCGATGTGATTGGTGATTTGGCGCCTGAAAGCTTGGTTTACGTCGATGCTGCAGACAGTCCTACAGGGCAAGCACTTCTACTTGTTGGTAGTGAAGTGAGTGGCACAGTTACAGTTTACGAAGTCACGCCAAACTAATTCTAACACTGTCAGTGTTATTAAAAAAAAACGGTGCTTCGGCACCGTTTTTTTGTTTCATGACTTTTTCTCTACAAAACGCTAAGCTAGGGGCATAATGCCAAGTAAGAACCAATCTAGCATTACACCTAGCCTGGAGGTGGTGCGGATTTAGTGGTTGACGTAAAAGAAAGAGTTCATCTATGTCTCAACAAATTGTAATCAGTGGTGTTGGTGTTTGGACACCAGAATTTTCTATTTCAAATGAAGAGTTGGTCGAAAGCTATAATGCTTATGCTGACTATTATAACGAAGAAAACAAGACACAAATCGAAGCAGGAGAACTTGCTTCCAAACCGCACTCAAGTGCTGAGTTCATTGAAAAGGCGTCTGGTATTAAAAGCCGCTATATCTATCGCAAAGAAGGGGCTCTCGATGTTAATCGGATGCGTCCGATCATAGATGAAAGAAACGACGATGAGTTGTCGCATCAAGCTGAAATCGCGGTATATGCGGCTAAAAAAGCCATGGCAGCAGCCAACAAAACACCCGACCAAATTGATGCTGTTATCGTATCTTGCGCATACACTCAGCGTTCTTATCCTGCCATTGCTATTGAAGTCCAGAATGAGTTAGGTATCGAGGGTTTTGGTTTTGACATGCTAGTGGCGTGTTCTGCTGCAACGTTCGGTATGCATAGGGCCTATGAAATGATTGCGGCGGGCAATGCAGCTTGCGTACTAGTGATTAACCCAGAGTTGGTCTCACCTCAAGTGAATTATACAGACCGAGATAGCCATTTTATTTTTGGGGATGTTGCTACGGCGACTGTGCTTGAAAATGCTGACGGCGCCAATGCTGAGCACGTCTATGATGTACTCAGCACTAAAGCGGTGACAAAATACTCGAGCAATATCCGTTCTAACTTTGGTTACATGAGCCACGCAACCGATGCTGACCCTTATGGTGCCGACAAACTATTCCACCAAGCGGGAAGAAAAGTATTCAAAGAAGTTTGCCCAATGGCTGCACAGCATATTGCTGATCACCTCACCAAACACGAGCTTACGCCACAAGATGTGACTCGATGGTGGCTACATCAAGCGAATATCAATATGAATACCTTGATTGCGAAACGGTTACTCGGTAGAGAAGCATCTGCAGATGAGGCGCCAATCGTTTTGGATCAATATGCCAACACGGCGTCTGCGGGCTCGATTATTGCGTTTGCCAAGTATCACGAGGACCTTAATGCCGGCGATTTGGGGGTAATATGTTCGTTTGGTGCGGGTTACTCGATTGGTAGTTTGGTTATCAAAAAACGGTAGTCAACTTGCGATAGTATAACGCCAAGCTATTGGTGTTTTTTTAGATGGTGATAGGAGAGTAGAGTAAAAGGATGATTTCAGATATTGGTTATGGCTTAAATGCTGGCGCTTATTTAGTTCTTTTGCTTCTCCTTTTTACTGTGCGTAAGTCTGGGCTGGCCAAACATTTACTGGTGTTGGCGTCATTGACGACGATGCTGTGGTCAGTAGGACACATCACTGTGCTATTTGGTGAACTTGACTTAGGCTATGTCATTTCGGCAGACGCAGTAAAACAATTTGTCTGGTTGTTGTTTATTGCAGGTTGCTTACAACAAAATTTCACTGACTTGTGGCAAGTTGTTCGCCGCCCCGCCACGTTATTTATTTTGCTGGTTCCCACCCTTACCCTATTGTTGCCGTATTTCTTTGTTCTCAGTGGTACTTGGCTCTATTTAATGCACACCGTGCTTGCACTAGAAGTCTTGATTCTACTGGAAGTCGTTTACCGTCAAGCTGGTGAACAAAAATGGGCAATCAAACCGCTTGTACTCTATTTGGGCGCCGTGAATTTACTCGAGTTTGTCACTTATGCCAATGCGACTATGGTCAATACCATAGAGCCTGCCTACGTGGCAGCTAGAGGTTATGTATACGTATTTTTGCTACCGTTATTGGTCATTGCGATTCGCCGGATTGGCCATTGGGGAATCGATATCTTTATTTCTCGTGACGTGGTGCTGCATAGCTCTTTGTTGATGGTTGCGGGTGGTTATTTGTTCGTAATGGCGCTTATCGGTTATGCGATCAATTTCATTGGCGGAAGTTGGGGGTTGACTGTCCAAGTTGTCCTGGTTGCTCTTTCTCTGGTGTTGCTCGTTGCCGTATTTATGTCGAGCGCATTTCGAACGAAAATAAAAGTGTTTATTACCAAACACTTCTTCGCCAACCAATACGATTATCGAATCGAATGGGTGGCACTGACGCAAGCGTTGGCATCATCCCCTAAGAACCTTAATGATGTGTATCAAAATGCATTGCGGGGCTTACTTAATGCGGTGGACTATGAATCAGGAGGAATAGTTAAGCTGCAAGGAAATCAAGTGACGCCGGTTTGTTATCAAAATCACAGCTCACTCAACGAGCATGATTTAAATATTCTACGCCAGCTCGCGTCTTTTTGTGGCAGTAACCATTGGCTAATTGATATCGATGCGTACAAGATAAAGCCTTTTGATTATGACGGCCTACAACTGTCTAGAGACGACTTAGAGGGCGCGAGTTTTCAACTTGCTATTCCTTTTTTCCTACAAGATGAACTTTGGGGGTTCGCGTTATTGACGGCCACGTCTTCAGAACGTATCAATCTCAATTGGGAAGTACGAGATTATCTCAACGCCGTGTCGGAACAGATTTCGACATATGTTCATCATTACGAGGCTGCGCAGGCTGTAGCTGAAAACGCGCAATTTGCTGCATTCAATCGAATGTCTGCCTTTGTATTACACGACCTAAAAAACGTACTCGCTCAGATTGATCTCATTCTAAGTAATGCTCAGCAGCACAAGCACAACCCGGAGTTTATTGATGACACATTCGAGACCTTGGAGCACACCAAAGCTAGAATGGACAAAATGTTGCGCCAGCTTACTGAAAAAAAGGTAGTAGAACCTGGAGCAGAATCTGTTAACAAACTCAGTCACTTGATAGAATCAGTCATTCATCAGCGTTGTATGAGCTATTTGCCGCTTCCCAAACTCGAGATACAAGATGAAACCGACGTTGTAGTCGATCAAGATAAATTGAGCAACGTTGTATATCATTTGGTGAGCAACGCGCAACAAGCGACATCAGATGACGGTAGTGTGGTAGTCAGCTTGAGCTACGAACCTGGTAGTGAATACCAAACCGTCAAGATAATCGACAATGGTTGTGGTATGGATGACGCATTTATTGCTGACCGCCTGTTTAAACCCTTTGATACGACTAAAGGGAATGCAGGAATGGGGATTGGGGCATATGATGCGAAGAATTACATGACGTCAATCGGTGGGCATTTGACCGTAAAAAGTGACGTTGGAGTCGGAACCGAGTTTACACTTTTGTTCCCGATAAACTAGCGGATGTATATCATCGCTCAAGACGGCTGTTGAGTGAATGCCTCGCTACAATAATAATAACGCTTTGGAATTGGAAAAAACGGAATGACCGATACAATACTGATTGTCGACGACGATTTGGGTATTCAGAAACAGCTCAAATGGAGCTTTACGGACTATGAGTTGGTTTTTGCGGAGGACAGAGCATCCGCTATTGCCCAATTGCGCCGTCATGAACCTAAAGTCGTCACGTTGGATTTGGGTTTACCACCCGACCCCGCGAATGCCTCAGAGGGGCTAAAAACCCTTGAAGAGATTATCGCGCTTGCTCCGCGTACTAAGGTCATTGTCGTTACCGGTAACAATGACAAAGCGAATGCGCTGCGCGCGATAGACCTTGGTGCTTACGATTTCTATCAAAAGCCAATTGATGTCGACACCATCAAATTATTAGTGAATCGAGCGCTAAATTTAGCCAAGCTGGAACATGAAAATAGGGTGTTGTCGCAAGCTAATCCTGGCATGGGGCGCATCATCGGGAATAGCGATTCTATTAGCGCCGTGATGCGCAAAGCTGAGAAAATTGCCAACACTGATATCAGCACCTTGCTACTTGGTGAGAGTGGCACGGGTAAAGAGGTGTTTGCACGTAGTATTCATGAACACAGTCCTCGCAAAGATAAACCGTTTGTCGCGATTAACTGTGCTTCGATTCCAGAAAACCTGCTCGAAAGTGAATTGTTCGGTTATGAAAAAGGGGCATTCACTGGTGCTAATAAAACCACATTGGGCAAGATTGAGCACGCCCAAGGCGGTACTTTGTTCCTCGATGAAATCGGCGATATGCCACTGGGTTTACAAGCAAAAATGTTACGGTTTTTGCAGGAGCGAATTATAGAGAGAGTCGGTGGACGGCAAGAAATACCGGTCGATATACGGGTTATTTGTGCGACTCACCGCGATATTCCCACTATGGTTGCAGAAGAAACCTTCCGTGAAGACTTGTATTACCGGATCGGCGAAATCCCGATTCATATCCCACCTTTGCGAGATCGAGACCAAGATATAGTTTTACTCGCCAGAACGTTCTTGAATCAATATCGCGAAGAGTTCAATGCCAAAGCGAAGACGTTTAGCGAAGGTGCTATCAATGCAATGCTCGTCCACAAGTGGCCGGGTAATATTCGGGAAATGCAAAACAAGCTGAAGTCGGCTGTAATCATGGCGGAAGGCAGTGTGGTACAAGCAGAAGACTTAGGTTTGATTGCCAAAGAAAGTGCGTTGGAAACTGAAAACTTGAATTTGCGAGAAGTCAGAGAAAAAGCAGAGTCGAGAGCTATCAGAAAGGCGTACCAGTCAGCTAACAAAAATATGTCGAAAACGGCAGAGCTACTCGGCGTAACTCGCCCAACACTGTATTCATTAATCGACAAATATCACATGGAAGACATTAAAACGGGCGTGTAACTCGCCTATTCACATCCTTACTTGATTGGCGAGCGAAATAGGCTCGCCAAATTCCCATTTTTTAATTGTTGCTGTACCAAAATTCTAATTATTCTCGATTTGGAGATACCGGTAATTGCGGATAGCTTAGTCAATGACGCAATCGTATCTTGATTAAGCGAAAAGGTGGCATGCTTAGTCTTATTTTCTCGCAGGCACGCGGGACCCTCAATAATTGACAATGCCACAGGATCTTGTAGCTCTCTGGGCAATCCTTCACCCAACGAATACGCTAAAGCTCCATCGATGAAGTCCTCGACGTTGACGTTTTTGGGACTAACTGAAGGCGACGACTTTTTGAGATTCAATAAACTCACTGCATTCCCCTTTACCACGGGTCAGTAACTCTTCGATGATACTCTGTATTTCAATTGCCGCTTTTCCATTGGGTTCACTTTCGATTACCGATTGACCATATTCCTCAGAATCGTCATACATATTGCGACTAAATGTCACTGAATTGAGAACCGGGATATCAAACGAGCGGCAAACGTCTTTCGCTTCCAAGATTCTTGGTGCCAATGTCGGAAGAGAAGGGCATTGAGTAATGACACAAGCCACGTTCATTTTAGGGTTAACCATCTTGCAGGTCGAAATAATATCTTCCATATGTGGGACGGTTTTTAAGTCCCGCCGTTTTGGGCGCAGCGGAATGAGTATGTGATCCGCCACGGCCATACTAGAGCGCAAGGCTAAGTTATCTTGCCCACCACAATCGATAATGACGTAATCATAGTGCTTTTTTAAACTCAACAACTCGTTGCGGATTTTGCCGTATAACTGAATACAGTTTATTGGCGTCAGCGCGCTATTGGCATTTCGTTCGTGGATCCAATCTGATGTTGTGCGCTGGGGGTCGCAATCCACCATTAAAACACTATCGGTTTTGTTGTTTCTCAAAAATACAGCGATGTTTTGGGCCAAGCAGCTTTTGCCACTACCGCCTTTTTCACCACCTACTAGGATGATCATATTTACAGTCCTCGACATACCAAATTCATTTACCCTGAACCACGTTCAAAATGGTATTGACTGAAAAAGTGAACTCGACAGCTAAGGTTCTAAGCACGTGACGGAGAATATAGCCAATTACACTTAGCTGTCTCAGTTCGGTAACCCCGCTACCTTATTTTTACACTTAGGCCGGAAGCTTTGCGACACGGCCTTTCGAACCGTTTAGCCTTTTTCAACTGGTGTGCATTGCGGGAGACAGTGCAATGCACACTTCATCACTTTAAATGATAAACCCGCATTCCTACGTATATCGATTGATAATGTAGTGTGTTGCAAGATACGATATCTGGTATTGAATATGCTCAGTATGGAATGAGTAGGGTTAGATTTTATTGGAGAGTGCTTTGATGCGCGTATTTTTGTGTTGTGTGGGGCTTAGCTTAGCGGCATTGAGTTTAAAAGTTCAGGCAAGTTCTTTGGAGGAAGGTTTAGCCCAGTTTAATGCGATCTACCAAGCTGAGTTGGGAGAAGCTCGAGTGTGTAGCGATAATGAGCAAGTTTATCGCCTGTGTTCCTCGGTGCTCAAAAATGAGGGAAATGCGCCATACATCCTCCACCATGGCGTGCCTACTGCCAACGTTGTCGTGCTTTTTCACGGGTTGAGCGATTCGCCGTTCTTTTTTAGAGACATCGCGCAATCGCTGTATCAACAGGGCGCGAACGTTGTTGTGGCGCTTTTACCTGGTCACGGACTAAAAGACGCCGATGATGATATGGAAGACTGGGATCTAGCTGAACGCTGGGCTTCACATGTTGCACAAGTTTCAGAAATAGCCCCCAAGTTGGGAAATAAATTGTTTGTTGGCGGCTTTTCTACTGGTGGTGCGCTTGCAACCCAATACTACTTGGCTGAAGAAAACCGCATTGACGGATTAATGTTGTTCTCTAGCGCTTTGGCGTTATCACAAGACGCCGAGGATATGTCTAATATTTGGGGTATTAAACTTGTCGCATTACTCGTGGATGGACACTATGAAACTGACGGCCCCAACCCTTATAAATATCCGGGAGTGGCCGGCTTCGCTGGGATGGAGTTAATGGAAGTAATTAACGCCATCAGAGATCAGCTAGCATTGGGGAAGAAAGTCGAGGTGCCTTTATTCATCGCCCATTCGCAAGATGACGTTACAACGCCGATTTGGGGAGTTGAAAACCTAATAGAGCATTCCAATGGTGGCAACACCTTTTTTGTCATCGATAAGAGTTATGAACTTTGTCACGCCGATGTTGTGGTGAGCCCCAGTATGTTAAGCGATATGGCATTTGACGAGAGTAAGCTCGAACAGCCAGAAAAGTGCGTAATACCGCAGGCGAATCCTTTGTATAAGCAGATGATTGCGACGCTCCAATCCTTTGTCGAGCAATATGGCGCATCGTCAATTCAGTAGCACTAAATTAACGATTGACATGTTCTTGTAAAAAGGTCACATTTACACCATGAAATTTGCACAGCTAAGCCTAAATATTATTGTCCTCGTCATTATTAATCAGTGGCGGGTTAGCTAGTGCGCATCTAAATTTGAAAACCCGCCGCAAAGGCGGGTTTTTTTATATCTGAATTTGCGGCCAACCTAATGAGAGACGACAGAAATGAGTAAAGCCGCAATATCAAACCAGTTGAATGCCATCCATGACGCTTTTAACCGAGGCGACAACGATGCGTTAAAAGCCTGCTATACCAATGATGCCCACATTGTACCCAAGCCCCTCGCAGGGCCAGGGCACTGTGCATCAATCGTGGATAATGTAAATGAATTTCGAAAAAAGTACGCTCGCGAGTACATCGTTAGCCATGGTGCTGAAGTAGTACTGGAAGCGGGGGACGTAGCTTTGGTAATGACAAACTTGTATCTTGCAGAGAAGAAAAGTGACGTGCTGCCATGTGAACCGGTTAAAGCCGTATATGTTTTTCGAAAAGGGGGCAATGGTATTTGGCAGTGTGCGGTAGACAACTTCTTCGGCGTCGATCTATTGACCTATTCCTGAATCAAGGGCCCCAAGGCCCTTGTTAGTCATCTAATGAGTTTGTGCGAAAGCTTCAGCTTGTCGCCAAACTCTCAGCACGTTCCCACTGAGAATCTTTTCGATGTCTGGTTGTGAATAACCCCTGTTGAGAAGACCTTCAACGAGATTGGGAAAACTTGATACATCTTTAAGGCCAATCGGAAGGGAATCGCCAACGCCATCGTAATCCGAACCTATGCCGACATAGTCGATGCCAATCGTATCAACGACATGATCGATATGGTCCAATACGTCTTCTAGGGTTGAATAGGGATAAGGGTGATCTGTCGCATAGCTCGCTTCAAATGCATCAATAGCGTCTTGAGTATCGCCGTGTTGTTTTACATAAGCACTTTTGGCTTGATTAAACTTGATGCGGTACTGCTGCGCTTCTTTTGTAACAAAGCCGGAGCCAAAGTTGATCATAATGACTCCCCCGTTTCGGGCAAGCGCCTTTAACATGGTATCGTCCATGTTGCGTTCAAAACCTGGCGTGAAACGTCTTAACGACGAGTGAGAGGCGATTACCGGAACCCGAGTAATGTCGAGCGCCTGATAAAATGCGTCATCTGATACATGAGAAATGTCGACTAACATACCGATATTGTTCATTTCCCTTATCAACACTTTGCCAAACGGACTCAGTCCTTTCCATTTTCTCCTCAAATCATAAGAGGAATCACTAATGTGGTTGGCTTGAGAATGAGCCAGAGTAATGTAGCGCACTCCTCTGTTGTAAAACGCATGTAGGTTACTCAGCTCACCCTGAATGGGCGAACCATTTTCCATTCCCATAGGTAGAGATATTAGCCCAGATTGGAAATGCAGTTCGACGTCGTTCACACTTCTGGCGATAGCAAATTTATCTGGAGACTGTTCAACGATTTTTTCTACGTAATCGATAAGCGTATGAGCGAGTGCCGTCGACTCTGGTGAATTGTCTAAGCTGGCAGGTACGTAAATCGACATAAACGGCGCGTTCAATCCTCCGGCGACGGCTCGAGGATAATCAAAATCGCCGCCTTCGGTCGCTTGTGAAACGTCAACCCATTTCTCTTGAAGCCGATAAGGCACATCAATATGACCATCGACAATGATGGTGTTTTGAGTGATGGTGTTCGCCAGCTGGCGGTTGCTCTCATCACTTTTGGACGATGTTGTTGACGCACAACCTTGGATGAGGGCGGCAGCGACTATGGCTGAATACCAGCAATGTTTGTTCATAGTGAAAGCCGCCTTTATTGCGTTTGCAGGTGTTGTTCGAGAAACGTCGCCAACTCGCGGTAGAAAATGATTCGGTTTTGTATTTTACTCACCGAATGCCCTTCATCTGGGAAACGTAAGTAAGTAACTGGCAACCCTTTCTCGCGCAAGACTTTCACCATCTCATCTGATTCAGCCACGGGATCTCTGGGGTCGTTGACACCATGTTCGAAAAACATAGCACCCTTTATATTACCCACGGTATTAATTGGGGAGTTTTGCTCATAAAACGTTTGCCACTTTTGTTCGCTTATGTCGCCATATTCAATTCTGTCGGAAGCTTTGAGGCCCGGAGATGCCGTTTGCAACGCCCTAACCCAATTGGACACACCCACAAATGAAGCGCCAGCCTTAAAGGCGTCTGGATACTTACCCATTACAGCATTTACCATGTATCCTCCGTAAGAGCCACCCATGACAGCGGCGCGACCAGTGTCGATTCGAGGATCGGTAGCAAGGTAGGTGAGGGCATCCACTAGATCGCGGACTGAATCTAAACGTCGTTCTTGATTGTCCAGTCGCATATAGGTTTTACCGTAGCCTGTTGAACCCCTCACGTTGATATCTAGCACTGCAATACCTTTGCCTACGAGATATTGTGTCAGCGGTGTCCATGTTGCTCTCGCTTGTGCAGTCGGTCCGCCGTGAACATCGATGACAATGGGAAAGGCTTTGGTAACATCACCCGCTGGTTTCTCCGGCATGTAGAGCAAGCCGTGTAAAGTCACATTGTCCTGTGCTGGGAAGGATATTGGCGTTGGCGTGACTAATTTATTGGGTGAAATTCCGGCCATCGTGGGGTGGTAGGCCACTTCAGAATAGCCGCTCTGCGCATCGACGATGTAGATGTGACCTGGCGTGGTGGGACCATTGACTCTGACACTAACCGCCGTGCTTTTGTCAGCACAGCTAATTTGATATACACCCTGTGGCAGAGTAATAGGTTTGACTTTGTTTTCACTGAGTTGTTTGACCCACAATTTGTCAAAACCATCTATGTTTTCGGTCCACAATAAAATGGAATCGTTATAACACAGGCGGGCATTGTTCAAATCAAAACGACTGCTTTCTATCACCTTTGTTTGCTTTGTGGCGACTGAATACTCAAAGATGGCATTCATCTCTCTGTCTAAATTAGAGACAAAAAACAATCTTTGCCCAGTGCCATCCCAATTAAATGCGTTAAACGCACTGGCTATTTCTGGCTTGAATAGTGGTGTGAGGGCTTTGGTCGAGGCATTAAGCATGTATATGTCTTGCGCATCTTCGCCTCGTGTCTCTGCGACTAAGAGGTTTTGGGTGTTGGGCTGCCACGCTCTCGGGAAAAAACCAAATTCGGCTTCCAATAGGAGCGTTGTTTCACTTTTACGCATGTCATACTGATAGATGTCGAAGTCTCTACCATTTCGCTCAGTTGAAGCAAAAGTAAAGGATTGGCCATCTGGTGCAAAACCACCAAACGAACGGAAGGCGTCTGAGGCCGGTAGCAATATCTGTTCTTGTAAACCGTTGCGATTGATTAGATAAAAGGCTTCCCTTTCGTTCCCGTCATTGTCAGCACCGTAAACCAGTGTTTGGCCATCTGGATGCCATCGGTAAAATGAAATGCCTGGGCCAAACGTGAGTTGTCTTGCTTGGTTACCATTGACCTGTTGAACCCATAATTGCCGAGTCCCTGTAATTGAACTGACAAAGGCGATATGAGTGCCAACGTTGTTAATGGAAACCTGCGTTGCTCCGCGGACCGCGAGAAATCGTGAAATATCAATAGGGTTTTCGCCTGCTAAGGTGATCTGAGTATTTTGAGCCTGTGGCGTATCTTGTGGATAAGGCCAATCAGCAGCGCTCGCTGCCAATGGAAGCAATAGCATGAGTGTAAGGAATCGCATGGGTTTGCCTTGTTATTAAGTCGTGTGCGAGGGAAAAGCGTACGAATTTCCATCAGTCAATGCAACACGAAGGGCTCAGTTGTCGTTTTTTTCCGATGGTTACTTGGATGTGAGGGGATGAATCGAACAAAACTTGTACAGTGTGGCTTGAAGATCCTCACAGACAGCAAATGATCTAAGTACGTACAGCGTTGAATTTAAGCATAAATCTCTATGTTGATTATTTGTAATAAAAGGTTAAACAAACTTTCGAAATTCAGGGGGTGACTTAGGGCTATAAATGGGACATACTCCGTATTGACTCGTGCTACCCATAAGCATGAGAAGGAAATAAAGTAAATCCCCGTGGTAGACCTTTCCCATTCTGAATCCGGTGCTTGACTGAGTAAATACTGTCATTGAATACCGAGCATCAAACAGGATGCGGAGTTTATTTTTACCTGTACAGACGGCTACTACACGCAAACAATGAGAATAAAATTATGGTGATGAATTACGTACCGCTCGACAAAAAAAAGCACAAAGAACTTAAAGTAGCGGTAGATCCTACTTTTGCATACGCTCAAAAGAGCCACCTTGCAGCAGCGTCAATCCGTGAATTCGCGCAACTTGCAGGTGCGATGCCGTTAGTTGTTATTCAGGACCCGATTTCGAACAACCATCACGTTGTAGCTATGCTAGGTCTAGAGCAAGATCAAAACCTTTTCTTGAACGACGGTAAGTGGTTAGCACCTGCCATTCCTATGAACATTATTCGTTATCCTTTTGACGTGCGCGCCGAAGGCGAAAACTTAGCAGTATTCGTCGATGAAAACAGCGACTTGTTGAATGATAAAGGCCAAGCCTTGTTCGATGAGAAAGAAGAGCCAACTGATTTCTTGAAGAGCCGCCAACAATTCCTTGGTGACTTGGCTAACAGCGAAATGTTGACTCAGCGTTTTGTTGCGAAAGTGGTAGAGCTTGATTTGCTTGAAGACGTTGAAATTCGCGTCGCCTATGAAAATGGCCAAAGCCGCAATGTAACAGGCATGAAGAGCATCAATGAGAAGAAACTACAGCAACTGGATGACGCCACTATCGTTGAGTTGCACAAAGCGGGTTTCTTAGGCGCAATGTACGCTGTGATGATGTCTTTGAGCCAGCTTAACCGTATGGTTGAGTTGTCTAACAAAACAGACAATCCAATTCGCAACATGCAAATTGCGCTTACGCAGCAAGAAGGCAAAGAAGCCGCTCAAGAAGAGAAGAAAGACTAATTCATCTCGACATCGCGTGAGGCAAAGCTTCACGCGATCATTCCATCCCTAAACGATATACCCACTCCCCACTTATAGAGTTCGCCGTGCTTAGCGCTGAAATGTTGGGCAACCGATTTATTTGTTCTAAAAAAGGTTAGATACCTTACCAATGTGGTTTTATCCCACATATCAACTACTTCGTGATCGCAATTCGTACACACATTGAATATACAAGCTTCAAGCGCTCCTGCCGTGGCCTTTTTTGCTTGACAGTGGGAAGGGATGATACCTAAACTGTCAATTAGTGGGTAAAAGTGGCAAATTGTGGATCGATAATCAACGTTTTGCAGATCAGCACTCAAAAAACAAGAAAAACAACACCTAAAAAAAGGCTAGGGGAATGTTCCGCGGCGCTAATGCAATCAATCTGGATTCAAAAGGACGATTAGCAATACCTACAAAGTATCGCCAATCGTTGCTGGATGATTGTAACGGACAGCTGGTCTGTACAATTGACACTCAACAAAGTTGTTTGCTGCTTTACCCGCTTCCCGAATGGGAAGAAATTGAATTAAAATTGAGTAAGTTTTCTAGCATGATCCCGCAAGAGAGACGGATGCAACGTCTTCTTTTGGGTTACGCCACCGAAGTTGAGATCGACAAAAATGGTCGTTTCCTCATACCTGCTCCTCTCCGTCAACATGCAAAATTAGACAAAGAAATCATGTTGGTGGGTCAACTTCATAAATTTGAGATTTGGGATGCCGTTGTTTGGGCCGATCAAATTCATATCGATATGGAGACGGAAAAAGCAGGGGATTACGAACTTACAGAACGCATGCAGGATTTTGTGTTATGAGCAGTTCGTCTACTTCACCTTCATTCTCTCACACCTCTGTACTACTCTACGAGTGCATTGAAGGTTTGGCGATCAAACCAGATGGCGTATACGTTGATGCCACGTTTGGTCGTGGCGGACATACTGGTGAAATACTCAATGCGTTGGGTGATAAAGGGCGAATGATTGCTTTTGATCGCGATCCTCAGGCCATAGAGGTCGCGAAGAAGATTCAAGACCCTCGATTTACTATCATTCACGAACCCTTTGCACAAATGGCGACTGAACTCGATAAGCTTGGTCTTGCGGGTAAAGTCGACGGCGTATTAATGGATTTGGGTGTGTCCTCGCCGCAGCTCGATGACGCGGAACGCGGTTTTAGTTTTTTACGAGACGGCCCGCTTGATATGCGTATGGATACCACGAGAGGGGTTAGTGCCGCTGAATGGTTGGCTCAAGCTGAAGAGCAGGATATCGCGCAAGTGATAAAGGAGTTTGGCGAAGAAAAATTTGGCAAGCGTATCGCCCATGCCATCGTCAATACGCGAACCGATACACCAATTACACGAACCGCTCAACTCGCTGAGTTAATTGATCACGCTGTGCCTGTCAAAGACAAATACAAACACCCTGCTACACGAGCCTTTCAAGGTATTCGTATATACATCAATGCTGAGCTTGAACAACTGCGAGTCGGTTTAAAAGCCGCCACACAAGTGTTAGCACCAGAGGGCCGAATGGCCATTATCTCGTTTCATTCGCTAGAAGATCGGCTCGTCAAACGTTTCATGAAGGAGCAAAGCAAAGGGAAGTCTCTACCTCCGGGTTTGCCGATGACCCAAGCACAGATCGATGAAGATAAGATACTCAAAGTCATAGGAAAAGCAATCAAACCTAGCGATGAGGAGATAGCGCACAATGTGCGCTCCAGAAGCGCTGTGTTAAGGGTGGCTGAAAAACTATGACAGCAAAGACCAACTTCAATTTACTGCTCATACTGGTCTCAGATTTGGCCCGCAACAAGTTGCGGGTTTTGTTGTATTTAGTGGTTCTAAGTAGTGCGATTTCGGTCATTCTTAGCAGTCACCATAATCGGCAACAAAACATTGCCCTTGAAGAACTGATGAGAGAGAAAGATGACTTGGATGTCGAGTGGCGCAACTTGGTGCTGGAACAGCGTGCGCTTACTGAACACAATCGTATCGAAAGCCTCGTTAAAAATAAGCTAGAAATGCATCGGCCTAAGGCAGATGAAGAGGTCGTGGTGAAAGTGAAATGACGACTATGCCATTGACCAAAAAGCCGCGTAAAGGCGCTAAAGAAAACGTAAAGCCCAGTCTAGTTCATTGGCGTTTTATCGTAGTCCTCGTTGTCGTGATCAGTGTTTTTGCTGTGTTGAGCCTCAGAGCGGCTTACATCCAAGTTATCGCACCAGATGATCTTATTCAGCAGGGTGATTCTCGGACATTGAGAACGCGAAACATGCCGACATATCGCGGTCTTATTACCGATCGCAACGGCGTTGAGTTGGCCGTAAGTGTTCCTGTGAGAGCCATTTGGGCAGATCCTAAAATTATTCATGAGAAGAATGCACTTAGCGAAGAGAGGCGCTGGTTGGCGTTGGCCGAAGTACTTGGCCAAGATATCGATAGTTTGGCGTCTAAAGTGGCCAATCCAAAACGCCGCTTTGTGTACTTGCAGCGCCAAGTTTCTCCTGCCATGGCTGACTATGTTGAGAAACTGGACATCCCCGGTATCTACCTTAGAAAAGAGAGTCGTCGGTATTACCCAAATGGGGAGGTAACCGCACAACTGATCGGTATCACCAACGTCGATGATGCGGGTATCGAAGGACTCGAACGCCTCTACAATGATTGGCTCACAGGCACGCCCGGTAGCCGAAAAATTCGTCGTGACGCAAAAGGTCGTCAAGTCGAAATTCTTGAAATGAAGAGTGGCGAAGAGGCGGGCAATCTGCAGCTAACCATTGACCAGCGAATCCAAGCGCTTGCATACAAAGCAATTAAAGAAGCCACGATTTATTATCAAGCGTCATCGGCATCGGCCATCGTGATTGATGTTGAGACCGGGGATATTTTAGCGATGGCAAATACGCCTTCGTTTAACCCTAATGATCGCTCGAATGTGTCAGCGCATCGCATGAGAAATCGCGTGATTACCGACGCGTTTGAACCTGGCTCATCGTTAAAACCCATGGCTGTTCTCGCCGCTCTCGAATTTGGCGAAGTGAAACCTGACGATATCATTGATACTTCACCTGGGCGGATGCGCCTAGGTGGTAGTTTAGTGAAAGACCCTCGCAATCTGGGAAAACTGTCATTAGAAGAAATCATTCAACATAGCTCTAACATGGGTACGTCTAAACTGGCGTTATCTGTGCCAAAGCAGTTTTTGATCGATACTTATTACAACCTTGGGTTGATGTCCGATACGGGTTCAAATCTACCAGGCGAGAGTAGTGGTATTTTCCACGAAAGAAATCGCTGGAGTCAGTTTGAGCTCGCTACCCTGTCGTTTGGTTACGGTATCTCGGTGACTACTGCACAGTTAGCGAGAATGTATACCGCGATTGCGACAGGGGGAATCAAACGTCCATTGAACATCGTTAGCCAATCTCAAGACACTGGATGGAAACCTGAAGAAGAGCGGGTGGTCAGTGAAGAAAATGCCAAGGCTTTGATGGCCATGATGGAAAGTGTGACCGCTGAGAAAGGATCGGGCAAAAAAGCGAGAATTCCAGGCTATAGAGTGGCAGGAAAAACGGGAACAAGTCGCAAAGCCATTGCGGGTGGATACGGAGAGGAATACGTCAATATATTTGCGGGTATCGCGCCTTTGACCAACCCCAAACTCGTCACCGTTGTATTGATCAATGAACCCGGTGGAGATTTGTATCACGCTGGTGATACCGCGGCACCTGTTTTTTCCACCATAATGGGTGGTGCTTTACAAATGCTGAACATTGCACCTGACGACAAACACGTGTCTACCACTGGGTGGGCTAATGGAGGCACTCGTGGTGGTTAGTGCTTTTGTACAGAGTGCCCAAATTTGGCTAGAAAAATTTGGTATTGCCGCGCCTGATATTCGTATTGAAGGGCTAACTCTAGACAGCAGAGAAGTGAATACGAAACTGGCCTTCGTTGCGGTAAAAGGCCATGCACAAGATGGTAGAGACTTTATTCCACAGGCCATCAGCTTAGGTGCGAAATTGATTCTGTGTCAGACGGACAAAAGTGCTGAACACGGCCAAATGGAGATGCGCGATCATTCTATTATCGTGCAGTTTCATCAATTGAATGAGACGTTATCATCACTAGCTGCAGCGTTTTATGACTACCCAGCGAACAAGCTTGATACCATCGCCGTCACTGGAACGAATGGCAAAACGTCAGTCGTTCAATTAATTGCTCAAATTAAATCCACACTGGGCGTCAGCAGCGCCGCTATTGGCACGTTAGGTAGTGGAATTTATGAAGGACAAGAAACGCAATGGGCACAGTCAGCAGCCGCTAACACGACACCTGATGCGATTTCGATGCAATATTTACTTGCTGACTTTGTTCAGCACGATGTTGGCCAGGTGGCATTTGAGGCGTCCTCACATGCATTGGTTCAGGGCCGCTTAAACCAAGTGAAAACGGATATTGGGGTATTTACTAACCTCAGCCGAGACCATTTGGATTATCACGGTGATATGGCTAGCTATGGTGCGGCGAAAAGACGCTTAATTCATCAACCTGGCACTCACACTCTTGTCTTGAACCTCGACGACCCTGAGAGTCAATATTGGCGTCAAGAGGCCAAGTCTGAGCAAACCCTCGTTTGGACATCTTTGTCAGAATCCGCCAATCCTATGCCACAAGATCGCCATTGTTTCGCCACAAGTGTCGAGTATCTTAATGATGGCGCTAGATTTTTTCTGGATACAAGCTGGGGTAAAGGCTGGGTGCGAACCCATTTATTGGGCCAGTTTAATGTTGCAAACCTATTGTCAGCTGTCGCGGCGCTATTGGCTCAAGGAATACGCTTTGAAGATTTGATAGAAGTATTGGCGAATGTTGTTCCTGTTGCTGGCCGGATGGAAATGTTTGCGATGCACGGCCATGCCAACATTGTCGTTGATTTTGCACATACCCCCGATGCACTAGAGCAGGCACTTTCCGCTGTTCGTCAACACACCAAAGGGCAGCTTTGGTGCGTATTTGGCTGCGGTGGAGACAGAGATGTTGGTAAGCGGCCACTTATGGGCAAGGCCGCTGAATTAGGTGCAGACAAGGTGGTAATCACAACGGATAACAGCCGTTCTGAGGCACCGTCAGCCATTGCCGATGACATTCTCAAGGGCATGCAGTTCCCTCAACACGTGATATGTGAACCTGATCGAGAAACAGCGATACGTATGTGCCTTGAACAAGCGAATCCAGAAGATATTGTCCTAGTCGCAGGAAAAGGTCACGAGGACTACCAGATAATCCTCGGTGAACGGAATAATTATAATGAACGCGCAGTAGTTGCACGTATGCAACAGGAGTTTTGCCAATGATCGCAAGAACACTGTCATGGATAGCAGAAAAAGTGGGAGGTCAGCTAAAAGGCCAAGACCTGACCATTTTGGGTGTAAGTACGGATACACGAACGTTAGATGAGGGCGACTTATACATTGCTCTCGTTGGTCCTAATTTTAATGGCCATGAGTTTGCGCCTTTTGCTGTAGGCGCAGGTGCAGTTGCCGTGATAGCCAGTGAGCCAGTCGACGTAGATGTACCCGTTATCTTAGTCGAAGACACGAAATTGGCGCTCGGTGCGCTTGGTGCGGCAATAAAAGAGGTCGTCAATCCAAAGACGGTTGCCATTACGGGGAGTAGCGGAAAAACAACGGTTAAAGAAATGACCGCTGCCATCTTGCGTCGCAGAGGAAAGGTACTAGCAACAAAAGGTAATTTTAATAATGACATTGGTGTGCCGCTGACTTTGTTAGAATTGGAGGAAGGGCATGATTTCGCTGTTATTGAACTCGGTGCGAACCACCTTGGTGAAATTGCTTATACCACTCAGTTGGTCAAACCCGATATCGCGACAATTGTGAATGCAGCGGCTTCTCATCTCGAAGGCTTTGGCAGTTTGTTGGGTGTTGCACGGGCAAAAAGTGAGATATTTAAAGGTTTAGACTCCGCGGGTATTGCGGTTGTTAATTCAGACAGTCAGTTCGCGAACTTCTGGCTCGGGAAACTGCATCAACGAAAGACTATTACCTTTTCTCCAGACCAAAACAGTCAAGCAGATTTTACTGCGCAAGACGTGATTATGGGGCTTGATGGGTGTGCAGAATTTCAGTTGCATTGCCCGTCGGGAAACATCTCGATTCAGCTAAAAGTACCGGGCTTACACAATGTTGGTAATGCTTTGGTCGCCGCTTCACTCGCGTTAAACGTTGGCGCAACGCTGCAAGATGTTCAAGCCGGTTTAATGGATATGCACCAGGTTAAAGGCAGATTGAATGTTAAACAACTCAGTGGCCAAACCAAACTCATCGATGATAGTTACAATGCCAACGTTGCTTCAGTGAATGCCGCGGTAGACACCTTGTCATCTTTCTCAGGAGTACGGGTTTTGGTTCTAGGAGATATGGCGGAGCTCGGCGAGAAAGCCCGTTACTATCACGAACAAGTTGGCGCTTATGCGAAAGAGCAAGGTATTGATTATTTGTTTTCCATGGGGGTATTAAGCCGTCAAGCGAGTAAATTGTTCGAACAACAGGGGTTTCATGCCGATGACGTTGCGGACCTGATGAGTGTATTGGAATCTGTTTTAATCAACGAACTTAGAGATATCACGATCTTAGTGAAGGGCTCAAGAAGCTCAAAAATGGAGCGTGTTGTAGAGGCACTCGAGGCCTCTGTGTTGGGAAAGCTTGAACGCCGTCGGGAGCGCATCGCATGCTAATTTGGCTCGCCGAGTGGCTAACCCAGTTTGAATCGGGTTTTAATGTATTTTCTTATCTCACAATGCGAGCGATCCTGAGCACCCTAACGGCGCTGCTTATCGCTATTCTCATTGGCCCTAAGATGATCAGATGGCTGCAAACAATGCAGATTGGTCAAACTGTACGTGATGATGGTCCTCAAAGTCATTTATCCAAAGCGGGGACACCGACGATGGGGGGCTTACTGATTTTGGCTGCCATCGTAACTAGTGTTGTGCTGTGGGCTGATCTGACCAACAAGTATGTACTTGTCACACTCGCTGTTGTTGTGGGCTATGGGATCATTGGGTTCGTGGATGACTATCGAAAAGTGATTCGCAAAGATGCCAAAGGGCTTATCGCTAGGTGGAAATACTTTTGGCAATCCGTCATCGCGCTGGGTGTTGCGTTTTACCTTTATACGACTTCGACGATGGCGGCTGAAACCTCTTTGCTACTGCCTTTTTTCAAAGATGTCATGCCGCAGCTCGGCTTGATGTACTTGGTCGTGGTTTACTTTGCTTTGGTGGGGACCAGCAATGCGGTCAACTTGACTGACGGTTTGGATGGCCTCGCCATTGTCCCGACAATTCTCGTAGCCGGTGCCTTTGCCATCTTTGCTTACGTTACGGGCAATATCAATTTTGCAAGTTATCTCAATATCCCACACATCCCACTAACCAGTGAGTTAGTGATCGTGTGTACTGCCATCGTTGGCGCTGGGCTCGGGTTCCTGTGGTTCAACACCTATCCTGCACAAGTATTTATGGGAGATGTTGGTTCGCTGGCTTTGGGAGGAACCCTCGGTGTATTAGCCGTTTTAGTCAGGCAAGAATTAGTACTCATTATCATGGGCGGCGTTTTTGTTATGGAAACCGTCTCTGTGATTTTGCAAGTCGGCTCTTACAAATTGAGAGGGCAGCGTATTTTTAGAATGGCACCTATTCACCACCATTACGAGCTGAAAGGTTGGCCAGAACCAAGGGTTATTGTGAGATTTTGGATTATTTCACTCATTCTCGTATTGGTCGGTTTAGCCACGTTGAAGTTGAGATAAGGCAGAGATGAATTTAGCAGCGAAAAACTGGGTTGTCGCGGGCTTGGGGGTTACAGGCAGAGCATCTGTAGACTTTCTTGCGCGCAGTGGCGCTCAAGTTAAGTGCTGGGATACGCGAGAGACCCTGGTGATTCCTGAAGATTTTTGCCATGAGGTTGCCCTTGGTAAGGTCGAAGATAGTTACTGGGAAGGAGTCGACATTTTAGTGTTGAGCCCGGGAATCTCTCCTCAACTTGATGACATTCAACGAGCCTTAGCCCACGGCGTTGAAGTGATTGGTGATGTAGAACTCTATGCGCGAGTCAACCAAACCCCAGCGTTTGGTATTACTGGATCGAACGGTAAAACGACAGTTACCTTACTACTAACTCATATCCTGGATGCATTTGGCTTCAAAGTGATGGCAGCGGGTAACGTTGGGAAAGCGGTGCTCAATACGGTTGATGAAGATCTCGATTACGTGGTTATCGAGTTATCCAGCTTTCAATTAGAAACGACATCTTCGCTGAAATTGAAAGGTGCCACAATTTTGAATATTAGTGACGACCACCTCGATAGGCATGGCACGATACTAGCGTATGCCGCAGCGAAGCAAAGAATCTATGACAATGCCGATTGCGCGGTTTACTGGCGAGGCCAGGCGGCAACGTATCCCAATGTTGATGTGGTTAAACAGCTCACTACGGGATTGGGTAATGTCAGTAACGATTTCGGGTACGACGACACGAGCCGGCACATTCTGTTTAAAGGCGTTCCGGTTTTAGATATGCGTCGTTGCCAACTGTTAGGCAAACACAATGTATTGAATATTCAAGCAGCATTGGCACTAGCAACGTTAGCTGGTATCGAGCCGCAAAATGCAGCAGAGGCGGTGTATAGTTTTGTTGGTGCGCCTCATAGGTGTACGGAAATCGGGACGTACCGAGGGGTGCGCTTTATCGATGACTCTAAAGCGACAAATGTCGGTGCCACAGTCGCAGCAATCAAAGGGTTGTCTGACAGTGTCGAAGGTAAATTGATATTGATTGCAGGGGGCGATGCAAAAGGCGCAGACTTATCGCTGTTAAAGCCCTCGTTGGATAAGCACGTTGCGAAACTTATTACCTTAGGCAGAGACGCGAATAAGCTTTCCGTGTTGTCAAACCATGCCCATATTGTCGCCAATATGCACGAGGCCGTTGGCGTGGCATTTAGTCACGCTGAACCCGGTGATGTAGTTCTACTTTCGCCAGCATGTGCCAGTTTAGACATGTTTGAAAACTATCAGCATAGAGCGCGAGTGTTTACTGATGCTGTTCTTCAAGAGGCGGGCGAATAATGCAAGCAACACAAACGTTATCCGCTATGTTTGCTGCACGTCATGACGAACAAGGTGTGCGTTCACCTTACGATGTTGGACTGCTGCTGGTCGCTCTAGCCCTGATGTCAATCGGCTTGATAATCGTTACCTCTGCGTCCATGCCCATTGCAGATAGGTTGTATGACAACCCCTTTCATTTCGCTATCAGACACACAATTTATCTGATCGCCGCGACGATAACGGGCATGATAGTTATTCAACTCCCGATGCAGTTTTGGCGCGTCACTAACCCCTATTTGCTACTCGCCGCAATTGGTTTGCTGTTGGCGGTTTTGGCCATCGGACGAAATGTAAATGGTAGTACTCGTTGGCTTGCTTTGGGCCCGATTACAATTCAAGCCGCTGAGCCTGCAAAACTTTTCTTTTTTTGCTACCTAGCCGGCTACCTAGTGCGACGTTACGAAGAAGTGACAGAAAACTTAAAGGGCTTTATTAAGCCGTTAATTGTTTTCTTTGTACTGGCATTGTTGCTACTTATGCAACCCGATTTGGGTACGGTTGTTGTCATGTTTGCAACAACAATAGGTCTACTTTTCTTAGCAGGAGCTCGGCTCTGGCAGTTTTTTGCTTTGGTTTTTGTGGGCTTACTCGCCGTAGTCGCATTGATTGTTTTTGAAGAATACCGGTTAAAACGGGTGACCTCCTTCCTTGACCCTTGGGCTGATCCATTTGGTAGTGGTTACCAGCTAACTCAATCGTTGATGGCTTATGGGCGGGGAGATTGGCTTGGTCAGGGATTGGGTAATAGCTTGCAGAAACTTGAATTTTTGCCAGAAGCGCATACCGATTTTGTTATGGCTATACTCGCCGAAGAGTTAGGTTTCGTCGGCGTAATGGCAGTTTTGGCGTTGATCCTTTGGATGGTGATTCGAGCGCTCCACATAGGTAACAAAGCTTTATCTGCAGAACGTCCTTTTGATGGATATCTCGCCTACAGTATAGGTATTTGGTTTAGTTTCCAAACGGCCGTCAACATTGGAGCGAGCGCAGGAATATTACCGACTAAAGGCCTGACTTTGCCTTTAGTAAGTTATGGTGGCTCGAGTCTTATTATTATGGCGATTGCGGTAGCTATTTTGATACGTATAGATTTTGAAATCCGAGTTGATGGTGTTCAAGCGCTGGCCAAAGGAGAAAAGCGCGCGACTAAAAAGCAGATCAAAGCGCCTGCCAACGATACCGCGCAAGTTGACGTTGAGGACACTATCGATGACTAAGGTGTGTTTGATTATGGCCGGCGGTACTGGAGGGCATGTGTTTCCCGGTTTAGCTGTGGCAGATGCACTTGTGAAAAAAGGGTGGCACGTTGAATGGCTTGGGACCGCAGAGCGTATGGAAGCCAAAGTGGTTCCTACACATGGATATCCTATTCACTTTATTCCGGTTAAAGGGATAAGAGGTAAAGGGATGTCATCAAAAATTAAGGGTCTCTTCGGAGCACTAAAAGCGCTGATGATGGCGATTAGAACCGTTCGTTCCATTCAGCCTGATCTCGTCATCGGAATGGGCGGCTACGCCAGTGGTCCAGGTGGTATTGCAGCATGGTTACTTAAGAAGCCATTGGTATTACACGAACAAAATGCGGCTGCGGGTTTAACTAATCGTATTCTCGGCAGATTTGCAAAAAAAATCTTGTTGGGATTCGAACAAGCCAAAAGCTCATTTAGCTATAAATTGACTGACTGCGTTTATGTCGGCAATCCAGTGCGGAACGATATCGCATCCTTGCCAGCTAAGACGGCTGTATCTGAGCCGATAAACCTTCTGGTAATTGGTGGAAGTTTAGGTGCAAAAGCATTAAATGAGGTCTTGCCTGAGGCAAGCCGCTCAGTTCATGAGGTCAATATTTGGCACCAATGTGGTGAGGGCAATAGCGATCGGGTAGCAGCGAGTTACGGTGCACGCCACGGGGAGCTAAAGGTTACGGATTTTATTGAAGATATGGCGAGTGCTTATCAATGGGCGGATATAGTGGTGTGTAGAGCGGGAGCGCTGACAGTCGCGGAAGTCTCCGCAGCGGGCCTTGCGGCGATATTTGTGCCTCTGCCCCATGCGGTCGATGATCATCAAACTAAAAATGCGATGTTTTTAGCTGAATCAGGCGCAGCCAGAATCGTCAAGCAAAACGATTTGCAAAGTCAACTTGAAGCCAATATTGCCGAATTAGTTTCTGACCCGCATTTGTGTTTGGATATGGGTAATAAGGCAAAACAAATAGCGTTAGTAAACGCCACACAAGACGTCGTAGTACAGTGTGAAACACTGATAGGAGTGGCAGCATAATGGTGTTAAAAACACCTTTTCAAAGTCCGCAAATGCGGAAAGTCGAAACCATATTCTTTATCGGTATCGGTGGTGCTGGTATGGGTGGTATCGCAGAGGTATTGCTCAACGAAGGTTACCAAATTGTTGGTTCTGATATCCAACAAAGTGCAATGACAAAAAGGTTAGAGGGCCTTGGAGCTCAGGTAAAGATAGGCCACGCATCAGACAATGTGGAAGGCGCTGATGTTGTCGTTGTATCGAGTGCAATTGACGAACTCAACCCAGAAGTGCAATTCGCCAGAGCCAACCGAATCCCGATCATTCGTCGTGCTGAAATGCTAGCTGAATTAATGCGCTTCCGTCATGGGATTGCGGTGGCGGGTACGCATGGCAAAACGACCACGACTAGCCTAATAGCGACAATATTTGCAGAGGCGGAACAAGACCCAACATTCGTCATCGGTGGCTTGCTCAACAGTGCTGGAACGAATGCTAGATTGGGAAGTAGTCGGTTTTTGATTGCGGAAGCCGATGAAAGTGACGCTTCATTCCTGCATTTGCAGCCGATGGTTTCCGTTGTCACTAATATTGAAGCCGACCATATGGATACATATGACGGTGATTTTAACAAAATGACAGATACCTATGTTGAGTTTCTCCACAACCTGCCTTTTTACGGACAGGCCATCATGTGTGGTGATGACGAAACGATACAGTCATTGAGACCCAAAATTGGACGTAACATCGTGACTTACGGTCTGGGTGAACACAATGATGTCAGGGCTGACAACGTAAAATTAGAGCATGGCCGAGCGGTATTCGATGTAATCCGTCCTGGGCGAGAAAGGTTGTCGGTCACGCTTAATCTGAGCGGTATACACAATGTACTCAATGCGCTTGCCGCGATCGCAGTTGCGACTGATGAACAGATAGAAGACAGTGCGATAGTCAAAGCGTTGGCTGAATTTGGTGGTATTGGCCGGCGTTTTGAAAAATTGGGTGAGTTCGCGACGTCAAAAGGACAAGTCACACTGGTCGACGATTATGGTCATCATCCAACAGAAGTACGCGCGACAATAGACGCAGCGCGAAACAATTGGCCGGACAATCGGTTAGTTATGGTGTATCAGCCTCACCGTTATACTCGAACTCGAGATTTGTATGAGGACTTTGTAGAGGTTTTATCGAAAGTTGATGTATTGCTGCTACTCGATGTTTATGCGGCGAGTGAGCAACCTATAGAAGGGGCAGACAGTAAATCTTTGTGTCGGTCTATTCGACTCAGAGGGGATGTTGAACCCGTTTACGTTGGTGACCCAGAGCAGCTAGACAAAATAATGGCGAATATTGTGAAAGATGGCGATATTGTGATGACTCAAGGCGCTGGCAATATTGGTAAGTTGGCAAAACACCTACAGAAACTGGAAATGGAGCCTGAGGCGTTGAGGGGTGAGAAAACAGCATGAGTGATGTCACCACTATAGAAAGATACGGAAAAGTCGCGGTCATGTTGGGTGGAGACTCGGCTGAAAGAGAGGTGTCATTGGCTTCGGGCAATGCTGTACTCAACGCATTGTTAGAATGTGGTGTGGATGCTTTTGCCTTCGACCCGGCAAGTCAGCCGCTAACAGACCTCTTGTCTTTGAACGTCGATCGCGTACTGATAATGCTCCATGGCCGAGGCGGCGAAGATGGCACAATGCAAGGTGCACTTGAACAACTCAAGATTCCGTACACAGGAACGGGTGTTTTGGGCTCTGCGTTGGCTATGGATAAGGTAAAAACGAAACAAATTTGGGAATCTTTGGGTTTATCCACCGCAAAATACGAAATTGCTGACAAAAGGCACTTTGAAGCTGGATCATGCGGCGGTATAATAGAAAGATTGGGGAATGAGGTAATGGTCAAGCCGGCACAGGAAGGTTCCAGTATCGGTATGGCTAAAGTGACAAGCGCTAATGAACTCGTCACTGCAATACAAGACGCATTCAAATACGATAATAAAGTCTTGTTGGAGCAGTACATCGAAGGTTCTGAGTACACGGTTTCTGTAGTGAAAAACCGCGTGCTGCCTTCTATCCGAATGTCTACCCCCCACGTTTTTTATGATTATTCAGCAAAGTACCAAGACAATACTACTGAGTACTTTTGCCCCAGCGGATTGAGCGACGAAAAAGAAGCTGAATTGGCTGGGATGTGTGCAACTGCCTTTGATGCTGTTTCGGGCGGAGGATGGGGCCGCATTGACGTGATGCAAGACCAAAATGGCCAGTTTTACTTGCTTGAGGCGAACACAGTACCAGGCATGACTGAAAAAAGCTTAGTCCCCAAAGCTGCAGCAGCAGATGGTATGAGTTTCAGTGAGTTAGTGTTGTCCATTTTGGATACAAGCTTCGAGGAATGTGCATGACCGAGCACACTCAATCAAGAGCGCACCTTATTGGAGGCTTGTTGTTTTTGATTAGCATATTGACTGGTCTTGTGGTTGGAGGCATGCAAGTTCATGCTTGGCTTCAAGATGAGCAACGTGCGCCTGTGCAGGTCGTCGATTTTTCGGGCGATTTTAAGCATATTGATGTGCTCAAACTCGAGCGCTTAATACGCGAATCACAACCGGGTAGTTTTTTTTCCTTGGATGTGAATGATGTTTTTGAGCTGATTGAAGCGCAGCCTTGGGTTTATCGCGCATCGGTAAGAAAGCAATGGCCAAATACATTGAAGATTTATTTGGTTGAGCAAACTGCGGTGGCGCAGTGGAATGAAGATTTGTTGCTCAACCCATACGGCGAATCATTTGGCGCAAGTGCACATGGACTGTCGTTGCCAAAACTATTTGGGCCCGGTGGTAGCGAGCGGACGGCACTTGAGGGCTTCAATGCGATGCAGACGTTGTTGTCTAGTATGGAATTGCCGATTGTTGAGTTATCACTCAGTGAGCGTTTTGCATGGCAAATTCAACTCGAGAATGGTGTTGAATTGAACTTGGGAAGGCAGGAATTTATTGACCGTTTACAGCGTTTTATTGACGTGTATCCGTTGTTAGTGAAGCAGCCTAACGCCATTGAGTATGTTGACTTGAGATATGATACCGGGTTGGCAGTAGGCTGGAAACAGCGCGAAGACAATAAAAGTTAAATAGAAAGAGAGTAAAGGACAAGATGTCAAAACCTACTGAACGCAATCTGATTGTCGGCCTAGATATCGGTACTAGTCACGTAAAAGCGGTGATTGGTGAGCTGCTTGATGACGATCAAATAAGTATTGCTGGCGTGGGTACCCATTCTGCTAAAGGAATGGATAAAGGTGGTGTGAACGATCTCAACTTAGTAGTTAAGTCCGTACAAACCGCTGTGAATGAGATGGAACTGATGGCAGATTGCCGTGTTTCGTCTGTGTTCATGTCAATATCTGGTCGTCATGTTAAGTGCCAAAATGAAAATGGCATGGTACCGATTAACAATCAGGAAGTGACGCAAGAAGATGTAGACAACGTGATTCACGCTGCCAGGTCAGTACCTATTGCCGCTGAGAGAAGATTACTACATGTCTTGCCTCAAGAATTTACTATCGACGTGCAAGAGGGAATCAAAAATCCAATTGGCATGTCTGGTGTGAGAATGGAAGCTGATGCGCACATTATTACGTGTGCAGACGATATGGCGAAGAACATGGTCAAATGTGTCGAGCGTTGTGATCTGCAAGCTGACCAACTGATTTTTTCCGCTTTAGCGTCAAGCTACGCGGTTTTGACTGACGACGAACGAGAGCTGGGAGTGTGTGTTGTCGACATTGGTGGCGGTACGATGGATATCGTTATTTTCACTGATGGTGCGATAAGACATACCGCAGTTATCCCGGTAGCGGGAAACCAGATTACCAGTGATATCGCGAAAATCTTCCGCACGCCAATTAGCAACGCGGAAGAGATCAAAGTGAATTATGCATGCGCACTGAAAGATATGGTGAGCATGGAAGACAATATAGAAGTACCGAGTGTAGGTGGTAGACCTGCAAGAGCCATGTCTCGCCATACGTTGGCAGAGGTAATCGAGCCTCGGTACCAGGAACTGTTTGAGTTAGTCCATGATGAGATTCGCTCAAGTGGTTTCGAAGAGCAAATTGCTGCGGGTCTGGTACTAACCGGTGGCACTGCAAAAATGGAAGGTGCAGTTGAATTTGCTGAAGAGTTGTTTCAAATGCCCGTGAGGGTTGGTAAGCCACTGAATGTTAAAGGCTTATCTGAGTACACTGACGATGCTAGCTTTGCCACTGCGGTAGGGCTATTACACTATGGTAAAGAGCAGTCAGATAATAAAAAAGCCAGTACGCAAAAGTCTGGAGAAAGTTTGTTTCAGAGAGTGCAAAGCTGGTTCAAAGGCGAATTTTAATTTTGGGGGCGCTGAGTTTATCAATTGGGGAGTAAAAGGACGTAATACCCGCAGTATTTTGATAAGCGATGTGTTAAAAAGACGTACAATTCCGGAGAGTAAGTATGTTTGAGTTAATGGATAGTCACGGCGAAGAAGCCGTAATCAAAGTCATCGGTGTTGGTGGCGGTGGCGGTAATGCCATCGAGCACATGGTATCTCACAGCATCGAAGGCGTAGAGTTCATCGCGGTGAATACCGATGCGCAAGTGCTTCGCAGCTCGAAAGCAGATGTGACGTTGCAAATTGGTCAGAACGTGACGAAAGGTTTAGGTGCAGGTGCCGATCCAAATGTGGGCCGAGAGGCTGCACAAGAAGACCGCGAAACAATCCGTCAATCTCTTGATGGCGCGGATATGGTTTTCATTACCGCTGGTATGGGTGGTGGAACAGGCACTGGAGCGGCACCAGAGGTAGCGAAAATCGCCCGTGAAATGGGTATTTTGACTGTCGCAGTTGTTACTAAGCCATTTCCGTTCGAAGGGAAGAAACGTGGCGTTTTTGCCAATCAAGGTATCGAAGAACTATCAAAAAATGTCGATTCACTGATTACGATTCCCAATGAAAAACTATTAAAAGTCATGGGGCCTGGCACTCCGTTGTTGCAAGCGTTCAGCGCGGCAAATGACGTACTTCGCGGTGCAGTTCAAGGCATAGCTGAACTGATCACACGCCCAGGCTTGATCAATGTCGACTTCGCTGACGTGAAAACAGTCATGTCAGAAATGGGTACGGCAATGATGGGTAGTGGTGTTGCATCAGGTGCAGACCGCGCAGAAGAAGCGGCTGAATCGGCTATCGCATCACCGTTACTTGAAGATATCGATTTGTCGGGTGCTCGTGGTATTTTGGTGAACATCACCGCTGGGCCTGATTTTGCGATTGACGAGTTTGAAACGGTAGGTAATGCCGTTAAAGCATTTGCATCGGAAAACGCGACAGTGGTAGTGGGTACTGTGATTGATATGGAACTCACTGATGAATTACGTGTCACAGTAGTGGCAACTGGTATTGGTGCAGAAAAGAAACCTGATATTTCACTTGTGAGCTCTGAAAGCCCACGAATCAATGCAGGAGCCCGAGAGTTCACCGCATCTCAGCCTTACGAAGGCAGAGCGAACGTAGGCGGTACCGAAGGTAACCAAGCACTGAAAGCAGAAGATGAAGCTCAGCCAGGCAACGATCTAGAATATTTAGATATTCCAGCGTTCCTTAGAAAGCAGGCTGACTAACCTAAAAATATGTGGTTAGTCAGAGCTAAAACTACATAACATCAACCATGAAAATGGGGTGTTAAGTGGTTATTTTTGACACAAATGCGAATTGGCACTATAATTGCCGGCCGCTTTGTATTGAAGGTAAAGCAAATACACGATGATTAGACAACGTACTATCAAAAAACCAGTACAAGAAACTGGTATTGGATTACACAAAGGAGACAAGGTCACAATGACTCTCCGGCCTGCGCCTGCAAACACGGGAATTGTGTTTCGGCGTATTGACCTTGAACCGTTTGTCGATATCCCTGCGAAAGCAAACGCAGTTGGTAATACCATGTTGTGTACTTGTTTAAATAATGAAGACGGTGTGAGTATTCACACTGTTGAGCATCTTGCTTCAGCGCTAGCAGGCCTAGGCATTGATAATATTATTATCGAAGTTGACAGCAACGAACTTCCAATCATGGATGGTAGTGCTAGTCCGTTCGTATTCTTGTTGCAATCTGCTGGTATCGAAGAGCTAAATGCACCTAAGCGTTTCATGCGCATCAAGAAACCCATTCGCGTAGAAGATGGCGATAAGTGGGCTGAACTTGTACCGCACGATGGTTTTAGAGTGGATTTCCAAATCGATTTCGACCATCCCGTGATTAGTCAAACTCGTCAACATATGGTGTTGGACTTTGACTCGTGTTCGTTTGTCAATGAAGTCAGTCGCGCAAGAACATTTGGTTTTATGCGTGACTTGGAATACATGAACGCAAACAACTTAGCACTTGGTGGCAGCATGGAAAACGCGGTAGCACTTGATGAATATCGCGTTTTAAACCCTGAAGGTCTTCGCTACGATGACGAATTTTTGAAGCATAAGATTCTCGACGCGATTGGCGACCTTTATCTTGGTGGTCACAGCATTATAGGTGAATTGAAAGCGTATAAGACGGGGCATGGCTTAAATAATAAGCTGTTAAATGCAGCCCTCTCTCAAGCAGACTGTTGGGAATTCGTCACTTACGATTCGAAAGACGATGCGCCAATTCGCTATGCAGAGCCTGTATTAGCGTAATCGAACAAATTATTTATTGAAAAAGCCACCTTTAGGTGGCTTTTTTGTTGTTTTAGGCAACGTTGGCTGGCTAGAATAGCAAAAGTCGCAAAATTTGCGGATTTTTTAACTGCATCATAGTGTTGGATTTGTTCAATATAATGAACAAAGGTACACTAGTGTTTGAATCTTTGAGTAAAGTAGATAAGTGATGAAACTCACCGTAACATTAACAGGCCAAAAACGCCGCTTTCGACGTTCGTTTAGTATACGAACTGTTGTTAGTATGACGGTGTTATCTTCCCTGTTTGTGTTGGTGTCGAGCAGAACTACTGACTCAGTAATGGAAGATTTTGGCCGCGTAAAAGTTGCACAAGGCGAGTTAAACGCGAGCAAAGCCGAAGTTGATGCATTGGCGACCAACACCAAAACTCAACTCGAAGAACTGATGCTACAAATCGCGCAATTAGAAGCGCAAATGTATCAGTTGGAACAGAAAAACCAAAACATTGCTGTCAATCTTGGCATGAAGTCGACTGACCTGGACGAATTCGTTGCTGACAGTGATGTTTCCGCGATCGAAAACGATTCGTTATTACAACGAATCAATGCATTTAAATCCTCTCTTGATGAGAAATCAACTCAACTCAATGTCCTTGAAAGTATCGTAAAGGGTCACCATATAGACAATCAGAGCCAGATATCTGGGCGTCCAGTGAATTCTGGTTGGTTGTCATCGTACTACGGTATGCGTGCTGACCCTTTTTCAGGAAAACCTGCGATGCACAAGGGGATCGATTTCGCCGGAAAGACCGGTGATGATGTTGTTTCTACTGGAGCGGGCATAGTGACATGGGCTGGTGACCGGTATGGTTATGGGCTCTTAGTTGAAATCAACCATGGAAATGGGCTGGTGTCACGCTATGGTCACAATCAATCGTTAGAAGTATCCATCGGTGATGTCGTAACGAAAGGCGAAGTCGTTGCTATCATGGGAAGTACGGGGCGTTCAACGGGCGCACATGTACATTACGAGGTACTGAAAAACGGGAAGCAAATCGATCCTCTACCGTTTGTTTATAAATCGACATCGCGGTAGCAGCCAGGTTCTTCAGTGCATTAGGTACTGTACAGTTTCGAATGTGAAAGACTCTGTTTTTGACATTTAGTTTTGTGGCAACACGCCATTTTTTTAGACAGTAAGTGGAAATATCAACCCAATGTTTGCAAGCATCCTTACCAAGATTTTCGGTAGCAGAAACGACCGACTTTTAAAAAAATTACAAAAAAACGTCGATGCGATTAATGCATTAGAAGCTACCTATGAGTCGCTTGATGATGACGCGTTGAAAGCCAAAACCGCTGAGTTTAAAGCGCGTATCGAAAAAGGCGAGTCACTCGACGACTTGCTTATTGACGCGTTCGCTACGGTTCGTGAAGCGAGTAAGCGCGTGTTTGGTATGCGTCACTTCGATGTGCAAATGTTAGGTGGGCAGGTTTTACACCAAGGTAAAATCTCGGAAATGAGAACAGGTGAAGGTAAAACCCTTACTGCAACTTTACCAACTTATTTAAACGCGCTTGCCGGTCGTGGTGTTCACGTTGTTACCGTGAACGATTATCTAGCGAAACGAGACGCTGAGTGGAGTGCTCCCTTGTATGCGTTTTTAGGCATGAGTGTTGGCTGCAACATTCCTGGGATGTCAGCTGAGCAAAAGCGCGCGGCTTACGAATGCGACATCGTATACGGCACGAATAACGAGTTTGGTTTTGATTATCTGCGCGACAATATGGCGTTTAGTCCACAAGATCGCGTTCAGAGAGATTTGTATTACGCTGTGATCGATGAAGTTGACTCAATCCTAATCGATGAAGCGAGAACGCCTCTTATCATTTCAGGAGCAGCTGAAGACAGCTCTGAATTGTACAAACGAATCAACGTCATCATTCCTGAGTTAACACAACAGGAAAAAGAAGACGAAGAGGGCCAGGAAGGCGATGGCGATTTCACCATTGATGAAAAAGGCAAACAAATCCACCTTACCGAACGCGGCCAGCTTCACGTTGAGGAAATACTTCAGCGTCAAGGTGTGTTGCCTGAGAGTGAGTCACTGTTCGCGGCGGGCAACATTTCATTGTTGCATCATGTTAATGCCGCATTGAAGGCGCACAAGCTATTCCAAAAAGACGTCGACTACATCGTTAAAGACGGTGAAATTGTTATCGTTGATGAGCACACGGGCCGCACGATGGAAGGTCGACGTTGGTCAGAAGGACTGCACCAAGCTGTAGAGGCTAAAGAAGGGGTGCGAATTCAAAACGAAAACCAGACGCTAGCGTCAATCACGTTCCAGAATTATTTCCGTTTGTTCGACAAACTCGGTGGTATGACGGGTACGGCAGATACTGAAGCATTTGAATTTAATCACATCTATGGCTTAGAAACCGTTGTTATCCCGACCAACAAACCCATGGTAAGAGATGACAAAGCCGACCTGATTTATTTAACGGCGGAAGAAAAATACGAAGCCATTGTTGAAGATATCAAAGACTGTGTGAAGCGCGGCCAACCGAGCTTAGTGGGTACAGTTTCTATCGAAAATTCAGAGCTAATCTCTCGAATTTTGAAAAAAGAGAAGGTTGCTCACAAAGTATTGAATGCTAAATTTCACGCTCAAGAAGCGGATATTGTCGCTCAGGCAGGTCGACCTGGTGCTGTCACTATTGCAACCAATATGGCAGGCCGTGGTACAGACATCGTATTGGGTGGTAACTGGCAAGTAGAAGTCGCTGCGCTTGAAAACCCAACAGAACAACAAATTGAACAGGTAAAAGCCGATTGGAAAGAGCGTCATCAAGCTGTGCTTGATGCTGGCGGGCTTCATATCATCGGTACTGAAAGACACGAGTCACGACGTATAGATAATCAGTTGCGTGGTCGTGCGGGTCGACAAGGTGATCCAGGTTCATCGCGTTTCTACTTGTCACTAGAAGATGCACTAATGCGAATCTTTGCGTCAGAGAGAATGGGTGCAATGATGAAACGCTTGGGCATGGAGCGCGGTGAAGCTATCGAGCACCCTTGGGTTACGCGCGCGATCGAAAACGCTCAACGCAAGGTAGAAGGTCGTAACTTCGATATTCGTAAGCAGTTGCTAGAATATGATGATGTCGCTAATGACCAACGTAAAGTCATATATGAGCAACGCAATGAGTTGCTTGATGAAGGTGACATTAGTGAAACTATTACTGCAATTCGTGAAGACGTATTAAGCGGTGTTATTGACGAGTACATTCCACCACAGTCGTTGGACGAAATGTGGGATATTCCTGCGCTTCAAGACCGTCTGAAAGCGGACTTTGCGGTAGACCTACCTCTCCAGCAGTGGTTAGATGATGACGACAAGTTATATGAAGAGAAACTGAGAGAGCGTATCTTAGAGAACGTTGTAGGCACCTATAAAGCCAAAGAAGAGCTCGTGGGCGAAGGGGTATTGAGACAATTCGAAAAAGCGATCATGTTGCAAAACCTAGATAGCCATTGGAAAGAGCATTTGGCTGCTATGGATCACTTGAGACAGGGTATTCACTTACGTGGTTACGCGCAGAAGAACCCTAAACAAGAGTACAAGCGCGAGTCATTCGAGTTGTTTTCGAATATGTTGGAAGCACTGAAAGTTGAAGTCATTACTATTTTAAGCCGAGTTCAGGTAAGAGAAGAGTCTGACGTCGATAAAGTCGAAGAACAACGCCGTAAAGCCGAAGATGTGCCCAAAAACTACCAACATGAAAATGCCGAGCCTCAAGAGCCTTCTACAAGTGGTGTATCGAGTGCCCCGCGTCAGGGACCTAAAGTAGGACGTAACGATCCTTGCCCTTGTGGTTCAGGTAAAAAGTACAAGCAGTGCTGTGGTAAGTTGAGCTAATGAAAGAGGTAAATGTTGCCGTTGGTGTTGTGTTGCGGCAATCCTCTACCTTTGTTTGTTTGCGTTCAAAAGACAAACACCAAGGGGGCAAATGGGAATTTCCTGGTGGTAAAGTCGATCCAGGCGAAACACCACTGCAGGCCCTCTCTAGGGAACTAGAGGAAGAAATTGGTATTGTGGTTACCTCAGCACAGCCATTAACTCAGATTCGTCATGATTACGGTGATAAAAAAGTGGCTTTGCATGTCTTTACGGTGGATGAGTTTGATAACGAGCCATTTGGTAAAGAGGGGCAAGTTGGCAAGTGGTTAGCGCTTAATGCACTGTCTCCTAGCGATTTTCCCGAGGCTAATGTCGCTATAATCGAAGCACTTAAAAAGCACATTTAGTCAAAACATTACTGTTTATAGAAAGCCCGCTGATAAACCTGTCAGCGGGCTTTTTTGATGCAACTAGAGAGTGAACTGCACGGCAGTCGCAAAGGCGATATCAGCTTTGTGGTAGGCGGCTTCATTAATAAAGTGAGGATAGATAGTACTCGAGCCTTCCCACACAATATCTTCGCCACTGAAACGCTTGAATATAGGCTCACCTGGTAGGACAGGATAAAAGTCCTTGTCTTGAATATTACTGTGAATCATCGCTTCGCGCTCCCCCCATCCATCTAATGGAAAGCGTATTTCCTCGCCCAGCCTAAACGCCTCGCATGCCGGTGACGGAAGGACGGCTTCGGTGTTCCACAATTCACAGAACGTCATAATAGCAAGAGTCATTTTTTCAGTGAGTTCAAAAATGTCTTGGCGCAAAACGCCCTGTGGTTGCGCACCGACTTCAACCATTACGCCGCGCTTGCCAACAGTGCACAGGTAACGGTGTTCTAAAAAGGGTTTTTCATCCTCTACCAGTATGTTGGCTTCAGGCATCACTGCTTTAACGTAGCGGCATAGTTCGGTGGTAAACTCATCAAGCTCTAGCACAATAAGTGTTGCGCCCATATGGCTCGTTGTATTGTGAATATCGATAACCAAATCAGTCTGGCTATTGCTACCTTTGGGACCAATCGCTTTATTGATTGACGCTGCGAGTTGGGCTTCTTGAGACGGTCCTGGCGTCTGCAAATTTTCGATGGAAAACTGTCGATTTAAGTCTTCCTCTACAAATCGACGGTTAGCATCGATTGCAGGCGTATTGGCTAAGATAAACTGGCTAGAAAACGTCGAGTACTGTTGATTTACACTTTTTGCTTGCCAGTTCTTTACCAGTTGGACACCGCTGAGTTCGTTGCCATGCGTTGCGCCTACAACAACAATAGAATTAATCATTGTTTCCCCTAATGCTTAAAAAAGTCTTGTTCCTGATTGGCTAGCATAGCCTCGATATCCTCTATGTCAGGAAGTTGGTCCTGATGCGTCATTGAGCTACCTGCGATGGTGTTCTCCTCGCTGGCCCATTCGCCGAGATCGATTAATTGACATTTTTTACTGCAGAATGGTCTAAACTCACTGGTCTCATGCCATTCCACTTCGCGATTGCACGTGGGACAGTTAACTTTCATGTAGTATTGCACCTTGTATTACAGCGATTAGGTGAGAATTAACGATAGTCTAACAGGAAGCGAGTTCGAACGTGACTTCTTTGTCGACGTTTGAGGTTTGATCTGGAGTTGGAGAAAACCACATGAACCTCAGAGCATAGCGATATTTGTTGCCGCTCAACGCAGGATAGTAGCCAACATCCGATTGGCAGCGGATTCTGATCAATTCACTATTGTCGTCAGCCACCCCTTGGAAAAAACCGTTAGGCGCTGTGTGTGTCGTGAATTGCCCTTTTTCTCTGAGAAACGATAACAAAATGCCAATACTGTCTTGAAGCAGGGTGAAGGCCTGACGCCATTCCGTCATGGATTGTTTTTTAACTTGTTCTGATTGCGTCAGCCAGTAATGTAGATTAGGCAGGTCAAACGCGCAGTTACCGCCTGGAATAGAGAAGCGCTGGCGTATTGATGACAAAAACTTATCTTCTTTTAACTCACTGCCGAATTTCTTAGCACTTTTCAACGAGTCTCGAGTGCGAATAATTGAAGCGAGTGTTTTCTCCAGTGCATCACTGTTGATGTTGGGGTGCTGAGACCAGTGAACAAGATTTCGTTCATAAACATCAAAGTCTTTTACTAAGTCGGTTCTAATATCTAGTCTTTCGAACAAATCCAGAAGGGTGAATATCTGTTCTAAAAAAGACAAATGAGTATGCTGTGAGACGTCTTGAGATGCCAATGTTAATTGAGTAAGCAGGTGCTCTATTCGTAAATAGTTCCTAACTTTCTCTTTTAATGGAAACTCGTAGACAGTGTCGCTCATTGATTACCTCACCCCTTATTACCTTGAACTTAAACGTAAAAGTACAAAAATATCAAGGGTTAGTTAGTGTTTTGGCCAGTATTTGTCGATGAACTTGGGAAACTTGGCTAAGCGTGTCTTCAATTGACCCACTATTATCTACGACAATATCTGCGCCACGTAGTCGAACATCTCTTGATACTTGAGCTGACATGATTTGTTTTATCGTCTCAATTTCACTGCCGTCTCTTGCTACAGCTCGTTCCAGTTGCTGTGATTCATTACAATCCACAACAACGATGATGTCGACATTGTCTTGCATCTTGTTTTCAAAAAGTAGGGGAACGTCCAAAACACAATAGGGTGGTTTACTGCGACTAATTTCTTTGTGCATTTGCTTGCGAATTTTTGGATGCAAGCATTGGTTTAACCAAGCTTTAGCATCGGGATTATCAAACACAAACTCCCGCATCTTGGTGCGATTGAGACTGCCGTCCGTTGAGATAAAGTCCGGCCCAAAGTAATCGGCAATTTCATCCAGTGCCTCAGAGCCTGGCAATACAACATCACGAGCGATTTTGTCTGCATCAATGATATCGATATCGAATTCGCTAAAAGCCTCACTTACCAGAGATTTCCCCGAACCTATGCCTCCTGTGAGGCCAACGACAAATGGTTTATTCATTAGCCAAGTACCCATGCGAGGTAGCTGTCTATGATCATTTGCTTGTAAAGCAATGTTAACCAGCCAGCAATCGCCAGGTAAGGACCAAACGGAATCGCCAGTGACGTGCCTGCTTTTTGTTTAATCATCAAGGCAATACCAATAACGGCACCGACAAATGAGGAGAGTAGAATTACGATTGGTAGCCCTTGCCAACCGATAAATGCTCCAAGCGCTGCAAGTAGTTTGAAATCACCGTATCCCATGCCCTCTTTGCCAGTGAGTAATTTGAACAGCCAGTAGACGGACCACAAACTTAAATACCCAAACGCCGCACCGAAAATAGCGTCGTGAGCAGAGACAAAAATGCCAAATGGGCTGATCACTAATCCCAACCAAAGTAACGGCAATGTTAATTGGTCAGGTAACAACATTTTGTCTAAATCGATAAACGTCATGGCGACGAGTAAGTAAGTCACAAAAATGGCAACAATAGCTTGAAGACTCGGTCCAAAATGCCAAGCAGCGAACGCAGCTAATACACCTGTCAGTAATTCAACAGCGGGATAACGAGCTGAAATGGACGTTTTGCAGTTCGAACATTTCCGTCCTAATAACAGCCAGCTGACTACTGGAATGTTTTCCCAAGCTCTAATTTTGTGTTGGCATTTGGGGCAAGTGCTATCTGGCTTAATGAGATTGAACGTCGCTAATGGCGTTGGGGATTCGTCGGGATGAAAATGGGTTTGATATTCCGCTTTCCAAGTTCGCTCCATCATTATTGGTAAACGATAAATGACGACGTTCAGAAAGCTACCTATCATCAAACTAACGACAAAGGTCAATGCCACAAAGAAAGCGGGCATTTGGATACTTAAATCTATGATTGATTGCATAATTCGTTCTTTTTTTTGCGCAGCACAGAGACTGCCAGAAAGCCTCGATAACTACAACCTCATCGAGGCAAGAACAACAGGTGCTGCTTATACTACGTTACCCATTTGGAAGATAGGTAAGTACATCGCTACGATCAAACCACCGATAACAACACCTAACACTGCCATTATCATCGGCTCTAGCAAACTGGTTAAGCCATCTACCATGTCATCAACTTCGGCTTCGTAAATCGTCGCGATTTTACTGAGCATTTCATCTACCGCACCAGACTCTTCACCAATGGCAATCATTTGCGTCACCATATCGGGAAATACTGCGGTTGCGCGCATGGCTGTGTTCATTTGCATGCCGCCAGCCACTTCTTTTTTAATGAATAAAATCGCATCCCTAAATACGGCATTTCCCGATGCCCCTGCCGCCGATTCTAACGCGCCAATCAAAGGGACACCCGCAGCAAACGTTGTTGCTAGGGTGCGGGTAAAGCGAGCGATACTGGCCTTTTTGAGAATTTCGCCCACTACAGGTGTCTTAAGCACTTGTTTATCGACGTTGTCTCTGAGCTTTTGTGATTTTTTGTGAGCTCGCATAAACATGAAGCCTGCGCCGAACATGCCAATCCCGATGAATATCCCGTAGTCTTGGACAAACTGTGAGATCGCAAGAACAAATTGCGTGAAGGCAGGCAGTTCTGCACCAAAACTGCTGAAAATTTCTTTAAACTGCGGTACTACGAAAATCAAGAGAATTGTGGTGACGACAAAGGCGACGACCAAAACAGCTACAGGGTAAAACATCGCTTTCTTGATTTTCGATTTCAGTGCTTCGGCTTTTTCTTTATAGGTTGCGATTCGGTCATAAATGGTTTCTAGTGCACCGGATTGTTCTCCAGTGTGAACCAGATCACAGTACAAATCATCGAAATAATCGGGATGCTTACGAAGAGCGGTGGATAGCGGGTTACCGGCTTTAACTTCGTTGGTAATCTCGCCGAGAAGTTTACGCATCGTCGACTTCGCATGGCCTTGAGCAATCATTTCCAACGATTGAATTAGGGTGACACCTGCGCCAAGCATTGTCGCGATTTGCCGTGAAATGACGCAGATATCTGCAGCATTTATTTTCTCTGCGCCTTTTCCAAAAAGAGGCTGACTGAGTTTTTTAACCTTTACCGCAGAAATTCCTTGTCTTCGCAATAGGTTTTTTGCTTCGTTGATTGAGGCCGCGGTAATTTCACCCTTGCGATTACTACCGGCTCTGTCTGTGCCAATCCAAGTGTAAGTAACTGCTGCTTTTGCCATATGGACCTCAATAATTGCGTATTGTTCTGGCTAACTTTGTTGTTTGTAAGCGCAAAAGCAAAACATAACTTTGGGCTTTGGAAGCTAGCGCTTTTATCTGGCGGGCCTTACAAAAAAGCCCAGCATAAACTGGGCTTCGTATTTGTCTAATCAGAGATTAGCACAATGTAGCTGGGTCACAAGCTTGAGCCCAAGTCACTTGGCGAGTTGCGAAGTCAAGTGTTGGAGTCAATGTGAATGTACCGTTACCAGTGATAGACGCGTCAGTTGCTTTTGTTGCTACGATAACGCCATTTGTTGTTGCTAGGCCAACAACGCCAGTACCAGCTGTTACGTTAGTTGGGATACCTGCACTACCGCCGTCACAGTTAGCTAGAACTGCTGTTGCGTCAGCACCGTTTTGTGTTTGTGCACATACTTCAACAGCTGACTTAGCGGCAGCAGTGGCATTAACCACTTCAGTGAAGCGTGCTTTCTGGGTGTAGTTTTGGTAAGCAGGAAGTGCGATTGCTGCAAGAATACCGATAATCGCAACAACGATCATTAATTCGATTAGTGTGAAACCTTTTTGGTTAGACTGTACGTTTTTCATGTTTCTCTCCGGGACGCGTGTTGCGCATTTAAACATTAAAATAATTAAATAAGTTTAGTTAGTTTACGTTTATACCTGGTTCGCTTTACGGACGTCCCCGGTACTTGATTCTCAGTATAGGCCGACTTTCGCGAAGGACAAGTATCGAAACTTATACGCTGGTGTCAGTTTTGTAACTCTACAGAAAAACAGTGAGTTAGCACTATCCATCGGCACCAATGCCTCTCCTAGAGACTGGCCTACGTAGCCACGACTTAAATCGCAATACGCAAAGACAAATCAACAGCATTAACGTGTTTGGTTAGCGCACCTGAGGAAATGAAATCAACACCAAATTGGGCGAGTTCACTTAACCTTTTATCCGTAATGTTTCCTGAGACTTCTAGTTTACATCGGCCTTGGTTTAGCGCCACTGCCTGTTGGATCTGCTCGTTACTAAAATTGTCCAGCATCACTATATCGGCTTTAGCATCAATAGCTTGAGTTAATTCTTCGATATTTTCGACCTCAACTTCTACGGGCTTGTTGGGGTGCGTAGATTTTGCTTTTTCTACCGCTTTTTGGATGGAGCCGCACGCAAATATGTGGTTTTCTTTGATCAAATAGGCATCAAACAAACCGATGCGATGATTCTTTCCACCACCACAGGCTACAGCATATTTCTGCGCGAGCCGTAAACCCGGTAACGTTTTACGGGTGTCTAAAATTTTTGTCTTCGAGCCACGCAATAGTGTTTCGTAGCTGGCGGTTACGGTCGCTGTAGCACTGAGTAGCTGAAGAAAGTTTAGGGCAGTGCGCTCAGCTGTCAAAATAGCCCGTGCCGAACCTTTGATCGTCGCGAGTAAAGTATCTGCACCAATGGTATCTCCATCAGCAACATGCCAAACGATGTCCAGGGAGTCGTCGATTTGATCGAAAGCTTCTTGTGCCCATGGCAGACCTGACACGGTGCAGGGTTCTCTTGTTATGATGGTCGCTATTGCTTGAGTGTCAGCGTTAATAAGATTAGCTGTGATGTCTTGTGAAGCGTCGACGCTGCCACCCAAATCTTCTGCTAGTGCAGCGGAGACGTTGGCGGCGATTATATCGTCACTGGGTTTGTTTGGTAACACGTTAGATTCTCTTGTTAAAGTGTTCTTAAAATTAGCCACTCACCGCGTTGAGTAAATTCAAGCCGCGATAAGGCACTCATGCCCAACAGTACTTCATTATCTCTCATGCCGGGATTAATATTGGCGTCGACGTTGCGTAATACGATGTCGCCAATTGTCAGCGTATCGACAAAGGTTTCAGTGACCACAACAGTTCCATTGGCGGTACTGACTCGTTGTCTTTGCCCTCCGGTTAAAGATAGCGTACTTGCAATATGAGCAGGGATTGAGACGTCAGTGGCACCAGTATCGACTAGGAACACGACTTGTTGTCCATTGATTGTACCGGATGTGACGTAGTGGCCGATTTTATTGCGTTGTAGTCGTACGGTGATTTGTTCACCATTGATGATAGAGTCTGGCTTGCTATTGGGATTAATTTGTTTTTCGAGTAGGTCGCTGAAAACCAAAATCAATAAGCCAAATGCACATACCCATGCCAGCATAAACATGGTTTTTCCGTTTTTACTGCTCGTGTCGTTCGTTTCCATAAACACTCATGGCTCGCGTCTCTTTGAGTATGCTACCATGCTGTGATATTTCGACAAAGTCTGATGTCGTTACAAGGCACGAGAAAAGCCTTTAAGCACATCTATACCAAAGGACAGATTTGCAGTGTTATTGGACCAAGACACGATCGCAGGCGCGTTGCAAAAACCTTCGCCTCATTTTGATGAAAGAGAGGACGACAAAGCAATCTCGCTCCTCGTGATCCACAATATATCATTGCCACCGGGTGAATTTGGTGGAGAGGATATTGCTAACTTGTTTTTAGGGCGCCTCGATGAATCGGCGCATCCGCTATACAAAGACATCGCGGGGTTACGTGTTTCAGCGCATTGTGTCATTCGTAGAGACGGCACGATTGAGCAGTTTGTCCCTTTGAGCAAGCGCGCGTGGCATGCAGGCGTATCAGTATTCCAAGGTAAGCCAAAATGTAATGATTTCAGTATTGGTATCGAAATGGAAGGTACGGATTCTGAACCCTACACACAGGCTCAATATCACGCTTTAGTTTCGCTTAGTTTTGCCATAATGCAAAAGTATCCTCGGATCACATTAGGTCGAATTGTAGGGCATAATGATATTGCGTTTGGTCGGAAAACCGATCCGGGCGTTGCTTTCGATTGGGCTTTTTTTCGTCAACAACTCACCGCATTCCAACAGGAGAAAGGGTTATGATTTTACTGAGTTTACTGCTCGTATTGGGTCTAGAGCGGGTTTTCGTAAAATCTGATTGGTGGCGTTTTACTTTTTACACCAATGCCTATCACAGGTTTGTCTCTGATAAGGGATGGCTCAATGACGATACGGACAGTACGACCATCGCCATTTTTGCCTTGTTGCCTGCAATGCTATTCGTTGTATTGACTAGCTTGACTAACGACTTGTTAACTTTCATTTTGCAAACCCTTGTGCTGATGGTTTGTGTTGGGTGTCAGGCATTAAGAAACACCTATAAGTGCTTTTTGAATGCTGCCAATCGGGGTGATTTAGAAGCGTGTAGTTTGTACACCGAGCTTCTTGGGCATTGCACTAAGTTTGATTGTGAAGAAGACTTCTCTCCCAGAGGGCAAGGAAAGAGTTTTGGACAACATATGCTATGGCTAAACTATCAGCATTACGCTGCCGTAATGATGTGGTTTGTCGCACTTGGAGCGCCTGGTGCCATGGCCTATGTCCTGTTGAGAGAATGGCACGAGATGTATTGCCAAGAAAATTTAGGTAGGGCGAAAACACTCGGGCAAATCCTTTTTGTGATGGATTTTGTTCCCGTTAGAATCACCTCTCTTGGTTTATTGTTGGTTGGGCATTTTTCTAGAGCATTACCGGTGTGGTTGGGGTATCTCGCAGACATCAAAGCAAGACCAGAGATTATTTTAACTCGTGTGGCGTCTCAAGCAGAGATGACTGCTGATGACAGAGCTGCGAGAGAACAAGACGCCTCCTATGAACCTAAACTGCTAGTCAAACTGGCAAAACGTAACATTATGTTTTTATTGGTTGTAACTTCGGTTTTAACGCTGTCAGGCTCGATTGCTTAACCCATTTAGAAAACGTGAATAAAAAGTAAGCTCATCAATCTTTGATGGGCTTTTTTTTTTGCTCGTCAGACCAGTCATGTTTATGCATTTTTTTTCAATAATTTCATAGACAAAGAAAAGTTTAGATTCGGCATCTATAGTTTCACTCAATGCTGACTATTTACCTCACTAATAATCTACCCTAAACTGTATAGGTAAATTGGTATTACCAATGAGTTTCGAAACCGACAATTCTTTACATTTATAGCGAAGAGAACAGCCTAGCCTATGCAGCAAGGAAGGAAAAAGTTGTCAGATGTCATTACTGAACAACTGGAATCAATGATTCTGGATGGTTCGCTATTGGCTGGCCAACAGCTGCCTCCAGAGCGCGAACTCGCCCTTCAATTTGATGTATCTCGACCTTCATTGCGAGAAGCCATTGGTAACTTGCAAGCAAGAGGGCTTGTTGAGCGTAAGCAAGGTGGCGGAACGTACGTCAGTAAGCAGCTCAATGCCGCTATGAAGGACCCTTTGATGGCGCTGATCAGTCGCCGTCCAGAAACACAATTTGACTTACTTGAGTTTAGGCATGCGCTCGAGGGAATGTCGGCATACTACGCTGCATTGCGTGGACAGCCCGAAGATTACCTAGCACTAAAGCAAGCATTGGAGTCGCTACCACAACCAAAACAAGGTGAAAGCAAAAGAGCGCAGGCCGAGGCGCTGGGTCATTTCTACGTCACCATGGCGAGAGCGTCTCACAACATGGTGTTGCTTCACGTGATGACGACAATGCAAAGCATGTTAGTTGAAAACATCGAACGGAACTTGGATATGTTGGCTCAACAGCCAGATGTTGTCAGCGATATCGAAAGACAGCGGCATGATATTGTCGCCGCTATTGCCAATCGCGACCCTGAGGCCGCGAGGCAAGCTTGTAATACCCATTTGGCATTTATTGAAACAACTTTGTTGTCTATTAACCAGAGAGATAGCAGAGTTCAGCGCGCACTGAGACGTTTAGAAATTTAGGTGTTGCGCGCGTGTTTCGTGTTAGTTCTGCTACACGAAAGTCGTGATTTTACTCTGGTAATGACAATTTAATTTACGTAGCCATCTCACTTTTATAAAACGAAAGTGCTGATGGTTTTCTATGTTAGCAATAATAGGATGGCACCATGACTGATATGATGCACCAAGATGTAGATCCACAAGAAACGAAAGAGTGGATCGATGCGCTTGAGTCTGTTTTGGAAGAAGAGGGCGTCGAGCGCGCTCATTATCTACTTGAAAAGCTGATTGACAAAGCTCGCCGCAGTGGCGCGCATTTGCCATATGATGCGACGACAGCATACATCAACACAATCCCTGCTGCTCAAGAGCCTAAGATGCCTGGTGACTTGACTATCGAAGCACGCATTCGTGCGGCTATTCGATGGAATGCACTAATGATTGTCTTACGCGCCTCGAAAAAAGATTTAGAGCTAGGTGGACATATCGGTAGTTTTGCGTCATCAGCGATGCTTTATGACGTTGGCTTTAACCACTTCTTTAAAGCGCCTAATGCGAACCAAGGTGGCGACTTTATCTTTGCACAAGGTCATATCTCACCGGGTATCTACGCTCGTTCATTTATGGAAGGTAACCTGACTGAAGAACAGCTCAATAACTTCCGTCAAGAATGTGCTGGCGATGGCCTGTCATCATACCCTCATCCTCATTTGATGAAGGACTACTGGCAGTTCCCGACAGTATCTATGGGCCTTGGCCCACTGCAAGCGATTTATACGGCTCGCTTCCTTAAGTATTTAACCAACCGCGGTATCAAGGATTGCTCAGATCAACGCGTTTATTGCTATATGGGCGACGGTGAGTGTGATGAGCCAGAAAGCTTGGGTGCAATCGGCTTAGCGTCTCGTGAAGGCCTCGATAATCTCACTTTCGTCATCAACTGTAACCTTCAGCGTCTTGATGGCCCGGTACGTGGTAACGGCAAAATTATCCAAGAGCTTGAAGGCACATTCCGCGGTGCGGGTTGGGAAGTGGTAAAAGTTATCTGGGGTAGCTATTGGGATGAACTACTTGCGCGTGATAAATCTGGCAAGCTGATTCAGCTAATGGGCGAGACAGTGGACGGTGAATACCAAAACTGCAAAGCCAAAGGCGGTAAATACACCCGTGAAAACTTCTTTAACAAGTATCCAGAAACGGCAGCTCTAGTTGCCAATATGTCTGATGACGATATCTGGCGCTTAAATCGCGGCGGTCACGATCCGGTGAAAGTGTTCGCTGCATACCAAAAGGCAATTGACACGAAAGGCCGTCCAACGGTTATCCTTGCTAAGACAGTCAAAGGTTTTGGTTTAGGTTCTTCTGGTGAAGCGCAAAACGTTGCTCACAACGTCAAGAAAATGGATGTAGATTCAATTAAGCAATTCCGTGACCGTTTCAATATCCCGGTAGCGGACGACAAAATTGCAGACTTGCCATACTTCAAATTCCCTGAAGACAGTGAAGAAATGAAGTATCTACAGGCTCGTCGTGAAGCATTGGGCGGTTACCTTCCTGCACGCAGAGAGCAAGCGGAAGAACAATTAGAGATTCCTGAGCTAAGCGCATTTGATGCAATTTTGAAAGGCTCTGGTGATCGTCAAGTGTCGTCGACAATGACTTTCGTTCGCGTGTTGAATGCACTATTGAAAGACAAGAAGATTGGTAAACGCATTGTACCAATTATCCCTGATGAAGCCCGTACCTTTGGTATGGAAGGCTTGTTCCGTCAGGTGGGTATCTATGCGAACGAAGGGCAGAAATACGTCCCTCAAGACGCCGACCAAGTTGCTTATTATCGCGAAGATAAGAAGGGTCAAGTACTTCAAGAAGGTATCAACGAACTGGGTGCAATGGCATCATGGGTAGCATCGGGTACGTCTTATTCAACGTGTAACGCCACGACGATTCCTTTCTATATTTATTACTCTATGTTTGGTTTCCAACGCGTTGGCGACTTGGCGTGGGCGGCTGGCGACAGCCAAGCTCGTGGCTTCTTACTTGGTGCAACTGCAGGTAGAACCACTCTAAATGGTGAAGGTCTTCAGCACCAAGACGGTCATTCACATGTTCAAGCTAACCTGATTCCTAACTGTATCACTTACGATCCAACATATGGGTATGAGGTTGCGGTCATCGTTCAGGACGGCCTACGCCGTATGTATGGTAACAACGAAAACATTTTCTACTACTTGACCTTGATGAATGAAAACTATCAACACCCAGCAATGCCTGAAGGTGACGATGTAGCAGAGCAAATCATCAAAGGTATTTACAAGTTGGAGCGCGTTGAAAGTGCTAAGTCTAAGCTAAATGTTCAGCTAATGGGCTCAGGTACTATTTTGAATGAAGTACGCAAAGCTGCGCAGATTCTAAGCGATGACTACAATGTTTCTTCAGACGTTTACTCGGTGACGTCTTTCAATGAACTTGCTCGTGAAGGCCAAGATGTCGCTCGTTGGAACATGTTGAATCCTGAAGCTGAGCAGAAAGTGCCATATATCGGTCAAGTGATCACGAAAGAAGCGGGTCCTGCTATCTCAGCAACTGACTACGTGAAAAACTATTCAGACCAAGTTCGTGCGTTCCTAGAAACTGACTATCGTTGTCTTGGTACTGACGGATTCGGTCGCAGTGATAGCCGTGAGAATTTGCGTACGCACTTCGAAGTGAACGCGGCATACATTGTGGTTGCATCTTTATACGAGTTAGCACAACGCGGTGATGTTGAAAAGAGCGTGGTGGCAGAAGCTATCAAGCGCTTTGATATCAACGCTGAAAAACTTAACCCGCTGTACGCGTAAACATAAAAGGTATTTTACAAATGTCAGATATTCAAAAGATTATCGTACCCGATGTTGGTGGTGACGAAGTAGAAGTTATCGAATTATGTGTTGCTGTTGGCGATACAGTGGAAGCCGATGAAGGTGTAGTGACGGTAGAAAGTGACAAAGCGTCAATGGATATCCCTGCACCGTTTGAAGGTGAAATTGTAAGCTTGACTGTTGCCGTAGGCGACAAGATCAAAGAAGGCGATGTTATTGGTGAGATGAAGGCAGCAGGTGAAAGTGATGCACCAGCTGCTGAAGCCGCGCCAGCGCAAGAAGCGCCAGCCGAAAATCAGCCAGTAGCTGCTACAGCAGCCTCTGGTGCGAGTGTGATTGAAGTTGCCGTGCCTGATATCGGTTCAGACGATGAAGTAGACGTTATTGATGTGTTGGTTTCGGTTGGCGATAGCGTCGAAAAAGAAGATGGCTTGATCACCTTAGAAACGGACAAGGCAACGATGGATGTGCCATCGACACATGCAGGTATCGTAAAAGAAGTCTTTATCAGTACTGGTGACAAGGTTAAAGAAGGCACACTCGTCATCAAGCTAGAAACGTCAGAGGCGGGGGCTAGCGCACCTGCTGAAGCTGCGCCAGCCGCTGAGACGACACCAGCGCCCGTTGCCGAATCAGCACCGGTTGCTGCTGGCAGTGAAACCATTGAGGTGGCGGTGCCAGACATTGGTTCAGATGATGAAGTGGACGTTATCGATGTGTTGGTGTCAGTTGGTGATAGTGTGGAGGCCGAAGATGGCTTGATCACTCTTGAAACAGACAAAGCCACTATGGACGTACCTTCTACTCATGCGGGTACCATCACCGAAGTCTTTATCAAAACGGGTGACAAGGTTAAGCAAGGTACACTTGTCGTTAAGCTTGAAACCAGTGGTGGTGCGGTTGTGCCAGCGGCTCCTGCGGCTGAAAAATCGCCAGAGAAACCAGCGGCACCTGCTCCAGCGCCACAAAAAGCGGCAGCTGAAAGCCGCCCTCCTGTTACTACATCAGCGGCGCCAGCGTCTTCGGGTAAAGCGCATGCCTCACCGTCGGTGAGACGAATTGCACGTGAATTCGGTGTTGATTTGACGTTGGTAGCGGGCTCTGGTCCAAAAAACCGTATTCTTAAAGAAGATGTTCAGGCCTATGTTAAAGCTGAATTGGCTAAGCCGAGAGGCACTGCCGCGTCAGCGGCACCAGTTGGTGATAACGTATTACAGATAGTGCCGGTTAAGCCAATTGATCACAGTAAGTTTGGTGAAATCGAAGAAGTACCGCTAACGCGTATTCAGAAAATCTCAGGTCCATTCTTACATCGTAATTGGGCAACGATTCCCCATGTTACGCAGTTTGACGAAGCCGACATCACGGATGTAGAGGCATTCCGTAAAGAGCAAAATGCGTATCATGCGAAAATCAAGTCAGGGCTTAAGATCACTCCTCTTGTTTTCGTAATGAAAGCAGTGGCTAAAGCACTCGAGAAGTACGAGGTCTTTAACTCTTCGTTGTCAGATGACGGCGAGAGTCTAATCGTCAAGAAGTTTATCAACATCGGTATCGCTGTTGAAACGCCAGGAGGCCTAGTTGTCCCTGTTATTCGCGACGTAAATAAGAAAGGGATTGAGCAACTGTCTCAGGAATTGATCGATACCTCTAAAAAAGCCAGAGATGGCAAACTCAAAGCGTCAGACATGCAAGGTGGCACATTTACCATTTCTAGTTTAGGTGGAATTGGTGGAACGGCATTCACACCTATTGTAAATGCGCCAGAAGTCGCCATATTAGGTGTATCTAAGTCTGAGATGAAGCCTAAGTGGAATGGCAGCGAATTCGAACCGCGTTTGATGGTGCCGTTGAGCCTGTCATATGACCACCGAGTGATCGATGGTGCAGTGGGCGCGAGATTCTCGACGGAAGTCGCGGCTAACCTGACTGACTTACGCAGAATCATACTTTAAGTAAAAGGTCGAGAAAGTTTACAATAGCAGTAACATTTTCGATGATTTTATAAGCCTTTAAGGCGGTATTTAGGGTATGCTATTGCGCAAAAGTGATAGCATAACCAAAAAATAGGAATTGAGGTTCACAATGAGCGAAATTAAAACGCAATTGGTGGTACTGGGCGGCGGCCCTGGCGGTTACTCTGCTGCATTCCGTGCAGCGGATCTAGGCATTGAAACAGTTATCGTAGATTCACGTGACACCCTAGGTGGTGTTTGTTTGAACGTTGGCTGTATTCCTTCAAAAGCACTTCTTCACGTTGCAAAAGTCATGAAGGAAGCTAAGCACCTTGCAAGTCACGGTGTAACATTTGGCGAGCCTACCATCGATCTAGACAAAATCCGTGCATATAAAGACAGCGTTGTTAACCAGTTAACAAACGGTCTTGGCGGTATGTCTAAAATGCGTAAAACCAAGCATGTTCAAGGCTATGGTAAGTTCACTGGTAGCAACACGTTGGAAGTGACCAACGGTGGTGAAGTAACGACTATCACGTTTGAAAAAGCAATTATTGCGGCTGGTTCTGAACCAGTAAGCTTGCCTTTCATCCCTGAAGACGACCGCGTGATCGATTCTACTGGCGCACTGGAAATGAAAGATATTCCAGAGAAGATGCTAGTACTTGGTGGTGGTATTATCGGTCTTGAAATGGGTACGGTATACGAAGCACTAGGTTCACAAATTGATGTGGTTGAATTCCTAGACCAGCTTATTCCTGCTGCAGATAAAGACATCATGAAAGTCTTCATGAAGGACTACAAAGACAAATTCAACATTATGCTCGAAACTAAGGTGACTGCAGTTGAAGCAAAAGATGATGGTCTGTATGTCACTTTCGAAGGTAAAAAAGCGCCTGCTGAACCTGTGCGCTACGACAAGGTACTTGTCGCGGTTGGCCGTAAGCCAAACGGTAAGCTTGTAGGAGCAGAAACTGCAGGTGTTAACGTTGATGAGCGTGGTTTCATTAGTGTTGACAAACAAATGCGTACTAACGTTGATCACATCTTTGCGATTGGTGATCTTGTCGGTCAGCCGATGCTAGCGCACAAAGCTGTACATGAAGGTCATGTTGCTGCGGAAGTGATTGCAGGTCAAAAACACTATTTTGATCCTCGTGCAATTCCGTCAGTTGCTTACACTGAGCCAGAAGTAGCTTGGGTAGGTCTAACTGAAAAAGAAGCGAAAGAACAGGGCGTAAGCTACGAAACTGCGGTATTCCCATGGGCAGCTTCTGGTCGCGCCATAGCTTCTGATGCGACTAACGGTATGACTAAAATGATTTTTGACAAAGAATCTGGCAGAGTCATCGGTGGCGCAATGGTTGGTACTAACGCTGGCGAGATGCTTGGTGAAATCGGCCTAGCAATTGAAATGGGCGCAGATGCAGAAGATGTTGCTTTGACTATTCACGCTCACCCAACGCTAAACGAGTCTATCGGTTTGGCTTCGGAAATCTTCGAAGGCAGCATTACGGATTTACCAAATCCAAAGGCTAAAAAGAAGAAATAAAGACGATTTTTTAAAAAAGCGAGGCAGTGCCTCGCTTTTTTTTGTCCGTAGAACATGAGTTGACTTGAAAAAGCTAGCCCAATCCTTCCCCCATACTTCCCTGACTTTGCCACAATTTGAATGCTTTGTTGCTCAAATGATGGCGCAGAATACCTGATACTAACACGATAAACAGGAATTCTAATGAACAATAAAATACACACTATTTATGCTGTATCGGCCATTATTGCCTCGGTTGCATTGGGCAGCATTTTGGCAAATGGCATAGTGTCCTTTAAAGCACTGGATAGGGTTGTTACGGTAAAAGGGCTAAGTGAAAGAGACTACTTGGCGGATAAGGTTATTTGGCCCATCTCGTATAATCACGCTTCAAATGACCTCAATGAACTTCACGAAGCCATGGCCTCTCAGACACTAAAAGTACGCGCTTTTCTTATTCAAAATGGTGTGGATAGTGGCGATATTTCAGTGTCGTCACCAAGTGTGACAGACAAACTGGCCCAGCGGTATGCAGATAACAAGCCGCGTTTCCGGTATCAGGCTTCCCAAACGCTTACTGTTTATTCGGGGGAAGTAGAGAAAGTACAAACTATCATGGAGAGAATGGCTGGACTATTAAAGCAAGGCGTTGTGTTCAGTGAAGGTGATTACTCTTCCTATACACAGTATCTTTTTACCAGGCTCAATGAAGTCAAACCAGAGATGGTTGAAGAAGCAACGGTGAATGCTCGTCTTGTTGCTGAGAAATTCGCGAACGATTCCGGCAGTCGTTTGGGCAAAATCAGACGAGCGAATCAAGGACGCTTTTCAATTTCTAGCCGCGATAGCCAGCACCCTCATATAAAACGTGTTAGAGTCGTGTCTACCATTGATTACAACCTGATTGATTAAGTACTTATGTCTTTGAGAAAGCGTGCCTACAGCCTCCATCGTTGGCTAGGGATGATTGTGGGTTTGCAAGTGGTCCTTTGGATCGCGGGCGGTGTTGTTATGAGCGCTATCCCAATCGACATCGTCAGAGGCACGCATTTACTTCACGACTTACCTAACCCAGACAAACCATCTACGCAAATTCCATCTGATCTTAGCTGGAAATCCTTGTCATATGTCCAACGAAATGGTGATACCGCTGTAGTGGTTGAGTATTGGTCTGGTGATATCAGCTTTCGCGATCCTACAACGTTTGAAGAGCTTCCTGAATTATCTGAAAACGAAGTAAGAACAACGGCAATGACACGCTTAAAGCAACAAGCCAATGTGCTAGGCATTTATCGTTTGACCCAGATACCCCAAGAAGTCAGCCGTTTATCACTACCGATGTACAAAGTTGTGTTTGACGATTGGAAATCGACAACGCTATATGTGTCACCTAAATCTGGAAATATCGAGTCGGTCAGAACAGACATATGGCGGTTTTACGACTTTTTCTGGATGTTACATATTATGGACTACAAAAACCGCAGCGACTTCAATAACCCGCTAGTGATAATTGCTGCGACCCTGTCTTTGTTGATGGTCGCGAGCGGTTTGCTACTCTTATACTATCGAGTCGTCAAACCTATGGTTGCTCGACGTAACGGTTTTACATGATCAGAGTATGAGCGAACAAAAAGCACCTTCTCAGCTACAGCTATTCGAGGTACCAAGTCCATGCATCGGGGTTTGTGAAAGCGGACCACGAGGGTTTTGTAAAGGTTGTTTTCGAAGCAGAGAGGAGAGGCTTTACTGGTTAAAGATTGACGATCCGACCAAACGCAAAATTGTTGCCGCATGCTACCGTCGCAAACGAGCTGCTGACAGAAAAAAGAAGCTTAAAAACGAAACTGTAGAATCTGATATCCAAGGTAAACTCTTTTGAACCACAGCTTTGACGAAATGGGGCGGCAAAGCGCTAAAAGTCTACATCTACGTTTTACATACCAAATATGGTTAGGGCGTGTCGATTTAATCTGAACGCTGATATACTCACAGTTGTATTTTCATTCCAATCCAACAGGGCTAAATTAATGGCACTAGAGCAGTATGTAGCACAGGCGACACAATCCTTCACTATGCCTGATATCTGTATCCGTTTGAGAAGTGTGCTTGACGACCCTCGCAGTGATATCAGCGATATCGGTAAACTAATCAGTGTTGACCCTTCTCTTAGCGGTAAAATTCTAAAGCTGGCCAACAGTGCTCTCTTTCGTTTTGCGTCCCAGGTCACTTCTGTTGAGAAAGCGGTGATGGTGATTGGCGGTGAAGCCCTGTATAACCTCGTTTTAGCTGAGACAGCATCAGCCGCCTTTCAGCAATTTGGTAACGAATTGTTGAGCGTAGAAGCACATTGGGAAAAGTCAGTATACGGCGGTATGGTAGCAAAATATTTAGCCCAACAACTCAAACTAAGAGGAACTGAGCGCTTTTTCGCAATGGGCATTTTGCGGCACTTTTGTGAATTGGTCGTCGCCAAGGCGTCGCCATCAGAATATGCAAAATATTTGGATGACAAGTCCAATGAGTTACCTTGGAACAAACAACTTAAGCACTTTGGGTTTACCTTTGCCGAAGGCAGCGGTACGATAATGCGTGAATGGAATTTGCCAATGGCATTGCATTTCCCCGTTACGTATCTCCATGATTTAACAAAGCAAACATCCGATGTCGATGTGGCATTGTTGGCTTGTGCTAGCCAAATAACCGTAAAGTCACTGGAACCGGATACATACGGCGAAATTGAGCCGATAACGCCGCAGCAGGCTGGTTTGCTGAAATTAGCGCCAGAGGCGTTGGGTAACGCTGCTACATTTGCACAAAATGAGACAGGGAAGGTTTCTAGTTTTATCCGATAGTTGACCCTGCAATGGGTTAAGAATAAAAACGAGAAGATTCATGAAAGTTCCTTGTAGTTTGCGACTGCTTGTTGCAACGTGCAGCTTTGCTGCGTTTCCCTCATTGGCTGACAATACCCGAGAACAATTACTTGACGCCTTGTATAAACTCGACTTCGACGTTCAAGATGCGCCTGAAAAAGAGAAAAAGCCACTGTCGCTTGATGGCGAATTCGGAGTTTTGCTTTCCACTGGAAATACCGAAGCTACCTCACTGAAAGCGGGCATCACTTCTGAGCAAGAATTGACGTCTTGGAGCAATAGTTATTTTGCAGAAGTGTTGTACAAAACAAGTGAAGTTGACTCCGATGACACTCCCGAGCGTCAAACTACCGCTCAACGCTTTTTTGGCTCAGCCCAATTTGACTATAAACTCAACGCGAATGACCGCCGGTTGTTTTTCTATGGCGACTACGAGAATGATAGGTTCAATGGCTATGACTATCGAGCGTCGTTGGCGTCGGGTTGGTCCCAAAAGTTCGAGCTGGAGGGCGATAGCGATTTTCGTTATAGCATAGGGCCGGGTTACTCGTTAGTTGAAGCGGAAGAAGACAACAATGCTGCAACGAGTGGGTTTATCGTTAGAGCGTCGGCAGAGTATCGATACCATTGGGATTCTGGAGCGAAAATACGGCAGTTTTTATCGACTGAGGCGGGTAATCAGAATACGAAGTCACGCTCTGAAACGGCCCTTTCTGCAAAGATAATGGGTAAGTTGGCAATGAAACTTTCGTTTGTTTTAAATCATGAGTCTTCACCAACAGAAGATGCTGAAACGTTGAGCACGGAAACATCACTCGCGTTGGTATATCAATTTTTTTAGTCTTTAGTTGAATTCTTGCAAGATGCACGTTCAGTGGGTATTGACTCAATATTTACGCAAGTTAGACTAGCGCCTTAATCTCAAGCTGGCGGTAAAGGAATACTCGGAACTGCTGAAAGCATTGCATTATTGCAGCCATACGACCAGCAGGACTTAATTTACAGCGTAGGACGATCAATGAAACACACATTAATTAAACTATCAGCACTCAGTGCCTCATTACTGGTTGCTTTTCCTTCTCTCGCCGAAGACGAACCAAAATCGTTTACGATGGATGGCGAGTTCGGATTTATCTTCACGTCTGGTAACACTGAAACCACCTCTTTTAATGCGGGCTTAACAGCAAAACAAGAACTCGAAAAATGGAGTAATGATTTTGTTCTTGAGGGGCTTTACAAGCGTGAAACGGTCGAAGATGCCGATGGCAATGAACTGGAACGAACCTCTGCTCAGAAGTTTTTTGGTTCTGCACAAGCTAACTACAAACTTGAAAATCCAGATCACCGTTTATTTGGATTTGCGTCATATGAAGACGATAGGTTCAACAGTTTCGAGTACCAAGCTACCGTTGCTGCGGGTTGGAGCCAAAAAGTATGGAATGATGGTGATACGTCATTTGAATACAGTATTGGTCCGGGTTATTCATTCATAGAGTCAAACGATGGTGAAAATCTGGATAGCTTCATCGTTCGTGGTTCGGCCGGTTTCACTTGGCGCATTTCTGAAACGGCAAAATTTGCCCAAACAATCAGTACGGAAGTTGGTTCTGAAAACACCAAATCACGTGCGGAATCTGCCCTCAGCGCTACGATTAGCGGCGGGCTATCGATGAAGTTGTCGATTAAACTTGATCACAACACTGACGTTGCTGATGGCGTTGAAAACCTAGACACAGAGACTGCTGTTACCTTGGTTTATAGCTTCTTCTAAGCAAATTAGATTAAGTTCGAGAAAAGCCACCGTAAGGTGGCTTTTTTGTTCTCTATTGTTTACCGACGAACTAATCAAGTTCTCTTATCGTGGCAATAACAATACGTCCAATACCATAAAGAAGTAGCGCGAAAACGCCAAATACCGTTAAGTCGTAGATGACTTTAGGATAGGTGTTGTCCTCTGGCAGTGTGGGTGATTCTATCGTAACGAGGTGTTGTAACTGCTCATAAGTTTCAACTCGCGCTTTTTCAAGTGTAACTAATGACGCTGAATAGGCTTGTATTGCAAGTTCAAGTTGTACCTGCAAGTTACTGTAGTTAGCCATTTGTTGGCTTACAGAAAGCTCAGAAGTCGAACTAGAGCCAGTAATACGAAGTTTCTCTTGACTGATTTGAGATTCCAATGCCGATATTTCTCTTTTAGTGGAAAGTACCTCAGGTGCACCATCTGACATCGACGCTTTTAGAGCTATTAGTTCGGCTTTTTTTTGGGCCAATGCAGACTCTAGTGAAAATGCAATTTGTTGGAATGCTGCCCCCTCAGCGGAGGGGTCTAATACGCTGTACTTAGACTGAAAAGCGAGAAGTTGCGTTTTTGCCTGCTGAAGCTTTTTCTCGACAATATCATGTTCACTTTGCGCAAATTCGAGTTTTACCTCTGCTAGCTTATTGTTTATTTCGTTTATAAAATTTTCAGCTCTAGCGACTAATTGTGCATTTACTTCCTGAGCAAAAGCGGGAGTGAAGGCTTGAGTTTTAAGGGTAATAATCGAAGAAGTCGAATCAACTTCTACACTGATTTTGTCGTGATAATAGGCGGCTAATTCTTCTTTTGTATGATCACTGGCGAGTCGGCTGATGAAATCGCCTTCGTCAGACATGTAATGTCCTGCCAGATCAATTTGGCTGTTAAGGAAATCGAGCATGTCCGCGGATTCTATAAACGCCTTAACTAAAAGGCTTTCGTTGTTTGTTAACGAAGCGCCGGTGACAGCCGGAAGTAAAAGCGAAGAAGGATCAAAAGCTCCTCCAGAGCTATTTGACTTGATTATCATTTGACTCGTACTTTCATACCTCGGAGCCGCAAATAGAAGTAAATATAATGCGTAAACTACCCAAGGGATAATTACGACTAGAATCATTCTTTGTCGCAGGAAATTTAAATATTGTTTTAATTTAGTCATTTAAAAATGAGTCCTGAAAATTAATTTTTACCATAAAATGTAATGGCTTCTTCAAGGTCGTCAAAATAAGTGAGTTTGCCTTTATTTATCATTACAGCCGCATCACAGAACTCTCGGAGTTGGTCCATCTCATGACTAACCATTATGATGCCAGCAGATTCACTTTTCTCTTTAAGCGTTTGTCGTGCTTTTTTCCTGAAAATGGCATCGCCTACAGAGGTAGCTTCATCAATGAGGTAGAGGTCAAAGTTGATGTTTACACAACAAGCAAAAACTAATCTCGCACGCATCCCTGAAGAATAAGTGCGAACAGGAAGGTCAAAGCGTTTACCGATTTCAGCAAATTCTTGAACCGAATTTTCATATTGGTTCAACGAAGATACGTTGTTAATTCTGCCTATAAATCGAGCATTTTCGCGTCCCGTCATTTGCGGATGAATGCCTGTAGCTAATGCTACTGGCCAAGACATAGAGTGGGATGTTGAAATCTTTCCTTTGTCTGGATATTCGCTTTTTGCCAACAAACGAAATAGCGTAGATTTACCTGAACCATTTTTGCCGAGAATCGCTAGGTTTTTATCTGTGGGGATGTTAAAACTTAAATCACGAAAGATATACTGATTCCCTAAGTTACTGGGATAGTATTTAGTTAGTTTCTCTAAGCGTATCATCGCGAGAGTACCCTTTTCCAAGTCAAATGGTAGCATGACAGGGCGAGGAAAAGCGTCGCTACAGTACACTCTATCAAATACTGAATGTCCACCCCTTCATTTCCATAATTTGGATAACACGCGTACCTCGCTAATTCAATCAGATGAAGTAATGGATTCCAGGTGAGATAGGGCCAAAACTCTTTTGGAATATCTTGCAGGCTAAAAAACACTGCAGAGACAAACATTAAGGGCCGCGTGACCATTTTTTTTATTTTATCAACTTCAGGAATAAAGCTAGATGCGATAGCAAACAGTAATGCAATTGAAGCACCCAATACAAATAACATTACCGCTAACGAAAACAATAGTAATGGCTCTGCAATAGCCCCCTCTATTTCAAGTACGTACATCGCTATAAGACCTAAGGCGACTACGCCCACTTTGATTAATGACTCCATCAACGTAGACGTTAGCAAAGGTGCAATAGGCTGAACTTGTCTAAACGCAAACAAAGGCTTCGACCTTTTGATTGCAGTAGAAGAGGTACCAAGAATGCTTGTAAATGTCATCAATCCAAGAAAACCAAGGAACATGAACATGAAGACGGGTACACTGTGAACATCATCTCCGAGAAGAAAGCTACGGCCGTATGACAACACAAAGATAAACATAAAAGGCTCTATCAGCGCCCAACTAAGTCCGAATTTATCGTTGAATTTACTCTGAAGTTCACGCAGAAAAAGTGCGAATAGCACATTCTTCCAAGCTTTCAAGTGTTGTTCGAAACGCTTCATACTAATCAATAATGGCATTTGCCGCCACGGCAATCTGGAATATGATTTGAGTAATATCTTTCACTGCCTGCATGGTTTTAGCATCGATTTTTGGCAGGACTACGATACGATCTCCTGGCAGTAGTTCTATGCTATGGTTGTCTAATAACCAAGATGTCGATGCACTATCTGTGAAGACTACTGTGCCATTGTTCCTAATAATCATCATGCGCTCGTCATCGGCTCTGGTAGAGTAACCTCCGGCCCAAGCGATGTAGTCTGTGATGGAAGCGTCAGCGTTAAATACGACGGCTTGAGGTAACATTACCTCGCCCCCAATATTGATAACGTCCGATACGGCGGGAATCACTATCGTATCATTCGGCTCAAGCAGAAGATCAGCAGTACTGCCGTTTTCAGATATCACTACTTTTCCAAGCGGTTCAATCTGTCTTGCTCTGGCCACAAAATCGGTAACGAGCTGTGCTTCTTGCGCACGGATGGCGCCTTCACCAGAAGAGCTGACTGGCGCAGTAAATACACTGCGCTCCAATCTATCGAGCGCTTGGTTAAGCATTTCTCTTTGTTGGATAGCTACGCTCTCTCTTAATAAGTAGACATTTTTATAATCCGATAAGGATTTATCAATTGAAATCATATGGAGAAGATCGTGCAACTTAGCGCCTCTAGGGACCATATACTGTGATGGTCCGAGGAAACTACCTGCGACGTTTATGCGGTAAACTTGAGTCTCATGGTCATCGAGAAACTCTATTGTGTCACCATCGTTAAGAGTGGTGTTGGAGAATTCTTCAAGACTGTAGTATGCAGCAAACTGACTGTTTTCACGAAGCCCTGCCAAGCTCACATGACTGATAAAAGGGGTTGGCTTGGCATACTGAATGACTTCCTTGCCCATTACATTGTTAGCACTAAACTCGAACGTAAAACTGTTTCTCGCACCTGAAGTGACAATGACCGTGTCTTTGATCTCTTCTACCAGAATAACATCACCGTCTTTGAAAGACATTTGCGGTAAGACGCCGGAAACATAAAAGTCGTACAAATCGATACTTTCTATAATCTCGCCCTGTCTTACTATATTGATGCTACGAAAGCTACCACGGAGAAAGTCAATACCGCCTGCACGCTTGAGAAAATAAAGCAAGCTGTCGTTAGCTTGGCCTGCGTATTGACCGGGTCTTAGAACCGGCCCAGAGACAAAAACGGAAACCGGTGTCGACGTCAGTAAATTTACGTAAATATTGACATCTCGGGTATAAATTTTACGAATTTCATTGCTTACTTTGGTGTTAACTAACTGAGCGGATGTACCTGAGAGTGCTATTGGTCCAACATTTGGAATAAAAATATTACCCTGATTATCAACTGTCACAACATCAGAGAAATTGACAGCACCCCAAAGCCATATCGAAATTTTGTCTCCTGGAGCGATGATGTAATTGTCGTTTAGACCCGAATCTCTCTCTGTTTCATAGCCGCCAAGAAAAAGGTTGGCAGCGAAGGGCGGGCTCAGTTGTTTTTCCTGCATAGGAAATACAGAGTCAATAGTTGCTTCACCAGGTAACACCAGTCCTTGTCTTTGTGCTTGCTTAAACTGACCCAAGGAAGATTGAGGTGTTACTGAAGGTAGTTGCCTATCACCGTTTATGGTGGGCGGCGCAATTCCAGAAACTGAAGGTGAATTTTGTTGGCTTGCAACTGAACGACGAAGCTCTTGAAGTTGTTCAATCGATTGTGATGAACAAATCTCCGTGAAAAAAAGCAAAGCAAAGCCAGTAATTATAGTTTTATAGTTGGAGCGCATAGTGTTCTCAGTATTTCTGAACGAAATTATTGGGCAGGATAGCTAGGGTCAATTAAAGACCAGCCGAGCGGTGTTTGACACATTACAGCCTTAAAGCTTTGGTCTACCATTTCGCTATAATTGCTCAATCTTTGCAACCTAAAGCATGTTTTCCCCATTGCTGATGTATAAGGGGTTGTTGTTAGGTAGTTTACATTGTTATGAGTAAGCTTGAACCCACTACGACCAGTGAAATTGTTGACGATATTGTTTGGCTTATTTAAAGCGCTATTATTTTGGACATTTACAAGTGGAACTGAAGCTGTTACTTCTTTTGGAACGTGAACGCACGCGGATAGACTCGCCGCAGCAAGGATTCCTGTTGCGTAAACTTTTCGTCCGCAATTGAACATTTCAAATATCCTTTTAATTTTTGATGGCATATTAGCACAAGATTAGAACGGTGGTAACATACTATCACTACTGAAAACATCAAAGACTTTGACGTTTTATTTTTGTCACAAATCCCCTGTAAAATACAAATAACTCAGTATTTATGACTATCTACTGGTTATTCATCATATATATGATTATCATAGGGGTTGAGCTTGTGTAGATCGGTCTTGATTCCCAAAACACGGGTTCATGGAAGTAGTAGCAAACGGATTAATAATTACAATGATTAAGTTTTATCAGCAGCTAAGCGTGAATGCGATAGCATCGACAGGGTACACGAGTTAATGCTAAGTCACTTACAGTTTATTCCTCTTTTTACCGCATTCTTCGTGGCGTTAATTCTTCTTGTCGTGATGACACCGCTAGCGCATCAGTTTGGGTTAGTTGATCAGCCCAGTATTCGTAAACGTCATGCCGGAATCGTACCTTTGACTGGCGGCGTCGCGATATTTATGGCAGTGCTTGTTGCATCAGTAGCAACCGATGTTTGGATGAGAAATAGTCCGTTGTTTTTTACAGCCTCTGCTTTTATTGTTTTATTGGGCATGCTGGATGATAGGTTCGATTTAAGCGCTAAAGGCCGACTGGTTTGCCAGTTTGGTGTTGCCGCGATTATGGCTTGGAGTGCCCAAAATTATATCACTTCACTTGGCAACGTATTTGGTTTCGGGGCCGTCGATTTTGGACTATTTGGTTATTTCTTTACTATTATTTGCGTGGTTGGTGTCATCAATGCGTTTAATATGATTGATGGTATCGATGGTCTTGCTGGTGGGATGAGTTTACTCGTCCTAACAAGTGTCGTGGGGTTACTGTTAAGTTCCGGCAATGGAGCAGCGATAATGGAACCTCTGATCATTATTGCTGCAATTGTTCCTTTTCTTGCCTTCAATTTGAGTTGGAAGGGGTTTAAGGGCAACAAAATCTTTATGGGTGATTCTGGCAGTATGTTTGTTGGCCTAACAATCGTTTGGCTTCTGGTAGATCATACTCAAGGTTCTGGTCCAGCAATTCGACCTATTACAGCAGTTTGGCTCATTGGCCTCCCGTTAATGGATATGGCCGCGATTATGTATCGACGGGCACGGAAAGGACAGTCAGTCTTAAAGCCGGATAGAAAACACTTGCACAACATATTTATGAGGGCAGGGCTTTCTTCCCGTCAAGCATTAGGCGCGATATTAGCGCTAGGTTCGGTGTTTTGTGCTATCGGAATCTTGGGTGAGGTGTACCAGGTTTCTGAACCAGTTATGTTTTGGAGCTTTATGGTTTTATTATTTCTATACAGCTTTGTGATTCAAAATGTTTGGCAAGTAATGCGAAAAATCAAGAGATTTAGGCGCGCTATTAACAAATAGTGCGCTTGGTGTTTTATTCTGGAATTCTTTGTTATTCTAATCCCACTTTTTTAGCTACCTGGCGGTAATTTGTCTTCCCGTTTTATTGTTCAGCATCAACGCCCACTAGATGCCGTTGAATCAGTTGTCGGTTTGGCTGTTTATCATGGCGATAGAGATACGTGGCTCAAACAGGCTATTAATAGTATCCTGAACCAGACGTATAGCCACTTCATATTTGTAATTATGATTGATGGTCCAACTCGCTCGTCGTTGAGAGATATCGTGTATCAGTACGCCCGAGAGGACGAGCGTATTGTTGTTATCGAAAGCGAGAAAAATGTCGGTTTAGCAACGTGTATGAACTTTGTCATCGACTGGTCTTTGAATTTAAATGCAAAATTCTTTTTTCGAATGGATGCTGATGATGTGTCACACGGAGATCGTCTTGAACGACAAACGTCCTACTTAAAAGCTCATCAAAACGTAGCTGTTTTGGGATCTGCGCTAACTGAAATTAATGAAACGGGCGAAAAGGTGGGCAAGCGGGTAATGCCTGGTTCACACAAGAAGATCGTCTCGATGCTACCTCGTCGATGTTCGTTGAATCACCCTACCGTCGCCATACGTTTTGAAGTCTTTCGTCAAGGTTTCAGATACGAATCCCATTTAAAAAACACTCAAGATTATTTTTTTTGGGTCAGACTGGCCAAAGAAGGCTATTTGTTCAGAAACCTTAAAGACCCATTACTTGATTTTCGTCGAGTGAATGATTTTTACAAGCGTAGAGGGCTCAGTAAGTCTCTTAATGAGTTTAAGGCCCGAATGTATGCGATGTGGCATCTTAAAAAGGTTTCTCCGCATAATTTTTTGTATGCAGTGAGTGTTCTTGTATTAAGACTGTTGCCATCTCCTCTAGTAAAGCTAGCATATAAAGTCGATCGCGTATTACTTGAAAAGTTTGTGAAACATTGAATACTGTTGGCATCATTATCCTTTACAACCCTGATATTCAGTTTGTTGAGCAAAATATCAACAAGCTGGCTGCTTGTTCTATTCCGACTATCTTGGTTGACAATTCCGCAAATCAGCAACAAATCTCGGGATCTTCAATTCATAGCTACCATCACTGCTTAGGTAATGTGGGGATTGCAAAGGCCCAAAATATTGGGCTGCAAATTGCTTCGGAGTCAGGGTTTCACTATGCCTTTTTACTCGACCAAGACAGCAACCTAAATGCTGACCTGATTTACGGTGTTCAAAATGGCATGAAAGAGGCTCAATCCATTTTTGATAAGGTCGCCTCGGTGAGTCCGAGGGTAGTCTGTAGTTTTAGCGGTTCAGTAGTGAAGCCTATTATTCAAAAAACCTTGTTTAAAAAAGACAGTTTTGTCAGTGTGCCGCAGGCTATTGCATCGGGGATGTTGATTCAGTTAGAAGCGTTGAACGATGTAGGGCAGAAAGATGAAAGCCTATTTATCGATGGTGTTGACCACGAGTGGTGTTGGCGAGCGAGAACAAAGGGCTACCATATTCTGCTTGATGAACGCATTGAAATGCTTCACACACAAGGTGACAGCCGTCTCAAGTTTTGCGGCGTAAACTTCAAAATTGGTTCCGAGATAAGGCTGTATTATCAATTTAGGAATGTTATCGCTTTATCGAGGCGTCCTTACGTGCCTTTTTATTGGAAATGCCGTCAACTTTTGGGCTTACCAATACGTTACCTAGTCAATCGTTATTTGGCTAAAAATGGTCGTCAACGCGGCTACTTTATGAATAGAGGACTTTGTGATGGGCTTAAACGCAAAACTGGAAAGTTTTTTGAGAAATCTTGAATGCATCGAAGAGTGTGGCATTGGCATTCTTGCCAATTCTCTATAGTATTAAATAGGAAATTTGTAGAGCATTGATTTGTATATTTATCAATGTGAATTGAGTATCTCCGGATGGTTTACATGGTGTTAGTCTTATTATAAGACTTTCAAGAATCGGTGCTCGGTCATCGCCACTGGTTTATCCGTATAAGGGAAATAATAAATATGAGTCAGGTGAAAAAAGCAGTTATTCCAGTAGCTGGTTTGGGAACAAGAATGCTTCCAGCAACAAAAGCCATTCCAAAGGAAATGTTGCCTGTTGTTGATAAGCCATTAATTCAGTACGTGGTAAATGAATGCGTTCAAGCGGGAATCAAAGAAATTGTACTTGTGACTCACGCGAGTAAGAACAGTATCGAAAACCATTTTGACACGTCATTTGAATTAGAAGCGACATTAGAGCAACGAGTTAAACGCCAGTTGCTTGCAGATGTACAGGCTATTTGTCCAAAAGATGTCACTATTATGCATGTCAGGCAAGGCGTCGCGAGCGGACTTGGGCATGCGGTTTTATGTGCGCGCCCACTAGTCGGAGACGCTCCTTTCGCAGTTGTCCTTCCTGACGTAATCATTGATGATGCACTATCAAATCCTAAGAAAGACAATCTTGCCGATATGGCCGCTAAATTTAATACTAGTCGCGTAAGCCAAGTTATGGTTGAGCAAGTGCCTCAAGAAGACGTAACTAAATTTGGTATTGTCGACCTTGAAGGTGCCGAAATCAGTCCTGGCGAAGCTGCGAAGATTCATCAAATGGTGGAGAAACCTGCACTAGAAGACGCGCCATCTGATTTGGCTGTTGTTGGCCGTTATGTGTTGTCTGAGAAAATTTGGGACTTGCTTGAATTTACGCCGCCAGGAGCGGGCGGTGAAGTTCAGCTTACTGATGCGATAGCTGCACTGATGAAAACAGAACAAGTCGACGCTTACTACATGAAAGGCAAAAGCCATGATTGTGGAAGTAAACTCGGTTATATGATGGCCAATGTTGAATACGCATTAAGGCACCCTGAGCTGGCAGGGAAGTTTAAAGACTTTCTTAAAGAAACGCTCGCAGAGTCTTAACGAACTGCAAAAAACGCCCGTTAAGGGCGTTTTTTGTATCGATTACATCTTGTCTATTTCACGTAGACTTGCTTCTCAATTTTGGCAAGTAGCTTTTCACCAATACCTTTGACCTGTGTCACCTCAGCAAGCTCAACAAAATGACCGACAGATTCTCGATAGTCAATAATGGCCTGGGCTTTTGACTCGCCAATACCCGGTAAAGACATCAGCTCTTCCAGTGATGCAGAATTTAGGTTCAAGCTTTGTTGAACCTCTGGGCTGGAAGTGGATGAAGCGTTAATGATTGAAGCCGTTTCCTTAGCTTGAACAACGCTAGGTAAATATACGGCTGATGAAAACAAGCAAAGTAAGTAAATTAGTTTTTTCATGTTCAAATTCCCATTATTCCTCGTTGATTTAACCTTGTAGTTGAAGAACTACGGTTGAAGAATAGGGGAGGTTGCAAGCAAAAACATTTGAGCTAAAGATCAGATTTTCAGCACAAACAAAAAAACGGGCACTAGGCCCGTTTTTCTGAACTTGGATAAAGACTGAATTATAGTCTATCTAGTACAGCTTGAGTGAACTCTGTTGTACCGTGTTGTCCACCTAGGTCTCGGGTAGTTCGGTCGCCGCTTTCGATCACGTCTTTAAGTGCTGAACGAATCTTTTCTGCCTTATCTCCCATGTTTAGGTATTCCAACATTTGCACAGAAGCCAAGATGACGCTTGTTGGGTTAGCTAGGTTCTTACCTGCAATATCTGGAGCTGAGCCATGAACTGCTTCAAACACAGCACAATCTTTGCCGATGTTAGCGCCAGGAGCCATACCCAATCCACCGACTAATCCTGCGCATAAATCGGATAAGATGTCACCGAATAAATTGGTTGTAACGATAACGTCAAACTGATGTGGGTTCATTACCAATTGCATACAAGTATTGTCTACAATCATTTCGCTAGATTCGATATCAGGGTAACGTTCGCCAACTTCTCTCGCAACTTTCAAGAACAAGCCTGAAGTTGATTTGAGTATGTTTGCTTTGTGAACGGCAGTGACTTTCTTACGGCCTTCTCTTCTGGCTAATTCATAAGCAAATTCTACAATTTGCTCCGCACCTTCACGGGTGATTTTACTCATTGCTTCTGCTTCTGTACCGTCTTCAGAAACAACTTGCCCAAGACCTGAATACATGCCTTGGGTGTTTTCGCGAACAGTAATAATATCAATGTCTTCGTATCTTGCTTTTGTACCTTTGAATGAAAATACTGGACGAAGATTCGCGTAAAGTTTGAATTGCTTACGCAAGCTTACATTGATTGACGTAAACCCTTCACCAACAGGCGTTGTTAGTGGGCCTTTTAACGCAACTTTGTTTTTTGCAATTAGGTCAAGTGTCTCTTGTGGAAGCAATTCACCGTGATTTTCCAAGGCAACTAAGCCTGCATCAGCGTAATCATAAGCGAAGTCACATCCAACCTTATCAAGAATTTGAGTTGCTGCATCAATGATATCTGGGCCGATACCATCGCCGCGAATGACAGTTATACGTTGCTGCGTCATGGGGAGAAATCCTCTGGTAATACTGGTTTCGTTAGGTTCTTTGAATAAAGCGAGCGTAGTCTAAGCATAGATAAATAGCATGCACACGACCATGCGCGATTAGTCTTATACTATCGCTATCCGTACCTTGGATTATTATTGTGTCGTTAAATAACTACGTCTGCGCTGGAGCGCATATTCTACATGACCTTGGGCTTTTCGCATAGCGACATTTGTTTCGCGCGCAGTTTGATGTAAATCTTAGTGGCAAATGAAAGTGTTAGTATTGGACTGGGTAGACTACCAAATGGTTAAGTTGGCTTTTAATCTGTTGTAGATAGACATGGTTGATGTTCAGCACCTCCAGGCTCTGTGTGTAGAATTGTTCTGACTCTAGACATTGTTTATTGAAGCCAAGCAGCCATTTTCGTCCTAAATATACGCTACAGCCGAGTAACGCAAAAGGCTTGCGAATCTGATTCGGCACTTGTTTTGGCAGTTTCCCCTGTAGCGATAAAACGGTGTTGAAATAGTCTGGTAAGTACCATTTATTCGTCAGTTGCTTAGCAAATTCTGTTATTTGATCTTTGCTCGAAAAATTCAACAGGGAATTGAGTGAATGATAATGTGTAGATTGGTGGTGAAATTTAAGCAGTACTTTTAGCGCGGGGACGGTAAAAAGCGGTGAACATGCCACTGTAGCCAAAAGACCGGCCTGTTGAGGTGTTGAAACCTTTGATTCCTGCGCCAAGAGTGCAGCAATTCCCGTTATCAACATTGTTAGCTGACGACAAGTGTCGACCAGTGGAAAATAATGTTGAGTCAAACGCTTTTGCAGTGCTTGTTGCACTAGCATGTCTCCAACTCTTTCAAGGCCGTAAGTCATCACTCCTTGTTTCACATTGGAAACCGGTAATTGCATACGGTTGTCCTGTGACGCCACACCTTTAATGTAATCACTAAATAATGGTTCACTTTCGACTAGTTGAACAATTTTATCGACAGTTACGTCTGGGTTTTTTAAGTGAGAGAGTAGGCTGGTTAACGCCTGCGGTGGATGGTTGATATTGAAATCACGGGCAAAATGTTGATTGGTTCTGGTATAAACATCGTCGTCAGAATACAACGAGCTTGCACGTGACCACCATTGTTCGAACGTTATAGGCTTAGCTGGCACCCCGCTCACGTTATCGACACTCAGCCATATAGGCTTATCGGGTTCCGTCAAGGTTACCCCTAGTAATTCTTTACCGTCGTTCGCAATGCAAACCGTTTTTTCGGATTGATAGAGAAATACACTCCCGGCTCGTACGGTGCTTGTTATTAAACACAAGGCGTCAAGAGAAGATTGTTCTGAGAAAGACGTTGCTTGAACACATTGAGCAAGCCTACTCGCAAAGTCGTCCGGTGAATGAGCCGTCAGAAAATCTGCATGTAAAACTGTCAGTTGAGAGGGGGTGAACGTTTTGTGTTTAATGGCGCTCAAAAGATTTTTATGCTGGCAATAAGGCCATATTTGAAAAGTACTACGCCATACTTCGAGGTGTTTTTGGCTGAGCTCGGTAGCCAAATCGCGAGCGTATAATCGCTGTTCTTTTGGACCTAAATCAGACTGCCGTTTGATCCAATAGATTGATAGGAGCGCAGATATAACTTGCTGCGTATAGAGTTGATTCCAGTGACTACTGAATCCCATATATGCTGTCAAAAGCGCCGCGCTTAAGCAGTCGTCGACCTCACTCGGTTTATTCCAGCGGCACAGGGATGCTGCAATGGCGAGTTGCGGCGCCTCTTTTGTCAATGTTGTAATTTGATTGGCAAACGATTTTAGACCGTCAATAGTAAGAGAGGGAGCTTGCTTCGTACTCGTTTGCTTAAAGTATTTTGCGAGAGTCAGCTTTATCGAAATGAGCTTGCGGTACTGTTGTGCACAGATGGTGCGTTTGTCAGCGTCAAGTTCCATACCTAGCTGCGTAAGAAACTATCGTACGCTCCTTGACCCCAGGCAACTAGGTGGTCATTTTCAAACAACAAAGGAGTACATTCATCCTCCGTTGTTAGCCCATCAGCTTGGACGTGCTGTGTACGATAAAACATCACTTGAATCTTGTTGTCTGCTTTCATTTTAGCTTCAGTGATGTCGGGTGACCCCAATAATGCAATAACCTCGTCGAGGGTTGCGCCGAGTTCCAACTTTGTAATTTGAACCTTGTTGTATTCTTCCCGGTCTTTCCAGCTCATATCTTCAGGCTTGTCAGGGTAAAAAGACATTACCATAAAGACAAAACCTGCATAGGCTAGAATTCCCAATACAATAAGGCGCATCACTTTGCTGTTCATTAACCCTTCGCTTTTTCGCTCGCTATACACTTGAGTCTATCGCAAAAACGCACTAAAACGCCAATATAAAAACGTAACTAAGCGTTGCACTCGGGCACTTTATCGATTTGTCTATTTTATCGTATAGCAGGGTTCATATTTTGCCCCTGGCAACTTCATTCTGCCTTGCTCAACAAAGGATTGTAGAAGTCGGTCAATTCGTTCCATCAACTCGGGATCGCCAGATAGTTCAAATGGACCGTGTTGTTTAATTTCGGCTATACCTTCCGCTTTGACATTACCGGCGACAATGCCTGAAAACGCTTTTCTCAGATTACTGGCCAATACACTTACGTCCTGATTTAAGCTCAAATCGAGTGATGCCATATTGGCGTGCGTAGGGGCGAAGGGGTGTTGGAAACTGCCATCGATTTTCAACGACCAGTTAAAACTGAAAGAGTCCCCCATCGCACGGCGATATTGCTCTACCTTCACCAGGCCTGCTCGCATTGTCTGAGCGACCTCTACAGGGTCATTAACGATAATCTGATATTTTTCTTGCGCGGCTCTACCCAAAGTCGCACCAACGAATTCATCTATCGCTTCAAAATAACTTTGTGAACCCTCTGGGCCGGTCAATATGACGGGAATAGGTTGTTGTTCATTTCTGTCGTTCAATAGTATTCCCAGCAGATACAGTAATTCCTCAGCTGTACCAACGCCGCCTGGGAAAATAATTATTCCGTGCGCAACGCGGACAAATGCTTCTAGGCGTTTCTCGATATCTGGCATGATTATCAATTCATTGACAATGGCATTTGGGGGCTCGGCGGCAATGATGCTGGGTTCTGAGATACCAATGTATCTACCATTGGCGAATCGTTGTTTGGCGTGACCGATAGTTGCCCCTTTCATTGGGCCTTTCATTGCGCCGGGCCCACAGCCCGTACAGATATTGATTTCCCTTAGTCCAAGTTGATAACCAACTTCTTTCGTATACTGATATTCGTGTTGTTTTATAGAATGGCCACCCCAACAAACAACGGTGTTAAGCTCATCATTCCCTTCCAAGGCATTGGCATGGCGGAGCATGTCAAACACCATGTCACTGATCTCACTTTCACTCGTGGGTTTGCGTTCATCACCATGCTTCGAACCCATGTATAGCAGATCTCGCATGACGGCAAATAGGTGCTCTTGGAGACCGTTAACAAGTTTACCGTCGACAAAACCAACTTGAGGCGGGTTGATTAGCTCTATTTTGACGCCCCTTTCTCGACGAACCAATTTGATGTCAAAGTCGTGGTATGGGGCAAAAAGGATTTCGAAATTATCTTCATCAACACCGCTGTTCAACACGGCTAGACAGCAATTTCGGAACATGTCGTACAGTGCACTGTTTGTTGTATCTTGCAGCTGTAGTACTTCAGACTGGGAGAGCTGGTTCATCCAGCCCACCGGATTGATCTGCATTTTGTTCATGTAGTGTTATGCGGTAACGACAACCCTGTTACGGCCGGAATTTTTCGCTTGATACAAGTTTTCATCAGCGCGGTCGAATGTCTTGTCTATTTGTTCTCCATCTATGCAGCAAGCTGCACCAATAGACGCGGTGATCGTCACCTTCTCCTGTTTAAATTTAAAAGGTAGTGCCTCGAGTGTGGCCCGTATCGCTTCTAATTTTCCTGTTAGTTCATCAATGGAAACACCGGGGAATAGCATGACAAATTCTTCGCCACCCCAACGCGCTAGAAAATCATTGGCGCCGGCATGTTTTTTAAGGTGTCGAGCAATGACTTGTAGTGTCTTATCACCCGCAGCGTGGCCGTATTTGTCGTTAATCGTTTTAAAGTGGTCAATATCGACTAAAGCCATACACAGGGGAGACTGTGTACTTTTACTGACTTCCCACTCACGCTGAACGCGTTCGTTGTATGCAACGCGATTCGGAATTTTAGTCAACGAATCCGTGTAAGTTGAAATTCGTTGTTCTGCCAATTTTCTTCGGTAGTTATGAGTCTGCTTTTGAAGTTGCGTTAACTGCTTCTGCATTTGGTCCAATAACGTGACTAGTGCCTCTTGCTCTGCACGGTCAGACTCTTCTTGTTGGGAGATCGTCGACGCCATTTTGGTCAAATATTTTTGAGCATCCTGCTTTAGCTTTTCGAGCGATTCACTTTGATTGACGGCATCTTCCATGTCGTCAATTTGATCTTTTAATTCCTGATTACTTTTGAGCTTAGTTTCAAGGCTATTTTTACTGGTTTCTATTGTTTCAGTGACAGATTGATTAACTTCGCCAATTGCTTTGTGAAGGCCATTAATGACTTTACCTGTGACGTTCACCTCACCAAGAGTGTCTCTGACAATTAATCGGATTAAAAACACACAACATTGAAGCAATTCTTCTTCAGTAATGCCATTGTGTAACTTACTTCGAACGTGAATGAGTTGTTCGTCATTCGGCGTTCGCATCGCGTAAGTTTCGACTAGCTGATTGAGCTCGGCGACAATATCGCCTTGCAAGCGAGAAACTGATGCATTGATTGCTTCTTGTGCAGAGCTGACCGCAGCGAGAGTTTGAGGTACTGCTTTTTTCGCCGCATCTTCTGGTTTCGGTAAGCCCTCTGCCGTTGATTTACGATAGAGCTCTAGTGCTTTTAAACAATGGTTAACTAGTGTGAATATCGACTGAGTCGGGGCACTGATTTCATTTAAGTACTTTGTCGATTCTTGATAGTGTTCGGGGAACGCTTCGGCAACCAGTTGGATATGTTTTATTGTATCTTCTAGTTCTTTAACGGTTGCACTGCGATATTGTTTAAGCGACGTCGATGTCGACATCAAAATGCCATTGAGCTTGTTTATACTCAGTGTAGAAAGCGTAATGTTGGGTTGACCAGCTAGGTGCCCCCTGAGTACGTGTAATTCCTCATCAATTTCCTTTGAGAAACCTTCATAAAAAGCTGACAAACGAATGATGAACTGCGCCAGTTGTTCACCGTGTTGTTTCAGCGTTTGCAGTTGTTTTGACGACATTATCTTCCTTAGAAACCCTTTAAACTGAAAGGCATATCAGACTATGATACGAAAAAGTCAACTATCTCGACTATTATCCTTTCGTTACTGATTATTGCCTAGCAAGTCGACAATTGCTATATGGTTTTTCGAAATTTGACCTAAATGGGTTGATATCGAGCCCTCCTCTACGGGTGTATCTCGCATAAACGGTTAATTTCTCTGGATTACACTGCGTTAATATATCGTAGTATAGACGCTCTACACACTGCTCGTGGAATTCGTTGTGTTGTCTAAACGATACGATGTATTTCAGCATACTTTCATGGCAGATTTTTTTACCGCTGTAACGAATTAATACGCTGGCCCAGTCGGGTTGACTCGTAATTAAACAATTGGACTTCAACAGGTGGCTTATTAGCGTTTCATCGGCTTGTTCGTCTGTCGTGGCTAAAAAACTCGGCCCTGGTTGGTACTGCGTAATTTCAACGTCTAAATCGTCGATAACGGTTCCCTGTAATTGCCCCAAATTCAATTGGTCAAACTCGGGTGCTGAATAGAGCTTGATTTCAACTTGCTTGCCGGCACAATTGGACAAGTCTTTTTGCAATAGCGCTTCAACTTGAGCTGCACTCTGCATCGTTGATTGGTTAAAGCTATTCAAATACAGTTTGAACGATTTGGATTCAATCAAGTTTGGCGAGTCTATGGGTACATTACATTGTAAAATTGCAATGACAGGTTTGCCTTTTGCATTCAGCCAAGAAAGTTCGTAACCATTCCAGATATCAATACCATCAAATGGCAAAGTTTGCGGAAGCTGGATAGCTGTTCTGCCAACTGTTCGCGGAACGGGTTGCAATAGTTCAGGTGAATAGGTTTCGATATAGCTCACTTGTTTACCTAGTGTTAGGTCCTCAGAGAGCGTTAACGGGGCAGTCTGTTTATCTGTCATATTTACCAATTAAGTCGTACACTTGCCGCATTCAGCGGATATGCCGCGTATTGTAACTGAAAAGCAGACAAAATCGATATGCAGAACAATGTAGAAAGCGCTTTACGGCAATTTTTTGAGCGGGCGAAGCTAGCTAAATTGTTGTTACCCATTGAAAAAGACTCAGAGTGGCAATCTCCTTGTATTGCCGACCAGGAAGAAATTGATGGGCTGGTAAATTGGGCACCGATAAAGCAAGAGCCTAAACGTTCTTTTAGCGATTTGGAACACGCGCTCGACATACAAATACATCCAGATTTTTGTGAGTATTTTAGCGCCTATTGGGGAATGGGCTGGCGTGCTGAAGCACAACAGGGCGTATGTGAATTGTTGCAAGTCTGGAACGACGAAGATTTCGACCGATTGCAAGAAAACCTTATTGGTCATGTCATGATGAAGCGCAGATTAAAACAGCCTATTACACTATTTTTTGCGCTGACGGATGATGAAAATTTCATTCTCAGTATAGATAATGAAAGTGGGGCAGTTGTGTTAGAGCCTGTCGGTAAAGAGGCTAAGTCCGAAGTTGCGCCGAATTTAGCGACTTTTTTAGATTCATTGGTGCCAATCGCACAAATTGAATAGCAATTGCCAATGGCAGTTATACTCGGCCCGCTGTTAATCAAAGGTTCTCAATACGAGGGATTCGAGTTTATCAATTCTATTTTCTAAGTCGGTATTGGTTTGATGCAGTTGTTTTATTTCGTCTTCGAGCTGCGTTAGTCGTTGCTGCATTTGCTTTGGTACTGAGGTGGGAGCACTCGATGTTGAGGCAACCACTTCATTTTGCGATTCCTGTGTCGACAACGTATTAAAGTGCTTGATGGCCTCAATGGCTTCCGATACTGATACTTTGAAGCTAGCCTTGCCTCGTAAAAGTCCGACAGATGGCTTTTTTCCTTCTTCAACGAGAGAATGGCAAATTAAAATGAGAGCTTGGGTCGTTTGAGAAGATGTCACGACGTTACCTGTGTTAGTCAATTTAACCAATTTATAGCATTTTTTACTTCAAAATCGCATGTTGTTTTTTTTGTTTTTAGTTAAAATCTTTAAAATTCAATGATATAAAAAGTTGGCCTTAAACTTGTTTGTTAGTGTGAAACGATATTTTCTAAAAAAAGGAATACTATGAAACACGCAGTTATGGCTTTGGCACTACTTTCTCCCGCATTTTTATCTGGATGTGTTATTTCCGTTGGTGGTGACGGTGACAGTCACTATAGTTCTGATTGGCAAGATCGCGAGTACAACAATCGCAAGCATATTTCTAAACTCGAGACAGATATGACTTACGAAGCGGTTGTAAAACGCATGGGTGTCGCGGATTTTAGCGAACGTTACAAACAAGATGACGCCGATTATCGCGTGCTATTTTATCGCACACAAAAAATGGCAGGGGATGGCGTGACGACAAAAGACGAGTGTACGCCACTGGTATTTAAAGATGGTGCTTTGATCGGATGGGGAGAAGCGGCTTACAGCCAATTCTAAATATCGCTCGCAAGAATGTTAACAGCTCGTTAACATTCTTGTTTTTTTATTGTACAGTTTTCTTTTACTTCCAAAACATTTGGGCTAGGAGAAAGCGGTGGAATTACAAGATTCAATAGATGTGTCGGCGATAAAAGCCATGCACCTCAGCCATGACGATATCAATGTTGCGGCTTCTTTACTCTATAACGCTTATTTCGACGATCCCCTTTTCCTCGATATTTTTCAATCGGAAAAAGACGGGTACGAGAGCCGTCTACGCTCTGCTATTAGGGAAGAGCTGAATACGTTTTGGGATGCTGAACATCCAATGATCGGACTGTTCGACGGTGAAAGACTGCTCGCCGTTGTGTGCTTGAGCGAGCCAAGTGATAGTGCAAATGCGGGGCGGCTATGGCATTGGCGATTAAAAATGCTGCTAACCGCTGGGTTATTTGGCACCCGACAAATGTTAGAAAAAGAAGAAAAAATACGCAGCTTGATACCCGCTACCCACTTCCACATGATTGGATTCATTGCCGTGCATCCAGACAGTCAGCACTTGGGTTTAGGTCACATGTTGATGGGCGCGATAGACAGTATTTTACTTGATAATGACGTAACAGATGGCGCAGCGGTTTTTGTTACGGTGCCCAAATACCAAGCGTTTTTCGAAGATGGTGGATACGAAGGGGTAGATGATCTATCCATCGGACGGATAACGGGTCAAGTCATGTATCGAAGAAAACCCAAATAGCGGCTCCCTATGAGCTTATTTGCTACGTCAAACAAAGAGCCTTCGGCGACTCGTTACTCATACAGTGGTCAGCTCTCAATTTTATTTAAATCTGACTTCTTATCTTCGATATAAATAAAATTTGCTTGCAAAATAGCGAGTTATTAGTAATCTGCGCGTCGCACTGTTCAGTGCGGTTTTAATTAGTAAACAAGGATATGTAATGAAACTTACTAAAATTGCAGCAGTAACTCTTCTCGCTTCTACTTTCGCTTCAACCGCTTTCGCGGCATCTCCAAGCTGGAACTATGTGGAAGCCGGTTATGCTCAAGTTGATGATGAAAGTATCAACGATAAAGCGAAAGGCTTTAAAGTCGCAGGCGCTTACCAATTTGCTGATAACTTTGTCACGCGTATTGAATACTCAGACGGCGATACCGATATTTCAGGAGCAGATGTTGGTTTTGATTTGTTGTCTGTTGGCCTTGGCTATCGAGTCGAAGCGGCTGACAGCATTGATTTTTACGGCATAGTGTCTTACGAAAGACTGGGCGTAGATGCTAGTTTCGGTGGCGCAAGTGCGTCTAATGATGAGAGTGGCTTCGGCGCAACAATTGGCCTACGTTCAATGTTCTCTGACAACTTCGAAGGATTGGCAGAACTTGGTTACATCGATATCGATGATGCTGAAATCAATGACGTGACTTTGAAAGTCGGTGGACGTTATTTTGTAACTGAAGATATCTCTGTGGGTGCGACTTATCGCCTATTTGAAGATTTCGATATGGTAACTGCAACGGTTCGCTACTCATTCTAAAGCGCAATTAGCTCGTGTGCATCGGCAAAAATGTAGCGAGAAGCTTTAAATTGAAAGATGAAATGCCTAGCTCAATGCTGGGCATTTTTAATTATTAACCTTTAGCCATCCTGTATTAAGGTTGATTTTCACTTCGGCCTTATCGACTCCTTGATAGCTTGCTCTTCAACTTCTTCTACTGAAGAAAGCTTATCGACTAACTCCAACGCTTGCGCTTTCATGTTTTCAAAAGACGCAGCCACCAGTGGATTAAAATGTGCATTTTTTTCAATTTCCATGCTGACCAGTGTCAACTGATTTAATAAGTTGTTCATAATGTGCTGGGTACCATGCACAGTGGCCCGGTAGATGTTTTCTTTTTCTCTTTTTTTCAAAGCATCAACTTCTTTGAGAGCGGTTTCTAAGTCTCTCAGCGTTTTGTTTAACTTGTGGTTTTGGATTTCTAATCGTTGCAAGAAAAAGAAAATGGTAATGCCAAATAACAAAAGTGATACGGGTAAAATGAGCCAATACACGTGAAATCGCGAGTGAGCGAACGCTTTTGTTGCAGTTAGTGTAAAGTGAAGGCTGCTGCCATACGCCTCGATTTGTGTTGACGTTGAGTGGCTTGACGCCTCTCCCGATGTAAGCTCGATCCGATTTTCATTGTTTTCACTATCACGAATAAGAATATTAAAATCGTTTGCTAACAAATCTGTTGTCTGAGGTTTAGTCAATTCTTCAACCGAATAAACGCCCGCTAAGTAACCAATAATCTTTTTTCTTCTTTGTTCGCTGTTGATCGGAACAATGCCGTCCTGATACACAGGGAGAGTAATTGCGAAACCCATAGGATCATATTGGGCATTTTGTCCAGTTACAACGACGAAAAAATTAGACAGTCTCGCTCTGCCTGTGTCTCGAGCTTGAAGTTTAGATTCCATACGTTCAGGAGACCAAGCAAGGTCTAACCCCAAAGTGTTGACGTCATCGCCCGTCGGATTTCTGGATAACATGTGGAGCACAGGTACGTGTTCTTTTCTTGATTTTGCAGCAATCGGTACGCCATTTGCGTCGGGTTCCCAAAGACGAAATTGCTCAAGTCCACTGCTGCGTACTTTATCAATAAAGGCTTCGCGCTCTGATTCGGCAATGATGGGTTGCCATTCTAGGATCAAAAGGCTCGGGTCGGCCTCAAAGTATTGGGATGTAATACCCTTAAATTGTTCATGATTTATATTCTCAAAGAACACGAGTACATTTGACAGTGTTTGAAGGTTTTCAACAGACAATCTTAGTGTTTCTGAAATCGAGAGCGCTAGTTGAGCGCTTTTATCCTGCATTTCAGACTTGATCATCTTTTTTCTGTCTAGATTAATAAACAGCAGAGTCGTAGCCAGAAGCATGCAGAAAAGTAAAGCGAGTAAAGGTTTTGACAATTTAGACTGCATGACAACCTTTAAAGTTAGCGCTGAGCTGATAATCCAGTGATGTTTTCATTGGTTTTTTCCGTTAATGTGGTGAGACAGTGCTGTCTCGTCCACTTTTCCGTCTTTTGGACACTAAGTACAATTTAGAGAGTCTCCAGCCAAAACACACGTGCAATGAATTAAAAGTATAGGCACAATTATCCGATATCAGACAGATATTTGTTTGTTGCATACAAAATTGATTCGATGGAATTGCTATTGAGCACCAAGCGAGTCTGCCCTCCCCGATACTTAAGGGATGTAGGTCGGTATAGTCCGGTGGATGCGTCGTTTTAGGTTAACAACAGAAGACTCTGTCCGGCAGTCATTGCAGCTTTCACCGTTTATCGGCTCGTTACCCAAGTACGGCAGTTTCAAACACTTTGAATGTAGTATCTAATGCATAAGTTTTTTTCATTCCTTGTTTTACTTTTATGCAGCAACTCAGGTTTTGCTTGCTTCCCACAAGAATGGTCGCTTCAAAGACAGCTCGAACATGCGACTAAAATTGCTTTGATTGAAGTGATTGAGACCGAAACGCGAATAGACTCTTCAGTTATAAAGGCAGTAAAAGTAAAAGTCATCAGCAACATAAAGAACACAGCACCAGAAGAGACCATCAATTTTGTCGTACAAGGTGTCATTTCTTGCGACCGAGTGGCTCTTAACAGCGAATCTCAACAAGCTATCATTCTTATGCAGCCTGCAACTTCGATAGGTGATAGTTATTTTCAGGCCGTTAATCCGCTCTCTTCAGTCTATTTTGTTGACGAGGGTATGATAGCGGGGATAGGACCCACCGCAATGAGTGCCGAAGATGCCGTGAAAAAGGTTACGGCACTTGCTAACGGCAGTATAGGGTTCAGGTGGTCACTTTTAGTGATCGTAGTTATTGCTTTTTCATTAGTCGTAATCGCTATTCATTTTTTATTTATTCGAACCAAAACTCAATAAGAACCTATGAAAATTAGAGCGTTACAAATAGGCTGGAGTTTTGATTATTCAGAAGTTAGCTGCTATCTGAAGCTCTTTTGTCAATGAGGTAATTAATATCGAGGCAATACTTCTGGTTAGGCCAAATACCAAACCATTAAGTGATAATGCATTTTGAAAAGGAGTCATAGATTAACTGAAAATGTTGGCACGGTTGTATTCCTCCCAACGACTGCTTAAGAGACATAGCCGTAACAATAGTAGAGAGCGCTGAACGTCCGTTTCTTACCTTTTCTGCCAGCCAGCTTATCAGAGAGAAAGTCGCATTATTATCAGTGAACAAGATTCTCTGAGTGAGTGGAGATTACCAAATCTATAAAATCGTCTTCTCTTTTAGCTACAAGGTTTGTAAGACATTTCGTACAAATGTGTAAGCAATTTCGGTTAATTTTGTCAGTTTGAATTTATACTTTAGTATAAAGCTATTGAAAAATAACAATATTTTCGTTTTTCCCTTCGTAATCCATTGTCCCACAGTCATTTTTTTCGAAATTGTCGGTCGAAAACTTATACCAAAGTACTATTATGAACATGTCACAAGGAAACACGACGGGTCAGGAAGACACCAAGGATGAACTAGGGACGCCCGAGGGATACGGGTTATCATTCAGGATGAATGATTAAGGAAATGGACACAGCGATGGAAGCTGAAAGGACAACTTCAGGACGAAGAGTACCACATGTAGGATGTGTGGCGTAATTAGGATTAATGGAAAGGGACCTACTCAGGATGAGTAGCTCGCATAGGATGTGCGAGAAAATAAGGAAAGGGTTAACGGATTAGAGCCTTGGAGGCTCGGTTGCGACGGACTGCAGAGAAGGATATTCAAAATTCGTACGAAGCGGTGGCTAAGGCCACCGCTTTTTTATTTGGTGCTTCATGACACCCTGAATGGTGGTAGCTCAACAGACACTACCGTCAGTCCCACCATTTGGATGGTGCCGGTATACTTATCTTCTCTATTGCCCGAAAACTCAAAACTAAATGTTGCTTTCCAATCGAGTTTTCCTTTGTTTGTACCCACTTTTAACTTTTTTCTCGCGACACTAATCAGCTGTATGCCTTGCTTTTCACAATAGACCTCAAGGTAGCTTCTAGCACTTTCTGCCATGGCTCGAGTGCGCCAAAATAAAATAACGACAACGGTAATCAATACCAAAAGGAGTATGTTGCCTAGTGTCATGATGTACGTCCTTGTGCAAACAAAGAGCCGATTGCTCTAGACAGACGCTCTGAACGATTGGTATTGCGCAGTAATCCGAGTACCTCTTCTCGCAGGTCTGGAATCTGCCCTAAATCACTAAAAAAGCCTTTAAACAGAGCCCAGTTATATTGATGCTGTTCATCAGTCAACGCGACATTTTCAAAAAACGCCAGAATGAGCGCTCCGTCAAATTGGGTATAATGGCGCCCAGCTATGACGCTCAGTTCGTCAAGTGTTAGGCCACAGTCACCACGGAGGCGTTCACTTAAATAAGCGTGTAGTGATTGAGTCTTTTGAGGCGTCGCTAGTGCTCTCAACAAAGCCATTGGATATGGCTCATGTTTGTTGTCACACTGGTTTAGTGCTGAGAGAAGTTGTGTTTGTACATCTGACGACAGTGCCACAGACTCACACGCATTTAAAAAAGGAATAGCCACGTCCGAAGGCCATTGGGTCTGGCCCTTGAAGACAATCTCGGCTATTGATTGATCATTACAAGCAATCGCGCAATCAGCCATATTTTGTACCGAAAGCTGACGCCAATCTACAACCATAGGTGCTTTGAAATAATGCATCGCAGCATCAACAGATTCGTGGCTATTCAATGTCAGTTGGCGTTTAACTGAAGCACTGAACTGGGCCATTTGTGACTGGCTGGGCACAAAGGTATAAGGATTGTCTGGCAACGTATCTTGTTTTTCAGCTCCCTCAATCACACTTGCGCCAAGTGCGTCGATAATAATCTGTAAAAAGTGGTTACGAGAGGCTTGAATAAGTAAACCTTGCTCATCCAATGGTAATTTTAAGAACCAAATGTAGTGTTGTTGTTTTGCATTGCCATGCCAAAATACAATGCCATACCAAGCGTGCTGCTGCCTTGGTTTTGGGGCAGGCAGAATGCCATTTTCAATATCCAGAAATTCTTGTGAGTCGACCAAGTTTAACTCTCTGCCCATATCGAAAATGATATAGTTAGCGTTGCCATGGAGTAAAAATTCACTAATGGTTTCTATTTTTTGCTGTGACATGGATATCGTCGTAAGAAGTAAAAACGAAAAGTATAACATGAGCACGTGAGAAGATGGCAGCGTCAGTTACAAACCCGTGATGAGTTGATATACTCCCGCGCTATTTTCAGATTGAGGGGCTGTGAATCATGTTCCAACAAAGTATGAATGGGCTTTTAGACCAGCTGAGTATCGTTCTGAAAGAACAACAACTTTGGTCTGAAAACTCTCCTTCTGCCGAGGCGCTATCAAGCCAAGCTCCATTCTGCTGCGATACGCTTTCGTTTGCACAGTGGCTGCAATTTGTGTTTGAGCCCAAAATGCGAGAACTGTGCGCAATGGGAGAGCCTTGCCCACCAATGTCGCTATCTCCTATGTTAGAAGTGGCCTTTGGTGAGTCACAGCCAGAATTAAAACGGATTATTGAAAAAATCGATGCAACTTCAAGAAACGCTAATGTCTGAGAAACCGCTGAACATACTCTATCGCGATCCTCATATTATTGCGGTTGAAAAGCCCCATGGCTTGCTCGTTCACAGAAGTCCGATCGATAAACATGAAACCCGGTTTGCAGTCCAGCAGTTACGAGATCAAATTGGCCAACATGTTTATCCACTACACCGTTTAGATCGGCCGACTTCGGGAATACTCCTGTTCGCGTTAAGCGCAGAGGTCGCTAGCTTGGTAGGTCAGCACTTCATGAGCCATCAAGTCAAAAAGGAATATGCGGCTATTGTTAGGGGGTGGCTGCATGGTGAGGGTGTGATTGACTATGCGCTAAAATATAAATGGGATAAATACGCTGATGCTAATCGTCGACAACAAGTCGCGCCGCAGCCGGCATTTACCCATTATGCCCCTCAAGCCCGGTATTTAATCCCAATGCCTGTAGGTCGTTATGAACAGGCGAGATTCTCATTAGTTAAGCTGAATCCTGCTAGTGGACGTAAACATCAGTTAAGAAGGCATATGGTGCATATTCGCCATCCTATTCTTGGCGATACAACGCACGGTGACGGAAAACAGAATAAATTTGGCAAGCAGGCATTTGATTTTCACAATTTGGCCTTAAGTTGTACACATATGAGTTTTCCACACCCAGTCTCTCAGCAATGGGTTGAGATAAACTGTGAACCCAGTGATAGCATTCGGGCACTACTGGCTCAATGGCAAAGTTTCAAACAATAGGTAAAGTGTAAAAATGGCAAAGTTAAGTATTTTTGTTGGTTCAGTTTACGGCAATGCGCAAAGTGTTGCAGAACAATTACATGACGCCCTATCCGGAAAAGGGGTAGAGAGCGAAGTATTCGCAGATGCAAGTGTCGACGATTTTATCTCAGCTGAAGCAATTTTGGTTGTCACATCAACTACGGGGCAAGGTGACATTCCGCCTAATCTTGAATTTACGTTTGATGAATTAAAAGACCAGTCACCAATGCTCAGCGGAAAACCGTTCGCTGTCGCGGCTCTGGGAGACAGCAGTTATGGCGATTCATATTGTGGCGCGGGTAAGCACTTTTACGAGTTACTTACAGAGCTTCAAGGCAAAGCCGTTGCGCCTATGTTGGAAGTTGATGCGATTGAAACGTTGGAACCGGAAAAAGACGTAATTGATTGGTTTGACTCTGTTCAGGCTGATTTAGTATAAAAAAAGAGCCGCATTTGCGGCTCTTTTTTCATGCATTTCTGAAATTAATCCGCACTTCTAAGAAGTTCATTAATACCGACTTTTGCGCGTGTTTTGGCGTCAACTTTCTTCACGATAATGGCGGCATACAAGCTGTACTTGCCATCGGCTGAAGGTAAGTTGCCAGGCACAACCACTGCTCCAGCAGGCACTCGGCCGTAGTGAACTTCGCCAGTTTCACGGTCGTAAATGCGCGTGCTTTGACCGATGTAAACGCCCATTGAAATAACGGCGCCTTCTTCGACGATCACACCCTCAACAATTTCAGAGCGAGCACCAATAAAACAGTTGTCTTCGATGATTGTTGGATTCGCTTGTAGAGGCTCCAGTACGCCACCGATACCAACACCACCAGACAGGTGAACGTTTTTACCGATTTGTGCGCAAGAGCCAACTGTTGCCCAGGTATCTACCATGGTGCCTTCACCTACGTAAGCGCCAATGTTGACGTACGATGGCATTAGTACGGCATTCTTACCTACGTAAGTTCCGGTTCTTACTGTTGCTGGCGGAACAACTCGTACACCGTCTGCAGCAAATTGTTCTGCGGTGTAGTCTGCGTATTTCAAGGCAACTTTGTCATAGTATTTGCTTTCAGCACCATCAATCACGTCATTATTGTATAGGCGGAAGTTCAGTAAAACGGCTTTTTTGAGCCACTGATGTACTACCCATTCGCCATCAATTTTTTCTGCTACTCTGGCTTCGCCGCTATTCAATAGTGCCATTGCTTTTGCAACCGCATCGGCAACGTCTTGTGGTGCAGAAGAAGGAGAAATGGCGTCACGATTTTCAAACGCCTCTTCGATAATTGCTTTTAATTCAGTCATGTGATGTTGATATCTTCAAGTTGATCTAATTTATACAGAATGCGCTTTTTCAGTTCGACCTGCTGATCTTGAGTGAGAGCTTTACCCTCACTATTACTGACGATAAAAATATCCTCAGCGCGTTCACCAATAGTTGAGATTTTTGCAAGTCTCAGTGTGAGATTACAATCGACAAAGGCATGGCCAATTTTAGCCAGAATACCCGGGGCGTCCAGTGCTTCCAGTTCTACTAGTGTAGAGTCCTCTTGTGCCGAAAAGAATCTAATTTTTGTGGGTACATCAAGTTGGCGCATTTGGCGAGGCATTTTGCGCTTATTATCATGAGAACGGCCTGGTTTGGCGATCTGTTTTAGTATAGCGTTTTCCAAGCTGTGAATTCTAGATTCACTGGACAATCGCGTACCATCGTTTTCTAAAACCAGTAGGCTATCGAATACATAACCGTCTTGCGTTACCGTAATATGAGCATCGTGAATTGAACAATTTCTACTGTCTAGTACCGATGCTACTTGGGCAAACAATGCTGGCCTGTCTTTGCCGTAGATAAGGACCTCAGTTCCGCCCTTGGCGATACTGTCACTGGCTTTGACCACTAACGTATCAGTGCTTTGGGTTTCATTGTGATGCTCGACAAGGATTTCGGTATGCCAAGCAATTTGTTGTGGTTTAAAGCGAACAAAATAATCTTTGTCTAGGCGCTGCCATACCGCTTCCCTTTGTTCGTCAGTAATTGACGAACTCTTTAATATTTCTTTGGCTTGTTGTTTGTGATTACTTACTCTTTCGGTAAGCGTTTCCTCACACTGTAAGCCATTATCTAACGCTTTTTGTGTCATCAGATACAGCTCTCTAAGCAAAGAGGATTTCCAGTCATTCCAAAGATTGTCGTTAGTCGCTCTGATATCAGCCAGCGTCAATGCGTATAGCATATTTAAATGGTTGTGGCTGCGTATGCTGGTAGCAAACTCATTGATCACGTCAGGGTCGTAGATGTCTCTGCGTTGAGCCACGACAGACATCAGGAGGTGCTGTTCAACTAACCAACTAACCAGTTTTGCATCGCCAGGCTCGATGGCGTGTTGTTCGCAAAACACCAGTACATCTTTTGCGCCGAGAGTAGAGTGGTCACCTTGTCGCCCTTTAGCGATGTCATGGAAGATCGCGGCGACATAGAGCAATTCGGGCTTGTCTAGATTCTTTGCGATTCTACCGCAACGAGGGAACTCACTATTGTCTTCGCTAAAATAGTGGTTTACGTGCTTGACCAACCTGTGAGTGTGTTCGTCAACTGTATAGGCGTGAAACAAGTCAAATTGCATCATGCCAACTATCTTATCCCACTCTGGCAGATAACTTTGTAAAATACCGAATTTGTGCATGACATCCCAGCCAAAATCAAAAAAGCGTGGGTGTCTGAACAAGGCCATCAACTTGGTTCGGCATTCGGGGCGCTCAACGTAATATTGGTCTTGAAATTTACGTCGAGCGTTTCGAAGCTGACGAATACAAGCGGTATCAAGGCCAATCACAGCAGGTGTCTCCGCCACGACGTAGAGAAAATCAAGGATATCTTCGGGCGCTTGTATAACGTCATCGCTGGTTGGCGCGATATTGCCATCTAACAGGCAGTAATGCTGGTTAATTTGTATCGTCTTTTGCACTGACTGATTTAGCATGTCATAGCGGAAGCGTTGTAACAGCATTTGATTGAGTTCGGTAACTCGACGAACGATCCTGAAGAACCCCTTCATCATCTTTTCGACAGATTGCTTACCTTCGTTACCATAGCCCATTTTCTCAGCGACGTCGGTCTGATAGTCAAACAACAACCGGTTTTCACTGCGTCCTGCTACTAAATGCAAAGCGCAACGCATACGCCAAAGGTGCATTCTACATTCTATTAATTCGGCGTGTTCATGTTCGGTAAAATAGCCATGGCCGACTAAGTTCCAACCATCGTATTCGCGAAAATGCTTCTTGGCCACCCAACCAATCGACTGGATATCACGCAAGCACCCTGGGTTTTCTTTAATATTGGGCTCTAGGTTGTACGAGGTTCCGTGAAACTTGGCGTGTCTGGCCAGTTGCTCATCATACTTAGCTTTGAAAAAAGCTTTGCTCGACCACGTGTCTTTTTCGTTTACGGCTTTCCAAAGGCTGTCAAATACGGCCTCACTACCAATAAGTAAACGACTCTCAACCAAATTGGTGGCAATGGTGATATCACCTTTGGCAAGTTTTACCGTTTCCTTAATCGTTCGAACCGATTGGCCTACGTCGAGTTTGATGTCCCAAAGTAGGGTGATAAATTGGCTGATCGTCTCTTGCGCTTTTTTATTAAGAGGTTTATGGCTGACAATGAGAAGATCGATATCTGAGTGCGGTTGTAAATGACCTCGTCCGTAGCCTCCCACGGCACAAAGCGCAATATCCGAAAATTGGGTTAAACCGACTTTGTCCCAGAGACGGGCGAGTAAAGCATCTACAAACGTTGCTCTTCCCATTACTAAGTCTTGAATGGGAGCAGTATCGAACTCTGATTCGATCCATTCATATGACTGTTTCACCAGGGCTTTAATAGAAGCAATGTCACTGGCAGAAGCCAATGAGTTAGCAGCAGTAACTAAAGAGCTTAAGGTTGGCATGTGTTTTTAAAAAAGAAACTTCGGTATGTGCATCGCACCTTAGCACGAAGCAAGAATTAACGCAGCCCCAAATGCCTGCATATTTAGTCGAATTTATGCATACTTATAGCCAAACTGTAGGGAAAAGAGCTAAACGACTGTTTAGCCCTTTTTTGGCGTTAGGCGTGATTAATGACTCGGGGCAATGTTTCGTCGTCCCTCAGCGTCAACACTTCAACACCGGTTTCCGTGACCAGCAGAGTATGTTCCCACTGTGCACTGAGGCTTCGGTCTTTTGTCACTACGGTCCACTGATCCGGAAGCAATTTTGAATAGCGCTTACCAGCATTTACCATGGGTTCGATGGTGAAGCACATGCCGGGAACGAGTTCGTCGCCTGTACCCGGTCGGCCATAGTGTACAATCTGAGGCTCTTCATGGAACGTAGCACCAATTCCGTGGCCGCAATATTCGCGTACAATTGAATAATTATGCGCTTCTGCATGAGTTTGACAAATGTGACCGATATCACCCAGACGCGCGCCAGGTTTCACAATTTCAATGGCTTTGTACAGGCACTCTTGCGTGATTCGTATTAGCCTATCAGCAAGTATACTTGGCTTGCCAACAACAAACATTTTTGATGTGTCGCCGTGATAGCCGTCTTTGATTACCGTGACATCAATATTCACGATATCCCCATCTTTAAGCTTTTTGTCCGATGGGATACCGTGACAAATGACGTGGTTGACCGAAGTACAAATGGACTTCGGGAAGGGCGGATGACCATAGTTGAGCGGTGCGGGAATTGCGCCTTGTTCATTAACAATGTAGTTGTGACATAAGGTATTGAGTTCATCTGTCGTCACGCCTTTTTTGACGTGCTCACCAATCATCATCAACACGTCAGCAGCTAACTTGCCTGCTACGCGCATTTTTTCGATCTCTTCAGCGGTTTTGATTATTGCTGCCACTGTTATCCTCGACATAGTTTATTGGGAACGCGAACGGCTTGGTTTTTGGAAAAAACGCGGCGGTTCGAAATAATACCCCTTATATTACCGACTTAGCTGCTCCGTGTATAGGTTAGCGGCTATTTAGGCGGTTTTAACTTGTATTAAATTTACGCATTTTCTTGAGTCGGTTATACAAACGTGATATAAAGCGCGCGCTCATCTAAATGGGCTACTGGAAACGGTGGCTTGAGCATTAACTTTTTTATTAAAACACACATACATCGACACTTACTGTCGGGGTGTCTGCTTTCGAGTGGATCGACAGAAGGGATGTATGGAGGCCTAACCCCAATAGAGGAAAAAGATTATGGCAAACGTTTCTATGCGTGACATGCTAAAAGCTGGCGTACACTTCGGTCACCAAACTCGTTACTGGAACCCTAAGATGAAGCCTTTCATCTTCGGTGCACGTAACAAAGTTCACATCATCAACCTTGAAAAAACAGTGCCGTTGTTCAACGACGCGTTGAACTATGTACAAGGTGTTGCTGCGAAGAAAGGTAAAGTACTTTTCGTTGGTACAAAGCGCGCAGCTGGTGAAGCAGTTAAAGAAGCAGCACTTAAGTGTGACCAGTTCTACGTAAACAAGCGTTGGTTGGGTGGTATGTTGACTAACTGGAAAACAGTTCGTCAATCAATCAAGCGTCTTAAAGATCTTGAGCAACAAAGCCAAGACGGTACGTTTGAAAAGCTAACTAAGAAAGAAGCGCTTATGCTTCAACGTGAAATGGACAAGCTAGAAAGCAGCTTGGGCGGTATCAAAGACATGGGCGGTCTTCCGGACGTAATCTTTGTAATCGACGCAGATCACGAGCACATCGCAGTAACTGAAGCACGTAACTTGGGTATCCCAGTAGTTGGTGTTGTTGATACTAACTCAAACCCAGACGGTGTTGACTTCATCATTCCTGGTAACGATGACGCAATCCGTGCTATCCAACTATATTTGGATGCAGCTGCTAACGCTATCAATGCTGGTCGTGAGAGCAACATTGAAGTGCAAGCAGAACAAGACGATTTTGTAGAAGCTGCTGAATAATAGCCGCTGATTTTGCGACAGTTTGTCAAAGAGCTGTCACAAACTATACAGAATATGTAAGACAAGGGGCGTTCGCCCCTTTTACCTATCGAATTATTATTTTAATGCTGAGGAATTGAAAAATGGCAGTGACTGCAGCACTAGTTAAAGAACTACGCGAGCGCACAGGCGCAGGCATGTTGGACTGTAAAAAAGCCCTTGTTGAAACGGATGGTGACATTGAACTTGCCATTGAAAACATGCGTAAATCAGGTCAAGCGAAAGCCGCTAAGAAGGCTGGCCGTATCGCAGCTGAGGGTGTAATCCTAACTAAAGTAGAAGGCAACCGCGCTACTATGATGGAACTGAACTGTGAAACTGACTTCGTTGCACGTGACGAAGGTTTCCTAGCGTTCGGTAACAAATTACTTGCACTAGCAGCAGAACAAAACATCAACGACATCGATGCATTAAACGCAGCTGAGCTAGACGGTAGCACAGTAAAAGAAGTTCGTGATGCACTTGTTGCTAAAATCGGCGAAAACATCTCTCCTCGTCGTGTAATCAACGTTGAAGGTGATAACCTTGGCGCTTACGTACACGGTGGCCGTATTGGTGTTGTTGCTATCCTTGAAGGCGGCGAAACTGAGCTAGCTAAAGACGTTGCAATGCACGTTGCTGCTGCTAGCCCGCAGTTTGTTAAGCCTGAAGATGTAGCAGAAGAAGTGGTTGCTAAAGAGCGTGAGATTCAAATCGAAATCGCTGTTCAGTCTGGCAAGCCTGCTGAAATCGCAGAAAAAATGGTTGAAGGTCGCATGAAGAAATTCACTGGCGAAATCAGCCTTACTGGTCAAGCTTTCGTTAAAGACCCTTCAACAACAGTTGGTGCATTGCTTAAGAGCAAAAACGCTGACGTTGTAAACTTCATTCGTTTCGAAGTTGGTGAAGGTATCGAGAAGAAAGAAGAAGACTTTGCAGCAGAAGTTGCAGCGCAAATGGAAGCGGCAAAGAAATAATTGCCCCATCTACTTTTGCGTGACGTGAATGTCATATAAACTACGAGCACCTCTTCGGGGGTGCTTTTTTATGACTGGCGGATCATATTTATTAAAGTGAATGCAGAATCTGCTGCTAATCGAATCGTTTTGCCTCATTTTTTGTCGCCTTTGTTTGTGACGAGACATGTGTCAAACCGAATTCATAAGGAAAGTTCATACTATGAGTATCACACCTAAATCAGCCTATAGACGTATCCTGCTAAAACTCAGTGGCGAAGCCCTGATGGGAGACGAAGGGTTTGGTATTGACCCAAAAGTTCTTGACCGTATGGCACAAGAAATTAAAGAAATGGTAGAACTTGGCGTACAAGTTGGCCTTGTGATCGGCGGCGGTAACTTATTCAGGGGCCAAGGCCTAGCTGAAGCAGGCATGAACCGCGTTGTTGGTGACCACATGGGAATGTTGGCAACTGTCATGAATGGGCTGGCAATGCGAGACGCGTTACATCGCGTATTCGTAAATGCACGTTTAATGTCGGCTATTCCACTCAAAGGTGTTTGTGACGATTACAACTGGGCTGAAGCGATTAGTTTGCTTAAGTCGGGCCGCGTCGTTATTTTTTCGGCAGGAACGGGTAACCCGTTCTTCACGACTGATTCTGCAGCCTGTTTACGCGGTATTGAAATCGAAGCCGATGCGGTACTCAAAGCGACAAAAGTTGATGGCGTGTTTAGCGATGACCCAGTGAAAAACCCCGACGCAACACTTTATAGCCGCTTGAGTTACAATGAAGTCCTAGATAAAGAATTAAAAGTGATGGACTTGTCAGCCTTCACGCTGGCACGAGATCACAGCCTTCCTATCCGCGTGTTTAACATGAATAAGCCTGGTTGCTTGCGACGCGTTGTCATGGGTGAAGAAGAAGGCACCTTGATAGATCATCAAGAAAATATCAATTAATAAGAACAGGAATCCTATCGTGATTGATGAAATAGAATTAGATGCGAAAGAACGCATGGAAAAGAGCATCACTGCGCTAAAAGGCCAGCTTGCAAAAATTCGTACGGGCAGAGCGCACCCTAGCTTATTAGACAGCATTATGGTGCCTTATTACGGTTCTGACACGCCACTGAAACAGGTTGCGAACGTGATTGCAGAAGATAACCGGACTCTAGCTTTGACTGTCTTCGATAAGAGTGCAATTCAAGCCGTTGAAAAAGCCATTATGCAATCAGACTTGGGCCTAAACCCGATGAGTGCCGGTACGACTATTCGTATTCCAATGCCGCCGCTAACAGAAGAGCGTCGTAAGGATTTAATCCGAGTAGTGCGCGCTGAAGCTGAACAAGGCCGTGTGGCAATTCGTAACATTCGTCGTGACGCCAACAGCGACATCAAGGAATTGTTAAAAGAAAAAGAAATCAGTGAAGATGAAAGTCGTGCTGGAGAAGAAAACATCCAGTCATTGACGAATGAATTTATCAAGGAAGTGGATTCATTACTTGCTGGTAAAGAAAAAGAATTAATGGAAGTGTAATTCGACTCATGTTACGGAAACGTACGACGGCGTCAGATACGCCAGATGCGCCAGCGGTGGGGGCACAAGACGGCCCCCAACACGTTGCTATTATCATGGATGGCAATGGCCGTTGGGCTAAAAGTAAAGGCAAAATTAGAACGTTTGGCCACCGTGCTGGTGTTGATTCAGTAAGGGCGGTTGTGCGTTATGCCCGACAAAACCATATCAAATCTCTTACGCTTTTCGCGTTCAGTTCAGAAAACTGGAAACGTCCGAAAGAAGAAGTTTCTGTACTTATGGACCTGTTCAATCTGGTGTTGAATAACGAGGCCAAGAAACTCAATAAAAACGGCGTTCGTCTGAACGTTATTGGCGATGTCGATGGCTTTGACGAGAAGTTACGCGATAAAATCCGTCAAGCAGAGGAAATGACTGCTGATAACCAGGATTTGATTTTAAATATCGCGGCCAACTACGGCGGCCGTTGGGATATTGTCGATGCCGCTAAAAAGTTAGCTTCACAAGCTGCAGATGGCAAGATAGATCCGAGTAAGATTGACGAAGCCATGTTTAATCAGCATGTCTCCACTGCTCAATTGCCAGAATTAGACCTGCTCATTCGCACAGGTGGCGAGCACCGAATCAGTAACTTTTTATTGTGGCAATGTGCATACGCCGAATTGTATTTTACCGATGTGCTGTGGCCTGATTTTGATGAAAGTGTATTTCAACAGGCAGTTGATGATTTCAAAAAACGGCAACGTCGCTTTGGATTGACTGGCGAGCAAGTTACTGAGCCAGCTTAAATTACAGGCTCGCGGGGGTTAGCGCGTACTCTGCGACCAGGAGCCAAATTACATTATGCTAAAACAACGAATAATAACAGCATTAATCTTAGCGCCATTGGCGTTGATGGCCATATTGTACTTACCCATGTACAGCTTCCAATTAGTCATGGCAGGCGTGATTGCTATGGGGGCCTATGAATGGGCCAAAATTTCTGGTATCGATAGCCGTCCCGCGAAAGTGGTATTCATGATCGGGATGAGCGCAATATGCTTACTGCTCTCTTTCCTCGTTGATACTCAACAAATATGGCATCAGGGACAGCTAAACGGCTTGTATCACGGCATATTGACGATAGCCGCTGTGTGGTGGTGTATTTCTCTTGCAATGATTATCGCTTATCCAAAATACAGCGAGTTTTGGCGCTCGAGCATCCTTGTTAGAAGCATCTTCGGTTTGCTGACGCTAATACCAACTTGGGTGGCAATTGTATCTTTGCGCACTAGTTTACACGGCGTCGATGCCTTTTACGGTGCTTCCCTGATCTTTTACGTATTAGGCATAGTATGGGCTGCTGATATCGGCGCTTTCTTCGTAGGCGTTAAGTTTGGTCGTCATAAGTTGCGTCCTAATGTTAGCCCGGGTAAAACCTATGAAGGGTTAATGGGAGGCGTTACTGCGTCGTTTGCTATTATTGCGTTTGCCGCTTTTCACTATCAGGTCGAATCTTCTAACGTATGGCTTCACTTTGTTATCGGTGGTTTGACCGTCGGTGTATCGGCTCTAGGCGACTTGAACGAAAGCATGTTCAAGCGATGCGCAGGTGTCAAAGACAGCGGCAAAATTCTGCCCGGCCATGGCGGTATCCTCGATCGTATTGATAGCCTTACCGCAGCGTTTCCTGTCTTTGCATTTTGTTACGTGACATGGATGGCATAATGCAAACGGTAACGATTTTGGGCGCCACTGGCTCAATCGGCGTCAGTACATTAGACGTTATCGCTCAACACCCGGATTTGTATCGCGTCTTTGCCATTACGGGTCATCGACAGGTAGAAAAGCTCGTCGCTCAGGCCGTATCTTGTAACGCTAGGTATCTGGTGTTGTCTGATGAATCGTGTCTTGAACAGGCGACGGCACTAGCGGCAGAGCTCGGGTTGAAAGCCGATATTCTTTGCGGTGACAAAGCGCTAGAAGACGTAGCGAGCGCGCCAGAAGTGGACACCGTTATGGCCGCTATCGTTGGAGCAGCCGGTTTGCTGCCAACAATGGCGGCGGTCAAAGCCGGCAAACGTGTTCTGTTGGCAAACAAAGAGTCGTTGGTCATGTCTGGCCAATTGTTTATCGAGACGGCCACACAGTCTGGAGCGCAAATTTTGCCGATAGACAGTGAACACAATGCGATTTTCCAATGTTTACCCGCTGATTTCGAATACGGCAATCTGGAAAAAAGCGGGATCAGTCAGATTCTCCTAACCGGATCAGGTGGTCCTTTCCGCTCGCGCAGTCTGTCAACCTTTTCAGACATTACGATTGAAGAGGCCTGTTCCCATCCAAATTGGAGCATGGGCAGAAAGATTACCGTTGATTCAGCCACCATGATGAACAAAGGGCTAGAGTTCATTGAGGCCTGCTGGTTGTTTGGGTTGTCTGCAGATGATGTGACGGTTGTCCTGCATCCACAAAGTATGATTCACTCAATGGTGCAATATGTTGATGGCTCGGTGATAGCGCAGCTTGGCCAGCCCGATATGCGTACGCCGATTGCGTACGGTCTTGCTTTTCCACAGCGTATCAGCTCTGGTGTAAAGGCGTTAAACTTTGGTGATATGATGGACTTTAGTTTTACAACGCCCTGTTACCAGCGCTATCCCAATTTAAAATTGGCCATCGATGCATGTCGAGCTGGTCAGTCTGCAACAACAAGTTTGAATGCCGCCAATGAAGTGGCAGTGGCAGCGTTCCTTGATGGGCAGATTTCATTTGTTCAAATTGCCCAAGTCAATGAAGAAACCCTGAATCGAATGGAACATTCTTCTATTTCGTCACTCCAACAGATTCTGGATCAAGACAACAAAGCACGAGCAGTGGCAGATTCCATAATCGAGGAGCTTAACTAGGTGTTTGAAATCGTCCGTAATATTGGCGCATTTATCGTCGCACTTGGTATTTTGGTTGCCGTGCACGAATGGGGGCATTTCTACGTTGCGAGAAAGTGCGGTGTTTTTGTCAAGCGATTCTCCATTGGTTTTGGTAAGCCATTGTGGCGTCGAGTTGATAAGCACGGCACAGAGTTTGTCATTGCTGGTATCCCGCTTGGTGGTTATGTCAGTATGCTCGATGAGCGTATTGAAGACGTTCCAGCAGAAAAGGCGCATATGTCTTTTAATCAGCAGCATGTCTTTAAAAGAATGGCTATCATCGCCGCTGGGCCAGGTATCAATTTTGTCTTTGCTATATTCGCGCTTTGGATAATGTACCTCATCGATTTTGAGACAATAAAGCCGGTAGTGGGTGAAGTTGCACCTAATAGTATCGCTCAGGATAGTGGACTTGCTGTCGGCGATGAAATTCTCGCGGTTGGTGACAGAGATACTATAGATTGGAGCGCTGCGAACTTAGAGTTAGTCTCTTATGTCGGTGAAGCATCTATTCCTGTTAAAGTGAAAACACTATCTGGTGTGACTCAACAGGTTGACCTGAACATCGAGCAATGGACGTTTGACCCGGATAAGGTCAGCCCGCTAACCAGTTTAGGTATAACGCCGTTTCGTCCCGACGCCACATTAGAGGTTGCAGCCCTTTGGCCTGATTCACCGGCAGCAAAAGCTGGGGTGCAAGTCGGGGACCAATTAGTAACGTTAAATGGTACAAAAATCGATAATTGGCAGAACTTGGTTGAAACTATCCAAGGGTTAAATGGTCATACTGTGGTATTAGCCGTAAATAGGGCTGGTAATGAGCAGTTACTTTCTGCCACAATTACTGGTCGACAAACTCCAGATGGCGAAGTGGGCTATTTGGGTGTCGGTCCAAAATTTGAAGAATGGCCCCCGGGGTTTGTTTTTACCCATCAATATGGTGTGGTAGAAGCAGTAGGAAAAGCCACGGATAAAACTTGGCGCTTAATGACGCTGAGTATTGAAATGATTGGCAAGCTGTTTACAGGCGATGTATCTGTAAAAAATCTCAGCGGTCCTATTTCAATCGCACAAGGAGCGGGAACGAGTGCAGGATATGGATTGGTCTATTTCTTAAGTTTTCTTGCCCTAATAAGTGTTAACTTGGGCATAATCAATCTGTTGCCACTTCCTATGCTAGATGGGGGGCACTTAATGTATTTCACCATTGAGTGGCTCACGGGAAAACCTGTCTCAGACGAAGTACAGGAATGGGGTTTCAGAGTTGGTGGAGTACTCTTGTTTGCCGTGATGAGTATAGCGATTTTTAACGATATAGCTCGGCTTACATAGAGCGAGGCTAGATTGGGTATCTGAGCCAAAGCGGTATGCAAGAACATGCGAACAATCATGAAAAATGAAGCGCAGCCAGGAAGAATAAAAGTAAAATGAAGTTAAAACAGTTAGTAGCAGCCGGAATAATCAGTTCCAGTGCTAGCTTAGCCAATGCTGCGGCATCCGATAGCGATTTTGTAGTACAAGATATTCGAGTTGAAGGTTTGCAGCGTGTTGCGCTTGGTGCAGCCTTGACCTACATCCCAGTACAAGTTGGTGACGAGGTCAACGCTTTCAGAGTCGCTCAACTTATTCGCTCACTGTACTCCTCTACTCACTTCGAAGACATAGAGGTCCTGCGCGACGGTGATACATTAATCATTCGCGTCGCGGAACGCCCAACGATCAGCAACATCATTTTTGAAGGCAACGACGATATTAAAGACGAACAGCTTCAAGAGAGCTTGGACGGCAATAATATTCGCATCGGTGAACCGTTAGACAAAACGATCCTTGTCTCCATCGAAAACGGCCTGAAAGACTTCTTTTACAGTATTGGTAAATACAATGCCGATGTGTCGGCAATTATCACGCCTTTACCGAGAAACCGTGTCGATTTAAAACTGTTGTTTGAAGAAGGCGACGCGGCGAAGATAGAACAAATCAATATCGTTGGTAATGAAGTCTTTTCTGACCAAGAGTTATTCGACACCATGGAATTGCAGTTTGATGCACCTTGGTGGGATTTCTTGTCAGAAACGCGCTATCAACAACAAACGCTGCAAGGTGATATGGAAACTATCCGCAGCTACTACATGGACCGAGGCTATTTGCAGTTCAACGTGTCCTCTACTCAAGTCTCTATGACGCCTGAGAAAGATGGTATTTACATTACGTTGAACATAGATGAAGGTGAACAATATCGCATTTCAGGTGTTGAACTCGCTGGTGATTTGCTAGGGCACGAAGAGTACATCAAGCGCGTGCTCCCACTGACCGAAGGCGAACTATACAACCAAGCAGAGGTAACTTACACCGAAGAGTTCATCAGTAAGTACCTTGGACGTTTTGGTTATGCCTATCCGACGGTTACTACCATTCCGGATATCAACGAAGATGACAAGACAGTGAAGTTAACCTTGTCTGTCGATCCCGGTAAGCGTATCTATGTTAGACGTATCAACTTCAATGGTAACGTGATCACTTCAGATAACGTATTGCGTCAAAACATCAGTCAGATGGAAGGGACATGGCTATCTAACTCGTTGCTTGAGACGTCGAAAGGCCAACTGTCACGTCTGACTTACATGGACGAAGTTGAATTTGAAACCATTCGTATCCCGGGTAAAGACGACGTAGTTGATGTCGACTTCAGTGTTAAAGAACAACCTGCTGGCTCATTCAATGCCGGTATTGGTTATGGTGACCGCACGCGTTTGAGTCTACAAGCTGGTGTACAGCAAGATAACTTCTTGGGTACAGGTAAGCGTGTTGGCTTCAACATTAACACCGTGTCGTACCAGCGCTCAGCGCAAATTACTTACAACGACCCTTACTTCACGATTGATGGTATCAGCTTAGGTGGCACCATTGGTTACAGTGAATTTGACGGTGAAGATTTCAACATCATTCGATTTAACTCTAAACAGTGGTCTATTGGTGCCAATATCGGTTATCCGATAAATGAGTACAACCGAATTAGCTTCGGTTTGACGTATTCTGATGTAGAGTTATTCAACCGTGGTCAATTTGACCAGACAGATGCGTTTTATCAGCAGTTCCAAAACGGTACTGACCCCGATGCAGAGATTAAATACTCAAGCTATCTAGCGTCAGTAAGCTGGAGCAGAAGTACCCTTAACCGAGGCTTGTTCCCTACGGCGGGCTCTTCTCAGCGCGCCTCGTTTAGCATTACTACGCCAAACTCTGATGTAAACTACTTCAAAACGATTCTAGACTCGCGCTTCTATTTCCCGTTGTCGCGCAACCAGCGTTGGTCATTCTTGGCTCGCTTTAGAGCAGGTTACGGAAATGGATATGGTGACAAGAATGGGATTGAGCAGATTCTTCCATTTACCGAGAACTTTACGGCGGGTGGTAGTGATACATTGCGTGGTTTTGAGAATAACACCGTTGGTCCTCGCGGGGTTCAGCGCCTGAGCCAAGGTGCGATTGTTGGCCCGGATGGCAGTGTTATTCCACAAGATCCATCGAATGACGTGTTGGCACTCTCTCAACGAAGCTTGGGTGGTAACGCCATGGTACTTGGTGGGGTAGAACTTATTGTTCCTACGCCGTTTGTTGATGAAGAATTTGATAATAGCGTACGTACCAGCTTGTTTTTCGATATTGGTAATGTATGGGACACAGAATTCGATTATGATAGCTACCGAGATTTGGAGGTAATCGCTAACTCTCCACCGTTAGCAGACTACTCAGATTGGAAACAATATCGCAGTTCGGCAGGTTTATCCGTACAATGGATATCGCCGATGGGGCCAATGGTATTTAGTTTCTCTCGAGCGATTCAAGAGCGAGAAGGTGATGATGCACGTTTCTTCACTTTCAATATCGGTCAAACATTTTAATTTAAAGCTGGCGACAGACCAGACAAACAAAGATAAAGGAGTTCCTTTTGAAAAACTTGGCAAAATCAATGGCTGCAGCCGCATTATTGGGTAGTGCATTAATCAGTACACCTGCTCTAGCTGAACAGAAAATCGGTGTAGTAGATGTACAAGGCATCTTCCAATCTATGCCTCAAGCAGCTGAAATCCAAGCTGTTATCGAAGCAGAGTTCAAAGATCAGATTCAAGAAATCAACAAGCTTCAAGAAGATGGTCGTTTCTATGCTGAGCGTCTACAACGTGATGCAGCGACTATGAGTGAATCTGAGAAAGAAGACATTCAAAAGAAAATCATCGATGTTCGCGATCAATTGGCTCAGAAAGGCCAGCCTTTGCAACAAAACATCCAACGTCGTACAAACGAAGAGCGCAACAAGCTTTTGGGCCTAATCAAGCAAGCGATTGACGCGGTAGCGGAAAAAGAAGGCTATGACATGGTACTAAGCGCAGGTTCTGTGTCTTTCGCTAAAGCGGATCACGACTTGTCTCAGCAAGTTCTAGAAACCGTTTCAAAAATTAACTAAAGCATTTACAAGTATCAGATTTTATTTCAATTTGATACGCTTAGGGTTAAGATCAACATCAGACCAACACGGTGTATACCTGTTGGTCTGATTTGTTTTTTAGTGTTATACGCGTATGGTTGCCGCCGTTTTTGTTAGATTTACGGCAAGCTTATTTTCACCCCACCTATAGCGGGTATGCAAAATAAGTTGTGGCATAGGAGAGACAGTTGGCCAATTCATTAAATACTATCGATATTCAGGAAATACTCGATTTACTTCCACATAGATACCCATTTCTATTAATTGATCGAGTAACAGATTTTGAAGCTGGTGTATCGATAAAGGCTTATAAGAACATTACGGTAAATGAGCCTTGTTTTACCGGTCATTTCCCGGGACGTCCGATTTTCCCTGGTGTGTTGATCCTCGAGGCGATGGCGCAAGCTGCAGGTGTACTCGGTTTTAAAACCCAAGGTAAAAATGACAAGCTATACTTGTATGCAGGAATAGATAATGCGCGGTTTAAGCGTCCAGTAGTCCCTGGCGACCGATTAGAGTTTGACGTGGCTTTGGTCAAAGAGCGACGTGGAATATGGAAGTTCAAAGGAACTGGCAGTGTAGACGGTGAAGAAGTCTGTAGTGCCGAATTTATGTGTGCAATGAGAGAGATAGCATAACGTGATCCATTCAACTGCCGTCATTTCACCTAACGCAAAAATTGGTGAAAATGTTACGGTCGGCCCTTTTTGTATTGTTGGCGATGATGTCGTCCTTGGCGACAACTGCGTTTTAGAATCCCATGTTGTAATAAAGGGGCCATCAAAAATTGGCTCTGGCAATCATTTTTACCAGTTCACTTCTATTGGAGAGGATTGCCAAGACAAAAAATACGCTGGTGAACCTACCGAGTTGATCATTGGCGACAACAACATTTTCCGAGAATCCGTTACGGTTCACCGCGGCACAACACAAGATAAAAGCTTGACCAAAATAGGTTCAGATAACTTATTTATGGTGAACGCTCATATTGCACATGATTGTGTGTTGGGTAGCCATATGGTCATTGCCAACAATGTGATGTTAGCTGGCCACGTTCATGTTGGCGACCATACTATTCTTGGTGGTGGTGTTGCTGTTCATCAGTTTTGTAAAATTGGTGCCCACGCGTTTGTTGGCGGCGGTGGTATTGTACTTCGTGATGTGCCCACCTACGTCATGGTGTCTGGTACTAAACATATTCCACAAGGCATCAATTCCGAAGGTCTCAAGAGACGCGGCTTTTCAAAAGATGCTGTTATGGCGATTAAAAGAGCGTATCGCAAGATTTATCGTGCAGGCCTGACTATCGAAGAAGCGTTAGCTGAATTGAAAGAGCCTGCTAGTACCTTCCCGGAAGTAGCAGAAATGGTGAACTTTATTGCCGATTCTGACCGTGGCATTATTCGCTGATTGATGACTGCTAAACCACTTCGAATCGCTGTTGTCGCTGGAGAACCTTCTGGCGACGTGCTAGCAGCTGGCATGATAAGAGAATTGAAGCGCCGCCATCCTGATGCCATTATCGAAGGCATTGGCGGAGATAACATGCAGGCGGCGGGATGTCATAGCCTATTTGACATGGAAACCCTCTCTGTCATGGGGCTTGTCGAAGTGTTATCTCGATTGCCTCAGATATTTGCCCTCAAGAAAAAACTCATTCGCCATCTTCTGGATAATCGGCCCGATGTTTACATTGGTGTTGATGCGCCTGATTTTAATTTGCGCGTAGAAAAATCGCTCAAAGCGCATGGTATAAAAACCGTGCATTACGTGAGTCCAACAGTTTGGGCGTGGCGCGAAAAGCGCATTCACAAAATTGCAGCCGCCACCAATTTAGTCTTGGGATTGTTTCCTTTTGAACACCAAGTTTACGATAAATACCAAGTCCCCTATCGCTTTGTAGGGCATACCTTAGCCGAAGCTGTCCCGCTCGAGCCGAACCGGAGTGAAGCGAGACAGAAGCTCGATTTGCCACAAGACAAACCCATTTTGGCGGTGCTACCAGGTAGCAGACAAGGGGAGCTGAATCGTTTGTTGCCAGTTTTCGTTGAGACAATCAAAACGATGCAGGCAACGATGCCTCAGTGTCTTTTTGTCATTCCTGCGGCGAATCAGAAGCGATTGGAGAGTATTCAAAGCTACATCAAAGACAATGCCCAAGAATTCGTAAACGACAATAGTGTTATTGTTACCTTGGGTGGGGCTAGAGATGTCATGATTGCCAGTGACGTTGTCTTGTTAGCGTCGGGAACCGCGACCCTTGAGGCGATGTTATGTAAGCGTCCTATGGTTGCCGCTTACAAGATGAGCGCATTGACCTATAAGATGATGCAGCGACTTTATAAAGCGAAGTTCTTTGCGTTGCCCAATTTATTGTCGGATAAACTTCTCATACCTGAATTGTTACAAGAAGACGTGAATCCCGAGAACCTAGCGTCCCATTTACTACCCATGTTTGAAGGTGATAATAAAGACATGGTTGATACTTTTTACGCAATTCACAAATCGTTAATGCGCGGTGCCGATAAACAATCAGCCGATGCAGTATTGGAGCTAATCGATGGTTAAATTGATTGCCGGCGTTGATGAAGTCGGTAGAGGGCCATTAGTCGGAGATGTAGTAACCGCCGCAGTGATTCTTGACCCGAATAAACCCATTGAAGGTTTGGCTGATTCAAAGAAATTATCAGAAAAAAAACGCAATCTACTCGATAAAGAAATTAGAGAAAAGGCCCTTGCTTGGGCTATCGGCAGAGCAACGCCATCTGAGATAGATGATATTAACATTTTGCATGCCACTATGCTTGCCATGAAACGCGCCGTGGAAGGCTTATCGGTATGTCCTGACTTTGTGTACGTCGATGGCAATAGGTTACCGCCTTGGGATTACCCAAGTGAAGCGGTTGTGAAGGGCGATAGTAAACACGCCGAAATATCTGCAGCATCGATTATTGCAAAAGTTGCGCGAGATCAGGACATGGTTGAGCTCGACGCTATATACCCTCAATACGGTTTCGCCAAGCATAAAGGCTATCCAACTAAGGCTCACTTTGAAGCCCTTGCTGAACATGGCGTGATTACATGTTATCGTACTAGTTTTAAACCCGTACAAGCCATATTGGCAGAACAAGCAAAAAGGTAGTACTGCCTATGTCTGCGTCGTTTATTCACTTACGTGTTCACAGCGACTTTTCAATGATGGACGGCCTAAACAAGGTCAAGCCCATTCTCGACAAAATTGTCGATCTTAATATGCCTGCTGTGGCGATTACCGACCAGATGAACATGTGTGGTCTGGTAAAGTTTTATTCTGAGAGCCACTCTCGAGGTATCAAACCAATAATTGGCACCGACTTTTGGGTGCAAAGTGAAGATATCAACGAAGAGCCGTTCCGTCTGACCTTACTTGCGTCGAACAACGAAGGCTATAAAAATATCACCCTACTCATTTCCAAGGCGTTCCTACGTGGTTTCGTTTCACATCGGCCGGTGATCGATCAGGCTTGGTTGGTGGAACACGCCGAGGGCGTGATTATTCTCAGTGGTGGTCTACACGGTGATGTCGGTATTGGTTTGAGTAAAAACAATGCTCTGATCACTGAAAACGCTCTCAATTTCTATTTGACGCATTTCGCCGACAACTTCTATTTAGAACTCACCAGAACGGGTCGAGCTGGTGAGGAAGATTATATTCATCGCGCGGTAGCATTGGCCGAAGAGAGAGGTTTGCCTGTTGTCGCGACCAATGAAGTTTGCTTCAACAATAAAGAAGGGTTCGAGCCACACGAAATCCGCGTGTGTATTCACGATGGCTATACGCTTGATGATTCCCGGAGACCGAAACGTTATTCTGAGCAGCAATATTTAAGGTCCGCCGACGAGATGGCTGAGCTGTTTAGTGATATACCAGAAGCCATTGCTAATACCGTTGAAATTGCCAAGCGATGCAATGTCACCGTCAGGTTAGGAGAGTACTTTCTTCCCCAATTCCCAACGGGTGGCATGACGACTGAAGATTTTCTTGTCAAAGTCTCTGAAGAGGGGCTTGAAGAGCGTCTTGCCTTTTTATTCCCCGATGAAGCGGTTCGTGCTGAAAAGCGACCGGAATATGACGAACGCCTTGAGGTAGAGCTTCAGGTAATCAACCAAATGGGGTTCCCCGGATACTTCCTTATCGTTATGGAATTTATCCAATGGAGTAAAGATAACGGTATTCCCGTTGGCCCAGGCCGTGGCTCTGGTGCGGGGTCACTCGTTGCATACGCGCTCAAAATTACCGATCTTGACCCACTTGAATTTGATTTACTATTCGAACGTTTCTTGAACCCAGAGCGGGTTTCTATGCCTGATTTCGACGTCGACTTTTGTATGGACCGTCGAGATGAGGTCATTGACCACGTTGCTGAGTTGTATGGTCGTCAGGCCGTATCACAGATTATTACGTTTGGTACGATGGCGGCAAAAGCCGTAGTGAGAGACGTCGGTCGCGTATTGGGGCATCCATACGGGTTTGTCGACCGCATATCTAAGTTAATTCCACCTGATCCCGGCATGACCTTGGCTAAGGCGTTTGATGTTGAGCCAAGATTGCCAGAGCTCTATGATCAAGACGAGGAAGTCAAAGACCTCATCGATATGGCGCGAGTATTGGAGGGCGTGACTCGTAACGCGGGTAAGCACGCTGGTGGTGTGGTAATCGCACCGACAACCATTACCGATTTTTCTCCGCTTTACACGGACGATGAAGGCAACAACCCGGTTACACAGTTCGATAAAAACGATGTTGAGACTGCCGGGCTTGTAAAGTTTGACTTCCTGGGGCTTCGAACGCTGACCATCATTCAATGGGCTATCGATATGATTGCCGAAGGGCGCGGCGTCAATGTGGATATCAGTGCGATTCCACTGGAAGACAAAGCCAGCTTCCGCTCATTACAAGCTGCAGAGACTACCGCGGTATTCCAGCTCGAATCTCGCGGTATGAAGGAATTGATCAAGCGCCTCAAGCCTGACTGTTTTGAGGACATTATCGCACTTGTAGCCCTTTTCCGCCCTGGACCTTTGCAATCGGGGATGGTTGACAACTTTATTGACCGCAAGCACGGTAGAGAGGATATCTCTTATCCCGACGCTGATTATCAGCATGAATGCCTCAAAGAAATTCTTGAGCCGACCTATGGGATTATTTTGTACCAAGAGCAGGTCATGCAAATCGCGCAAGAAATGGCGGGCTACTCGCTAGGTGGAGCGGATTTGCTTCGTCGTGCCATGGGTAAGAAGAAACCAGAGGAAATGGCCAAGCAGCGAGCTGTGTTTGAGGAGGGGTCTAAAGGCAATAATATCGACCCTGATTTGGCAATGAAAATCTTCGATTTGGTAGAGAAGTTTGCCGGCTATGGTTTTAACAAATCACACTCAGCTGCCTATGCATTAGTCTCATATCAAACCTTGTGGTTGAAAGTCCATTATCCTGCTGAGTTTATGGCGGCGGTTATGTCCGCGGATATGGATAATACCGACAAGATAGTGACCTTAGTCGATGAATGTAATCGAATGGGCATTGAAATCTTGCCACCGGACCTCAATACCGGAAAGTATAAATTCACGGTCGATAGTGAGGGGCGAATCGTCTATGGTATCGGCGCGATCAAAGGCGTAGGTGAAGGGCCGATTGAAGCCATTATTGAAGCGCGGGAAAGCCAAGGCGCATTTACCGATTTATTCGATTTTTGCGCGAAAGTGGATATCAAGCGAGTTAATAAGCGAGTGCTGGAAAAATTGGTACTGTCAGGTGCGATGGATAACTTAGGACCTCATCGTGCCGCTATAATGGCGTCATTGCCAGAAGCCATCGCCGCCGCAGATCAACACGCAAAAGCTGAGTCGTTTGGCCAATCAGATATGTTTGGGCTTCTTACCACTGAACCAGAAGCGGTAGAGCAGGCTTTTGCCGATGTGCCTCTGTGGCCAGAGAAAGTATGGCTCGACGGTGAGAAAGATACGTTAGGGCTATACCTTACAGGTCACCCCATCAATCAATATGCCAGTGAGCTCAGGCATTACTCTGATGGTAGGTTGGTCGATTTAAAACCGACCGGTAAGGATGTTATGGCTACTGCGGCTGGCTTGGTATTGGGAGTCAGAGTCATGACCAATAAAAAAGGCCGTCGTTGGGCAATTGTCACATTGGACGATAAAAGCGCAAGAATGGATGTAAGATTTTTCCCAGATCTATATGAAGAGTTCGAAAGTGTCTTGGAAACTGACAGAATTTTACTTATAAAGGGACAGGTCAGCTTTGATGATTTCTCTGGCGGCAATACAATCACCGCCCGAGATGTGATGGATATCGTGCAAGCAAGAGAAAAAAATGCAAAAGCGCTTGCACTAAATTTGGATACGACAGCCTTTACGGATAAGACGATCGCATCATTACAGACAATTATGCAACCCTTTACGGGGGGAAGTTGTCCAGTTCAACTTCATGTTGTGCATCCAGATGCTGAAGCCATTTTGACCTGTGGGGCAAAATGGTATGTGACACCACAAGATCAGCTTTTGCATGAATTAAAACAAAATTTGGGTGAGCAGAGTGTCACTCTCTGTTTTCACTAGGACTGGACTGTAGCAGTACAGATAGGACAAGAAATGAATACACAGTATTTGGACTTTGAACAACCTATTGCCGAACTAGAAGCGAAAATCGAAGAGCTGAGGTTGGTTAATCAGGGTGGAGAATTCGATGTTAGCATCGAAGAAGAAATCACCCGTTTAAGAAGCAAAAGTGCCGAGCTTACAAAGAAGATTTTTTCTGACTTAGGCGCATGGCAAGTATCGCAAATCGCGCGTCATCCTATGCGCCCTTATACGCTTGACTATGTTAGCCGCATTTTTGACGAGTTTGATGAATTGGCGGGTGACCGCGCTTATGCCGATGATAAAGCTATTGTTGGCGGACTTGCGAAAATTGACGATCAACCCATCATGCTTATCGGTCATCAAAAAGGCCGTGACACTCATGAGAAAATTAAACGTAATTTTGGTATGCCAAAGCCTGAAGGTTATCGCAAAGCGTTGCGTTTGATGAAAATGGCTGAGCGTTTTAATCTACCTGTGGTGACACTGATCGACACGCCGGGAGCCTACCCAGGCGTTGGTGCTGAAGAGCGCGGGCAAAGTGAAGCGATTGCGCGTAACTTGAAAGAAATGGCTGAACTCAAAGTCCCTGTTGTTTGTACGGTAATCGGTGAAGGTGGATCGGGTGGCGCGTTAGCGATAGGTGTTGGTGATCGCGTCAACATGTTGCAATACAGCACTTATTCCGTGATTTCTCCGGAAGGGTGCGCATCCATTCTTTGGAAAAGCGCAGAAAAGGCACCATTGGCAGCAGAAGCGATGGGCGTCTCTGCGGGACAAATTAAAAACCTTGGGTTGATTAACACTATTGTTGAAGAACCTTTAGGCGGAGCTCACCGTGACCACGATGGTATGGCCGCTAATCTAAAAGCAACAATTAAGCAGCAACTTGCGCAGTTAAAGTCTCTGCCTGTTGAAACATTAATGGCAGAGCGCTATGAGCGTTTGATGTCGTTTGGTTATTGCTAATCGGTATGAAAATCTGCTCGCTAGCGTTATCATGATGTAATGACTAGCGAGCTTTCCCCCTCTACATTGTTGATTGATGCAATACGCGAACAGCTTGTATCAATTGCCCCTCAAATATCTCAATTTGATGCCTGCGTTGTCGCATTCAGCGGTGGCATGGACTCTTGCGTTCTTTTACATGCGTTATATGCGCTTCAAGACATCTTACCGCCAATCCATGCAGTACACGTGCATCACGGTCTGAGCGCCAATGCAGATGAGTGGGCAAGCCAATGTGAATCGCTAGCTAGAGAACTAAACATTCCATTCAAGTGCTATCGGGTATCACTTGAGCAAGGTTCGGGGCAAAGCATCGAAGCGTTGGCTCGAGAGGCAAGGTATGGCGTTTTGATGGATTATTGCCGTCAGCACAAGGGGGCGTTGTTTGTTGGCCAGCATCAGGACGATCAAGTAGAAACTTTCTTGCTTCAGTTAAAAAGAGGGGCTGGGCCAAATGGATTGAAGGCTATGCAGCTACTGAGCTATCGACAAGAAGTCGCGGTCGTTAGGCCTATGTTGCCAACGCCCCGCAATACCATTGAAACTTATGCTAAGTGTAACAACTTGAATTGGGTTGAAGATGAATCCAATTTTGATGCTACCTTTGATAGAAATTTCTTAAGACATGAAGTAACGCCACTCCTCAACGCGCGATGGCCTGCTTTTGGCAGAACGGTAAGTAGAAGTGCAGATTTGTGTGCTGAGCACAGTGTGCTATTGGAAGAAGTCACGCAAGAAAAGTTAGCGGTTTTGACATCAGACAGTTCACAGTTGTCTATAACAGGGTTGGCTGAACATTCTCAATTATGGCAAAAGCAAATTTTGCGTTCGTGGTTAAGTCAATGTGGCGCACCTCTACCCAGTGAAGCGCAATTGAGAGAAGTTGTGGCGATGATTACCGCACGGCAAGATAGCCAACCTATAGTACAGTTCAACAACTGGCAAGTTCGCCGTTTTCAGCAACAACTTTATGCCGCTGAAGCCTCAGCTTTTAAAACGCAGACTGCGATTGAACTCGAGACTAATCAATGGTTTTTGCCAGCTTTTGGCTACACATTGAAAATCAGCGGCACGGACGTGAACTTGAGTCAGGTGCCGTTATCAGTGAAGGTAAAACCCAATGGCTCTGCGTTTTCGAAACCGCTAAAGCAATGGTTTCAAGTATGGAACGTGCCCCCGTGGCAAAGGCCAAACTGCTACCTGCTTTCCAGTGCCAATGAGGCTTTCGCAATTGCCTTACCAGATAGGATACAGGCGTTTGAAAATGTGCCAAATAGAGTGGCGTGGCAGTTATATTGGCAAGACGGCAACTGATTGCCGCCTTGACGTGAACAACAAACTATTATTACGCAGCTAAGTATGCGTTTTTACCGTTGTGTTTGACTTGATACAGGGCTTTGTCCGCTCGACCGAATAAAGCATCTGCTGATTCGTTTGTGGTATATGCCGCGCCACCGATACTACAAGACACGCCCTTTGATGATAACAGCGAAGAAAGTGCAACATTGCGCTGGAGGCGGTTGGCCACAATTTGCAAAGCATTGGGCTGGACACAGTCCAAAATACAACAGAACTCGTCACCACCAAATCGGAAAGCCTCATCGTCGCCTCTGAGCGCCGTTTGGATAAGTTGGGACATTTCGACGAGTACTTTGTCTCCCTCTTGATGACCCAAAGTATCATTCACTTGTTTGAAGTTATCTAGGTCTATGACAAGTAATCCAAAGTTTCTTTGATATCGCTGCGCTCGGCTTATCATCCGTGCAAATGTTTCATTGAAACCGTTTCGGTTACCAAGCCCTGTCAAACTATCTTTTGTTGCCAGAAGCTTCATACGCTCGAACTCTATCGCGTTGATCAACGGCATACTAAACAACTTGTGAAGCTCTCTGAGCATCACTTTTTGCGCATGAGTTGCTGGTTTGGGAAAGCCATAAGAGACAATATGCTCTGTCCCTGTTCGGTCGATTACCGGCATGGATAACGACGCTAAACTGACGGATTTATGAGGGGCGTAATGTCTAACGCGATCGAATAGCCTTACATCCACATAATTCACCGGTACAAGTGTTCTGAGCTGCCTTGCGTATAGGTTACCCAATACATCGATATCCATGGTGGAGAGTAACTGGTTAAGAAACAGGTTCGACTGTTCAGCAGTTAGCGGCGCACTCGAATACGACGACGTAAAATAGTTGTCTTGCGCTGTGCTATCGTAGATAGTAGTAGAGAAGTCCAAAATCGGCCCCTTGTTACTGATACATGGTCTAAAACGGCGCTCCGCCAAATCTCTGACTATTTTATCGGCAGAGTTGCGCAGCACTTTAAGCTATTTTGTATCGAGCAAAAAACATGCCTAAGGCGTGTATTCGTATGGGTTTTTAAGGAAGTGTCTATTTTTCAGTGATTTATTGGAGCGTTACTTGGTAGACAGCGGATTCATTAAAATTATTTTATTGATGATAACGGCAGTTTTTTGCATTTCGCTATTCAAGCGTTTGCATTTACCTGCCGTATTAGCGTACCTCATAGCTGGCGTGATCGTTGGTCCAAGTGTCACGTCACTCTATGCTAATCCTCAGGATATGCATTTACTCGCCGAGATTGGCATTGTCTTTTTACTCTTTTCCCTTGGCCTGGAATTTTCTTTGCCAAAGCTTATGGCAATGCGGAATCTCGTGTTCGGCGTTGGTCTTAGCCAGATGTTACTGACCACAATTGTCTTCAGTGCTATTGCTTATTGGTTTGGCGTTGGACTGCAAGCTGCGGTGATTATTGGCGGTATGATTGCACTGAGCTCTACTGCCATTGTTATCAAACAAGTCACGGAAATGGGGATACTCAACAACCAGCGCACGCAACTCGCGATCAGTGTGTTGTTGTTTCAGGATATTGCCGTCGTCCCTTTTCTCATTGTGATCCCTTTACTCACCGCGGATACCGAGACGAGCTTGGCCTTCGTATTGGGACTCGCATTGCTCAAAGGCATTCTCGTTGTTGCCATCTTATTGTCTGCTGGTAAATGGCTACTTCCTTGGGTTTTTAGAGAGGTTGCGCGCACTCGCACCGACGAAGTATTTGTTTTAACAACAATACTTGTGGCATTACTCGCCGCAGGGCTGACTTATTCCTTCGGGTTGTCTATGGCCTTAGGAGCATTTCTCGCTGGAATGATGCTGGGCGAAAGTCAGTACAAATACCAATTGGAAGCTGACATTCGGCCATTCCGCGATATTTTAATGGGGCTGTTTTTTATCACAGTGGGTATGCAGCTAGACCTATCGGTACTGTTTCATTATGGCTATGTGATACTGCCGGGTGTAGCGCTACTCATGCTGGTTAAAGTGGTGCTGGTCAGGTTGTCGGCTAGGTTGTTTCACGACAATGGCGTCGATGCTTGGTCAGCCGGTGTTAAGCTCTGTCAAATTGGCGAGTTTAGCTTTGTTATGGCATCGATGGCGACAAGCCATGACGTCATTACGTCTACCCAATCTTCTATTTTGGTGAGCATGGGTATTATCAGTATGGCAGTCACCCCTCTGTTGATAGACCGCAGTTTATCCTTGGCTCAACGAGTGATGAACCGCAAAGGGATCGAGATGTCGGCAACGGTTGTTGATACCGGTGATTTGTCGGGGCATGTTGTGATTTGTGGATTTGGCCGCGTTGGGCAATCTGTTGCACGGATGTTGAAAATAGAACGAATCCCATTTGTCGCGATTGATATTGATCCCATTCGCGTGCAAGAAAGCCGGAATGCCGGAGAACCCCTAATCTTTGGTGATGCGACGCAGAAGGATATTTTACACGGCGCAGGTATAGCGTCAGCAAAATTGGTCTTGATCTCATTTGATCAACCTGACAAAGCCGTACAGGTGATTGATGCGGTACAGCGTCTTGCGCCTGAAGTTGGCACTATGGTGAGAACGAAAAAAGACTACGAACTGGATAAGTTGTATGAAGTAGGCGCGACGCAAGTTGTGCCGGAGCAGCAAGAAGGTAGCCTTATGTTGGTGTCGCAAGTACTTCATTACGCTGGAGTCCCTATGTCAAGGATACTCAAGCGAATACGGGCAGAACGGCGCGGTCGATATGACCACATGCACGGCTTCTATCCTGGTGAGACAACTGAAATCACGTATAACACTGAGGACAAACTTGAATTCATGCATGCCGTAATGGTCAACAATACCGCTTATGGCATCGGCAAAACGTTGGAAGAACTCAATCTTTCGAGAATGCGCGTATCCATAAAAGGGCTGCGCCGAGAAGGTAAAGAAATTGAGAGCCCAGAAGCGTTGCTCGAGCTTGTAGCGGGAGATGTACTAGTTATCTCAGGTAAACCCAGACGAGTAGAGCGCGCCGAGCGCTTTTTACTCGAGGGCGACTAGCGGGCAGACAGGTTGCGATCAGCCTGTCTGCGTCCGAATTGTGTTAGGCGACGCGACCGCTCTCAAGATCTTTAAATTGCTTCTTTAAGTCGTAACTCTCGTCTGTCACAATCTTTTCTAACGTTTCAATTCTCTCTTTTAGTCTGGCAATTTCCGCCGCTGTTTCTTCATTGATATCAGCATTGAATTTCGGCGCAGCCGTTTTCTTACTCATTTTGACAATTGAGACTATGCCCCAAGTCACAATTGCTACGATTGCGATAGCCGTCGTGTTCATAATTATTCCCTCATTGCTTTGTGCTTAAATAATATACTAACTTAATGCTTATGCCGAATATAGTGACAAAAGTCATGAATATACTATGACTAAGCAATACTCTTGCCAAAAAATTTTATTTATTATTTACAGATAGTTAGCTTTGATATCAATAGTAGCAGTGTATTTCCCTATCGAGAGAAAACAAAAAAATAGTAAAATTAACGAATGAGTGATCAAATTTCCCAACTAGACGAATATTGGATGCGGCATGCCTTAAAACTTGCCCATCAGGCCGAGCTTAGCGGTGAAATTCCCGTTGGAGCCATCGTTGTTGCAGGTGATAAAGTCATTGGCGAAGGGTATAACTTGCCAATTACTCAGCACGACCCTAGTGCCCATGCTGAGATGATGGCGATTCGACAAGCGGCTCAACGCATCGAAAATTATCGAATCGTTAATGCCACACTCTACGTTACCTTGGAGCCTTGCCCAATGTGTGCGGGTGCTATTGTCCACAGCCGAATAAACCGGGTTGTGTATGGTGCCAGTGACTACAAAACCGGGGCCGCAGGCTCGGTTATGCAGCTTCTCGACCACAGCGCACTAAATCATTCGGTATCGATAACCAAAGGCGTACTTGGCGATGAATGTGCAAGTAAAATCTCTTATTTTTTCAAACGCAGGCGGGCAGAGAAAAAGCGAGCGAAACGGGCAAGGAAATTATTGGAAGCTAGTTTGCTTTCGCAAGCTGAGTAAACATGTCGTAGCTTTGGTATTGCTTTCTTCTTTGTAGCACTTTTTGATGCGTGCGTTTTAGCATTAGGCGGCGCCTATTATTGTTTCTCAATGTAGTACCTCTATTTAACATTCTTGTTCTTTTCACGTTGCTCTCCTTTTGACAACACTGTAGTGATGGAGAACTCACTGTGTGACACTCTACCCCCTATAAATGAAGGTAATGTGACACTTTTTCAAGTCCTTTCCATCGACAGTCTCGTTATTCTACCGATGCAATGATGGATTTGTCATTGTGACTAGTCGGACAAGTCGGTATCTTGGTCGCGTTTTTAACGCCATTGCTAGGTCAACACTCCCTTAGGGGGCCTCAGAGGAAGAAATAGCAGGAGAAATTGAAGGTGCTTGCATATCTAACCAAACTAGGGTGTCGTAATAACGTCGAATGTTCTCAACGTATTTGACCGCGACATCACCGTTGGCAAAGCCATATCGAGTTTGTTTGTAATACTTTTTCTGTGTTAAGCGTGGTAAGTACTGTTTTACGTCTATCCATAAATCAGGGTTACCGCCGGCGCGTTGAGTTAATATTCTGCCGTCTTCTAAATGACCCAAGCCAATGTTGTAGGCCGCCAGCGCCATCCAGATTCTATCAGGCGCTTGGATTCTCGCCGGGATGCGACTTTCTAAACTGGCAAAATACTTAGCGCCGCCTCTTATACTCTGACGAGGGTCGGTGCGTTTCTCAATTCCCATATCTTTTGCCGTGCCCTGAGTCAGCATCATCATCCCTCTCACACCTGTGTGAGACCTAGCATTCGGCTTCCAGTGACTCTCTTGATAACTAATAGCAGCAAGTAAACGCCAATCCATGTCCAAAGCATATTCTTCAAACCACGGCTGGTATGTTGGCAGAACAGCCTCTGCGGCAGCAATAAATGCTCGGGTATCGACATAATCGAATTGTCGAATATGGCCAAAGTACTTTTCTTCCAAAACACTTAGGCTGTCGTCTTGGCGAATGCGACTGAAGTATTCAAGCATACTGGCTAATAGTAGATCGTCTTGATGTTTCCCAACCAACCACGATACCTGAGTATTCTCAACTACTGCTTTTGCGATACTTAATTGCGGGAAACGTCGACGATGAATCGCCAGTGTATTGCTATCTGCGAGTGTATAAGGCAAGTCGCCGTTTGCCACGTGCTCGAGTAATTCGACAGTATCGAGCTCTTCCGTCGAGGTCCAATTTACCGGTAATGAGGCATCTTGAAGCTGTTGTAAATAACTCGCATGCATGCTGCCAGCAACAACGGTCACGGGGACTTCGAGGGACTCCAATGAGTCTGGCATCTCGTTGCCCTGTTTGAACACTAAAAAATGATTGGCAGATTGATAAATTGGGCCGACGTGAAATTGCTCAAATTCGAATTCGCTGACGGGTTGTCCACTGGCGATAAGGTCGATATGACCTTTGGCCAGTTGATCATGTAATTCGGTGATATTGTAATAAGGATACACTTCGAGGGTAACGCCTAAGTATTGAGCGAAGCCATCGAGCAGTTCATACTCAAAACCTACAGGCCCTCCCGGGCCGTGAAAATAGGTGGTACGACCGTATAATGTACCGACTTTTAGCACGCCGTTTGCGTAGACCGCTTTTAATGGCGTTGTGGGTGGTACAGGCGAGCAGGAGACCAAGCTGAACAGTGCAATGATCAGCAACGCGATGGGTATGAAATGTGTAGCACTTTTCTGTCTCATAAGGTCATTTTGACTTATCTCGGCGACAAGACAATAAAAATAATAGATTTATTCAAAAAAACCACACGCTAATTGATGATTTAATTATCAATATGCTCTCTTTTCCTCTATAATCCGCGGCGAAACAATCATCAACCTATCGGCTTTAAAAGTAGGGCAATTCACATACCCTGAAGTCTTCCTTTCGGGTGTTGATTGCGCGCTGAAAAAGCCTGCACACACACAGGTAATTGTAATATGTTGGTCCTACGAGGCGCTCCTGCACTCTCTGAATTCAAAGTAACAAAACTACTCGATAAACTTTCGGAACAAAATATAAAAGTAAACGCGTTATCTACAGAGTTTATTCATCTGGTTGACGTATCCGAACCTCTATCTGCAGAAGAGCGTAACGTGCTCGATAAACTGCTGACGTATGGACCCAAACGTTCCCAACAAGAGCAGGCTGGCGATGTGTTTTTCGTCAGTCCAAGGCCAGGAACTATTTCACCTTGGTCGTCAAAAGCAACTGATATCGCTCACAACTGTGGATTGAACAATATCAATCGAATTGAGCGTGGTTGTGCTTTCTATGTCGATGCTGAAAATCTTTCAAGTGATGAACGTGACATAATTGTCTCAGCGATACATGACCGCATGACTCAGTCTGTGTTCACTGATCTTGAGCAAGCTTCTGTATTGTTTGTTGATGCTGAAGCCAAGACCTTCAGTTCGGTAGACATTTTGGGACAGGGAAAAACAGCCCTTAGCGAAGCCAACACCAAAATGGGACTGGCGCTAGCAGATGATGAAGTCGATTACCTTTATGACAATTTCACCCGTTTAGGTCGTAACCCGAATGACGTTGAACTCTACATGTTCGCCCAAGCTAACTCAGAGCATTGCCGTCACAAAATTTTTAATGCCGATTGGACAATAGACGGCGAAAGTCAGCCTAAGTCTTTGTTCAAAATGATCAAAAATACGTACGAGGTCTCTTCTGAGTATGTGCACTCTGCGTACAAAGACAATGCCGCGGTAATGGAAGGCTGGGCGGCGGGGCGTTTCTTCCCTGAGCCTCAGTCTCATCAGTATACCTATCATCAAGAAGATATTGATATCTTGATGAAGGTAGAGACCCATAACCACCCAACAGCTATCTCTCCATTCCCTGGAGCCGCAACAGGGTCGGGTGGTGAAATCCGCGATGAGGGCGCCACAGGTCGAGGTTCTAAGCCTAAAGCCGGTCTTGTGGGATTCAGTGTTTCTAACTTGAATTTACCGGGCGCGGAGCAGCCATGGGAGCTTAATTATGGGCGTCCACAACGCATTGTTAGTGCACTAGATATTATGATTGAGGGCCCATTAGGTGGTGCCGCGTTCAACAACGAGTTTGGACGTCCAAACTTACTGGGGTATTTCAGAACCTACGAACAAGAGGTAACCAGCTTCAATGGTACTGAGGTACGTGGCTATCACAAGCCAATTATGTTGGCAGGCGGTTTGGGCAATATTCGAAAAGATCATATTGCCAAAGGTGAAATCACAGTTGGCGCAAAACTCATTGTGTTAGGTGGACCGGCTATGAATATCGGCCTTGGTGGTGGCGCAGCCTCTTCCATGGCATCTGGTCAGTCGAACGAAGATTTGGATTTCGCTTCTGTGCAACGCGACAACCCAGAAATGGAACGACGTTGTCAGGAAGTTATTGATGCGTGTTGGCAATTGGGGGAAAGCAACCCGATCCAATTTATCCATGATGTGGGCGCGGGTGGTTTGTCAAATGCCTTGCCTGAGCTTGTGAGTGATGGTGGACGAGGCGGTAAGTTCGAGTTGCGTGATGTATTAGCAGACGAGGCTGGCATGACACCATTGGAACTGTGGTGTAATGAATCTCAAGAGCGCTATGTGTTATCCGTGGCTCCAGAAAATTTAGCGCTGTTTGAATCAATTTGTCAACGTGAACGCGCGCCATTTGCGGTTGTCGGTGAAGCGACAGAAGAGGAGCACTTAACCCTTAATGATGCGCAGTTTGACAATCAGCCAATCGACATGCCGCTCGATGTATTGCTTGGCAAAACACCCAAAATGCATCGTGACGTCGAGTCAAAAACGTTTGAGTCTGCTGCCCTTGATTTAAGTGGTGTCACCCTCAGCGATGCGGCTGAAAGAATTCTCCGCTTGCCAACTGTCGCAGAAAAAACATTCCTGATCACTATTGGTGACCGTTCTGTAACGGGCATGGTCAGCCGCGACCAAATGGTCGGTCCTTGGCAAGTCCCGGTCGCAGACGTTGCTGTTACCGCAAGCAGTTTTGATAGCTACTACGGTGAAGCCATGTCAATGGGCGAAAGAACGCCAGTTGCACTGCTTTCTCACGGTGCCTCAGCAAGACTGGCTGTGGGAGAGGCGATTACGAACATTGCTCCTGCTTTTGTTGGAGATATCAAGCGTATTAAGCTTTCTGCTAACTGGATGGCAGCGGCAGGTCACCCTGGTGAAGATGCGGGTCTGTATGAGGCAGTGAAGGCCGTTGGTGAGGAACTCTGCCCTGAACTAGGCCTGACGATTCCAGTCGGTAAAGACTCAATGTCGATGAAAACGGCCTGGAACGACAATGGTAAAGATAAGGCTGTAACAGCGCCTCTTTCATTGGTCATTTCTGCGTTTGGTGCAGTTAAGGACATTCGTAAAACGCTGACGCCAGAGTTGAAATCGAGTGAGTCTTCACTCATTTTGATTGACTTGGGCCAGGGTAAAAATCGCATGGGCGGCACGTGTCTAGCTCAGGTATACCAACAACTTGGTGATAAGCCTGCCGATGTTGACTCAGCTCAACTATTACTGGGCTTTTACAATGCGATACAAAGCCTCATTGAAGATGACAAGCTGTTGGCGTATCACGACCGTTCTGACGGCGGTTTGTTCTCGACATTAGTTGAAATGGCTTTTGCAGGCAAAACGGGGATCGACATCGATCTGTCTAGTTTGTCTGGTTCGACATTAGACATTCTGTTTAATGAAGAGTTGGGAGCCGTGATTCAAGTGGCGAATGATAATCTTGACTCAGTAAATAACGTGCTGGCAGAGCAAGGTCTGGCATCTTGCTCAACAGTAATTGGTGCGCTCAATAGCGATGACAGTATTCGCTTTAACGTCAATGGTGAAACCGTACTTGAGAATACGCGAGTACACTACCGCTCAATCTGGGCAGAGACAACGCTGCATATGCAGCGACTACGTGATAACCCAACCTGTGCTGAGCAAGAATTTGAAGCGAAAAAAGACGCCAATGACCCTGGCTTACACAGTGCACTGAGCTACGATATCAATGAAGATATCGCTGCACCATATATCGCTACAGGTGTTCGCCCCAAGGTGGCAATCTTGAGAGAGCAGGGGGTTAACTCTCACGTTGAAATGGCAGCAGCATTTGATCGCGCGGGATTCGATGCCGTCGATGTACATATGAGTGATGTGCTAAGCGGGCAAGTCTCTTTTGACCAATTCAAAGGTCTAGCAGCGTGTGGTGGGTTCTCCTATGGTGACGTATTGGGCGCTGGCGAAGGTTGGGCTAAGTCAATTTTATTCAACAGTAAAGCAAGTGACGAGTTTAGCGCCTTCTTCAACAGGCAAGATACCTTCAGTCTGGGAGTCTGTAATGGCTGCCAAATGTTGTCTAACCTCAAGTCTTTGATCCCAGGTACAGAACATTGGGCCCATTTTGTTACGAACCAGTCTGAGCGTTTTGAAGCTCGAGTCGCAATGGTAGAAGTTCAAGAATCGGCATCAGTTTTGCTTAACGGTATGGCCGGTTCAAGAATGCCTATTGCGGTATCGCATGGCGAGGGGCAAGCTGAATTCGCTCAACCGAGTGATATTGTGGCCCTGAACAACTCTGCGAAAGTGGCTCTGCGCTATGTAGACAACTATGGCCAGGTTACTACGCGATATCCTGCGAACCCCAATGGCTCGCCAGAGGGGATTACTGGGTTAACATCAACCGATGGTAGGGCGACAATTATGATGCCACACCCTGAGCGAGTATTCCGTGCTGTCGCAAACTCGTGGAGAGCGGACGAATGGCAGGAAGACGGCCCATGGATGCGCATGTTTAGAAATGCGAGGTTGTTCATCGGCTAATCGGAAAAAAGCAATTTTTGACAAGGTGTCAAATTTTTGTCATCGACACCTTGTCAACGGTTTTTTTCTGTTTTACAGTAAGTTGCGAATGGAATCGTTACAGTTTTACGGATAGTTAGCAGTCAAGCGTTAAAGATACGCATACAAGTTATAATAAGAGACGAAAAATGAATCGTTCATCAAAGGGGTTTGGGTTAACAGGTGTTGCTGTAGCTGTTGTGTTAATGTTGTTAACCGCAGTATTCAGTACCTCTGCTAAATCGACGCCAATGCCTGTGGAAAGCATCTCGCTTCATTCCCACTAAAAATATATTACCGCTTCCGATTGAGTTCTCTATTGATTTGTTTTTGTTGAGGGTGTTTCTTCAGCAAAACATAAGTCGCACCTGTACCACCGTGATGTGGTTGCGCTGTGTGGTAAGCAATCACCAAATCTAGTTCATCAAGCCAGTGTTTGACGTAGCTTTTCTTCAAGCCAGGAAAGGGCTTACTGTTGGCGCCTTTGCCATGGTTAATAACTACCGCTCTCATGCCTTTCTCATGGCACTTTAACAAGCTTCTAAATAGTGTCTCTCTTGATTCTTCAAGCGGCATAGCTGCGACACTAATTTTGTGTTCTATTGGGTACTTTCCTAACCTTAGGTTCTTGAACACGCCGTCTTGAATACCCGGTTGTTGGTAAGTCAGGTAATCCTCGGGGTCAATGGGAACAACGCCTTCCATGCTCAAGGGATTTAACGATTCGGTTTTATCTTCCACAATACCGCGTTTGAGCTTTTCCCTGATACTCATCTGGGCATCGCGCAATTCGGCTTTATCATTTTTTAGCGGTTTGACATCACCCATCTCGGATAAGAAGGATTGGAGTTCATCTGAGTCTTCGTACATATATCCTCCAAGAAGCAAAAGTTACCATTAAAGTAACAAGAGGGTAGAATGCATGGCGTCCCCACCGCGACTCGAACGCAGATCTAAAGCTTAGGAGGCTCTTGTTTTATCCAGTTAAACTATGGGGACCGCTCACTTCTTTCATTATAACCAGACAAAGCACAAACAAAAGACTTAACGAACCGCAACGAAGTCGTTTGGTTGAATATTGGACAGTAAACTACCGTCCGCTGGCTCAAGAATCGCATTGTCTACATAGCTAGACACCACGATAACTGCTTCCGGGTGGATATTGTATTTCAAATGAGATTTGCCATAGGTGTCAGTGTATTCGCTGACTTGATAGAGCGAGAGTTTGTCGCCTACTTTTAGGCCGTTTGCTTGACCTATGGAGACGGTGAGTTGATTGTTTACTACATTCAAGACTCTGCCAGTCGCTGGCTGACATATGAGTGTCATATCCAAATCAGTGGCAATCTGTTTAAGTGTATCTTCTAGCTGAATGCCGTATTCACTGTTCCAGAACGACTGACTGAACACGTCAACTGAGGTGAACCTATCAAATTTCCAAGGTGCCGCAAAATGATAGTTTTGATTTAATAAAATTGCACCCGTGATGCCATCCAGAAGTTTAATGTCCATTTCAAAATAGCGCGTGGCCGTGGCACTTTTCCAAAATGCTAGTGAGCCAGGGCGCTGACGCTCAACGCTAATATCTTTAATTTGCCCTGACAAAACAAACTGGGTATGTTCTTGTCTCGCAAACTCTGGCGCCTGTTGGTCAATATTTGAGTCTGTCCAATTCGCAGTGTAATTGGCAACATGATCGATAATCGCTTGGTTAGGATCTGCCATCATAATCGTTTTCAATCGTTCTGGTATGGCATTACCCAAGTTGTGTATTCTCCCATCTGTAGCTTGATTTCTTTTGTTTATGGGGAAGTGAGTACTAACTATAGATTTGCTAAAATCTGCCGATGAGCAAGTTTGTTGCTGCGGAAGGATATTGGCTCTAATCATTACTGTGACAACATCGCCTGACCAAGTTTCAGAAACGAGTTCCAGTTGATTGACTTCGCCACTTGCCGTGATTTCAAGTTGTTCGCTCGACAGCAATCCATTCGTTAGCGTTTGGACGCTGTGTATCGATGCGCCAGCAAAAAGCATGGCGTGTTTGATGGCGTCTTTGGTGGCTGCGTTTAACGCATCCTGCTTGTTACCGTCAAATACAACAGCCTGACCTTTCGCTTCAAACCAGGCGGCAGAAGCTTGCCGTTCAGGAATACTGAACAGGAAAACAACGGCAATAAGTATGGTCTTTGCGGTTTGTATGATTAAGCTTGTTGTTTGCCAAAACCCATGCATAGCGCTAACTTCTCTCGAATATAAGTTGAATAACACTCGTCTTACGTTGTAGTGAACAGCAATTCGCATGCCGTATTTTTATCTGTAGACACTCAGGCATATTAGTTGCTTAGTAAAACGTAGAAATACAGAATTGGAACACCTGAGTAGGAAAAGTTAATGTTTAAAGCAATTCAACTATTGTGCCTGTCTGTTTTGCTCATGCTGACAACTGCGTGTGCCAACATGTTTGATAAATATGTAGAGTGGGAGGTAGTCGAGCCAGAATCCTACCCGCTACTTAATGCCGTGGGGTATGCGCCAATTGACAGCCAGATGGGTGGTAATCTCAGCGAAAAGACCTTGATGGCAATGAAAGCATCGAAGCTCGATGCTTATAAAGAACTAGCAGAACAAGTGTATGGCCAAAAAATTGATGGCAAAGATACGATTGCCAATATGGTAGTGAACAATTCACAATTGGAGTCTTCGGTACAAGGCGTGATACGGGGTGCTAGAGTTGTCAAAGCATACCCTGTTGGTGAAGATACCTATGCGACTGAGCTAGAGCTTGATATGAAGCGCGTGTATGAAATCTATTTGTCTACCGCAAAGCCTCGCAGAGTAAAGCAGGTTCGTTATTACTAGCATAGAGCGCTTTTCCAATAAGGGGCGTATATTGCAAGTCACTTGGCGTGTTCAGCGAGTGTGGTGCGGGTCAAACAGTACTAAGATCGCCGTATCTTATCTACACAAGTGAACCTGATATGTTACAACAACCTTCAAACAAGGTCGCGCTTGTCACTGGCGCGTCTTCCGGTATTGGCCGTGCTTTTTGTATCGAACATGCGCAACGTGGTGGTGATCTAGTTGTCGTTGCAAGAAACGTTGATGCACTTAAAGAGCTGGCAACTTTTCTGACGGATACCTATGAAATAGCAGTACGCGTCATTGACAAAGACCTTTCACTGCCTGGCGCGGCAAAAGAAATTTATCATGAGGTCCAAGCCACTGGTATCGATGTTGATATTCTCATCAACAATGCCGGATTTGGTGGCCACGGTTTTTTTCACGAACGAGACATCGAAAGTGATGCTGCGATGATTCAAGTCAACCTCGTTGCCCTGACGGAACTTACACATCTATTTATCCAAGACATGCATAAAAGACGACGGGGCAAAATACTCAATGTGTCATCTACTGCCTCATTTATGCCCGGGCCATTGCAAGCCGTTTACTACGCAACCAAGGCTTACGTTACGTCTTTTAGCCAAGCGATAGCGAAAGAGTTGGAAGGAACGGGTATTTCGGTGACTGCACTGTGCCCAGGCGCAGTTGACACAGGATTTGTCAAAGCGGGAAACCTCGAAGGCGTTGACCTGTTTAAGCATGCAAAAAGCCCCGCTTCAGTGGCCAAAATAGGCTATCAAGGAATGCTAGATAACAAGTTAGTTGTGATTAACGAGAGAAATTTGAGGTTTCTGATAAATTGGATTGTGCCACTATTGCCCAGACGTTTGGTGCTTTCAATGTCTAAGCGTGCAATGGAGAAAGTGGCTTAGGCGCTGATACCTTTGCCAAGCGTGCCGCCTTTCGTTTGACCGCTTTTGTCATAGGTCATCGACTCTTTGGCACGCGCTTCAGTCAGCATATTGCGTAAGTGGGCAATTTTGAGTTGACCTTGTTCCACGGCTTTTTGATTTACCGATGTGCGATATTTGCAGTCTTCGAGTAAAGACTGGATTTCGCTGATTTTGTGCTGAAGTGATTCTTCCGAACGCTCGGTTTCCGTCAAACTCTGATAAACCTCTGCTATGGCGCTGTCCATTTTTGCTATGGCTTCGAGGTTGTTTGATTTTTCTGCTAACAGCTGCATCAAGGCGTCGGCATCTCTGCCTGAAATGAGATGTAACTCTTGCTCAAGTAAACTTGACAAAGTCGTCAGGTTTTCAAGTTGGGAGTCAATCAGCGAATGAATATTTGCAGCCATTTTCAACCGATATACTACTTAGAACCAAATATTTCTGATTCAAGACGTGCAATTTTACGCGCAAGAGATTGAGGGTTAATCTCATACTCACCGCTTTGAATTGCCTTTTTGAGTCGGTCAACCTTCTCTTGATTGACGGGCGCCTCAGTGCCTTTCTTCTGAACTTGATTCAGTTGCTGAGCAGACTGAGTCAGGGATACTGAATCCTGCCTCGGTGCCGCAGCGGCCTGCTGTGTTTGCTGAGCATTTTGCGCAGTCGCTTGTTGTTGCGCCTGCTGCGTATTCGCCCTTGCGTTATCAATTGGCGCCTTTGGAGCACCATTAGTTACATTATTGATAGCCATGGTTTTGTCTCACTACCTTTTTCCACCTCACACAGGTTATCGGCGGAGTCTGGGAGATCTTTAATTAAACTTACGTCTAAATTCATACCTTTTTGAGAGCATATCACAGATTCACAATAACTTCTTGTGCACTAGCAACTTGCGCGATGATTGTCTTTCTAGAATTGGTATTCATCACCTGAATTGCATCACCAATGACACCATCTTGGCTCGCAATTCCCGACGTTTTTACTTGCATTCCTGTCATTTGCGCTTTGATCGTAACGCGATCGCCTTTACAGACGAAACACAACATGTTTGCTTGTACCGGTTGGCCTTCCCGTACTCGCTGCTTGATCCTAGCACCGATAAGTGTGTCCATGCTCGTGTAAGCCGTGTGTCTAAGTCGTTTAACATCGACTTCGGCTAAGGTTAAATTTTGTGCAGATAATACTGTGCCTGGGCTCAGTATGCCTGAGGTAACAACGATCGAGCGTGTACGCGTGACTCGAGTGCTGGCAAATAAATACCAATTTGTATCTGGGCAGCTCGCACGCACTGAAATGTAGGGTTGAGAAAGGCTTTCTTCCTCTGCATGCAAGTGGTAACCTCCCGTGCATGCAGGGATTTTTATCCGTTTGTCGATTGGTGAAACTACGACGTGGATTCGCTCGCTGTCAAACGATGGACTGATTAGTTGACTGAGATAACTTTCGATTGCTTGAGTCAGTTGAACGTGGTTTGATGGTTGCGGTTGAGTCGCTGAACTAGCAGAACTGAAACCCAATAAAAGTCCCATCATCAGTGTAATGAAGCTGCGAGTTTTGATTCGTTTAGAGTTTATTACGTTCATAATGACTTTTTCATGTTCAGTTTGCGTCAGATTGACTATGATTAAACAATGCTTATGCAATACCGATAACTTTTAACAGCTAAAGCGTCATAAAAATGACGTTTACGATCGCATTAAAGCGTTTTATTAGAACAACGCAATGTTCATGCCCAAATGAAAAAGAGGTGATGTATGTCAGGAATTCTCGACTCCGTTAACCAACGTACACAGTTGGTGGGGCAAAACAGGCTGGAGCTTTTGCTTTTCAGGCTGAATGGCCGCCAAAGATTCGGGATAAACGTGTTCAAAGTACGAGAAGTACTACAATGTCCTCCTCTGACTGCAATGCCAAAACTCAACGCCTTAGTGCGCGGTGTCGCTCATATTCGCGGGCAAACCATATCCGTTATCGACTTGAGCATGGCGACAGGCGGGAAACGTATTGAAGACCTATCGAGTGCGTTTATTGTCATCGCCGAGTACAACCGTTCAGTCCAAGGCTTTTTAGTTGGCGCGGTGGAACGCATCATTAATACGAACTGGGATGCCATCATGCCTCCACCACAAGGGACTGGCCGGGCAAGTTACTTGACGGCGGTGACTGAGGTAGAGAATGAATTGATCGAAATACTCGACGTAGAAAAGATTCTCAATGAAATTTCGCCATTGAATACTGATGTGAGCGAAGACGTTGCAGCCAATTTATCTACTGAAGGCAATGAGGACAAGATCATCTTTATCGCTGATGATTCCGCTGTTGCACGGAATCAGGTGAAAAAGGCGCTAACGACCTTAGGCCTAGAAATTGAAATGGCGAAAAACGGTCTAGAAGCGTTGAATCGATTGAAAGAGATTGCCGCTGAAACCGGTGATGTTACCGACAGAGTGGGTGTTATCGTATCGGATATCGAAATGCCTGAGATGGATGGCTACACCTTAACCGCTGAAATCAAAAATACGCCGGAGCTCGAACGATTACACGTAGTTTTACACACCTCTTTGAGCGGGGTTTTTAACCAAGCAATGGTTCAGAAAGTAGGTGCAGATGATTTTATTGCGAAGTTTCACCCGGACGAACTAGCCACTGCTGTGCAAAAATGGTTAGGTAACGATTGATAGACAACCGACAGAGCGTTTCATTGAAGAACAAAGAACTTTCAACGGACAGCTACGCTAAGTTCAGTCGTTTTCTAGAGCAGCAATGCGGTATTGTTTTGGGGCAAAACAAGCAATACCTCGTTCGTAGTCGACTGTCATCTTTACTCTATGACCAACCCTATGACAGTTTAGATGGGTTGGTCGAGCAGGCAATCTCAGGCCGTGACCGCCAACTTCTGCAAACCGTTGTCGATGCGATGACAACTAACGAAACACTGTGGTTTAGAGACAACTATCCATTTGAACTTCTAATTAAAGAGTTGTTGCCACAGGCGGCAGCGAAGAAAACTCGTCTGCGTATTTGGAGTGCGGCGTGTTCTTCGGGGCAAGAACCCTATTCGATTGCTATGTCTGCGCTTGAAGCACAGCGTTTGACGCCCTCTGTATCCCGGTTATCTGTAGATATTACCGCCACGGACCTATCGAATTCGATGCTCGATAAATGCCGAGAAGGGTGTTATGACGAATTGTCGTTGGCTCGAGGCCTTCCAGTAGACAGGCGAGAACGCTATTTTTCGCCTCATGCTAATGGCATGCTTCAGGTTAAACCCAATGTGAAACGCATGGTTCAATTTAAGAGTTTTAACCTGCTACACAGTTACGCTAGTTTGGGCCAGTTTGACATTGTGTTCTGTAGGAACGTTTTGATTTATTTCAGCCCGGAAGTAAAACAAAAGATACTGCAACAAATTGCCGCTTTACTTCCTCCTGGCGGCATTTTGTTCCTTGGCGCATCTGAATCTATCAGTGTCGCTGGGGATTTGTTCAATATGGTGAAATGCCACCCGGGCCTCTACTACCAGAAAAAATAACGCTTTGCGCGTATCCTGCGCGCTTTTTTCTCCTCAAAGTAAATACTTGGCATTTGAATTGCTACCTCTTCGATGAATGAGGAGCGCGTTATGGCAATTAATTTAGACCGACTAGTTGGTTTTCATCAGAAAGCATTGGATATCCGGAATGACCGGATGGAAGTCATTGCCGGTAATTTGGCAAATGCAAACACGCCAGGTTACAAAGCAAAAGACATCGACTTTCAACAGGCGATGAGTCAAGCCAAGCTACAACAAGGTCAAAGTTTAACGCGTACCAATGAAAAACATATTGCGGGCAGTGTGAAAGGCGGTTACGACATCGACTTTCGCGTTCCCACTCAACCAGATACGGGTGATGGTAATACAGTCGAAGTACAAAAAGAGCGAAATGCCTTTTTGGATAATGGTCTGCGTTATCAAGCCACACTTCAATTCCTCGACGGTAAGCTAAAAGGAATGAAGAAAGCAGTAAGTGGAGGAGGTCGCTAATGGGACTTTTTAATGTAATGTCCATATCCAGCACTGGTATGGAAGCGGAATCAGTCAGGCTGAATACGACAGCGAGTAATATTGCTAACGCTAACAGCGTCAGTAGCAGTTATGGCGACACTTACAAAGCTAGACACCCAGTTTTTGCCGCAGAGATGCAGCGTGCCACCGATGACCAGACTAAAGGGGTTGGGGTACAAGTATTGGGTGTGGTCGAAAGTAACAAGCCTTTACAAATCGAATACGCACCAGGCAACCCCATGGCGGATGAAAATGGCTACATTTATAAGCCGAACGTCAATGTGGTTGAAGAAATGGCGGACATGATGTCGGCATCAAAAGCCTACGAAACTAATGTACAGGTTGCGGATACCACCAAACGTTTGTTCCGACGAGTATTGCAGTTAGGGCAAGGCCAATAGGCTAGTTTGAGCGGACGAGGATAATATTGTGAATACGATAGATACGTTAGGGTTAAACAGTAATCTAAGGTGGCAAGAAGAGACGGTTCCTGTCGTCGATGGCTCCGAACAGAACTTAACCCAAGAAGATTTTTTTGCCTTGCTGACCGAACAGCTCGCTAACCAAGATCCCACCAAGCCGGTAGATAATGATCAAATGGTGTCGCAGATGACAGCATTTACTACCTCTGAAGGTATCTCTCAGCTGAATGAACAATTTGAATCATTCGCAACATCAATGACGTCTAATCAAGCGTTACAAGCGTCGGGCTTGATCGGTCAAGACGTATTGGTTAACGGTAACATTGGTTACATGGGAGCTGAAGGCGAAGGTTTCACTGGCGTAGTTGTCAATGAGCAGACCGTTCAGAACATGGAAATCACTATTCAAAATGGCTTGGGTGAAGTCATCCGAGTGATTGATGCCGGTACACAACCGGCAGGCAATATTGAATTTAGCTGGGACGGAACGGATTCACGCGGCAATCCTATGCCGGCCGGTGAATATGTAGTTTCAGTAACAGGAGAGGCAAACAATGAAGGCGTTGCCATTCCTACTGCAATCAATCGACACGTTTCCAGTGTCAGTCTAGCAGGCAGTAACCAAGGTATTATTTTGAATTTGGACGGTGACGTCAGTATCAACTTAGATGATGTTATCCAGATCGGCGGTTAAGTGGAGAATATAGAATATGTCTTTTAATATAGCTTTGAGCGGTGTATCCGCAGCACAACGAGACCTAGATGTTACCGCAAATAACATTGCAAACGTTAACACAGTAGGCTTTAAAGAATCTCGCGCCGAATTTGGTGATGTTTACGCTGCGTCTTTGTTATCGGGTGGCCGAACCAAAGTCGGTGACGGTGTTATTACACAAGAAGTCGCACAACAATTTTCGCAAGGTAGTCTGCAGTTTACAAACACTGCTCTTGACTTGGCTATTACAGGTACCGGCTTTTTCGCTACCGTGCCAGAAATCGAATCTCGAGACTTTAGCTTTACGCGAGCGGGTCAGTTCAAACTGGATTCGGATAACTTCGTAGTTAACAGTAACGGCGACAACTTGCTGGGTTTCCCAATCAACCCTGACGGCACAAGCTCCTCTGTTGCATTAAGTACAACTGTGCCTGTGCGTATCCCAGACTCTTCTGGTTCTCCGCAACAGACCAGTGAAGTCGATTTAAGAATGAACTTACCTGCCAGTGACACAGGTTTAGATCCTGCGGCATTCGATCCCGATGATCCATTGACATACAACGCTGCGACATCGGTGACGGTTTACGATTCACTCGGTGACAGCCACATTATGACCTACTACTTTGTTAAAGATAATGCGGTTGATAATGAATGGTATGTGGCGACGGCTGTCGATGATGTATTAGTTGATATTACAAACTCAGATGGTACTGATTCCGACCCGGCGACAGCAACCAATGCATTGGGTACCGCATCAGGTAACGCGGTCAGTGCTGCCAAACTCATCTTCTCTACAGGCGGGGATTTCCAAGCGATAGAGTCCGCCGATGGTACTGCTCAAGCTGACTTGAAACTGATGACCGAGGCGTTTGGCGCTGGTATTCTTGCCAATGGTGCTGATCCTTCGCAGCAAGTTACTGTCGATTTTAACTTATCACCTGGCAGTGCGACGCCAGTAGAACCTACGCAGTTTGCTTCTGCATTTGAAGTCACGTCTCTTGAGCAAGATGGTTTGCCAGTAGGACGACTTACCGGTATTGACATTGGTCCTGATGGATTGGTGAGAGCGACGTTCTCCAACGGTACTTCAGAGCCTGTTGTTCGAATCGCACTGGTTCGTTTTTCAAATGAACAGGGACTAACGCAACAAAGTAATACACAGTGGAAAGAGAGCATTCTCTCTGGTGAGGCGTTGGCGGGTGAGGGTACAACTGGTACCTTTGGTGAAATTAACTCATCTGCGCTGGAGCAAGCTAACGTTAACCTAACGACAGAGCTGATTGACTTAATTATCGCTCAGCGAAATTTCCAGGCTAACTCGAGAGCGTTGGAAGTTAACAACCAGCTTAACCAGACTATTCTGAATATCCGATAACGGACATCTTCACCCCGACAAAAAAGCCGCAATTGCGGCTTTTTTGCATTTTGGCACTAGCCTTGCAGCTACTCAGTATTATTGTGGTTTTTGTCAAAAGGTCGTCATGGATAAATTACTGTACATCGCGTCAAGTGGAGCGTCACAAGACTTACTGGCGACGGGCGTCCGCGCCAATAATTTGGCGAATGCACAAACCAACGGTTTCAAAGCGCAGCTTGAACAGGCAAGAGCAATGCCGGCATACGGCGAAGGTTTGCCGACTCGCGTGTTTGCGATGACAGAGAGTCCCACTAATAACTATGAAGGTGGGGCCATGATTCAAACTGATCGCGAGTTAGACGTCGCAATTCAAGGCGATGGTTGGTTTGCTGTTCAGGACAAGCAAGGTAATGAGGCTTACTCACGTGACGGCAGTTTTCAGCTCGGTCCTGATGGCATATTACAAGACATGGCCGGCAATATGGTGTTAGGTGATAACGGGCCTATTTTCCTACCTGTGCCCTTAGAAAATCTCAATATCGCTGGCGATGGCACTGTCTCTACACGTCCACAAGGCGCGCCACCGACCGTTCTCGAAGAGGTTGGCCGACTAAAGCTCGTCAATCCACCACCGCGAGACCTTCATAGAGGTGGAGATGGTTTATTTCGATTGATGAATGGCGAAACGGCAGATGCGAATGAAACGGTAAGAGTACGTACTGGGGTTGTGGAAGGCTCAAATGTCAATGCTGTGGATGAGATGGTTAGCATGATGAGTCTGCAACGACACTACGAGATACAAGTGAAATTAATGAAGCAAGCAGAAGAGCTCGATACCCGAGGCAATATGCTGCTGAGAATTCTGTAAGTTAAACAAGATTAGTTGCGGCGAACGCAACGGAGGTAGAAACATGCACCCGGCATTGTGGATTAGTAAAACTGGACTAGATGCGGCTCAGACTGACGTTGCAGTGGTTTCCAACAACCTTGCAAACGCCTCTACTGTTGGCTTCAAAAAAGACCGAGCGGTATTTGAAGACTTGCTTTATCAGAATATTAATCAACCTGGCGGGCGTTCATCTGCCGATACCGAATTGCCTTCCGGCCTGATGCTAGGTGCGGGGTCTAAAGTGGTCGCGACACAAAAGTCGCACACCCAAGGTAACTTGCTGACTACAGATAACGCGCTGGATATTTCGATTCAAGGCCGGGGTTATTTTGAGATTCTTCAGCCGGACGGCACGATTGCTTACACCCGTAATGGCCAGTTTACGCTGAATGACCAAGGCCAGATTGTAACGCCTGGCGCTGGCTTTTTATTACAGCCACAAATTGCTATCCCCGAAGATGCGCAGCAGATAACGATATCTCAAGACGGGCAAGTATCTGCCACTGTTCGAGGTCAGCCAGATGGCCAAATTCTTGGTCAGCTCAACGTATCTGATTTTATTAACCCAACGGGGTTACAGCCGATTGGCCAAAACCTCTTTTTAGAAACTGCCGTCAGTGGTGCACCTATTCAAGGTATTCCGGGACTGCAAGGATTGGGGACGTTGGCACAAGGTACCCTTGAAACCTCCAATGTAAACGTGACAGAGGAATTGGTAAACCTGATTGAAAGTCAGCGTTTGTATGAGATGAACTCTAAGGTTATCTCTTCTGTTGACCAGATGTTGGGTCAAGTCATTCAACAACTTTAATAGGTGAATTTGTGAGAACCTTTGGACCCTTATTGATTGCGTTGCTGTTGTCGGGTTGCATGTCGACAAGTGAACCACCGGTACAGGCCGATGATCCTTCTTTTGCACCGGTAATACCAGAGATACCGCGAGAAAAATTGGTACAAGACGGTTCTCTATTTCGCCCGTACATGGCCAATAGTCTCTACTCTGATATTACGGCTAGGCGAGTCGGTGACATCATTACCGTGATGCTGAGTGAGAACACCAATGCGACAAAGGTTGCTCGAACACTAACCACTCGCGAAACTGAGATGACAGTGGAACCTATAACGGGGTTAGGGGGTGGCAATGCGACAGTCAATGGACAGTCCATTCAGCTCGGCATTGATTCAACCAATGAATTTACAGGTGATGCCCAGGCCAATCAGAGCAACAGTCTACAAGGTAATATCTCTGTCACTGTTGTTGAAGTGCTACCCAACCAAAACCTTGTGATTCGCGGTGAAAAGTGGTTAACCCTAAATCAGGGTGATGAATATATCCGCCTTACTGGCATTATCCGCCCGGCAGACATTAGCCCTCAAAACGAGGTGCAATCGACAAAAATTGCCAATGCCCGAATTCAATACAGCGGAACAGGGAGTTTCGCCCGAGCGCAAGAGAAAGGGTGGTTAACGAAATTTTTCTCTTCCAGTCTGTGGCCTTTTTAGAGAGACGGTAATATGCGTATTCGATTCGTACTTTGTTTGATTTTCTCGGTGTTCGCTAGCCAAACTGTGATGGCACAGCGCATCAAAGATGTCGCCAGTATTCAAGGTGTGAGATCTAACCAGTTGATCGGTTATGGTCTGGTTGTTGGTTTGCCTGGTACAGGTGAGCAAAGTCCGTTTACTGAACAAAGTTTTAGAACGATGTTGGGTAATTTTGGTATCCAATTGGCGGCTAACGCTAGACCCAATATTTCCAATGTCGCTGCGGTTGCCGTACACGCAGATTTACCGGCCTTTGCTAAGCCAGGCCAGACTATTGATATCACAGTATCGTCTATCGGTGAGGCCGAGAGCCTACAGGGCGGTACCCTACTTCAAACTTTCTTAAAAGGCGTAGACGGCAATGTTTATGCTGTGGCGCAGGGGAGTCTAGTCGTCAGTGGTTTTGGCGCTGAAGGTGGAGATGGCTCAAGAATTGTCATCAACACGCCAACGGTCGGTCGAATTGCCAACGGTGCCGTTGTTGAACGGGAGGTATTGAGTGGCTTTGGTATGGGCGATTCGCTTACCCTTAACCTTCATTACCCTGACTTTTCTACAGCGAAAGCACTGGCCGACACGATCAATATGCGGTTGGGAGCACAGCCTGAGCAAGGGTATGTGATCGCGAAACCGCTAGATGCGACATCCGTAAAAGTGTCTGCTCCTCGTGATGTGAGTCAGCGAGTTGGGTTTTTAGCGACTTTGGAAAACTTCGAGTTCACACCCGCCAAAGCGCCAGCGCGCGTCGTGATTAACAGCCGTACTGGTACCATTGTCATCGGGCAGGATGTCCGTTTGTTACCAGCCGCAATCACTCACGGCGGCCTGACAGTAACAATTGCGGAAAACCAGCAAGTATCTCAGCCCAACGCGTTGGCCGATGGCGAAACTGTCGTTACTACGCGTTCAATCGTCGATGTCAATTTGGCGGATAGTCGCATGTTCACGTTTGACCCCGGTGTCACGCTTGATCAGCTAGTGCGAGCAGTCAATGAAGTTGGCGCGGCGCCAGGCGACTTAATGGCAATCCTTGAAGCGTTGCGCCAAGCAGGCGCGCTGCAAGGCGAGCTAGTGGTGATCTAATGATAGACGGCAGCGCAAAACATCAAGTAGAAATGGCGCGCAATGTCCATGATATGGGCAGCGTTAATAAACTTAGAGAAGCCGTGAATAACGGTGACGAAGGCGCCCTGAAAGAAGCTGCGCAGCAGTTCGAAGCCATTTTCGTTCAAATGATGTTGAAATCGATGCGCAAAGCACAAGATGCCCTTGCCGATAAAGATAGTCCTTTTAACAGTCAACAAGTGCAATTCTATCGCGACATGCACGATCAGCAATTAGCCAATGACCTAGCCAGTGGCGGTGGTATGGGACTCGCTGATTTAATTGTGCAGCAAATGAGCCCAGGGAAAGACGGTTTTACGCCGGGTAGTGTTGTGCGTAACGACGGCAATCTTGATAGTTTGACGACGCGAATCAGCCGAACCGACGGACAAACTGTTTCTGAGTCACAGGTCAAAGCAGATAAGCCTGCCTTTAAAGCCCCCGGTTTTGACGATGCCAAATCGTTTGTTGAAACCTTGTATCCACACGCACAAAAAGCGGCTCAAGCGCTGGGTCTTGATCCAAAAGCACTTATTGCTCAAGCGGCGGTGGAAACTGGGTGGGGACAATTTGTCATTCATCAAGGCAATGGTGATAGCTCCTTTAATTTATTTGGGATCAAAGCGAACGCAAATTGGCAAGGGAAGCAGGCCGTTGTTGATACTTTAGAATTTACAAATGGCACGGCGAAACCGCAGAAAGCTGCCTTTAGAGCTTACGATACTCTTGAGCAGGGCCTCACCGACTACGTCGACTTTATTCAGTCGCAGCACAGGTACAAGGATGCTGTCGGTAACGCTCAAGACAGCGAATCTTATTTTAATGCACTACAAGAAGCAGGGTACGCGACAGATCCTAAATACAGTGAAAAGATCTTGTCGGTGCTAAAAAGCGCGACGCTGGCGGAGTTTAGGCCATGATTAGAAATGTAGATTTGTTCACGATTGCCTCTGCGGGTGTTAACGCGAGTAACAGCTTACTCCAAACTACAAGTAACAATATTGCTAATGTCAACACGGAAGGCTATGTCCGCGAGCGCACTACCTTGCAAGACGGTTTAGTTGGCGGAGTGGGTAATGTCACGACTGAGCGAGTGATTAACGTTTTTGCACAAAATCAGCTTCGCCGAGATATTACCCGTGTTGGAGAGCTGGAATCGTTTCAAGAAAAAACGGCTGCTATCGACGATATATTAGCGAATGAAGCAAACTCTCTTGCCACTGCATTAAGTGACTTTTTTAGTGCGCTACAAACAGCCGCAGATGACCCGACTAACCTAGCGTCAAGAGATGTAGTGCTTGCTCGCGGTGAATCATTTTTACGTCGCACGGACGTACTTGCCGACTATTTGAATGATCGAGAGCAAGAGCTCAACCTTGAATTCACCAGTGAAGTGAACCGAGCGAATACTTTGATTCAACGCATTGGTGATTTGAACCAATCCATATTGTCGAGTGCTGGTGGTAATCCTGATAACGCCCCCAGTGCGTTGTACAATGAGAGAGATCAGCTGATCAATGAGCTTGCTGATATCGTGGCCATCGACGTGAGAGATAGTAGCAACGGCAATGGTACTGTTCTTGTCAACCTTACCTCGGGAGAATCTCTGGTCTTGGATGATGGTTCGTTTAACGTCATTGAACTGGCGGGCACGACCGATCTTACTTTCAAAGAATTACAGCTATCAACGGATTTTGATGGCGCTAAAAACAATACTGCTATCAACCTGACTGAGAATGAGCTCGGCGGTACTTTAGGTGGCTTGTTTCGTTACCGAGATGAAGTGTTAGGCGCAGCACAGCGCGATATCGGACAATTGACCGTAACGTTTGCAGATGCGCTAAATACGCAAAACGCATTAGGGATGGACATGGATCTGCAGTTAGGCGGTGACATCTTTGATATTCCTGAGTTTGAGGGGCTTACTTTCGATGGTACCTCAACAGCGTTAGATGCCACAGGACGGATTGAAGCCGGCGATGGCATTACCTTCACGGATGCTGATATTAAAGTGACGGTAACTGCGGTGACTGGCGGACTACCAACAGAAGTATCGGTAGAGTTTCTCAATGGTGACGGTAGCCCAAAAGTCGATGAAACCGGATCGGCTGTGTCTTTCACGGGTATTACTGTTGGTACCGGGTTTAATAGTATCCCTGGCGGTATTGAAGTCGATTTCCAAAGTGCGAGCGGCTATGCCGTTGGCAACGAGTTCTTGTTTCGTCCCGCTAAAGAGCTGGCGACCGAGATTACGCTTGCAACAAATCGAGGCGAAGACTTGGCGTTTGCAGCGCCAATTCGCGTCCAGCCAAATCTCGATAACCTCGGCGATGCGCAAGTGACTGGTATCACGGTAACTAACACCACAGTAGATGCGGCATTGGGTGCAGAAGCTTCTGCTTTCGACGGTGCTGGCGGTATTCACGATGTAGCAGGTTCACCCGACGCCACTGTCGGTGCACCTGCTCAAATATTGTTTACCTCAGCATCGAGCTATCAAGTTTTAGATGATGCTGGAAATACCATTGCAAATGTCACCGGTGTTACCGATTACAACAACTTACTGGCTCAAGCCGAGACCTCAGGAGCCGGCCCCGCTTGGCCTGCTAGCTTCGCTGCACTAGATGATTATCCGGGGTATGATCTCAGTATTGAGGGGGCTCCTGTTGCGGGTGACGTGTTTGATATTTCGTACAATACCAACGGGATCAATGACAATAGTAATTTGTTGCAGATGAGTGATCTACAGCAAGACGGTCTCGTCCAACTCAGTACGAACAGCAATTCACAACCGAGAACATTTCACGAGTCATACTCTTCATTGGTAGGGAGAATCGGAGAGCAAGCGTCAAGTGCAGAGATATCTTTGGATGCGGCCAACGCGATGTTAGAACAGTCTAATACGTGGTTTGAGTCTACATCCGGCGTTAACTTAGACGAAGAAGCGGCAAACTTGATTCGTTACCAGCAATCATACGCGGCCGCAGCGCGAATACTGACAACTGCCCAAGAGTTGTTCAACACCATTTTAAGTTCAGTTAGGTAAGCACCATGCGAGTTTCAACTAGTCAGCTTTACGACCGCGGCATACAAGCGATTCTCGATGGCCAGAGAGGGCTGGCTGATACTCAACAGCAGCTTGCATCAGGTAAAAAAATCAATCGGCCAAGTGATGACCCCGTGGGTACCTCTCAACTGGTTAGAATCAACGAAGATCTCGATAAAATAGACCAATATCGACGAAATAATGATCTTTTAACCAGCTCTTTAGAAGAACAAGAAGCCATATTACGTAATATTACCGACTCAGTGAATCGAGCGAGAGTGTTAACCATACAAGGCGGTTCAGGATTGCTCAATGATGAGGACCGAAGGGCTATTGCGACGGAAATTGAGCAGATTCGCAATGAAGTCTTCGATTTGATGAATTCACAGAATGCGGGTGGAGACTACATCTTTGGTGGTCATCAATCCCAAATTCAGCCATTTGCATACAATCCCGGTGCAGCTGGCAATGCTTTTACTTATCAAGGGGACAGCGGCACTAATGATATCAAATTGTCAGACAGTGTTACTGTTCGTGGCACGTCTTCTGGGTTTAACGTCTTTGAAAATGTTGAGGCGAGATTAAACTTCTCGGTAACTGGTTCTACGGGTTTGACTATTGATGATGCGTTACTGACGCAACAAGGCACGTTTAATACCTTTCATGAAGCGAATTACGATGGCGTAACGGCGGCGAACAACGACTACAGAATTACGATCACGGCGGCCAATCAAGTGGAAGTAAGAAATGTCGGTACTGGGGCTCTTGTCGATACCTTGGCCTTTTCTTCTGGAGAGCCATTTAACTTCAGAGGAATCGATTTTACGCTGACTGGTGGAGTAGGCGATACTGCCGATTTTTCGTTAGACCAGCCAGAAAAGAAAAATTTAGCGCAAACATTGGATGACTTATTCAGGGCCTTGTCGGATTCTTCCATTTCTGATGGCGACTATCGCGAGGCTTTAGCCGATGCCTTGGTTGGCATCGATAATGGTTTAACCAGTATGCAACTTGAGACATCGTCCATTGGTGGTCGTTTAAATGTTGCGGAATCGATTGAAGCAACCAATTTAGATTTGGAGATCGCCAACAAAAGTGCCCGTTCTGCGATTGAAGATGTCGATTACGCTGCTGCTTCAGCTGAATTTGCCAAGCAAGAAACCGCTTTGAGTGCTGCGCTAGCGACTTTTCCTCAAGTTACTAACTTGAGTTTGTTCAACTTCATCTAAAACCATAGTGCCTTTGCACTCATCTTTGATTGCAAGGGCGACTTCAACATTGCAATTAACCTGCTGTTGCCAGTTCGTTTTTAAGCGAATCTAAGCCTGAAATTTGGGCCAGATACACTCTAGATTGTTGATCAATATGGCTCGAGTAGTAAGACATTTTCAATATGTCACCTTCAACAACTAATCCCGGGTAGCTCGTATCGCCGCCACTGGGTAAAGTCAGTTGTTTAGTTAGGGTTTTGGTTTTCAGCGATAGTGACCAAATTGCCGTGGTCAGTGTCTTTTTACCGTCCCAATCACGACCCGCAACCAGCATATGTTCTTCAGACAAGCTGGCCCAAACAGGCCCACCGATATAGCACCCCAAATCAAACCACTGCCACTGTGTGTAGGGCGCTTTCGCGCAGCCAAGTTGGGCGCTATAGCTGTCTGCATCGCGCCGGACAATCGCCCACATCACTTTATTTTGGCCAAGGTACAGGTCAGATTCGTTAGGATAGCCCAACTGATGCTTAGCTTTGCTTAAAATCCCTTCTTTGACGCGCTCAAGGTGACCTCCAATTGCCCCTGAATACAAATCGACTCTATCTTTCGGCCGACTATAAGCCAGGCCCCAGGCCCTACCTTTGAAGTTTCTGAGCCGCCAAAGCCACCAATGTCTTGGCCCAAATTTCGTTAACGAAGACCATGACTGACCAGTGCTCGTAAACCAACCAAACATTTTTTGACCAATAGCTTGTGTTGCTGATGTTGTAGGCTTAGCGTAAGCGTATAGCCTCAGCTTACCTCCATCCTCTGGATAAAATTTCGGATCCCGCAAATCCCAGCCAGGAAATGACAAGCGCTGTTTGAAACTTTCTCCCTTTTGGTTGATGGCTACGATGACAACAATGCCATCTCCACTCACATGGTTGTGCGCTTCTCTGTAGCAACATAGTGTCAGTCCAAATTGTTCGTATAAGTCGGTAAACGCACAGTGATTTGAACCGGAGGACACGCGCTGGATCGATTTAATTTTCAAGGTGGACATAGTCACTAATCATAATGGATTCAACTGTTTAAGGATGACACAAGAGGCAGTTTTTTGCCATGAGACGGCAAAAAAATGATTTTTCTTCTAAAGGGATTTGCCACCCTGTCGATAAGAATACCGAGAGAGCCAGTACATCAATTACCCCTCCGGTATTGATGACTACTATATAGTGTAAACGCCGGAAATCCGGCAGCCAGCGTATGCTGGACTGAGAGTGTAGGAGTAACCTATGGGTTTATTCGTCAATACCAATGTGTCTGCATTGAACGCCCAACGCCAGTTGTTTGATGTTGGTAATTCACTGAGCACATCTTTCGAACGTCTTTCTTCAGGCTTCCGTATCAACAGCGCTGCTGATGATGCTGCGGGTTTGCAGATTTCAGACAGAACAACTTCGCAAATTCAAGGTCTTAATCAGGCTGTACGTAACGCAAATGATGCAATTTCTCTTGCTCAAACTGCTGAAGGTGCGCTTAACGAGACAACAAATGCATTGCAGCGTATCCGTCAATTGGCTGTACAGTCACAAAACGGTATCAACTCTTCCGCAGACCGTGTAGCACTTCAAGCTGAAGTTACACAGTTGTTGAACGAACTATCCAGAATCGCGTCAGATACACAATTCGGTGGACTGAACATTCTATCTGGTGGTTTCTCATCGGCCTTTTTGGTTGGCGCTAATGCCGGTCAAACTATCAGCATCAACTTGTCAACGTCTAACGGCGCAAGTTTTGGTGCCTCTGGTCTTGGTGTTGGAACGGTGAGTGTCGAAACAACTGGTGGTGCATCAGCTGCATTGGCTGCAGTTGACGCGGCGATTTCATCAATTGGTGGAACACGAGCGGAATTAGGTGCTCTTCAGAACCGTTTCCAATCTACGATTCGTAACTTGAGCAACATCTCAGAAAACGTGTCTGCTGCACGTTCACGTATTCGTGATACAGATTTTGCAGCAACGACTGCTGAACTGACTCGTAACCAGATCATTCAGCAGGCAAGTACTACAGTATTGTCTCAGGCGAATCAGCGTCCTCAGGCTGCACTTCAGCTACTTGGATAAGAACGATGACCAAATTGGGGAATGAAGCCGGGAGGTAGTGACCTGTTCTGCACCCAGGTAAATTAAAATATATTTTAAATTTGCCAAAAAAATGCGCCGAATCTGATTCGGCGCATCCCTTAAATAACTGATATTTATATAAAAAAATTATTTAGCAAAAAAGGCTAAAGGTTTTCTCCTGCCCGTACGATAACTAATACAAAGGCACTGCAAACAATAATAAAAACGCAGGCCATTGCTGAAACACACAAAACAATAATAAAAGTGTTAAAGCAACCCAAGTTCTAATAATAAAAACAAAAACTTGGAAGTATAAAAATCGTTAGGAGATTACAAAATGAGCTTATTCGTTAGCACGAATGTGTCGTCGCTGAATGCTCAGCGGCAACTATTTACCTCAAATATACAATTAGATACCGCTTTTGAACGATTATCTTCCGGTTTTCGTATCAACAGCGCGAAAGATGATGCGGCTGGCCTACAAATTTCAGACCGAATCACATCTCAAATTAAAGGTCTTGATCAAGCGGTGAGAAATGCCAATGACGGTATATCGCTCGCGCAGGTTGCCGAAGGGGCAATGCAGGAGATCACGACAGCCTTGCAACGCATTCGCGTTTTGGCGATTCAAGCGCAAAATGGCATTAATACATCTGCAGACAGAACCGCACTTCAAAAAGAAGTGCAAGCGCTGAAAGATGAAGTTAGCCGAATTGCTGCAACGTCCCAGTTTGCTGGCGGCGATATTCTTACAGGTACTTTTTCGACGGCATTTTTGGTCGGTGCGCAAGCGGGTCAATTTATCAGTTTCAACTTGTCACGACCTGGCGGCTACGGCTTTTCTGGTCTAACCGGTGGTTCGTTCGTGTCAGTGTCAACGGCAGCCGAAGCTTCAGCTGCATTACCGCTTGTCGACACCGCGATTTCGATTATCAACGCGAAACGCGCAGATTTAGGTGCGATTCAAAATCGCTTCCAATCGACGATTCGAAACTTAACCAATATTTCTGAAAATGCATCTGCCGCTCGTTCGCGAATTCGCGATACCGACTATGCCACTGAAACCGCAGAGTTGACTCGTTGGCAGATCATTCAACAAGCAAGCACAACGGTATTGGGACAGGCTAATCAGCGCCCACAAGCCGCACTGCAATTGTTGCAATAATGAGAGTTAAAACGCTGTATTAATGCGGGGGCAGACTGCAGCGAAAGAGAGTAGATAAAGGGTCGGTTTGCAATATGTGGGGGCAGACTGCAACCGACCTGAGAGTAGATTAGGTTTAAAACTAACGTGCTAAGCACGCTAAACCTGCACTGTGGCGATGCTGCTGCCGTGTGGATGCTGAAATGCCGACTGACAGGAATGAAGCCAGGAGGTAGTGAGAGGTATGAGGTCTGAACGTCATACCTGTCTGTCAGCAAGAGACTGGTAAAACCAAGTCTCAGTTTAGCAAGTGCTTTACTTGGCATATTGCCTTGCAAAGCGTCAGTGTATCGACACTAACGCATATCTTAATGCATAGCTTGTGCCAACACGTTGAAAATTTTTTTACTGCGCCGACAAAACAATAAAAAGTGGCGTTATTTCAACTGTTAGGAGAGTAACATGGGCTTATTTGTTAATACTAATGTGTCGGCGTTGAATGCCCAGCGCCAACTATTCACTTCTGGTAACAACTTAGATACTGCTTTTGAAAGACTGTCGTCAGGTTTTCGCATCAACAGTGCAGCAGATGACGCCGCCGGGTTGCAGATATCGGATCGTATGACATCGCAGGTAACAGGCTTAAACCAGGCTGTGCGAAACGCCAATGATGGCATTTCTCTGGCACAGACAGCGGAAGGTGCGCTTCAAGAAACCACGACGGCGTTACAGCGAATTCGTGTGCTGGCAATTCAGTCGCAAAACGGTATCAATAGTTCTTCAGACCGCGCTGCACTTCAAAAAGAAATTCAAGCCTTGCAAGCAGAAATTTCGCGAGTCGCTACAACGACACAATTTGCCGGGGTTGGAATATTGAGTGGTTCATACTCCGCCGCGTTTCTCGTTGGTGCGAATGCGGGTCAAACGATTTCAGTTAACCTTTCATCAACAAACTTTGTTGGGTTTAACGGTTTTAGTGCGACTGGGTTAGGTGTTGCTGGTGGCACGGTAGAAACTGCAGCTGGCGCATCTAGTTTGCTTAGTGCCGTTGATTCGGCGATATCTGCAATTGGTGGTGTAAGGGCTGACTTAGGTGCGATTCAGAATCGATTCCAGTCGACAATAAGAAACCTCAGTAACATATCTGAGAACGTTTCGGCGGCAAGGTCTCGCATCAAAGACACAGATTTTGCCACTGAAACGGCAGAGCTTACCCGCTGGCAGATTATTCAGCAGGCGAGTACAACAGTGTTGTCGCAGGCGAATCAGCGACCACAAGCGGCATTGAGTCTACTTCAGTAATGAATTAATAGAGGGTAGGAATTGAGAGGCCAACCCTAAGCCAAGGAAGGCGGCCGTAAGGCCACCCATTGAATAAAGCGCCGACTAACAGGACTGAGAGTGTAGAAGTTTAGGTTGAGAGGCCAGTATTTTTCTACTATCCTGCCAGTCGACAGAAACCAAATTTTGAGAATTTGCTCCATCTCCTAACGTGAGCAAGTTGGTCGGGTCTTCGTGACCCGGCCTTTTTTATTTTTATTCCGAATCACCCGCCAAGCAAGTAAATTTTATTAAGCACCTATCGTGCCAAAGTTTCCTGTCAATAATTCGACGGACCTAGTTTTGTCCACTTGGGTATCGCACTTTTATCATTAGGCGACCCCTATTGACCGTCAAATACCATGGAAATGGCTGCACTAAAGGTGTAAAACCAATCCGATTTTACGCGTGTGCAGGGTGTAAGGACCCAATAGCGTTGGCGTGGATAAACATTACTAATTCTGACTTACAACATTTTTGTCGTTCTGAATGACTAATGCTAATGGACTACGCAGAGAAATGTAAATCTCAGCATATCAAACTCATCACAGTTTTAAATTCTTCCCTATAGTGTGCTTAAACGCTTTCCGCAGACCCCATTAGTGCGCCTAAAACCTCTCATCAATATGTGAAAACTATCAAGAAACAGCAGTGGGTTTAATATTTTTTGAATTTTTTTGGTTTAAATAATTTAATTATTTCAATCACTTAAAAATTAATTGAGTTTTTTTGAAAAAAACGCTAAAGATTGTCAAGTCTGGGCCGATACCTATTGTTGAGGGGTAATGTAAGTTACTGATCGGTGGGGCCACGTTAGCTCTGCCATATTGAGGTGACCAGTCAGGAGTAGTGACCTAGCTGGTTGAGAACATAAGGACTTGAGTATAGCAAAAATGCTGCTCAAATCCCAGGAGGTAGAATATGGGTCTTTTCGTAAATACTAACGTGTCCGCCCTAAATGCGCAGCGTCAGCTTGCTGATGTTGGTAGTAACCTAAGTACGTCTTTCGAGCGTTTGTCTTCAGGTTTCCGTATTAACAGTGCAGCTGATGATGCCGCGGGCCTTCAAATTTCAAACCGTCTAACTTCTCAGGTGGAAGGTTTGAACCAAGCTGTACGTAACGCCAACGATGCGATTTCTTTGACGCAAACTGCTGAAGGTGCGTTAGATGAAGTAACCAACAGCTTGCAGCGTATTCGTACATTGGCAATTCAATCACAGAACGGTATCAACAGTTCTGCAGATAGAACAGCACTTCAACAAGAAGTTACAGCGCTTGTAAATGAAATCTCTCGTGTTGCAACTGATACTCAGTTTGCCGGCGTAGACATTCTAACTGGCGGTTTCTCTGCTGCATTTCTAGTTGGTGCAAACGCAGGTCAAACTATCAGTGTAAACCTTTCCACGTCTAACGGTGCAAGTTTCGGTGCATCGGGCTTAGGCGTTGGTTCAGTTGATATCTCTACTGTTGGTGGAGCGTCTGCTGCTTTAGCAAGTATTGATAGCGCGATTTCTTCAATCGGTGCGACACGAGCTGAGCTGGGTGCGCTTCAAAACCGCTTCCAGTCAACCATCAGAAACTTGTCTAATATCTCTGAAAACGTATCGGGTGCACGTTCGCGAGTTCGTGACACAGACTTCGCAACTGAAACTGCTGAGTTAACACGTAATCAGATTATCCAACAGGCATCTGTATCGGTTTTAAGTCAGGCTAACCAGCGTCCTCAAACAGCGTTATCGCTGCTAGGATAAGCTATACTACAACCTGATAAAGCGTAAACGGGTGCCTTACTTTGTGAGGGCCCGTTTTGCCGTTTTGTAATAGGGGAGGTTAATTGTGGAAATATCAAATACACAAATTGGCCAGAATTTTGCTGGTACAAATTTAGCAACGGACTCACAGCCATTGCCAGTGGCTGATACGCCGAGGCAATCTGAGCAGCAAAATGATGTAATTAACACTCAAGTACGGCAACAAAATGCCGATAACCAGAGTAGTGAGAGGCAAGATCGGGACATTGAACTTGCCGTGCAAGAAGTGCAATCATTCCTTCAGGTTCAAAATAGGAATTTGGACTTTTCATTTGATGAGAATTCGAATCGGTCGGTCGTTACGGTAAAAGATTCGTCATCAGGTGATGTGATTAGGCAAATTCCGTCGGATGAAGTGCTGCGTTTAGCTGAACGAATTCAAGATCTTCAGCAGGATATCGGTAGCAGTGTAGGAGTGTTTGTTAACCGGCAAGTATAGTAATGAGGTAGCCCATGAGTATTCAATCATTAGGTGTAGGTTCGGGCCTAGCGCTTGATGACCTTGTATCACAGTTGATACAAGCTGAGCGTGAGCCGGAAGACAACCGTCTAAACGCGAGAGAAGAAAGTGCGGATGCCGAAATTTCTGCGCTGGGTACACTGACGTCAAAATTGGAAGAATTCGAGGAAGCCCTCGATGACCTCAGAAGCGACAACGACCTCAATGGACGTGAGCCCACCGTTACTAACCCATCCGAAGACACAGAAGTACTCACCGCTGAGGCATCAAACAGCGCGCTAGAAGGCACGTATGATATCGCCGTAAGCCAATTGGCCAGCGGTAGTCGAATCGAAACTAATAACACAGACGCGGGGACACTTCCCGGTTTTGCAGCTTCAACCGATTCTATTTTATCTTCTGGTAGCGGGAGTCTAACGTTTAAAGTCGGGACGACCAGCGATACTTTCACCGTTAACGTCAGTGCAGGTATGACGCTTGCAGAGTTGCGCGAGGCGATTAATAGCAATGAAAATAACTTTGGCGTCAATGCTAACCTTATCGAAACCGGAACCACTTCAGGTGGTGTTAAATTAGTTATCACGTCAGATGTCACTGGGTCGGGTAACGACCTTTCAATCGTCAATGACAATGATTTAGCTGATCTTCAACGTATCGCGACAACAGATTCAACAGAGACATCGACGTTCCTGTCTCCAGTACTGAGTGCTGCCAATGCAATTGCGACGGTAGATGGTATTGAGGTGCAAAGTAGCTCGAATGAATTCAACAATACCATCCAAAACGTATCATTCACCGCTGAGACAATTTCTCCGCTCGATACAGATGGTGTCACTCGCCAAACAACGCGGTTACAAATTGGCAACGACAGAGAAGGCCTGGATGAAAAAATCCGTGCCTTCGTGGAAAACTACAACGGTCTTATTGATGAATTAGACCGCTTAAGTCGGTTTGGTGAGTCAGAACTAGAAGACGATGGTGCCCTTGCAGGAGATGCCTTGGTTCGCTCTATTCGCAGTGGATTAGCATCTATCGTTGGTGACAGTGTGAATACCTCAGCCGTTGGTAGCTTGTTCCAAATCGGTGTAGAGCTTAACTCTGATGGAAAACTTGAAATTGGCAGCACAGATTTTGGATTGGGCACCGGTGAAAGCCGTTTAGATGATGCGCTCGATGACAATTTTGATGGTGTCGCTGAACTATTTACGAATAGTACCAATGGTATTGCCGTTAGACTTTATGATTTCGTCGACCAATACACACAGTCTCGAGGGCTGCTAGATTTGCGGGAACAGGCTGCAGAGGACGAAAAAGACGAGATTGCTAATGCACGAGAATCCCTAGAGCTTAGAATCTTTAGTTACGAGTCTTTGCTCAGAGAAAGATATACAAATTTAGACTTAACCGTTGCTCGTCTGAGTCAGACAGGTGCCGCTCTGCTAGCGTCATTGGGCGGATAATATAAGGAGGCGAATTATGGCTTTAAAGGGTATCAACGCATATAAAAAAGGTAGTCTCAAACAAGATATTGCGACTGCAGATCCACATAAACTGACGCTAATGCTATTGCAAGGTGCCATTGACAGAATCGCCTATGCAAAAGGCGCAATGGACCGCCAAGATATGGTAGAAAAGGCTAATTTCATATCGAAGGCCAGTGCGATAATTATTCATTTAAGAGATACCCTGGATATGGAGACTGGTGGAGACCTATCAGATAATCTGTATTCATTATATAGCTATATGGTTGAGCGTCTGACAGACGCCCATGTCAATAACGACTTGAATATTTTAGATGAAGTGTCTAGCCTGTTATCACCAATTCGCGACGCATGGGTTCAGATTCCAGAAGATGCAAAACAGGAAGCTTATGAAGCTCAGCGTCAAAAACGACAAGCTGTTTGAATAATCCTAATTTAAATCACACCTATACGCCTGTTTTTTTACAAGTAGTCAATAGTCAGCTGACTACTTGTTTGGCAGCCTCGGGCGAACACTTTTCATCAGATCGTTTTTATTATTTAACCGAGGTCCGGCATAAAGTTGTCCTTCGAGAATTATCTCGACTGAATGGGCAACAGCGAAAATTGTTTGCCGAAAAGGAACACATAAATAATCAGCAGCTCGAAGAAGTGGCTCAGGCTTTGCTATTAAGTGCTAAGGCAGAAGCTGTTAAGTTTTCTCGTGGTCGAGCGGCAGTTAAAAAATACAAATAACTATGTTACAGCAGATTCAATTTCATATTCATCAAGAAGAAGAGCGGCAGCTAGAGATAGAAAGAGCGTTAGCGCCGGCTATGCGAGAAAATTATCGATTGAGCATAGGTGCTCTTGAACGTTACATCCCTTCTCTCGCTGAACTCGCTAGGGGGAATGAGTCTGCAAAATCAACTTTACTGTGTAACAAATACGAAGAATTAAACATAGTCAATTACAGTAGCGGCCAGGTTTTGTATGGAATGCACCCAAAAAATGAGGTCGCATCTCATTTTGAATACTATGTAAACCATGGCCCCGAATTTAGCGTTAAACCTGACTCATTACCCGGTTCGAACGGATTAATCATTCTGGGTTTGGGGTTGGGTTATCACTTAGAATCAGCTGTCGACTCGACAAATTATCAACACATTGTGGTTTATGAGCCCAACATCGATTATTTCGTTTGTTCATTGACTTCCACCAATTGGAAAGCGCTGTTACAAAGGGCAAAGAAGAATAACGTAGCGCTTTACCTACAAATTGGCAATGATGCGACAAATATCGCCAAAGATATCAATGAGTTGCTCACGCATACCGATGTGAAAACGTTACAGTTTTATAAACATTTACATCTGCCCAATTTCAATAATTTTGAAATAACTATCAAAACGGGGAATTGGGAAGCAGTAAAAAGCTGGATACCAGAACGTCATGTTGAAAGTGTTAGTGACAGCTATTTGGCGTTGTGGGCTCCCGTGAAGGAACAGATGAAGCTTTGTGAAGCGCACTTGGACCAAAGTACTTATCAACGAAACTTAGCAACGTTAGAACGTTATTTCCCCGAATTGCATGAAGAGTTCAAAAACTACATTCCTCAAAATTGGCGGCCAATCGCTGACACTGATGGCGATGTGAATCTGTATCACATTGAAACAGGCGCGCTGTTTGCTGTAGCTCCCAGAAACGAAGCCGATGCTAGCTTTGCCGCCTTTTCCGAACGACCGAATAAAGATGGATTGCTGCTAACTTACAATGGTAAAAAGTTAAAAAGCTATCTTCATTATCAGTTTATGGCTGAATGTGAGAACGTTTTTAAAGGGGTTGAAGAGGCAGATAGTGCTCTACCTGATAAAGTGAAATCACTCATCATGTTTGGTCTCGGGAATGGCTATAGTGTTGAGGCCTTGACGGCGAATCATGACGTAGAAATGCTGTTTGTTTGTGAGCCGGACAAGGACTTGTTTTTTGCTTCGCTGTTTTCGGTAGATTGGCAACAGGTTCTTCAAAGGTTTGATGAAGGAAACAAACGCTTATACTTGAATATTGGGGACGATGGTACGAACCTTACCAACGATATCTTAGTTCAATTTCAATCTGTCGGGCCATATGTGTTGGCAAATACCTACATCTACCAAGGCTATTTAAACGAAAAGCTGGCTGATGCTGTCTCTGAACTGAGAGAGCAATTGCAAGTTATTATCGCTATGGGGGATTATTTTGATAATGCAAAGTATGGAACTGCTCATACACGTTGGGCATTGCAGAACAATATCCCCTTTTTGATGCGTTGTGCAAAGCATGATATTGCTAAGAGATTACTCGATACCCCAGTGTTTTTGGTCGGTAATGGTCCTTCGTTGGATGGACTGATTGAAAACATCAAAGAAGAGAGGGAGCAAGCTATTGTTATATCGTGTGGTACATCATTGCAGGCCCTTCACAGGCACGGAATAACGCCAGATTTTCACGCAGAAATTGAAACTAACCGTTCGACGTTTGATTGGCTATCAAGAGTTGATGACAGAGATTATTTAAAACAAATTACGTTGCTTAGTTGCAATGGTATTCATCCTGATGCTGTTGAGTTGTTTGGCCATACTTTGTTGGCTTTTAAGCAGGGAGAAGCGGCGACTGTATGTTTAACCGAACTTGATAAAACACATCCGTTTGAACTTCTAGAGCTAGCTTATCCTACAGTGACTAATTTCGCTGCTGATTTAGTATCGACAATTGGTTTTACACAGATTTATTTGTTTGGCACCGATATGGGGTTTGTGAGCGACACTTACCATCACTCAAAGTCATCGGGGTATTACGACGCCCAAGGGAACGAACTATATAATTACGCCGAAAATCACGCTATGTCATTGGTTATACCTGGCAATTTTAAACCGTGGGTGAAAACCAAGTACGAATTTAAGGTTTCAAAAAGCGTTTTAGAGCAAAGGTTTGCTCTATCTTCTTCCGATGTTTATAACGTAAATGATGGTGCTAAAATTTATGGGGCACAACCCTTAAGGCCGGATAACATTCTTTTAGTCAACTCGACTGAAGACAAGAAACAAGTGATCGAGCTTCTGCATAGTCATATTTTTTCTTCTGAGAAGAATGACGAATTATTGGATAAATATGAGACTGGTTATAACTCTGTAAGCTTGCTTGAAGAGCTTAATACGCTCGCTAAATTAGTCGATACTCATTTCAATTCACTGGCTGATATTGATGCGTTTGTTAGCAAACAAAGGGATTTTAGTGTTGCTTCTTATATGAGGAAAAAGTCTCTCGTTTTCTACTACTTGAATGGGACGTTCAACTACATCAATAGTATGTTTAGTAAGCTATTGAATGTCGGAGACAGCGACATTGCCGTTCAAATCGGTAATTCACTTCTGGCGATATGGGGCGATTATGTCAACGACATTATTTTGATCATGTCTAATGACCAATATGGTCTTGATGCTGTGTCTTCGTTATCTGGTACTCGAAGAAAACAGGTTTTATCCAATGTCTGGCGAGAGACGCCTTTGTATTTGGGGAGTGATTTGTCTGAAGTTAAACTGACAAACATGACTAAACTTGCTACGTCCCATGCCGATTCTTCTAGTCGCAGGGTTCATCTGAATTGGCTTCGTCAATCTGGACAAATCAAAATCGATCCCAATGTTTGTAATATCGCTGAACACGTCTCGGATGATATGTGTAAAGACATTGTCGGTATAACCATAGTCTGCCCTGGAGACTATCTGAATCCATCAAACCCCCTTCAGGCAAATGACTTGTCAAGGCAAGACCTTGCGCTGATTGCGTTAACTTCTGGATTAACTGATGTCCTAATTCTTCAAAAATACACGCAACACCCAGAAATGTCGTTGTCTTTTTATGACCAGATGCTGTGCCTTGGTCAGTCTCGACATATTTACGGTGGGCCAGATTTTATTGTACTCAGCGATAAGGCTTTGAGTGGCGATGAACTTGTATTAGCAAGCGGCGACCGGCTGATTTACATGCCGAGATTAAAAGCTGCAGACTTGCGAAGAGAGCACATTTCGCAAGTGGAATATGTTCGTCGAAAGGAGGCAAAGATTGCAGAAATTCGAAAGGCTAATGGGGGTGAGGCTAAATGCCAAGAATAGCGGCTCTAATGACGACGTATAACGCCAGTCGTTGGATTCATCAGTCCGTGGATTCAGTGCTATCGCAAACCTTCGAGGATTTTGAATTACTGGTCATAGACGATGGTTCACAAGACGATACACTGGATATGCTCGAAGGTTACAATGATAGCCGCCTAAAAGTTTTCCCTCGTAATTCAAATAAGGGAGTAGGGGCTCGATTGGATGAAGCATTGGCTTATGTGGAAAGCCCATATATCGCAAAAGTTGACGCAGACGATATATGTTTACCCAATCGCTTTGAAAAGCAACTTACATTCCTAACTGAAAATGATGTCGATATCGCCAAATGCCATCTGTCTTACTTCGCAGATAATGATGTAATTGACCGCTCAGAACGTTTCCTTAATTTTAAAGCAAGTAAAGAACGCGAACTCAATGGTATTTCTCGCAGACCAGATATTGAAGCCAACTTAAAGCATTGGCCGTGTTTCACGCACGCTACTTATTTTGCAAAAGCTGATGTGGTCAAACAGGTCGGGTACCCACATCTTCGAATGTTCGAGGATTACGTGTTGTTTTTGAGGTTGCTCAATGCTGGGCGTAAGTTTGGGTGCGTAGATGAAGTGCTGGTAAAAGTAAGAGTGAGTGATACCTCGGTTACTGCCACATTGACAGAGCACGATTTGGATCAAGGTTTAAAAGCGGTGATTGGTGAAAAGTGGGAGCGTTTTGCGCCTGCGATGACAAACAAATCAGTATTTGTTTTCGGTACGGGGCAGATGGCGAGGTCATTTGGTCGCTATTTATCTGAACGCAATATAACTATCAGTGCTTTTGTTGAGTGGGAGGCGGCCGAAGGAAGGCGTGTTTGTATTGGCGAGGCGACGTTTCCAGTAATTAGTCTCGACGAGTACTTTGGTGGTGACCTCGCAAAAATTATCGTTATAGCGGCTCAACCAGCGCGAAAAGAGCTGGCGTTATTGCTTCAATCAAAAGACATGAAAGAGGACGATGATTTCTTGATTCTCGCTTAGTGCCAAATTCAGAAATCTGTGAATCACAAATGAAGATAACTATTGTTACCGCTACATACAATTGTGCTCATCTTATCGATGAATGTCTGGAAAGTGTGGCAAATCAATCGGCTATTGCTTCTATTGAACATATTATTATCGACGGTGGTTCAACAGATAGCACGCTCCAAGTCGTCGCTCGATATGACCATGTTCAGGTTGTATTTTCAAAACGTGATCGAGGGATTTACCACGCTTTTAATAGAGGTATTCAACTCGCTACAGGTGATATTATTTACTTTTTGGGTGCTGACGACTCTCTTTATGATACTGAAATTATTTCGAGCGTAATCGCTTCGTTTAGCGAATATCAAGTTGATTACATTGCGACGCGGGTACGATGTGTCAATGACGAAACTGGAGAAGTGTGGCTAACAGATTCAAATATCGACCAAAACCTCAGCCTATGTCATCAAGGATTCTTTTGTAAAACATCACTTTTCGAACAGATAGGTCTTTTTAACGAGTGCTTTAAACTGTGTGCAGATCGCTATTTCATGCACGCTGCTATCAGCGGTTTTCAGGGGAAGAGCCTTGATTTAATCTCTGCAAATTTTCGTCAAGGGGGGGTAAGCTCGACAAATGACAATCGGCTCACTCTGAAAAGAGAACAAGACGTCATTTCAATGTTACTGGGAGAAACACAAGTACGAGACCCGCACCATTTAGATAAAAATATTTTAGACGTTAAGGCACTTCTCTATAAAGTTGTAAAAGAGCAAATTTCTTGTTCGCAGTATGTTGGAAAGCGAGTGGGCATTTTCGGAACTCGTCAAATGTCTTTAATTGTCGCACAACTTCTTTCTCAAGGTGGAGTAACGCCGATTTGTTTTGTTGTTTCTGAAGTAGGGCAAACTGAGGATATTGATGGTATTTCTGTTGTGGGTTTAAATCGAGTCCAAGGTATGGCACTGGATTACATCATTAATTGTATTGAAGGTACACACGAACATGAAGTGTCTACGACGCTTTGTCAAATAAGCAAATCTATGAACGTAGTGAGTTGGAGAGATCTTTGATGTCACGTAAAAAGAAAGCCCTTATAACGGGAGTAACCGGTCAAGATGGCTCTTACTTAGCGGAATTGTTGCTTGAAAAAGGCTACGAAGTACATGGCATAAAGAGGCGATCTTCGTCTTTCAATACCCAACGTGTAGATCATATTTACCAAGACCCTTTTGAATCATATAGAGATTTCATTCTTCATTACGGAGATCTCACTGACAGCTCTAACATCATTAAGTTAGTGCAAATGATACAACCTGATGAGATATACAATTTAGGGGCTCAGAGTCATGTAGCAGTGAGTTTTGATTCACCAGAATATACAGCTGATGTCGATGCACTTGGCACTTTACGTATTTTGGAAGCTATAAAGTTACTTGGCCTACAAAACAAAACAAAATTTTATCAAGCTTCAACCTCAGAGCTTTATGGAAAAGTTGTAGAGTCACCACAGAATGAGGTAACGCCATTTTATCCTCGTTCTCCCTATGCTGTCGCTAAGTTGTATGCATACTGGATTACAGTGAACTACAGAGAAGCATACGGTATCTTTGCCTGCAACGGTATTTTGTTTAATCACGAATCACCGCGGCGCGGCGAGACATTTGTAACTCGAAAAATCACTCGGGGTTTGGCGAATATTTCTCAGGGGCTAGAGAGTTGCCTGTATCTCGGTAATTTAGATTCATTGAGAGATTGGGGGCATGCCAAAGACTACGTCTATATGCAATGGCTCATGTTGCAACAAGATCAACCAGAAGATTTCGTAATTGCCTCGGGTGAACAGCATTCTGTTAGAGATTTCGTAAGGTGGTCGGCACAAGAATTAGGTATTGAGCTCTGTTTCTCTGGAGTGGGCAAAAATGAAACGGCTACCGTGATAAAGGTCGATCGAAAACGCTCTCCCGCTGTCAATGTTGGTGATGTGCTTGTCAGGGTTGATGAAAAGTATTTTAGACCAGCGGAAGTAGAATCATTGCTGGGTGATGCTGAAAAAGCAAAAAATAAATTAAATTGGGAACCGCGAATTTCGGCGAAGTCTATGTGCAAAGAAATGGTACAAGAAGACTTCAAAGAAGCGAAAAGACACGCGTTTTTAAAAGAAAATGGCTTCGAGCTTCCTATTAGTGGAGACCAGTAAAAATGGGAGCAAAACGGATATTTGTGGCTGGTCACAATGGTATGGTCGGCCGGGCATTGTGCCGCACACTCTCGGCAGATTCGGAAGTTGAGTTGTTGACTGTTGAAAAAGCGCAGCTTGACCTTACTGACCAGAGCGCTGTGCGACACTTTTTCAAAACTAACGCCGTAGATGAAGTGTATTTAGCTGCTGCAAAAGTCGGAGGAATCCATGCAAACCAACATTACCCGGCTAGCTTTATTCTCGACAACTTGTTGATAAGCGCCAATGTTATCGCTGCTGCACATGAGGCTGATGTCAATAAACTAATGTATTTAGGGTCAAGTTGTATTTACCCTAAATATGCCTCTCAACCGATTGTAGAATCCGAATTACTTAAAGGGCATTTAGAACCAACGAATGAGCCCTATGCGATAGCAAAGATCGCTGGTATTAAATTGTGCGAGAGTTTTAACCGTCAGTATCAAAGAGATTATCGTTGTGTCATGCCTACCAACCTTTATGGCCCATATGATAACTTTGAGCTCATTAGCAGCCATGTTATTCCAGCCTTAATCAACAAGTTTTATATCGCAAAATCTACACGAGCTGAATCGGTAAATATATGGGGAAGTGGAAATGCGCGAAGAGAATTTCTGCATGTAGATGATTTGTCCGAAGGTGTGGTTGCAGTTTCTGAGCTTCCTCGGTCGGTTTTACAGTCTGGTGTTCAAGACATGATGTCACATATTAATATTGGCACTGGTACAGACATTACCATTAAAGCACTGGCGAATACATTGCGGGAAATTTCAGGTTTTGACGGAGAACTTGTGTTTGATACAAGTAAACCAGAGGGGACGCCAATTAAGCGCTTGGATATTGGTTTGATTTCATCATTGACTAACTGGCGCCCAAAAATTGCGCTTCATGCTGGATTGGTACAGACATGGGAATGGTTTAATCAACATAACGATAAATGCAGAGTTTAAGGTGGACAAGGTTGTGGAACGAGACAAGTTACAAGGTTTAGCATCCAGTGATGTGTTAATTGTATCATTCCCTAAAACGGGCTCTACGTTTACGCGATTCGTTTTTGCAAACCTAGTGAACCTGATGAATGGTGCCAAGAAACCAGTAGATTTTTACTCGCTAGGGCAAATAATGCCGGAATGTCTAAAAGATGATCTAACATCTTTTGAATGGCATGGTGGTAAATTGCCAAGGCTAGTAAAAACGCATCAGCTATTCGAAAGCCATAGTCTCTATTCTCTTCCGAAAGCACTGTATTTGTTGAGAGACCCTCGCGATACGATGATTTCTTTTTATTATTATGCTTCGAAAAGAAAAAGCCATCGCTATTCGGGTACATTCGAAGACTTTATCGCGGATCCCAAGATGGGGATTCCCGCTTATAATCAGCACATCGACAGTTGGTTGGATAGGGCGTCATGGGTATTCAAGTATGAAGATATGATGCAGTCAGCTAGTCTGTGTTTTAGACATTTTATCGATGGTTTTGATGCGGATTTACCTGATGCTGTATTAGAAAATGCAATTTCATTCTCTCGGCCTACTAAAGTCAAAGAGTTAGAGCAAACCCTGTCTAGGCCTAACCATCAGCAGAATTTCGATAATGATTTTACTTTTGTCAGAGATGCAGGTGTGAGTCAATGGAAAGATAAGTTATCGAGAGAGCTAAGTGAGGCCATATGGGATCAATGCTCTCCAAGTTTACAGGCATTATATGACAGAACTTGATGTGATATCCCTGGTTGATAGCTTCAATAAAAACGGTTTTATTGTATTAAAAAACGTTTTCGACGACTCGACCTGTAAAAACAAAGGCGATGTACTTTCAGAGGCGGTGAATGTTATTTCAGCGCGGGAAACTAGAGATATTACCAACCGTTGGTATTTAACTCACCGAACCGACAATGGTGTTTTGTATGATGTATACCAACGCTTTCCTGCCGTAAGAATGTTCGCAGAGCAAACTCAAATCGTCGACTTTTTAAAAAGTTACTTCCAACGAAGTGTCTATCTGTACGTAAACTCTTATTTGTATAAACCCGCAGATAAAGAGAACGAAGTGCCTTGGCATCAAGATTTCTTAAATAAACCTAACGAGAGTGAAAAAGTTCTGGCTTGGGTATCGCTGGACAATGCGACGCGAGAAAATGGGTGTTTACAAGTTATCCCAGGTTCTCATTCTAGGGGGTTTAGAGAGTGGTATCATGTCGAGGGTGCAACTCACCATGATCGTATTCGATTGGGTGAGGGAGAGGCGTCCAAGCGAGTATTTGTAGAAACTGAGCCTGGAGACGTCGTCCTATTTAGCAACTATCTCATTCACAGTTCGGCGCAAAACAACTCTGATATGCCTAGAAGAGCCTTACGCTTTGTCTACAAAGCTTTAGATGACGATGCGATACCAAGAGGTTCCATGATTATGATACACACAGAGACTGAGGATTTTTATACTGCGACACCCTTGCCAAGGGAAAAGTAGATTAGCTTAGTAACGACTGAACAAAGTGGTGAAATGAAATCGCTTGCTGCGAGTAGTTGTATTGACGCTGAGCTTTTTCGGATATTTGTTTACGATCATATTGTTTGTAAGTGTCAAATACGCAGTTAATCGACTGCCACAAAGCATTAGCACTGATTTCCTGAGATAGCCAACCATTCTCCCCATTGGTGATCATGTCTGGCATGCCACCAATTTCAAATCCAACAACAGGTGTTCCACAACACAAAGCTTCAACAACCACGTTTGGAAGGTTATCTTCTAGCGAAGGCAAAACAAACAAATCTGCGGCTCGATAGATATCAACGAGGTGTTCATCATCATCAATATTGCCGAAATTGTGGAAGTTAGGATTGTTATCCGTAAGTTTCCCCACGCTGCACAGCATTACTTCTTGTGAGCTTGCATTCGCTAGCGCAGCCTCCAGCAGATGGAATCCCTTTCGCTTATTCGCAATAGTTTCACTCACAAACAAAATAAGCTTTTTATCTAACGGCAGCTTGAGTGATTTTCGCGCGGCCAACCTATCACCATAACAAAACAATTTGGTATCCACACTATTTGGGATCCGCCTGATAGGGTAGCATTTAAACAAGGTGCTATCTTGAGCACACTGGTGAAGCCATTGCGATAGTGAAACTACTGCGACAGGAATTGTGCATTTGGCGAGTATGTGTTGCTTCTCACTGAGGAGCTTTTTAGCAAAATCTGGGTCTGATGTGTGACGCAGAAAGTGAGGCGAGCTATCATCGCCTTTGTAACCCTCAAATCCGTCGCTGTAGTGGTAGCCACCGGTGAAGGGAGCCATGTCATGAAGGGACCAAACAACCCGCTTAATTTGCGTCGACGCGAAAAACGATGGCCAGTTTAAGAATCTCGACGTCCAATGCAGATTAACAATATCATAGGATGATATAGAAGGCGCATCTTCTATTCGATAGTCACTGTATATGGACGAAAAGACATCAGTATACTCAGAGGCTGCCATGGATATCTTTTTTATCTCTTTCGTAGAGTAGGGGCCGTGATCATCTATGTCTACGTATGCTAGTCTATTTAAAATGTTTCCAGCAGTTTTCCCCGTGAATTCCGCATAGCTAAAATGGTTTGGAATGTCATCCCGAGACTTGTCTGCCGTCAGAAGGTGTGAAGTGAATCCCGCACCTAATAATGCTTGATGCAAGCGAATACAGGCATTTGCGGCCCCACCTCTGTCATAGGTATTCACAAGCAAAATTTTCATTAGTCGATCAACTCACTCGGGGTAATCATACAAGCAAGATCACCACTATCGGCCAAGTAGTTACTAATTTTACCGCCATTTGTGTAGTCGATAGCAGTAAAGTTGGTTTCGAGAGTGTGGGCGAATAATACCGAGTGAAAACGCATACAGATATTATATGAAGCGGTTTGCATTGTGTGGACAATACTCTTCACTGATGACAACCTGTTGTTAAAGGTTAAATCCAGCTCAGGTGTGTCTGCAAAATAGGTTTCAATAAAATATCGACTAAAATCGCGATCATCGTAGCCAACATCAAAGTTGTGCATGTGATCAAAATAGATTCGATTTATGCCTAACTCTACAGCTTTTTGTTTTATCAGGTTGGCAATGCCTGATTCGAATTTCTTTTTGCGTACCGCAAATTCCTGTTCTGAAAATTCTCGAGAATATTCATAGGTCCAATCTCGTAAGTAGCATGCAATAAATGGTTCGGACGTTGCGAGCTTCTGTTTTATAAAATGGCGCTCAATGTAAGGTTTTGCGAAGTCCCCTGTCAATTCGGCTTCAGTGTGTCCCCACTTAATAGCTTGTTCTATACTTTTTTTATCTCGAAGTTTTATATCAGTCGCGAGAGACAGAATTCGCTGTACTGCATGCTGATATTTTGTGTCGTGCAATGGGCCAATTCCGCAGCCATATACCACGGCTTTGTTGTTGTACTTTCTTGCAACGGCAAAACCCAACAGCGGAATGTACAGTTCGTGAAGATCCATGAGAGGTCCGCCACCCATTACAACCTCATCGGCACTTTTAGCATAACGCAATAGGTCGAGAGACTTTGTGGATACGATTTTTGCCGATATGCTCAACTCTTTGCACGTTTGTTTTGTAACAAATGGATATAGGCTTCCGATAACAATTTCAATATTGTTACCATGGGCTTGTTTGTATTGGTCAATAATACCGCCAAGAATGGCTTTGTCGCCCACGGTTTCAGTTCCATACCAACCAATTATAAATACCTGATAGGGCGCGTTTTTTATTGGCTTTTCTAGTGTTTTTGCTAACCAAGTAACCAAGTGTTGGTTGTCTATGTTCAGCAATCTGTGATGAGTAAGCTCTGTGAGCTGCGTTTTTTTCTCTGAGTATGTGATTCCTGCATGATAATCGTGTATGCAATTCTTACAATCTTTGGCAACAATCTGCTCTTTTTGAGAAAAGTGTGCTTTGTAAAGTGTTTCTGAAGATGCATCTAATGCATTACCGAAATCTGTCCCTTTTGGAGCGCAATAGTTCAATTGACCTTTTGAACCTAATACCACGCCATCGTTATGGTAGGGACAACCAATAAGACGCTCGCCCCCTTGCAACATATGCTGGATACTCCGGTAAGTTCTTTTAATTGTTGAACCTGGCTCATAATTGCGTTTAAGTTTTTCAAAAAACAGTAGAAGGTTATAGGTTTCGTCTTCGTCGAAATTTCTGATGACCTTGTCTCTATTACTGTTGTACAAACGGTTTATGAACTCTGCTACGCGAAATCTGCCATACATTTGATGCTTTTTGGCGTAGTAAAGAAAGTCATCTACTTCCCACACATTTTGTTTTGAAATCGTGCATCCAAATGAAGTGGGTATCTGTAACTCATCACGACAAAAGTTAAAAATTGCTATAGAAGATGCAAAGTTGTTTTTTATACCTCTTACCCTGTCATGAGTACTTCCTACACCATCGATGGAAATCATTACCGAAAAGTTCATCTGTTGTTTTTTGCAAATATCGTTGATTGCTAGAATCCTCGACTTCACATCATTCTCATTGATGGCGTTCGTAATCATACTTACACCTTTCAAAGAGGGTAAAGTTTCAATGATGACACGGTATATATCAGGCAAATCATTGCGAAGTGTTGGCTCACCACCGGTGACACCTACGTGTTGGAGCTCATTGTATAGAGGGTCTGATAAAATCTCGCGAAGTTGCTCTGGCGAAATATCTATGCTGTCTTCGTTTTTCCATATGTTGCACATCGTACATTTTGAATTACAGCTATCAATAATGTTGAGATTTAATGCCTTCGGTTTGCTGTCTACACGTAGTTCATCAACCTTCTTCATTTTTCTGAGTTGAGTGTAACTATCGTATATGTGTCGAATGTCTTTTTTCTTGAGCATGGAAATGTTTTGTGAAGGTTTAAATTAGTCGCCGCTATTACGCCTTATATCGGCGAACACCGCCAATACTTAAACTATGAAGCACAAACAAGCAGCTTAATATCCAAGAGTGCCTCGCTGTCAGCTGCCTTTAGTCAACTCATTTACAGTCTGGACTACGGAATTGACAATATAGTTTTGTTGCTCTTTCGATAGGTCAGGATAAAGGGGGAGTGTCAATGCTTGCAAATAGTAACGCTCTGCATTGGGAAAGTCGCCCGGTTGAAAGCCCATCGTCTTGTAATACGGATGCATATGAATTGGGATGTAATGGAGATGAGCGAAAATTCCCATTTTTCTTAATGTTGCCACCAGCGATTGGTGTTGATCTTTGTCCAACTCTGAGATTCTTACTACGTACAAATGATAACTACTGTAGGAGTTATCGTTTTGTTTTAGGGGAGTAATACGGTCTGCACTCAGGAGCAAATCATCATACCTTGAAGCAATGGCATTGCGCTGTTCAACGAAACTTTTCAGTTTTTGCAACTGACTAAATCCAAGTGCTGCCTCAACATCAGTCATCCTATAGTTGTAGCCCAAGCTGATTTGTTGGTAATACCAAGGCCCATGACTTTCTTCAGTCATCACGGCGGGGTCATTCGTTATACCATGACTGCGTAGCATGCGCATTTTATCGGCAAGCGATGGGTTATTAGTTAATGCCATGCCGCCTTCCATGGTGGTAATAATTTTCACCGGGTGAAAGCTAAACACGCAAATATCAGAATATTCACAGCTGCCGACTAACTTGTTTTGATATTTTGCACCAACGGCATGTGAGGCATCTTCGATAACATAGAAACCGTAACGTTTGGAGAGCGCCCTAATTTGTGCCATATCACAAGGTTGCCCAGCAAAATGTACGGGGATGACTACTTTTGGTAAGCAGTCGTTCGCTTGAGCGTTTTCTAACTTTTGCTTTAAAGCGTCGACACACATGTTGCCGTTTTGCAAATCAATATCGACGAAGTCCACTGCGGCTCCGCAATACAGTGCGCAATTAGAGGAGGCTACAAAGGAATTAGGTGAGGTCCAAACAAGATCGCCTTTGCTGACGCCAAGAGCCAAACAAGCAATATGCAGAGCAGAGGTCGCACTATTAACTGCAATACCAAATTTTGCTTCGCAATATTGGGCAAGAGCATTCTCGAATTTAGGTACTGCTGGACCTTGTGTTAACCAGTCAGATTGTAAGGTGTCTAGTACGGCCTCAATATCTTTTTGGTCTAAGTGCTGGCGACCATAAGGAATCACTTTTGTGCTTCCCGGTTAAACTGCTTTATCTCTTCGATACTCAGGAATTTTTCATTTGTATCGGACACGTACTCAAAACCCGTTTTCACAAGTTGACCTTGCTCATTTAGCGCATTGGACGTGAAATTGTTACTGCGATGGAAGAACTTGATTGCCGGTGCAATAACAAAATGGTCGTCAAACTCAAAGGTGTGTAGAGACATATCCCCAGGACACATCATTTCGTGAAGCTTCTCACCGGGACGAATACCTACGTATTTAATCGGTGTATTTGGCGCCATCGCTTCGGCTAAATCAACAATACGGATAGATGGTATTTTGGGAACAAAAATTTCACCGCCCAACATGCGCTCGAAATTCTTTAAAACGAAATCTACGCCTTGCTGCAGTGTTATCCAAAAACGTGTCATATCTTTGTGAGTGACTGGGATATGATCGCTACCCTCTGCAATCAGTTTGTCAAAAAACGGGACGACAGAACCTCTCGAGCCCACAACATTGCCATAGCGCACAACGGAAAATCGCGAAGCACCTGCTCCAACAATGTTGTTAGCCGCTACGAAAAGCTTGTCCGAGGCAAGTTTTGTTGCTCCATACAAATTGACTGGGTTGGCGGCTTTGTCCGTGGATAACGCAATAACCTTAGTGACATTATTGTCGATAGCGGCATTGATAACATTCTCTGCTCCATCGATATTGGTTCTGATACATTCAGTCGGATTGTATTCTGCAGCAGGTACTTGCTTCATAGCTGCAGCATGAATGACGAAATCTACGCCTTGCATTGCTCGGTGGAGACGCTCTTTATCTCTTACATCACCAATAAAATAGCGCATGCAGGAAGCATTGAATTTTTGTTGCATTTCAAACTGCTTCAGCTCGTCACGCGAATAGATAATTAAGCGCTTAGGTTTGTGTCTCGCCAACAGGGTTTCTACGTACTTATGACCAAACGATCCGGTCCCGCCCGTGATGAGAATTGATTTTCCGTCGAACATGGAGTTGCTCGCTGTTTTTATGGTTATGAATACAATATATCACGTGTCGATACATTTGCCATAAAGCATTATAAACTATGGGATTATGTGATACTTCGAGCGGTCAAAATGTCAATGATTGTAAGTCGCTCAAAGAGGATATCGTATATGTCGCATCGAATCCCTGTTTGGCTTTAGTATACCGATGAACGCCTGTTAACACCCTAACCGTTGGCATACCCAGTTTATTCAAATTGACGAAGTCTTTGGCGGGGTTATCACCAATATATGTCATGTCGCTCCACTGACACTGCTGGGCTCTCTTTATTTGTTCGAAGCAGTAAGTAGATGGCTTTGCGTGTTTTACACCGAATCTATGTGTAATAAAGACCCGTTTAAAATAATGTTCAATGCCGAGCGCTTGCACTTTGTTGCTTTGGACGACTTTATTACCATCTGTCACCAGATATAACGGAGCGGGTAAGCTTTCTAGTATCTTCAGGTGTTGAGTAGGGACAGAAATGGATGGGGTGTGTAATCGGTAGGCCGAAACACACTTTCGGACATTGGCGTTATTAGCATTTATGCCATACATCGATAAGAAATCATCAAATACCCGGCCGCGACCGTTCGTATCCAGTAGTGTGATTAACGCCTTAAACCCAAGCACCTGGTTAATTCCCCAGTTCTCTTCGCAAACCGCTGCTACTGCCCGTAATCCTGATTCGACGTACTGCCGTTCATCGTAAAGGGTGTCATCGAGGTCAAATATATAGATCATAGATAGAAGTCTGTCGCAGCGCGTATTTGTCTGATAGTTTGCTCACAGAGTGACACGGGAAGAGCATTGACATCTACCCCTAAAGATTCACTTAGACTCCAAAACAAGCTATCCACACCCGCTTTTATGCCGAGCGTTGATGCGCCTCCAAATCGCGTGTTACATTCAATGATATGCAACTTACCTTGCCTTATGATTGCTTGCAGCACAACTGGGCCCGAAAGCTTCAATGATGAAAGTATCCGCTCTATTTGTGGCAGGAATGGCGAATCCGGCAATGTGTACGTTACTTGTGATTCACCGTTGATCACGAGTGCCCTCACTCTGCACATCGCAGCTTTGAGTTGATACTCTTGTGTTAACCACGCGTCAATACTGATTTCTTGCCCGTCAATGTAAGGTTGAAAAATCGGCGATGATAAGGTGCTAGCATGAGTCAAAGCGTCATTTGCAGATAGATTGATTCCAACTGAAGCACTGCCGGAACCAAACCGCTCTTTAACGACGAAGCGAGGCGATTCACTATGTTGTCCAAAAGCGGATAAATCTGTGCAGCTGGAAATAATGTTTGGAGCGTTATGTTGGCTGAACTTCAATTTGTCAAGACACCGCGTTATCGCTGGTTCACTAGCGACGATAACATCAATTCCTTCGGATTGTAGAAGCGGTTTCATGTTTGCCCAAAAAAGCAATTCACCGTCCCTCGTCGGTAAAACATGTGTGATCTGATGTTTTTTTAGCTCAGTAATGATTTGGGAGCGGTTGGCGTCAATCGTTGCTGGCATTTCCCAAAATGCATCACAAAAGTAACTTGTGAGTACCTGATTATTGATATCGCCCGCGGTTACAGTACCTCCAATGCCTAGCCTACTCACCGCATCTTTCAAAGCCAACAGAAGAGGAACTTTGTTTCCTGAACTTGAGAGAAGTACATTCACGCTGTTTCAATACCTCAGTAATTTACAGATCGTTTTTCGATGGTGATACCCGTTTTCGGCGCAGGCATCGTCGCTCTTCGATTTTCATATTCTGTAATTTGCGTTGTTTTCTTGGGTTGGCTCCACTCGCCATACATAAACGTAAGAAAGTCTTTTGAAGCAGAAGGTACACAAAATTCATCGCCCAGAAAGTCGATTGATTCATAGCTGTCAAAATGGGCTGCAGGGGCGAAAAAGAGTCCGCCAGAGGACAGTAATTCGGAATACCCGTTGATTGACTCTCTACGCTGGATACTGACATCGAATAAGACAAAATTACTGTTGTTTGAATTTGTGAATTCAATGTTTATGCAGGCATCTAAACCGTTCACTGTAATGATTACCAGACGCCAATCAACATTAAATTTGTCCGACAGCTTCGCTGCAAGCTCCGGTAAAAGGGATTGAAGTTTGATGAAATTGTCTTTATCGATAGCGAGGTCAATATCGTCATCCCACGGAATTAGCCCTTTGTCTCGCACCGCGCCTAGTAATGTACCTGAGTCTAAACAGACTGATATACCTTTTGATTGACAAAATTGGTTCAAATACCGCAGTAGGGCCTCGGCAAAAGCCAATGTTGCAGGATCTTCAAAAGGCAGGGCTGCTTTCACTGATTGTTTGCTGGGGATTTCAATTTTCTCGTCTGGCAAACCTAAATCATTTTTTAACTGACTGTGAATCTGGTCAACCCATTGACTCGTGATCACGACTTTGTCGATACAGTGTGCCGAGATTTCGGCTGGTGCGATGATAGGTCTCCCTAAAAAACTAGAGCCCTGTTTAGACGCATCGTTGTCGACAAAAGCAATGACATCGACTTGGGGGTGATTGGCAACGTAGTTTTCTCCCCCTTTACTTGCACCAAACAGAATGACTTTCATATTATAAAAGCTCCCAGCTCATTGGCGTCCCTTTCGGGGCGTCACGCTTTAGCGATTTTCCCAGTAGTAATGGCAAGTATTTGGGGGCCAAGCCCAACCCTGGCCGCACTGACCGTAAATTTTCTGGTGTTAATACATCTCCAGCTTTGAGATCTTGCGCAATATACAGTGAACGACGGTGTACAAGAGACGCCTTTTCCCTTTCGGTTGCGCCGTAATTAACTTTGCCTATAGCGACAGCAGCACGAGCCGTTTCTTCGACTAACAATTTAAGCTCGTGAGGTTCCAATGAAAATTCGGCATCTACCTCACCACCTTGTCTATCCAATACAAAGTGTTTTTCGATAACGGTAGCCCCCAACGCTGTGGCCGCAACCGCTACGCCGACACCCAGAGTATGGTCCGATAATCCTACGTGACAATCAAACAACGCTTGCAAATGAGGGATTGTGCTGAGGTTGGCGTCAACCGGGTTCGCTGGGTAGTTGCTTGTGCACTTTAAAAGAATGAGATCTTCACAGCCGTTTTCCCTGAGTACCTCGACCGACTCAGCGATCTCCGCTTGTGTCGCCATACCTGTCGATACGATGACTGGCTTACCTGTTTTGGCAACTGCGGCGAGAATAGCGTGGTCAGTATTTTCGAATGACGCGACCTTGTAACAGGGTGGGTTGAGTGTTTCTAAAAAGTCGACCGCCGTGAGATCAAATGGTGTACTGAATGCGAGTAATCCTTTAGATTTGGCGTAGTCGAACAGTTCCTCATGCCATTCCCATGGCGTCATGGCTTCTTTGTAAAGATCGTAAAGTGAGTTGCCTTCCCAAAGGCTGTTTTTGTCCGCTATAAAAAATTCGTTCTCATGGCAATCCAATGTAATCGTATCTGGCGTGTAGGTTTGCAGTTTTATGGCATGTGCACCGGCTTCTGCCGCAGCATCAATGAGCTTATACGCTTTATCCAAGGATTGGCCGTGATTGCCCGACATTTCGGCAATAATGAAGGGAGCCAGTCCCGAGCCGATGTTAATTTCACCAATTCTAATTGGCTTCATGAGTACCTCGTACACGTTCTAAAATCAATTCTGCAATGGACGCAGAGTTTGTCGCTTTTCCCACTAGATTCATAGCATTAGTGGCAATGTCTTGCATTCTTTTGGGCGAGTTTATCGCCGCTTCGATACCTTGGCTTATCTGCCAATCATCGATATCATCCGCGTCACCTAACCACACACAGCACCCATTCTTGTCTAACCACTGAGTTGTTTGTCTTTGGTTTTCTGCCAACGTAATGATTAGGCCCGGTATTCCACAGTGTGCTCTTTCCCAATGCATGGAACCGCCTGCACCAATCATTATGCTACCGCGATGCATTAACCGAGAGATAGTTGGGCAGTCGACATACAGTGTCATATTCTCATGTTGTTTTACTTTGACTTCTAACTGTTCAACACGGTTGTAGCCCGAACCAACTACGATATCGGCTGTTATCGTATTGAGCTTTAATGATATCAAAATGTCGACGACACGCTCTGTCAAATTCATAGGGTCGCTCCCCCCAAAACAGACAACGAGGTGATTTTTGCGCCGATTAATGCCTTGTTTTTGATAGAACTCATCCCGCAAGATTGCAAACTGGGGACCAAGTAATGTAATGCAGTGCTCCGGTAGTAAGCCCGTATAGCGGCTTTTTGTATCTTCAAAAAAGTTTTGGTCAAGCAAAATGTCACAATCATGGGGGCGATTGGCCAAGTCGTCGATCACAAGAATGTTTTTTGCCTTATCACGCATCTTCGAACAGAAAATGTCGGACAAACCATAGTGGTCTACGATCAATAGATCGACGTCACCAACACCTTGTAAGGCAAGCGTTTCGAGGCAGATTATCGCCTCTTTTTCCTGAGGCGTCGATTGCTCATCCGTGTGCTGGTTGGTACTCTCATTATTGATTTGGTGAGAGTCAACAAATATCGGCAATAGCGCTACATTCGCTTGTTGCAGTAAAGACAATAACGCCGATGAAACCTCTTGAGACAAAAACCAAATGTCATGTTCTTTACCGCATTGTTTGGCAAGTGATAGACATCGCATAAAATGGCCAAGTCCAATTTCACTGTTACCATCAACACGAAACACGATTTTCAACGTTCTGACTCGTTTTGAATAAGCTTGTAAAGAAGTTCAGCTCTAAGCCAATCCTCAGGTGTATCGACATCCTGAACTAGATGGTCTGGCATGACTTTCATTCTCGAATGTTCACCAAAAATACGCTTGTTTGTATCTAGCCAGGTTTCGTAGTGTCCCCAATACAATTGCCCTGCGTCGTGGTAGGCAGGCTCTAAGTCTTGGGACCGCTGCGTAATACCGAAATCGTCGAATGGTTTTACGCCACCGTTTTTCGTTTTCACTACTGCACGTTGTATGGGGAATGCGTATCTTGCGGCAGTGAATACGTAGTCGGTATCGGTATGGCTGCTTAGTTCGTTAAAACACTCGTCAATCAAACCAACAGAAAGCAGTGGTGACGTGGCATAGATACAAGCACAAAATTCGATATCCCAGTTTAATTTAAGCAGCTCTGAAATGGCGTGACGGACGACTGGGCTAGTTCCAGTGAAGTCATCAGCAAGTTCAGATGGACGGATGAAGGGGACATCTGCACCATACTCTCTGGCGACGCTTACAATCTCTTCGTCGTCGGTGGATACAACAACTTTATCTATAAATTGGCTAGCCAAACCATTTTCGATAGCGTGGGCTATCATAGGTTTTCCGCAAAAGTGCTTGATGTTTTTACGTGGAATTCGTTTGCTCCCACCACGTGCAGGAATAATGGCTATATTCATATCGCTTCCGTTTGGTAAAACGAATCACAGACAATCTGTATTCTTAACCATGACCAACAACAAGGTCATATTGCATTTACATCATAATATCATCGGCTTAGCGGCGCTTAACTTTATAGGTTAATCTGGAAACCTTCCATCGTTTTACCCTTCAACGAAACACTCGCTGAGGTTTATGCAATGAGGTGGTTATCAGAAGTGATATTTAGGTATGTCGTTCCATACTCTCAATTGGTTATAACTTGAGCAGTGCTGTGTTATACTCAAGTAGTGAGGTGATGAGGACCGTCCAGATGATTATTAACAACAACAGTTCTTCTTTGATAGGGCAAGTACAGGAGCGTCAAAACAGTGTTTTTGAACGCTTATCGTCAGGTAGCCGTATCAACAGCGCCGCTGATGGCGCAGCAGCGCAGCAAATCATAGACCGATTAACGGCGCAAAACGAAGGGACTCGCCAATCGATAAGTAATGCTTTCGATGGTATTTCTCTGGCTCAAGTAGCAGAAGGCGGTTTAGGTGGCATCAATGAAGATGTGAATCGCATTCGAGAATTAAGCATTCAAGCAGGGAATGGCATTTTGAGCGACGCTGATCGCCAGGCGATTCAGTCTGAAATCACGCAGCTCCAAGACAATATTTCACAGACCATTGAACAAACCAATTTTGCGGGTCAGGAACTGCTAACAAGCGACGGTAATATCAGCTTCCAAGTCGGTGCAAATGCAGGTCAACAAATTGATGTCGAAACCAACGACATCGCTAGCCAGTTGTCTGGTTTATTGAATGTAGATGTGACAACCGCTGGTGGAGCCGAAGCAGCACTTGAAGAAGCTGATGCAGCCATTGAAGCCATCGGGTCTGCAAGAGGTGAACTCGGTGCGGTTCAATCAAGGTTTGAGAGTGCAGCTCGAAATTTATCTGAAGCTGATATTAATACGGCTGCTGCCCGTTCTCGAATTGCTGATACTGACTTCGCTCAGGCAACATCTGAACAAGCGGCAAATAATGTGTTGGGGCAGGCGTCAATTAGTGTGCAAGCTCTGTCAAACCAACAGCAAGGCCAAGTACTTTCTCTATTGAGTTAACTTGTAAGTATCTGAAAAAAAGGGCGTAAATAGTACGCCCTTTTTTTGTGTTTCAATTTTAAAGGCAGTTCGTCTTTTGTATTAAAATTCAATGCTTTTTTGATATGTTAGTTGCACTCGTTCCAACTATCGCTACAATCTGGGTATGCGCTAAACTCTAATAAAAATACGCAAATTTGGTGAATTGATGACCGATATCTTGCTCGTCAGTAATAACGTCGAGCTTAAACAACAATTAGAAACCATCATTACCTTTATCGGCGATAGCTGTGTGGCATTGTCGTTCGATGATTGTCAGTCGGCATTGCGAAATACGTCGGGTTCGGTACTCATCGATATGTCAGATCTCAATGCTGCTAAGGCGATCATTTCGGCATTTCCACAATTACCATTCGTCGGCGTATGCGAAGATTGTACGATAATCTCTCCTGGTCAGAATTTGGTGAGCGTAGTGCCGCTCCCCGTTACGTACCCTTCGTTGACTCAAAGTATTCATCGGTGTCAGGAATATTTGCGCAATCGTCCAAAACAAGGCTCGTCGGTAAAAGCAAAAACTAAGCTTTTTCGCAGTTTGGTGGGGCAAAGTGCGCAGATTCAATTTGTGCGAAAAATGGTTGAACAAGTCGCCCCAACGGATGCTAATGTTCTCATTCTTGGTGAATCAGGCACGGGTAAAGAAGTCGTTGCCCGAAACGTACATTTTATGTCAGCGCGAAAAGATGGCCCTTTCATCCCTGTAAACTGTGGTGCAATACCCGGAGAACTATTGGAAAGTGAACTCTTTGGTCATGAAAAGGGAGCGTTTACCGGTGCAATCAGTGCCCGTAAAGGCCGTTTTGAATTAGCCGAAGGCGGCACACTGTTTTTGGATGAAATAGGCGATATGCCCTTGCAAATGCAGGTGAAACTGCTTCGCGTGTTGCAAGAACGTACTTATGAGCGAGTCGGCGGCACTCGACCGATTCAGTGTAATGTGAGAATTATTGCTGCTACTCATCGCAATCTTGAAACCATGATCAAAGAAGACAAGTTCCGTGAGGATTTGTACTACCGTTTGAATGTGTTTCCAATAGACAGCCCAGCGTTGCGCGAGCGCAGAGAAGACATTCCACTGCTGCTACAAGAACTCATTTCTCGATTGAGCAATGACGGTGGAGTCAATGTTCGTTTTACAGAAAACGCGATTGCATCACTTATGGAACACGAGTGGGCGGGTAACGTCAGAGAGTTGTCTAATTTAGTCGAAAGACTCTCTATTTTGTACCCAGATCAAATCGTAGATGTACCCGACTTGCCCCCTAAGTATCAATATGGCGAAGTTGAAAGTTACCAGCCAGATTATCCAGAAGAATTGCTGGAAAGGCAGGCATTTAACGAGCTATTTGCAGAAGCCGCTGCAGCTGATGATTCGGAGGAAGCGGAGCAAGAAGAGTTTGTTAATTCAGTTTCCTTGAGTTCGGCATTGCCGGTTGAAGGAGTCAACCTCAAAGAATACTTATCTGAACTCGAAATAACGTTAATTCAACAAGCGCTTGATCAAACCGAATGGGTTGTTGCTAGAGCGGCTGATAAGCTAGGTATGCGCAGAACCACGTTGGTTGAGAAAATGCGCAAGTATGATATCCAAAGGGAAGGCGAAGCCTAGTCGCGTTCCCAAGTCATATTTTTGACGCCGAGTCAGTGCCTCATTTTTCATTGTAAATCATTGAAATTTAAGAAATAAAAAATTGGCATGGCAAATGCTTTATCTCACCCATCTGAAAGAGTGAGGTGTGATTGCCATGGCATTTGAAAGTAATTTAGAGTATTCGACTTCCGACGTTCATTCGTATGAAGGCGTCGCATACAGTGCCGCCAGTGCATCACCCGAAAACCTAACGGTTACCACCCAAAGTGAACTGGATGCTTTGCGCAAACAGTCATCACAGTTACAGCACCTTCTGCAGGTAATGCCTGCAGGTGTCATCGTACTCGATGGCAAAGGTAGAGTTAGGCAGGCCAATCATCAAGCGAAGGACTTGCTTGGCGAGCCTTTAGAAGGGCAAGTTTGGCGTACGATAATTACTCGTTCATTCAAACCTCGCGCCGATGACGGCCACGAGGTATCGTTGGTGGACGGTCGTCGAGTTAAGCTTTCTATTACGCCTTTGGAAAACGAACCAGGGCAGCTTATCGTTATTACGGATCTGACCGAAACTCGGCAGCTTCAGGCTCGAGTCAGCCATATGCAGAAATTGTCATCACTGGGCAAGATGGTGGCGTCGCTCGCTCACCAAGTTCGTACTCCCTTATCTGCTGCCATGTTGTATGCGTCTAACTTAAAGCGAAAAGGTTTAGCGCCCGAGGCCAGTCATCAATTTGCCAACAAACTGAATGACAGATTGAAAGAACTTGAGAGCCAAGTTAATGACATGTTGTTGTTCGCTAAGTCAGGTGATGACCAAGTGGTAAGTTGTTTGTCACTGGCTGATATTCGCGGCGCTGTAGAACCGAACAGCGAAACCTTATCACAACAGCATCAATTGAACCTCGTGTTTAATGGTTTCGACCAACATGCAAGCGTGATGGGTAATATCACCTCTTTGCAGGGGGCGATTCTTAACCTAGTTCACAATGCCTGCCAAGTCTCACCAAAGGGATCGACAATAAGTCTCTCTGCAAATATCTTCGATGGTCAGCTCTGCCTATCTGTTGCAGACGCTGGGCCCGGTGTGGCTGATGAACACAAAGACAAAATATTTGAGCCTTTTTTCACTACCAAGACCCAAGGCACTGGGCTTGGCTTGGCAGTAGTCAAAACCGTAGCACACGCACATCAAGGTAAATTGAGTGTTATCAATGCGCCATCGCGCGGTGCGGTTTTCACTATTGCTCTTCCTTTGATTTCACCTAATAGCCAAACCGCAAATGTATCAGTAAGTGGAGCAGCATAATGAACCAAACAACTATTCTTATCGTTGAAGACGATGCCGGCTTAAGAGAGGCGCTTGTTGATACACTTCTGTTAGGGGGATACCGTGTTCTCGCTGCCGACAGCGCGGAAGAAGCGTTGGTTGTACTCTCTAATCACGTTGTCGATTTAGTGGTAAGCGATATTCAGATGGGCGGTATGAATGGGTTAAGTCTGCTCAAAAATATCAAAACCAAATTCTCTCAATTACCCGTATTATTGATGACGGCCTACGCTACGATTGACGATGCGGTTCAAGCAATGCGAGATGGTGCTACAGATTACCTATCCAAACCATTCTCTCCTGAAGTTTTGCTGAACTTAGTTGGTCGTTACGCGCCAGCACAGCGCGTCGAATCGAGAACGCCGATAGTGGCTGATGCCTCGAGTTTGAAGTTACTTACTTTGGCTGAAAAAGTGGCGCGCTCTGAAGCGAATGTAATGGTGCTTGGGCCAAGTGGTTCAGGCAAAGAGGTATTATCTCGATACATTCACGATAAATCTCCGCGAAATGAAGCCCCTTTTGTTGCAATTAACTGTGCTGCTATTCCAGAGAACATGCTGGAGGCGACGCTGTTTGGTTACGAAAAAGGTGCATTCACGGGGGCGATTCAAGCCTGTCCCGGAAAATTTGAACAAGCACAAAGTGGCACCATTTTACTCGACGAAATCACCGAGATGGACTTAGCGTTGCAAGCTAAGTTATTACGTGTACTGCAAGAGCGAGAGGTCGAGCGTTTAGGCGGCCGTAAAACCATTAAATTGGATGTAAGGGTCATTGCAACAAGTAACAGAGACCTCAAGCAGGCAGTAGACGCAGGCGAATTTAGAGAAGATTTGTACTATCGATTGAATGTGTTTCCACTGACATGGCTGCCACTTGGTCAGCGCACTGGAGACATAGTGCCTCTTGCAGAACATCTATTGGTGCGTCATGCGTCAAGTAATGGCAGCCAATGCCCCAAGCTCAGTGCGGCAGCACGAAACAAACTGACCCAATATTCGTGGCCCGGTAATGTTCGAGAGTTGGAAAACGTGATCCAGCGGGCACTGATTTTAGCTGATTCTGAAGTGATTGATTCGGATGATTTAATGTTAGAAAGTGCTGAGGCAATCGCCGTGCCTACAGATTCCATCGATGTGACAGACCAAGACGCAAGTCGCTTGGGCTCTGAATTGAGGCAACAAGAACATCAAATTATCCTTGATACCTTGCAATTGTGTAACGGCAAACGCAAAGATGTCGCCGAAAAGTTAGGTATCAGTCCACGTACATTGAGATATAAACTCGCGAGGATGCGTGAGGATGGTATTCAAGTACCAGCATAGTGTCGGTAAGACGTAAAAAAAGCAGCGCAAGCTGCTTTTTTTGTGTCATTTTATTGGCGTGTAACTCTATCTTTATGAATTTTATAGGTTTTTAAAGTTGGTTCGGTAATTGCAGAAAGTGATTATTAGCGAAATAGCGCTCGAGCACTTAACCGAGGTAAGCCAAGATGGATGTGAAAGCCAATAGTTTGTATCAAGAAATGCAGGCCATGATCGGACAAACGCGTTTGCAACCGGAAATGCCTGTTGATCAAATTCAACCTACTCACTCAGGCCAGGACTTTGCCACCATGCTAAAAAACGCGGTTGATGGCGTGAACAGTATGCAACTCGAGTCAAAACAAATGCAGCAGCGATTTGAAATGGGTGACACCAGTTTGAGTTTAGCGGAAGTGATGGTTGCTAAGGAAAAGTCCGGTATCGCATTTGAAGCGACACTGCAGGTACGCAATAAAGTCTTGGAAGCGTACAAAGAAATAATGAATATGCCGGTGTAATTGGGGTTTGAGAGATGGCTGAAGCGACTGGAACAGATTTAACGATTGCCGATTCGGGAATGGGAACCGACACCGAGGCAGAACAACGCTCGGGATTTATGGACGCCATCGGCAGTGCCGATATGATGCGTCAGATCACGCTAGTGGTCGTGCTAGTTATTTGTGTCGCCATTGCCATTTTTATCGTCATTTGGGTGCAAGAGCCTGATTATCGTCCATTGGGAAAAATGGAAACACAAGAGCTTATCGAAACACTCGACTATCTCGACGCTAATCAAATTGACTACAAATTAGAAGGTAACCTTGTTTCCGTAAGGGCCGAACAGTACCAAGATATTAAACTAGGTATGACGAGGCAGGGCGTATCGGGTAAGCCTGAGGCGGGCGCCGATATCATCATGCAAGACATGGGATTTGGTGTTAGTCAACGAGTTGAAATGGAACGCCTTAAGCATGCAAGAGAGCAAATGATTGCTCGAACGATTGAAGACATCAGCAGTATTCAAAAGTCTCGGGTGCTACTGGCAATGCCAAAGGAGAATGTATTTGCTCGACGTGAGAAAAAGGCCAGTGCAACTGTTGTCTTGACAGCCAAGCGCGGCGCCGTTATCTCGGCAGAAGAAGTCGATGCGGTAGTAGATATCGTTGCTTCTGCTGTGCAAGGAATGGAGCCGTCGAGAGTGACGGTGACTGACAGCAATGGACGCTTGCTGAATTCGGGTTCACAAGATTCGCTTAGTGCACGTGCCCGCAAAGAATATGAAATCGAGCAGCAACGGGAGCAAGAATACCTTCACAAAATTGACGCCATCTTGATACCCGTTTTAGGTTTGGGTAACTACACTGCGCAAGCCGATGTCACCATGGACTTTACTTCGGTTGAGCAAACACAACGCCGTTACAATCCCGACCTGCCGGCCGTTCGAAGTGAAATGTTGATAGAGGAAAACAGTGTTGGCCAAGTGGCTGGTGGTATTCCAGGAGCATTGACGAATCAACCGCCGCTAGAATCGAATATCCCAGAAAACGCAGTAGGGCGTGATGTCGAACAAGTTGTACCAGGCCGCAACAGTAAAGAAACGACACGAAACTACGAGCTAGATACGACCATTAGTCACACCAAGCAACAAACCGGGGTTATCCGTCGTTTGAGCGTATCTGTCGCAGTGGACTACACCGCAACTACAGCAGAGGATGGCACTGTTACAACGGAGCCTCGCAATCAAGAAGAATTGCTCAACATTCGCCGTTTATTACAAGGCGGTATCGGTTTCGATGTTACCCGCGGTGACTCTCTCGAGGTGGTCAGTATTCCTTTCCGCAGAGTTGATGCCGGTGAGGTCGAAGATGTACCGCTTTGGGAACAACCTGGAATGTGGCCTAAAATTAAGTTCGTAAGTGGCTTTTTATTGGCATTGGTCCTCATATTGGTTGTTGTTCGTCCAATCGTTAAGAAACTGCTTAATCCTGAAGATGCACAAGCGGGAGATGAGTTTGATGCAGATGAAGCACTTGACTTGGGTGACGAAACCATCAGCATGCTGAGCCAGGAGTTTGATGAGGGAGCGGTTGGTTTTGCTCCGGATGGTTCATTGATGCTGCCGGACTTACACAAAGATGAAGATGTATTGAAAGCCGTTCGTGCCCTTGTTGCCAACGAACCTGAATTATCCGCCCAAGTCGTGAAGGGCTGGCTGCTACAAGACGAGTAAGGTAAAGAGATGTCTGAAGAATTAGCGACAACAGAACCCGGGTATGATGTCAGTAAGCTCGAAGGTGTCGAGAAAGCTGCCATATTACTGCTTAGCTTGTCAGAAGAAGATGCAGCACAAATTTTAAAGCACTTAGAGCCAAAGCAAGTGCAAAAATTGGGTGCCGAGATGGCGAAAATCGATGATATGACACAGTCGAAAATTACGGCTGTACATAAACATTTCATCGAGGAAATTCAAAATTACTCAACCATTGGTTTCCAAAGCCAAGACTTTGTTAAGCGTGCATTAACGGCTGCCTTGGGTGAAGACAAAGCAGCGAATCTCATTGATCAAATTCTCATGGGAAGCGGCGCGAAAGGCTTGGACTCACTCAAGTGGATGGATTCCAAACAAGTGGCCAGTATCATCCGCAACGAGCACCCCCAAATTCAAACGATTGTTATGTCGTATTTGGAGCCAGAGCAATCCGCCGAAATCTTGTCCCAGTTCCCTGAAAAAGTCAGGCTGGATCTGTTGATGCGGGTTGCCAACTTGGAAGAAGTTCAACCAGCTGCGCTACAAGAATTGAACGAAATCATGGAGAAACAGTTTGCCGGACAGGCCGGTGCACAAGCCGCGAAGATGGGCGGCCTTAAGTCTGCTGCTGACATTATGAACTATCTCGACACCAATATTGAAGGTCAGCTCATGGATGCGATTCGTGAGCAAGATGAAGAAATGAGTCAACAGATTCAAGACTTGATGTTTGTCTTTGATAACCTCGTCGATGTCGATGACAGAGGCATTCAAGCCATTCTTCGTGAAGTGCAACAAGACGCCTTGCTCAAAGCCATCAAAGGGGCCGACGAAGAGCTCAAGAATAAGATCACGGCGAATATGTCTAAACGTGCCGCAGAAATGTTGGTTGATGATCTCGAGGCAATGGGCCCAGTACGCATCAGTGAAGTGGAAACAGCACAAAAAGAAATCCTATCGGTTGCTCGACGCTTGGCAGACTCCGGCGAGATCATGCTTGGCGGTGGTGGCGGGGAAGAATTCCTCTAATGTTGTTGATTCAAAATAGGTATGACGTATGTCAGTAAAGCGCCTCAATCCAGATGAAGTCGATGCTAAAACGTGGGACATTCCCTACGTTGAGTCGGTTGTGAAAGCGCATGAAGAAAACAAAACGAATGCGCTAAATCGACGGTCAGATTGGGTATATGAACCTCCTGAAGAAGAGGAAGAAATTCTACCGCCTACTGCTGAAGAAATAGAAGCGATTCGTCAAGCAGCCTATGAAGAAGGTCACAGTGAAGGCAAGCAAATTGGCTACCAAGAAGGAAAAGAAGAAGGTTTAGCCGAGGGTAAAAAAGAAGGATTTGATTCGGGCTTCGAAGAGGGGAAAGCATCGGGTTTAGCTGCAGGCGAAGAGACAATTAACAGTCTTGCCAATCATTGGCAGTCTATGTCCGAACAAATCCATCATCCGTTAGAACAAGTCACTGAACAAGCGAAACAAGAAATCACCAAACTCTCAGTCTCATTGGCAAAAGCTGTGATTCGAACGGAATCTGTGTTGAGTGAAAAGGTTGTGCTACAAGCATTAAGCGAAGGATTAAAAGCGCTTCCGATAAATGAAAATCGCTACCAGATTCATCTAAATCCTGAAGACATTGCCATGGTAAAAGCCCACTATGGAGAGGATGTAGAGACAGAAAAGGGGTGGCAGTTTGTAGAGACGCCCGCTCTCGAGAGAGGCGGCTGCGATATTACAACAGAGCACAATGCGGTCGACGTTTCTGTAGAACGTCGCAGCAAAGAAATATTGACCAAATTTTTGTTAGACCAAGGTCTGGCAGATGACTGACTCTCTTGCTCAGCATTTTCAAAATCTCCAGCAACACATTCCCAACCCGCCGACGGTTGCCGCAGGCAAACTGGTTAGGGGGATTGGACTCACACTTGAAGCTGTCGGTTGCCAACTGCCAGTAGGCAGCCAGTGTTTGGTACAGACCATTGAGGGGGAAATTGAGGCAGAGGTCGTCGGCTTTGGTGACGACATCACCTATTTAATGCCAACTGAGGCCGTCAGAGGCATCGTGCCAGGCTCTCGTGTTTTGCCACTCAGTCGCGACAGCGGCTTACCTGTTGGCATGAACTTACTTGGTAGAGTGGTTGATGGTAATGGCCAACCATTAGATGGGCTCGGCGCTATTATTCCAGAAACACGGGTACCGACGTCGAAGCCGCCGATGAACCCACTTATTCGTCGTCCTATCAATACGCCAATGGATGTAGGAGTGAGAGCCATTAATGCACTGAACACCGTTGGTGTTGGGCAGCGCATGGGCTTGTTTGCAGGCAGTGGTGTAGGGAAAAGTGTGTTGATGGGTATGATGACTCGAGGTGCTGATGCTGATGTGGTGGTTGTCGGTCTAGTCGGAGAGCGGGGTCGAGAAGTCAAAGAGTTTATTCAGGAAATACTGACAGAGGAAGAGCGTCAAAAAGCCGTGGTTGTGGCTGCCCCCGCGGATACGTCGCCATTGATGAGACTAAAGGGGTGCGAGACGGCGGTTACGATCGCTGAATACTTCCGCGACCAAGGCATGAACGTATTGTTACTGATTGATTCTTTGACGCGTTATGCCATGGCACAACGTGAGATTGCCCTCGCTGTAGGTGAGCCTCCTGCGACAAAAGGTTATCCACCTTCAGTTTTCGCTCGCTTGCCTGCCTTAGTTGAACGCGCTGGTAATGGCGGGGAAAGGCAAGGCTCGATTACTGCGTTTTACACCGTACTCACCGAAGGAGATGACCTCCAGGACCCGATTGCTGATGCCGCAAGAGCTATCTTAGATGGTCATGTGGTACTGTCTAGACGACTTGCAGACTCTGGTCATTATCCTGCGATTGATATTGAAGCATCGGTAAGCCGCGTCATGCCACAAGTGACTTCCGAGGAGCATCAAACGCAGTCCAGAAGAATTCGGCAGGTCTACTCTAATTATCAACAAAACCGCGACCTCATTTCCATTGGTGCTTATGCAAGAGGGTCTGACCCGAGAATTGATTTAGCGATACAGGCGGAACCGGCAATCAATGCATTTTTGCAACAGGGTATGCGCCAAACACTTTCTTTCGATGACAGTTTGCAAGGTATGCAAGCGCTAGCCAAAGGACTGGGGTAACAACGCGTGAAACAACTTCAACTCGTTTCCCGTTGGGAACAAGACAAAGAGCAGCGATTCGCCAATGAGTTTCGCATTGCTGAAAACGAACTGAATGCGCAAAAGCAAAAACTACAAAGCCTAGAACAATACCGGGTTGAATATCTGCAGCAAATACAGTCCACCGGTAAAGAGGGCGTCGATGCGCAACACTATCATCAACATTTGTCTTTCGTAGCCAAATTGGATAAAGCCTGTGAACAGCAGAATGAAGTTATCGCACGAGCGGACATGGTTGCTCAGCAGCGCAAAGCCAAATGGTTACAACAACAACAGCGACGTAAAGCTGTCGATAAGCTGATTGAAAGCAAACAAAGCGAGCTGGCTATTCGGGCTGCAAGGCAAGAACAAAGCATGTTAGACGAACTTGCCAACCAGCGTTTTTTCAGAATGAGGAAGCAAAGTTAATTTGCGAGTCATTGAAGTTGGAACGGTAATTGCTGTTTCTACATCACTATAGGTCAATAATGCAGATGCCAAATTTTAGGTTTATGTTTTTACTGACTTTTTTGTTTAGTGAATTGATTGGGTTTGATTAAAGATGCAACAGGTTGCCGCTAAAAGTTCAGATATTGCCGCTTTGCCGATTAACGTCGAAGTCAGTAGCGAAGACACGTCGAGTGCTGAAGGTAAAGCACTGTTCGCGGATTTGTTAAATCAGTCCAAAGCGGGGAATGAAGAGCCTCGTCAACGCTTCTCGAATGATGAAAGCGATGCGACAGAAGTGACAGAAGCGTCGCAAAACTATGGCGCTGAACAGCCAAATGAGGTTGGTGTCCAGCCGAAAGAAAAGCCCGCAAGTGATAAACGGGAATTACAGGACTCAAGTGCAGCGCACGCCAATGACGAGCAATCCGAACAGCTTGATGAGAGTAGTGTAATTGCCTCTACCACTGCTGCCGATGAACAAGAACTCAGTGAAGAGTTTGCCAACACGGTCAAAGAAACTGTAGTCCAACCTCATCACATAGAGACCGAAGACGCAGTCAAGCAAACCGAGACATACGCCGTGACTTACCCCGAGCGAGCGCCAGTGAAGCCAGCTCCTGATTCACAAACAGCCAAAATTGATGAGGGCAGCTCGCGTACCGATGAGCTAATCGCATTGGTTGAATATGCGCGCCAAGTCCAGCATCAACCAAGCTCCCAAAAAGGTGTTGATGAGTCTGATGTCACCGAGGTGAGGGCTGTCAATAAAGAGCTTGCTGAGCTTGTTGAAGCGTTTCGTCAAGGAGCAATTAAAGATAACCGTGACGCGAATGCGACAAATGACGGCATCGCATTGACAGATATTGATAAAGAAACGGTTGACAGGCTAACACAAAAACTCAGTGATATTTTGGGGGTTAAAGGCCCTGAAGTGGATGAGATTAGTCGCGATATTCTCGAAGCGAGATATACTCAAGAGCCCATCTTTCCTGGTGTTGGTACTCCTGAATCCTCTGAATCGGCGGGGTCTATCGACGTGGAGTTAGCGGCGCTAGAAGTCGATGCCACACTAGCACCTATCAATGAAAAAACGACTGATGAACTACCTATCAATGAACAAGGTGTCGAAGATGAAGCCGCTTCGTTGAAGCAACTGGCAACGCTCATTAATCAAGCATTAACCGCGCAGACTTCAGATGACGTACCTGAAGCGGCAGATGTCGTGACCGCCGAACAGCAGCTGAGCGTTGATGCCGAAATTGTAAAGCAAATTCTAACTAGCGAGTCATCGAATCGCGCTGATTTGATCAATACCGCTAGCGCTAAAACGGAACAAACTCCAGTGGTGAATGCTACACCATCAGCGGACGGCCCTGAATTACCAGAAGCGAGCCTAGAGCAATTGCTAGGTGCTCAGAGTGAGCCGGTGCAAGCCTCGACAATCCAACGGATTACAGAAAGTGTCGTTGCCGCAGTACCCAATGCTACACCTCAGCTACAAGAACAAGTCAAAAGCGCGTTGAGTTCTGCTGTGGCGGAGATTTCAGCACAAATTGAACAAGGGCATGAACCTGCCATTAACCTAGATGATGTGATTGCACAAACATTGGTTGAAAGTGGCGTAACTGTCACCCCACAAATTACTGCGCAAATTGAACAACAAATCAGTCAGTCTCAAGGCTTTTTAAATCTTGCTCAGCAAATTGCGGATGCGCGCTACACGTTGGATTCGAATACAGGTGCTGATGTATCAGTCAGCGAGACAACGCGATTACAAGTAGAAAACCAACACACACAGCAGCAAACACAAGCATCGGAAAAGCCGGCGGCATTTCAAACTCCAGAAGGCAAACAACAGATAACGGAAAAAATTCGTTGGATGGTGAATGCAAGGCAATCTATGGCAGAAATACGCCTTGATCCACCAGAAATGGGAAGCATGCAAGTCAGAGTGAACGTGTCTGGTGAGGCGGCAAGTGTTAACTTCGTCGTCCAGTCTGCTGCGGCAAGGGATGCCATCGCTGATGCTATGCCGAAACTGCGGGATATGCTGAGCGAACAAGGCATTGAACTGGGAGAAGCGTTTGTTCAACAGCAGGACAGACAAGCGCATGATGGTCAGGACGAAAACCAAGGTTTTGCAGGAACGGGAAATGAAGCGTTTGACTATGAAGAAGAAGACGTGAATGTCATAGAGCAACCTGTGACACGCCAACTTCAAGGCGGCGTTGATGCCTATGTTTGATTTCAACCGTTGCGATTTTTCCGTGAAGCTTGATAATACACCCAATACCAAGTTGGGGAATGGACATGGCTGAAGAAGAATTACAGATAGAAGAAGGCGGGAAAAAAGGCAAGATGATGTTGATCATCATTATTGCTGTAGTCGTGATTATCGGCGGTGCCGCGGCGTACTTTTTCTTGTTCTCTGGTGGTGATGAACCAGCAGCTGAGCAACTGATGGAAGAGGGAGAGCAAGCACCTGCAGCGGAAATGGTTGATACCAATGCGGCAGTCGGAACGGCACTGTACGTTGCAATGCCTCGCCCCTTCATATTTAACGTACCGGGCAATGGTAGAGACAGACTCGTGCAGATTAAAGTTCAGTTGATGGTACGAGGCACGGATAATGAGGAAATCGCCAAAACGCATATTCCTCGCATTGAAGGCACTTTATTGCAAGTGTTCAGTGCAACAAACGCTGACGACTTAGTCACAGAAGCCGGAAAAATAGCGCTGCGTGACCAAGCGCTAAATGAAGTACAAAGAGCGATGAGCGAAATTGCAGGCGCAGATATTGTAGAGCGCGTGTTGTTTACTGGCTTCGTAATGCAATAGGTAGGTAGATAAGTGAGCGATTTACTATCACAAGACGAGATCGATGCGCTACTCCATGGCGTAGATGATGTTGAAGAAGAAGAGGTAAGTGATGCTCCCTCGGATTCCTCCGCGTTAGAGTACGATTTCTCGTCACAAGATAGAATTGTCAGGGGTAGAATGCCTACTCTGGAAATTGTGAATGAACGCTTCGCTCGTCACATGCGCGTCAGTTTGTTCAATATGATGCGTCGCTCCGCTGAGGTGTCGATTAACGGCATCCAGATGATTAAATTCGGTGAGTATATTCACACGTTGTTTGTACCCACCAGTTTGAATATGGTGCGTTTTAGACCGTTAAAAGGCACGGGCCTCATTACCATGGAAGCGCGCCTGGTCTTTATTCTTGTCGATAACTTTTTTGGTGGTGATGGACGATATCACGCCAAAATCGAAGGTCGTGAATTTACGCCAACAGAAAGACGCATCATTCAAATGTTGCTCAAAATTATCTTTGAAGATTACAAAGAAGCTTGGGCTCCGGTGATGGATGTGTCTTTTGAATATTTAGATTCAGAAGTCAATCCGGCGATGGCAAACATTGTGAGTCCCACCGAAGTCGTGGTGATTAGCTCTTTCCACATTGAATTAGATGGCGGTGGTGGTGATTTCCATGTGTCATTGCCTTATTCAATGCTGGAGCCGATTCGAGAGTTGCTTGATGCGGGTGTCCAAAGTGACAAAGAAGATACCGATCTGCGCTGGAGTAAAGCGCTGCGGGATGAAATCATGGATGTGAATGTGGCACTGACCACTCACATGATGGATTTTGAAGTATCGTTGCGAGAGCTCATGGAATTTAAACCTGGAGACATCATACCCGTTGAAATACCTGAGCACATCACAGTATTGATTGAAGATTTACCTACTTTCCGCGCTAAGCTGGGCCGCTCTAGGGATAATTTAGCGCTGAAAATTACAGATAAAATTGCAAGGCCTCAGTCGGTGAAATCTGAGCTGCAGTTACTAACAAGAGGGGGTCGTGTCATTGACAACGACGCCGAGCTACAAATTTTAGAAGAAGACCTGTAACAAGGGCTTTAACAGAGGCGATATCATGAGTGAAGAAGAAGGCTTAGACGATTGGGCTGCAGCAATGGCTGAACAAGCTGAGTCAGAGGCAGAGCAGCCTGAAGGCGATGATGTCCAAGTTGCCGAATTAGACGAGTTGTCAGATGACGCTCCAATAACTCAGGAAGAAAAAAAGAAACTCGATACCATACTGGACATACCGGTTACCATTTCGATGGAAGTTGGCCGAAGCCATATTAGTATCCGAAACCTATTACAACTGAACCAAGGTTCAGTTGTCGAACTTGACCGAGTCGCAGGTGAGCCATTAGATGTTTTAGTAAATGGCACGTTGATTGCTCATGGAGAAGTAGTAGTCGTCAACGATAAATTTGGTATTCGGTTAACGGATGTTATTAGTCAAATCGAGAGAATTAAAAAGCTTAGGTAAAAACCTAATAAAATCAATGGCCTCAGTGCTCGGGGTCATTGCACTTCCCGCTATTGCAAACACGGGCTCGTCATCGAGCTACTCTTCAATATCTTCAATAGCGTCAATTTTTCTATCACTTTTAGTCGTCGTCGGCCTGATCTTCGCGGTTGCCTATGTGATGCGTCGATTTAATGTCACTTCGGTTAATGGCGGTCATATGAAAGTGGTAGCCAGCATGATGGCTGGCGTCAAAGAAAAGATCATGGTCATAGAAGTTGGCGGTGAGCAGCACCTCATCGGTGTAACGGGCCAACAAATAACACACTTGAGTAAGTTAACCACGCCCATAGATACACAAGCCGATTCCAGTACGGCGAGTCAGGGTTCATTTCAACAAAAGCTCGCGCAAGCTATGGCTGACAAAATTAACCCAAACAACAGAGGGCAGCGTGATGAATAAACGTCGCTTATCGGTATGGTTGTTATTACTTGTCGGGGTTATCGGATTGAGTAGTGCGCCAGCATTAGCGCAACAAGGTATTCCAGCAGTAACGGTTACCACTAATGGTGATGGTAGCCAAGATTACACTATGACGCTTCAAGCCCTGTTTATCATGACGGCTTTGAGCTTGATACCTGCCTTCATTATGTTGATGACGTCGTTTACAAGAATCATCGTTGTCTTGTCAATTTTACGTCAGGCTATTGGTTTACAGCAGTCGCCATCCAACCAGATCTTAATAGGTGTAAGTTTGTTCTTGTCTATGTTCATCATGGGGCCTGTGTTTGAAGAAGCCAATGCTCGTGCATTGCAGCCATATTTGGCTGAGGAAATGACCATGATGGAAGCGGTTGAAGAAGCGAAGGGCCCTTTCAGAGCCTTTATGCTATCCCAAACTCGGGTCAAAGACCTAGAAACCTTCGTCAGAATTGGCGGGATGGAAGATCAATTTGACGATCCTGCTGACGTGCCCATGAATGTCTTGATCCCGGCATTCGTTACCAGCGAGTTGAAAACGGCATTTCAAATCGGCTTTATGCTTTTTATTCCCTTTTTGATAATCGACTTGGTTGTGGCGTCAATCTTGATGGCGATGGGCATGATGATGCTATCTCCTATGATCGTATCCTTGCCATTTAAACTTATGCTGTTTGTGCTTGTTGACGGCTGGAACCTAATTTTCGGTACCTTGGCAACTAGCTTTGGTATGGGTACCTAGGAGCCGCTATGTCACCTGAAGTCTTTGTCGAAATTCTCCGCGAATCTATGTTCCTCGTTATTCTCTTGGTGTCAGCCATTATTGTACCGAGTTTGATTGTGGGGCTTATCGTTGCTGTTTTCCAGGCGGCCACCTCTATTAACGAACAAACCATGAGCTTTCTTCCCAGGTTAATTGTAACGCTGTTGGCTTTGAGTTGGGGAGGCAATTGGTTGGTGCAAAAGCTAATGGACTTCACTTTTCATATGGTGGAAAGTATCCCACAGGTGGTTGGCTAAGCCGTGGAAGCAACAATCCCACTGAGCACCATCAACCAGTTCTTAGCGGACTTTCTCATGCCGTTTATGAGGATCAGTGGTTTGTTTGCGGCAATGATTGGGATGAGTGCCCAAACTATTCCGATTCAAGCAAGAACCCTGTTAGCCGTGATGCTCACTTTTGTCATTCTACCAGTTGTTCCACCAGTGCCAATGGACAATTTAGTCGATTTGGGAAGCTTCCTCATTGGTATTCAGCAAGTGCTTATCGGGCTCGCCATCGGCTTTGTTTCAATGTTGGTTCTCAACACATTTGTTTTAGCCGGTCAGATTGTTGCCATGCAAACGGGTTTGGGCTTTGCGTCTATTGTTGACCCAGTTAATGGTATCAATGTCCCTGCTGTCGGTCAGTTTTACCTGATTTTGGCGACGTTATTATTTTGGAGCTTAGATGGTCATCTCGCCATGATCGAAATGATCGTCCTAAGCTTTGAGGCTTTTCCAATCGGTGAAGCTTGGTGGACAGGCGAGCAGTTCAAAAACATAGCGCATTGGGCGAGCTGGATGTTTGTTGCTGCTGTCACCTTGTCTCTGGCGCCGATTGTCTCATTACTGATTGTCAATTTGTCATTTGGTGTCATGACAAAAGCGGCACCGCAACTCAATATCTTTAGCATCGGCTTTTCCATTGCTCAAATGATGGGCTTAGTCATTATTTGGATTACGTTAGATAACTTCACCGATCACTTTACTAATCATTGGCAACGGGCGCTGCAGTTTATGTGTGAACTACTGCAGATATGTCCAGTTTAAGGGGAGGGGACGATGGCAGATACGCATGACAAAACCGAAGAACCCACGGCGAAAAAATTAGAAGATGCCAGGAAAAAAGGCCAATTAGCTCGATCGAAAGAACTGTCTACTACACTAGTGTTGGTCTTCAGCGCCATTTTAATATTGATTTTGGGATCCGATATTGCGAGAGGTGTCTATTTGATGACGCAGCGCATGTTTACCTTATCCCGTGACGAAACCTACGATACCACTCATATGTTTGCTGCTTGGGGAGAGATGCTCTCGGCGGTGAGTGGCCCCGTGTTATTGTTCATGGTGGTTTCAATGGCTGGCGGTATCTATGGCTCTATCGCATTGGGTGGGTTTAATTTTACGTGGGAATCTGCTTCGCCAAAATTCAATAAGATGAACCCTATTAGTGGCTTCAAGAGAATGTTTGGTATGAACGGCTTGGTTGAACTTTTGAAGTCATTTGCCAAGTTTTTCTTGATCATGGGCATGGCATACGTTGCCTTAATCTTCTTTAAAGACGAAGCCCTACACCTCGACTTTGAAGCCTACCCAAACAACATCTTTCACGCCATTGATATGCTGGGCTGGGCGTTTTTGTTTATTACCCTAGGCATGATACCCGTTGCTATTTTCGATGTGCCTTATCAGTCGTATAAGCACAATGAAGAAATGAAAATGTCTAAGCAGGAAGTGAAAGACGAACGCAAAAATGCCGATGGTGATCCCCAAGTAAAAGGCAGAATCCGAAGGCTACAATATCAAGCTGCTGCTCGCAGGATGATGCAGGAAGTGCCAAATGCCGACGTAGTAGTGACCAACCCTACTCATTACTCTGTCGCATTAAAATACGATGATAATGGCAGTTTGGCGCCAGTATTGGTGGCTAAAGGCATTGACGAACTGGCGATGCACATTCGAAAAATTGCTGGGGCACATGAAGTGCCGATCGTGCCTTCACCTATGTTAGCTCGTGCTATTTACTACTCCACCGAAGTTGAGGAACAAATACCGCACGGCCTGTTTATGGCGGTAGCCCAGGTACTCGCTTATGTTTTCCAACTTAAAGCGTTTAAAGCAGGTAAAGGCAAACGTCCTAAACCACTCAAGAAAGACTTGCCAATCCCGCCAGAACTGGTTCGCTAGCAACTTGGCACACATGTTGAAACTGACTCTACTATCCGACAAAAGCGTCAAAATTTTGATAGTGAGAGAGTTGCCCCATGGAGTTATCGGCCTATTTGCAGCGTTTTGATAAGGCACAACTGCAAAAGTTATCCCAAGGTCTTGGTGCACCGATTGTGCTATTGGCCATCATGGGGATGGTCATACTGCCTATGCCCCCCTTGTTACTGGACATTTTGTTCAGTTTCAATATCGCCCTTTCACTCGTCATTATATTGGTAGCTGTTTTTACCGAGCGCCCGATTGATTTTGGTATATTTCCTCTCGTTTTGCTCATTGCAACGGTACTGCGGTTGGCGCTGAATGTTGCGTCAACACGGGTGGTATTGTTGTACGGTCACGAGGGCGGAGATGCGGCGGGTAAGGTCATCGAGGCCTTCGGCGAGGTGGTAATTGGTGGAAACTACGCTGTGGGTGTTGTCGTTTTCGCCATCTTATTGATTATCAACTTCAAAGTCGTAACGGCAGGCGCGGGTCGTATATCAGAAGTGAACGCCAGGTTTACACTCGATGCGATGCCGGGTAAGCAAATGGCCATAGATGCGGACTTAAACGCGGGTTACATAGACCAAGACGAAGCCCGCCACCGTCGAGAAGAAATCACCGCAGAAGCAGACTTTTACGGTTCAATGGACGGTGCATCTAAATTTGTAAAAGGTGATGCCGTGGCGGGTTTGTTCATTATGCTGATTAACATTGTCGGTGGACTTTTTATCGGCATGATTCAACACAATCTCAACTTTGGCCAAGCCCTTGAGGTTTACACTATTCTCACTATTGGTGATGGCCTAGTGGCTCAAATACCCTCGCTATTATTGTCTGTTGCCACCGCGATCATTGTTACGCGTGAAAACGAAACGCAAGAGATGGGCACAGAAATCACCAAACAACTGGGCAACCAGCAGGCTTTGTACATTACTTCGGGCGTGCTGTTTGTAATGGGTATTATTCCAGGTATGCCACATGTGGCTTTCCTCGGGTTTTCTGCTTTGGCTGGTGGCTATGCATATTGGCGAAGCCGGCAGGCCATCAAAGCCAAAGAGGAAGCCACCAAGCTACCAGCCGTGGATCAATCAGACCTACCACCGCCAGAAGTCAAAGAACTCGGGTGGGATGACGTACAACACGTTGATACGATTGGTCTCGAAGTGGGGTATCGTCTCATTCCTCTGGTCGATAAAACACAAGGAGGAGAACTTCTCACGCGAATCAAGGGCGTGCGTAAGAAGTTATCGCAAGAGCTCGGGTTCTTGGTGCCGCCAGTGCACATTCGCGACAACCTAGACTTAGACCCCAACGCCTACACTATTTCCATGCTTGGCGTCAGTATTGGCGAAGCACAAATTAGCCACGATGAAGAAATGGCAATCAACCCCGGTCAAGTATTTGGCAAGTTAGAGGGCCGACCGACACAAGATCCCGCGTTCGGTTTAGAAGCCGTTTGGATTAAACCTAGCAAGCGAGAGCATGCCCAAACCCTTGGTTACACTGTCGTGGATGCAGCAACAGTTGTTGCCACTCACCTAAGCCAGCTCTTGACCAATAACGCCTACCAATTGTTGGGTCATGAAGAGACCCAGCAGTTGTTGGATATGTTGGCGAAACACAGTCCGAAATTAGTCGAAGGACTGGTACCAGATATCATCCCGCTCAGTACTGTGGTGAAAGTGTTGCAAACCTTGCTCTACGAGGGTGTGCCTATTCGCGACATGCGTACCATAGTGCAAACGCTGTCTGAATACGGCCCTAAGAGCCAAGACCCTGATGTCCTAGTCTCTGCTACCCGAATTGCGCTCAAGAGATTGATTGTTCAAGAAATAAGCGGTGGGGCTCAAGAAATCCCCGTCATAACTTTGGCGCCAGACTTGGAACAGATGTTGCACCAGTCACTACAAGCGGGTGGAGAAAATGGCGCTGGTATCGAGCCTGGACTTGCTGACCGGATGCAGCAATCGTTACAGCAAGTTAGTCAACAGCAAGAATTAGCCGGAGAGCCGGCGGTGCTGCTGACGTCGGGAATGTTGAGGCCAGTACTGTCTAGATTCCTGAAAAATGCCGTGATGGGACTGCATGTCTTGTCTTATCAGGAAGTGCCAGATGATAAGCAAATTAAAATTGTTAGCTCAATAGGTCAATAATCTGACAGCGATTGAGAAAAGAGGTTGGGAATGAAAATTAGACGTTTTTTTGGCAAAGATATGCGAGAGGCGCTAAGCCTTGTAAAAGCCGAGTTAGGTCAAGACGCCGTTATTATGTCGAATCGCAAAGTCGCTGACGGCATCGAACTCGTCGCCGCGTATGACAAAGAGCCAACACCCAAAGTGGCACCTAAAAACGAATCGTTTTCAGGAAAACCTGTTCCGACGTTGAGCGAGATTATCGGTGACGATGGTCCCGATAGTCTTAAAGCGCTATTGGAGAAGCAATCTCAGCAATCGATGCAACAACCTCACACGTCAACACAAAGACAGCCAGCACCTCAGCCATCGGTTCAACCTCATTCTCAGCCCCGAGCCCAATCTCAACCTCGAGGTATGACACAACCGGCAACCAAGCCCGCACATGAACCCGAACTTTTTTCAGCCGATGCGCTTGTCGACTCAAAAGTTAATGAGGTGAATGATGGCTTTGACGATTTCTCCCAACCGTCACAATCGTTAAAGCAAGGTGAATTAGACAGCATTAAAGAAGAGCTAGCCTCTTTGCGCAGCGTGCTTCAACATCAAGTTGCTGACTTAATGGAAGCGAAGCAACGCCGCCAGCGTCCTACCTTGAGGTATTTGGCACAGCGACTTGAAGGAATGGGGATTAGCCGAAGCCTAGCCGAGCAACTCGTAAATTATACGCCAGCGGATTGTACTGAACGAGAGGCTTGGCTATACGTTTTAAAACTTTTAGCTAATCGCGTGAATGTTTCTGGTAATGATATCCTGTCTCATAGTGGTGTGGTCGCGCTTGTAGGACCCACTGGCACAGGTAAAACGACAACAGTTGCTAAACTTGCTGCTCGTTACGCGCAGAAATACGGTGCAGACCAGGTAGCGATGATTACTATCGATACTTATCGTATTGCCGCTTTTGAGCAATTGGCTACTTATGGCAAAATCATCGGTTGTGTTACGCGAAAGGCACAGTCAAGTGAAGAGCTTGCTGACCAGTTGTTCCAGTTGCGTCACAAACGCCTTATTTTAGTGGACACTGCGGGCTTTAGTCAGCGCGATAGTCGTTTAATTAAACAGTTGACGAACTTTACTCAGGCTAATACGCAACCCATTAGACAATATTTAGTTGCACAAGCGAGTACGCAATATTCAGCATTGCAGCATATATTTGATGCATACGAGTCGGTAAAACTTGATGGATGCATATTCACTAAAGTCGATGAATGTTATAGTCTGGGCGAAGCATTAAGTGTTGCCATCGAGCGCCAAATTCCGGTGAGTTATGTCACCGACGGACAGCAAGTCCCTGAGGACATTAAAGTTGCTGATGGAAAATCTCTCGTATCTGCTGCCGCAAAGCTTTATAAAAAGTACGGATTGAATCATACTAGAGGCAATCATGTGGTAAATGCAGCACGAGCAGTATGATCGAAGATCAAGCGAGTAGCTTACGAAAGATGAATCAATCACGGTTAATCAAAGTTATAGCAGTCACCGGCGGTAAAGGTGGCGTAGGAAAAACAAACATCACGTTGAACACTGCCATTTCGATGGCAAAGCAAGGTAAACGCGTGATGGTATTGGATGCCGACTTGGGTCTGGCAAACGTCGACGTTATGTTGGGATTACGGGTGGAAAGAAACCTGTCCCATGTCTTGTCGGGCGAATGCACACTGGATGATATTCTTATCACCGGCCCTCATGGCATCAAGATCGCTCCAGCAACGTCTGGCACACAGTCTATGACTGAGCTGTCGCCGACGGAACATGCTGGCTTAATTCGCGCTTTCAGCGAATTGCGCTCTCAAATTGATGTACTCATTGTGGATACCGCGGCGGGCATTTCCGACATGGTATTGAGTTTCTCAAAAGCATCTCAAGATATCCTTGTTGTGGTCTGTGATGAACCCACTTCCCTGACAGATGCGTATGCATTGATTAAACTCTTGAACAGAGAGCACGGCGTATTCAAGTTTAAAATTGTTGCGAATATGGTGAGGGATGTTAGAGAAGGGCAAGAACTCTTTAGCAAACTGTCAAAGGTAACAGGGCGTTTCTTAGACGTGGCACTAGAGCTAGTGGCAACGGTTCCCTTTGATGAAAACATCCGTCGCTCAGTGAGAAAGCAAAAGGCGATAGTTGATGCTTTCCCCAGTTCTCCAGCGTCTATGGCCATCACTCAGCTTGCAGCTAAAGCACTACAATGGCCAATCCCAGCTCAGCCTGGCGGACATCTGGAGTTCTTTATTGAACAGCTTATCTCGAATAAAAACAGTGTGGCGGGTAATCAAGGGTGAATAGCAAAGCAGCTGCTTACCAACAACAAGTCGATAAAGCGCAGCTGGTAGAGCAGCACGCTTCTCTTGTTAAACGTATTGCACATCATTTGATGGCAAGATTACCGGCAAGCGTATTAGTTGATGACCTTATTCAATCCGGCATGATCGGCTTGCTGGAAGCTGCCAAAAATTTTGATGGTAGCAAAGGCGCGAGCTTTGAAACTTTTGCCGGTATTAGGATTCGCGGCGCTATGCTCGATGAAATCCGAAAAGGTGACTGGACGCCTCGCTCTGTGCACAAAAACAGCCGAGCTATTACAGAAGCGATCAATCAGGTTGAGAAAGAAACCGGTCGTGACGCGCGAGACGCCGAGATTGCAGACAAGCTAAATGTGCCGATCGCGAGTTATCACCAAATGCTCGGTGAAGTGAACGCGGGCAAGTTGGTGGGTATTGAGGACTTAGGCGTCTCTGAGGATGTTCTGACTACCGATGATAACCGCGGAAATGACACGCCTTTAGAAGATTTAATGCAGGGCGCTTTTCAAAAAGCGCTCGCACATGCTATTACTACATTACCAGAACGTGAAGCTATTGTGCTTTCCTTGTACTATGATGAAGAGCTGAACCTCAGAGAAATAGGCGAAGTACTCGAAGTCAGTGAATCAAGAGTGAGCCAAATACACAGTCAGGCCATGCTAAAACTCAAATCACGAATGCAGTCATGGCGGACTGGTGAATAGAACCACGAACTAAACGATAACAATTTAACCCCTCAGTGGAGGCCATTTTGGATAAAAATATGAAAATTCTTGTGGTAGACGACTTTTCTACTATGAGACGTATCATAAAAAACCTGTTGAAAGACTTGGGCTTCTCCAATATCCAGGAAGCAGATGACGGTAGCACTGCATTGCCGATGCTCCAACAAGGTGATTTTGACTTTGTTGTAACTGATTGGAATATGCCTGGAATGCAAGGTATTGATTTGCTGCGCAACATTCGAGCTGATGACAAGCTCAAACATTTGCCAGTACTCATGGTAACCGCCGAAGCCAAAAAAGAGCAAATTGTTGCAGCGGCGCAAGCCGGCGTAAATGGTTATGTTGTTAAACCATTCACAGCAGCAACGCTAAAAGAGAAACTTGACAAGATTTTTGAACGTTTAGGTTAATCCAGGCGCTCCTGAAATAATAAGAGGATAACTGGATGTCAACAAACTCTAACGTCCCAATATCGCTCGAAGAAGCAAAGCAGCTCGTCACGTATTTGGAGCAAGGTGATAACGAAGCGGCTAACGCTTTGTTGGAAGCCGCTTCATTGAAAGAGTCGATCGAGCTTTTTGCGGAAGTCGGTAAGCTGACTCGTCAGCTCCATGACTCTTTGAACAATTTCCAATTGGATGAGCGCATTGCAGGTCTTGCGAATCAAGACATTCCTGATGCACAAAGCCGCTTGACCTACGTTATTGAAGAAACGGAAAAAGCTGCCAACACGACAATGGATGCGGTTGAGGCAAGTATGCCTATCGCTGAAAACTTGTCGGAGCGCATTAGCCAAGTGATGCCTGAGTGGAAAAAGCTCATGTCTCGCGAAATAGAACTGGGTGGCTTTAAGTCATTGTGTACCGAATTGGACCAGTTCCTTGAGCAAACGTCTGCCGATTCGACCAAGTTGACCAGTTTGTTAACTGAAGTGTTAATGGCACAAGGCTATCAAGACTTAACGGGCCAGGTTATTCGCCGTGTTATTGAGCTCGTAAAAGAGGTCGAAGACAGCCTAGTTAACATGCTCACAATGTTTGGCGAAAAAGAAGTCTCTAATTTTGCTAATAAAACTGAGAAAAAGAACGATAAAGTAGAAGCAGAAGGTCCAATTATTGACGCAGAGTCGCGTGATGATGTTGTTCAAGGTCAAGATGATGTTGATGACCTTCTGTCTAGCTTAGGTTTTTAGGGGAGCAGGCGCATGTCGTTTGATGTGGATGAGGATATTTTACAGGACTTCTTAGTCGAAGCAGGCGAGATCTTGGAACAGCTCCAAGAGCAACTGGTAGACTTGGAAAACAATCCTGAAGATGCAGATTTGCTAAATGCCATATTCCGCGGTTACCACACTGTGAAAGGTGGCGCCGGATTCTTGTCGTTGACAGAATTAGTGGAGATATGTCACGGTGCGGAAAATGTTTTTGACATAATGCGTAATGGTCAACGCACATTGACCCCAGAGTTGATGGATGTCATTTTGCAGGCCACAGACGTGGTCGTTGAGATGTTTGAGCGCGTAAAAGCGCGCGAACCTCTTGAGAGTGCAGATGCAGCGTTGGTTGAGGTGCTACACAAACTTAGCGAACCTGAATCCCCTGATGAAAACATTTTTGGCAATGCCGACGACACTTCAGCGGCTGCACCTGCCGAAGAACCCGCTTTTGAGTTAGAAGAAGCGCCTGAGCCTGTTACACAGGCAAGCGACGGTGGTTCGATCGAAGAGATAACAGAAGACGAATTTGAAGCGCTACTTGACGAGTTGCACGGCTCTGGCGCGCCTGGGCAAACAGCAGCGAAACAGGATGAAGCACCTGCTCCAAGCGCTGCACCAGCTTCGGATAGTGAAGATATCACCGATGATGAATTCGAAGCGTTATTAGACCAGCTTCATGGCAAGGGACAGTTTGGCTCAGAGTCTAATCCTGAACCTGCGAAAAACGAAGCACCCAAAGCACAAGAAGCGGCTGGTGGTGATGACGAAATTACTGACGATGAATTTGAAGCCTTGCTAGACCAACTTCACGGTTCTGGCAAAGGGCCTAGTGTTGACGCGCCGGCCCCCCCCAAGGCGGAAAAACCAAGAGTTAAAGTAGATGCCGAGGCGACAAAAGCGGTAGAAAAGGCGAAAAAAGAACAAACAGCTAAGCCGGCGGCCAAAGCGAAAGCGCCAGCGAAACCCGCTGCGAAAGCTGCGCCAGCGGCACCAGCGAAGAAAGATGACAAGAAGCCAGCTCCTGCTGCGCCTCAAGCAGAAACCACAGTTAGGGTCGACACTAAACGGTTAGACCAGATCATGAATATGGTTGGTGAGCTAGTTCTTGTTCGCAACCGATTGTTAAGTCTAGGGATTAACCTCAACGACGAGAACATGTCGAAGGCAATTGCAAACCTCGATGTCGTGACTGGCGACCTGCAGGGCGCGGTAATGAAAACCCGCATGCAGCCTATCAAAAAGGTATTTGGTCGTTTTCCTCGAGTCGTCCGAGATCTAGCGAGAAGCTTAAAGAAAGAAATTGTTCTTGAGCTAGAGGGTGAAGAGACCGATCTAGATAAAAACTTGGTAGAGGCACTGGCCGATCCACTAGTTCACTTGGTGCGGAATTCTGTTGACCACGGTATCGAAATGCCTGATGACAGGGTTGCAGCAGGTAAACCAAGTACCGGTGTTGTTAAGTTAGCAGCCTCACAAGAGGGTGACCATATCCTGCTTACTATCACTGATGATGGTAAAGGCATGGATCCAGATAAACTTAAGGATATCGCGATTAGCCGAGGTGTACTTGATGCCGACGCAGCGGCAAGAATGTCAGACGTAGAAGCTTTTAATCTGATATTTGCACCTGGCTTCTCTACCAAGACTGAAATCAGTGATATCTCTGGCCGTGGCGTGGGTATGGATGTGGTGAAAACCAAAATCAACCAACTCAACGGTACAGTCAATATCGATTCTAAAATGGGTCAAGGTACTCGACTTGAGATCAAGGTACCACTTACCCTTGCTATTTTGCCGACCTTAATGATTGTGGTGGGTAAACAAACCTTCGCATTGCCTCTAGGCGCAGTGAACGAAATCATCAATATGGACATCAAGAAAACCAATACGGTTGATGGTCAGTTGACTATGATTGTTAGGTCAAAAGCGATACCACTGTTTTTCCTTGGCGAATGGTTGATTCGCGGTGGAGCAACAATCGATCGCGAAAAAGGCCATGTAGTTGTTGTGCAAATTGGTACTCAACAAGTGGGTTTTGTTGTCGACGCACTGATTGGTCAGGAAGAAGTGGTAATCAAGCCGCTAGACGCATTGCTGCAGGGAACGCCGGGCATGGCGGGGGCGACAATTACGTCCGATGGTGGTATTGCGTTGATACTCGATATTCCGAGCCTGTTAAAACGTTATGCTAGAAAGGCGCTTAAATAAAAATAAAAGGAAACCGTAAATGGTCTATAAAGTCCTTATTGTGGACGATTCGACCTTTTATCGTCGCAGAGTTCGCGAAATTCTTAATGAAGATCGCGAACTCGAAGTTATCGATGAAGCGCGCAATGGCCAAGAAGCCATAGAAAAAATCAAAGCACTCAAACCCGATGTGGTCACGATGGACGTAGAAATGCCCGTTATGGACGGCATTGCTGCTGTTAAAAAAGCCATGTCTGAGTGCCCCGTTCCCATCATAATGTTCTCTTCACTCACTCATGATGGTGCTCAAGCAACACTTGACGCACTTGAAGCTGGGGCGCTGGATTTTTTACCAAAGCGCTTTGAGGATATCGCTCAAGATAGAAAAGAAGCGTCTTCGCTGTTGAAGAATAAAGTGCGTATGATCGCAAGGCGTAGTGGTATTACACGCAATCGTGGCGTTGACGCGAAAGGTACCAGTACGCCTCGTACACCACGTACTACGTTTTTACGTTCTTCTAATGTTTTGACCGGCAATCGCACGTCGGTGTCATCTTCGATGAGCAGTGTGCCCAGCAGTATGCCCGCGGTAAACGTTGAATCGGTTAAATCTGTGGTTCGCTCTGGGAAACGTTACAAGGTTTTAGCGATCGGAGCTTCGACTGGTGGTCCTGTTGCACTACAAAAAGTGCTCACGGCATTGCCTGCAAATTTTCCATATCCGATTGTACTCGTACAGCATATGCCTGGCACCTTCACAACGGCCTTTGCTCAGCGCCTGAACAACCATTGTAAGATTGAAATTTCTGAAGCGGTGAGTGGGGATGTTCTTAAACCTGGCCATGCTTACCTTGCCCCTGGTGGCAAGCAAATGCTCATCGAAGGCACGTCGTCCCAAGCGCGAATAAAAGTGACCGATGTATCCGCGGATGAAAAAATCAGTTATAAGCCTAGTGTCGATTTAACTTTTGGTAGTTTAGCGCGTGTATTCGGCGGTGACGTACTCGGTGTAATATTAACGGGCATGGGAGCTGATGGCAGAGAAGGTTCCCGAACCTTAAAAGGTCGCGGTGCAAAAATTTGGGCCCAGGATCAAGAGTCTTGTGTGGTCTACGGGATGCCGCAAGCGGTTGCCCAAGCGAACATCTCAGAAAAGAACATTGGGCTAGAGAATATTGCTAGCTGTATCCTAACGGAAATGGGGTAAGAGTGTGAAAGCTAGTCGGGGAAAGTCGTGCTAGGGAGTATGCCAATTTGAAGGTTTGGACGATTGCGAATCAAAAAGGTGGTGTGGGTAAAACCACGACGACGGTAACGCTTGGTGGCTTGCTAGCGCAGCAAGGCAAGAGAGTGTTATTGCTTGATACCGATCCTCACGCTTCATTGAGCTACTACTTTGGCATTGATTCTGAAGAGTTATCCACTTCGGTTTACGATATTTTTATTAATAATCAATCTGTCACTGCCGATAACGTTCTTGATTGCTTGTGTCCAACTAAGTTAGACAGTTTATTTATTTTGCCTGCAACCATGGCACTGGCTACGTTAGACAGACAAATGGGCATGCAAAGTGGTATGGGGCTCGTACTCAAGAAAGCGCTAGACAAAGTCAGCCACGAGTTTGACTACGTGCTGATGGATTGCCCACCCGTACTTGGTGTGCTAATGGTAAATGCATTAGCGGCTTGCGATCGCGTTATCGTACCTGTGCAAACCGAATTTTTAGCCTTGAAAGGGCTAGATAGAATGATGCATACCCTTGAAATAATGGGTAAATCGTTAGCCAAAGAATTTGACACTTTGATAGTGCCAACTATGTTTGACAAAAGAATCAATGCTGCACTTGATGCACACAAGCGCTTGATTGCGGATTACGGCGACAAACTATGGGAACATACTATTCCCGTTGATACGCGATTCAGAGACGCGAGCCAGGCGCAGTCGCCTGCTTCGGTAGCATATCCGAGAGCGCGAGGCGTGTATGCCTATAAAAAGTTGTTAGAACAGTTGGAAAAAGAGACCCGTTTATGACTAAGAGTACGCCATTCGCAAGAGAAGATGTCATGAAAGACTATCTCGATGGCTTACTGCAGGAGCCTGATGCGCCATCGGAAGCAACAGAGCGCGCTGCGAAGCTTTTGGAACAAGCTTCCGTTGCAATGCCAGAGATTGAAGTTCAAGATGACGCATATGAAGAGCCCGTTGAAATCGATGTCCCCGCTATTGAGACTGAACCGGAGAGTGAAGTCGCGGTAACGTCAAACGAAGCGCCAGAGTTTGCTCCAATTCACGATCAGCTGGAGTCCACGTTTCAGGCGTTGTTTTTTGAAGTGGCGGGTTTAACAATGGCAGTCCCCTTGACGACATTAGGTGGTATCCATAACCTAGACAAAGTCGGACCATTAATTGGCAAACCAAAATGGTTTAAGGGCGTGATGCTTCATAGAGAAGAAAAACTTAACGTTGTGGATACGGCGCAATGGGTCATGCCAGAAAAATATGACCAAAATTTGGCAGAGACGCTAAACTATCAATATCTTATCATGTTAGGTAATAGCCCTTGGGGGCTTGCTAGTGATAAATTGGTTAATACCGTTACTTTGTCAAAAGAAGATGTTAAGTGGCGCGAATCCATAGGCAAACGGCCTTGGCTCGCGGGAATGGTAAAAGAAAAAATGTGCGCGTTGGTAGACGTGTACCAACTTATTTCAATGTTGAACAATGGCTTAGGCAGTAACGACCAGATGCCATAGCTTTGGGAGCCAAGTTAATGAATGACGAAAGAACAAATAACGCCGCAGCAGATAGCAACGATGAGGTGTTGCAGTGGGTAACTTACCGATTAGGTGAGGAAACCTATGGCATTAACGTGATGCAGGTACAAGAGGTATTGCGATATACCGAAATTGCGCCTGTTCCTGGTGCTCCAGAGTACGTACTTGGTATTATCAATCTACGTGGTAATGTTGTGACTGTTATTGATACTCGGGCAAGGTTTGGTTTACCGCCAACGGATATCACTGACAACACGCGTATTGTTATCATCGAATCAGATGAACAGGTTGTGGGCATTTTGGTTGATAGCGTAGCCGAAGTGGTTTACTTAAAATCCTCTGAAATTGACAGTGCGCCGAATGTTGGTACAGAAGAAAGTGCTAAATTCATTCAAGGTGTGAGCAACCGCGATGGCGAGCTACTTATTCTTGTCGATCTTAACAAGTTGTTAAGCGACGAAGAGTGGGACGAAATTAGCTCACTGTAAGTGTCTCAGAGGCACGAGCTATCGTGCCTCTTCCTTTCTAAAGCTGAAGTGTGAAGTAGATACCTGTTTGTTAGAACACGTTTTTAATCCAACCGTAATTTTTTCGATACTCGTCGTACTCGGTGGCGTGGTAGCGATGTTGCTGATAGTTATTGTTGGTCTTAAACGCCAATTGGCGAATCAAGTATCAACCTTGAGTACGATTAAACTCGCTAATCGAGATTTAACACGTACGGTATCAGATATTGCTAATCAGATTGAGGAGGAACGTGCGAAAAGTCTGGTCATGGCTAAACAATTCACCGCGTATCAATCCGAACTCGATCAACTGGGAAACAAACAAAGAGAATTGGAACAACAAGATCCCAGTACTCGTTTGTATCAAAAAGCCGTACAACTTGCCAAAGACGGAGCATCTGTTGATGAGTTAGTGCAAGCATGCGACCTGCCACAAGCTGAAGCCTTGCTTCTGGTTAACCTTCATCAAAGCAATTAACCGTCTCAATCGAGGCGTTGCTCAATCTCGAGCAAAAGTGACGGGCGTCGCCCACTGGACTTTCCCATACGTTTCTCTTTACTTATGTCCGACATGAGCCGGCTTTTTTTAAATAAGCGTATGGACGTCTAGACGTAAACTTGTTGACTTTTTTAGACGTCTAGATGCACAATCAGGTAATTAAACATCACTATTGGGGTGAGTATGCCTATTCGAATACCTGCGGAACTGCCGGCACTGAATGTTCTCGGTGGTGAAAATATCTTTGTAATGGATGACCAGCGTGCCACAACGCAGGATATCCGTCCGATGGAAATCGGAATTTTGAATTTAATGCCCAATAAGATCGAAACGGAAGTTCAAATCCTACGCATGTTGTCGAATACGCCATTACAGATCAATATCGATCTGATTCGTATTGATAACCATACATCGAAAAATACGCCTCAAGCGCACGTCGATAACTTTTATCTAGGGTTCGATGAAGTAGCCAGTAAGAGTTATGATGGACTGATCATAACCGGTGCTCCCTTGGCCATGTTGGCTTATGAAGATGTGAAATATTGGAATAAAATGAAGACCATCATGGATTGGGCCAAACGCCACGTTCAATCTACGATGTTCTTATGTTGGGCCGCTCATGCTGCTATCTATCACTTTTATGGGAAGCGCCGCATCTTGCGATCTGATAAGCTCTCAGGTGTTTTTCAGCACCAAGTCCAAGACGTACACAATGAGTTGATGCGCGGTTTTGATCCAGAGTTTTACGCGCCGCATTCGAGATTTGGTGAAGTGCCAATTGCGGATTATCAGAGTATTGATGGGCTAAACGTACTAGCCAGCTCGGAGAAAACTGGCGCCTATATCGTTGCTTCCGAGGATAAGCGATTAGTGTTTATCACTGGACATCCAGAGTACGACCCAGAGACACTAGACCAAGAGTATAAAAGGGATATGGGTTCTGGCGAAACGCCGGCACTACCCGAAAATTACTACAAGGATGACAACCCGAACAATTGTCCTATGGTAAGGTGGCGGTCGCACGGTAATTTACTTTTTACCAACTGGCTTAACTACTACGTATATCAAACTACGCCATACGATTTGGCAGATCTGAGTAAAGGTTAAAGGTAGACCATTGAAAGAATCATCATTAGAACAGCGCCTAAAGCAACTTGCATCTGAGAGAATACTCGTGCTTGACGGTGCGATGGGCACAATGATCCAAAAGCACAAGCTCGAAGAGGAAGATTATCGCGGTGAGCGGTTTGCCGATTGGCCGAGTGATGTGAAAGGCAATAATGATCTATTGGTACTGACTCAGCCAGAACTGATTTATCAAATACATTGCGAGTATTTGGAGGCTGGCGCCGACATTCTCGAAACTAACACCTTTAATGCTACTGCATTATCAATGGCTGATTATGATATGCAAAGCTTGGTACCTGAAATTAACCGAGAAGCGGCTAGGCTTGCTCGAAAAGCCGCAGATGCCTGCACGCAAAAAGACCCTTCGAAGCCACGATTTGTCGCTGGCGTGTTAGGCCCCACGAGTAGAACTGCGTCCATTTCGCCGGATGTTAACGATCCCGGAATGCGCAACGTGACTTTCAATCAATTGGTCGATAATTACGTTGAAGCGACAATCTCGCTAATGGAAGGCGATGTCGATTTGATCATGCTTGAGACGATTTTTGATACGCTAAATGCCAAAGCCGCCGCTTTTGCTGTTGACGTTGCATTTGAACAAATAGGTCGCTCAGTACCCGTTATGATTTCTGGTACTATCACGGACGCGTCGGGTCGTACTTTGTCTGGCCAAACAACGGAAGCTTTCTATAATTCGCTGCGACACGTTAAGCCCACATCATTTGGTTTAAATTGCGCATTGGGTCCGGACTTGCTACGCCAATATGTTGACGAAATGTCGACTATTGCTGAATGCTTGGTTTCTGCTCACCCAAATGCAGGTTTACCCAATGAATTTGGAGAGTACGACATGGAAGCGGATGAAATGGCCACGCATATCAAAGAGTGGGCCGAATCCGGTTTAGTCAATATTGTCGGAGGATGCTGTGGCAGCACACCTGGCCACATCAAAGCGATTGCAGATGCTGTTGAATCGGTCAAACCCAGAATCGTCCCCACGTTAGATGTGAAAATGCGTCTATCTGGTCTTGAAGCTTTTTCTCACGAGTAGTGTTATGAGTCAATCTACAGCCAATTTTGTCAATGTCGGTGAACGCACTAATGTTACTGGTTCTGCGCGTTTTAAGCGATTGATCCTCGAGGGAGACTATGAAAGCGCACTCGATGTTGCTCGTCAACAAGTGGAAAATGGTGCGCAAATCATTGATATCAACATGGATGAAGCCATGTTGGATTCGAAAGCAGCAATGGTGCGCTTCTTAAACCTAATCGCATCCGAGCCTGACATTAGTCGCGTGCCTATTATGATCGACTCCTCGAAGTGGGACATCATTGAAGCAGGCCTGCAGTGTGTCCAGGGCAAAGCCATTGTCAACTCAATCAGTTTGAAAGAAGGCGAAGAACAATTCCTCGCCCAAGCCAAGCTTATCAAACGCTACGGCGCAGCAACGGTCGTTATGGCTTTTGACGAAAGAGGACAAGCCGATACAGAAGACCGTAAGTTTGAAATATGTGAGCGAAGCTATCGCTTGTTGGTGGACAAAATCGATTTTCCACCCGAAGACATTATTTTCGATCCCAATATTTTCGCTGTGGCTACAGGTATCGAGGAGCACAACAACTATGCTGTCGATTTTATTGAAGCCACTCGCCGTATAAGGCAGTCGCTACCCCATTGTCACATATCTGGCGGGTTGTCTAATGTGTCTTTCTCGTTTAGAGGTAACAACCCTGTTAGAGAGGCCATGCACAGCGTATTTCTCTTCCATGCTATAAAGGCTGGCATGGATATGGGGATCGTCAACGCTGGCCAACTTGAGGTCTATGACGAAATTCCTCCAGAGCTTCGCGAGGCGGTTGAGGATGTCATTCTCAATCGCAGAGATGATGCAACGGATAGGCTGCTTGATTTGGCGCCTAAATACCAAGGTAGTGGTAAAGAAGCGGCGAAGGAAAACTTAGAGTGGCGAGAGCTACCAGTTACTAAGCGGTTGGAACATGCGTTAGTTAAAGGCATTACGGATTTCATTGAAGAAGATACCGAAATTGCTAGGCAAGAAGCAGACAAGCCACTCCATGTGATTGAAGGCCCTTTAATGGATGGTATGAATGTGGTTGGCGACCTATTTGGTGAGGGTAAGATGTTCCTTCCTCAAGTGGTAAAGTCTGCAAGGGTGATGAAGAAGGCTGTCGCTTACTTACAGCCATACATTGAAAAGGAAAAGGAAGCGGGCTCAAGTAACGGTAAAGTCATAATGGCGACCGTGAAAGGCGATGTCCACGATATTGGTAAGAATATCGTGGGCGTTGTGCTGCAATGTAACAATTTTGAGGTTATCGACTTAGGCGTCATGGTGCCTACAGCAAAAATTTTGCAAGTCGCAAAAGAAGAAAACGCCGACATGATAGGGTTATCTGGTTTGATAACACCATCACTTGATGAAATGGTGCACGTTGCTAAAGAAATGCAGCGCCAAGCCTTTGATTTACCCTTGCTGATTGGTGGTGCGACGACGTCAAAAGCTCACACCGCGGTCAAGATAGAGCAGCATTACGAACATCCCGTTGTTTATGTACCAAATGCAAGTCGTGCGGTTGGCGTGTGCCAAAAGTTAATTTCTTCAGAACAAAGGCCCATCTATCACGCCGAAATCAAAAAAGAGTATGAAAAAGTAAGAGACCAGCATGCTCGCAAGCGCCCTCGCTCTAAGCCAATATCACTTGATGCCGCGAGAGCGAATAGCGTGGAATTGGACTTAAGTAAAGTCGCATCTGCGCCTAAAAAACTCGGTGTAACCGCTATATCTGCTGATTTAAAAACCTTGCGAAATTATATTGATTGGACACCGTTCTTTTTGACGTGGTCACTAGCAGGCAAATACCCGAGAATCCTGCAAGATGAAGTCGTCGGGGAGCAAGCCCAAGAGCTTTTCGATGACGCCAATGCGATGTTGGACAGTTTGATCGAGTCGAACGATATACAAGCCAAGGGTGTATTCGGCTTGTGGCCAGCTAACCGTGTCGCTGACGATATCGAGATTTACGCCGATGAGACAAGGGATGAATTGTTGGGCATTGCCCATCACCTTCGTCAGCAAACACTGAAAGAAAACCACCCTAATTACTGTTTGAGTGACTTTGTCGCGGCTAAGTCTACGGGCATAGCAGACTACATCGGCGCGTTTGCAGTCACGGCAGGCATTGGAGAAGACGAGCTAGCTCAGTCCTATGAACAGCAAGGGGACGATTATAACGCCATAATGGTCAAAGCCGTTGCCGATAGGCTAGCTGAAGCCTTTGCGGAATACCTTCATGAGCAAGTGCGAAAAGACTACTGGGGCTATGCGGCGCAAGAGCATTTGGATAATGACGACCTGATTCGCGAAAAGTATCAAGGGATAAGACCGGCTCCTGGTTATGCTGCTTGTCCAGAGCATACTGAAAAACAGTTGATTTGGGATTTGCTTGACGCAGAAAATCACACTACGATGAAATTGACGTCTAGTTATGCAATGTGGCCCGGCGCATCGGTTTCTGGTTGGTATTTCTCTCATCCTGACAGTCGATATTTTGCTGTGGCGAAAATACAACGAGACCAATTGGAAGATTACGCCGAGCGTAAGCAATGGTCTCTCGATAATGCAGAAAAATGGTTGGCACCAAATCTCGATGACTAAACCTTACAGCCAAGCGTGTGAAAACAACAAGCAACCTATTATTGAACAGCTCACTCGGCACTTTGCCGAGTGCACGCGTGTGCTTGAAATTGGTAGTGGCAGTGGGCAACACGCGGTACATTTTGCATCTCACCTAAGTCACTTGGTATGGCAAACAAGTGACCAAGACCATTATCACGATGGCATTAATCTGTGGATTGATGAGCATCCAGCCCCTAATTTATTGCGCCCGATTACGTTTACTGTTGGCGCTGATGCTTTCCCTGCTGGAAAGTACGATGGCGTTTTTACTGCCAATACCGCTCATATCATGCAAAAGCATGAAGTCCAGCATCTCATGAGTGATGTTAGCACTCACTTACTGCCTGGGGGCTTGTTTTGTCAGTATGGTCCTTTCATAGAAAATGGGAAATTTAGCTCACAAAGTAATGAGGACTTCCATTATTCATTACTAGAGAGAGGGTATGGTGGTTACCGAAGTATCGAAGAATTACAAGCTTGGCAAACCGGTTTAACGTTGATGCAAAAAATAGCGATGCCAGCTAACAACCTCATGCTGGTGTGGAAGAAGTTAAAAACTCGCTAAATTGGTGTTGAAAATGCGTCAACGTCAAAGGATGCGCATTTTCATATTCCATAAAAACTATCTTTTTACTTATTTCAAAGCGATTTTCTGTTATAAAAATATCTCAGTGCTAAATGCATATTCACCATTAATAATAATTACAAAGGGAATATCATGTCGTTACAAAAGAAATTCATGCTAATTGTCGGTGGCAGCATCAGTGTCATGCTTTTTGTGACCTTTGCCGTCGTTGTCTCGCTCATTGGTAGCAATACTAAAACCACGATTGAACATGAATTAGAAAGCCTAATTACTCTCGAAGCACAAGCGATTGAGCAGTTCTTTGCGCGCTATGGTGGCGTTGCGCACAATTTTATCTTTAACCCGTACGTCATAGATTTTTTCGATTCTCATAAAGAAAGAGGACGAGGAAATATTGATAAGATTAATGAAGTAAAACGGGTTTTCCCAGCAATCAGCGAACCGGATGCCAATATTAAATCGGCGTTCTTTGCCAGTGCAAAAACCGGTGAGTACTTCTACGAGGGCGGGCGCGTTGGTGTCGATACGGATGGACCCAATGCGAATGATGTGACTAAAGGGTATTTCGCAAACAAAAGGCCTTGGTTTAATACCGCAGTAGAAAACAGAGAAATCTACGTCACACCTCCAGCGGTCGATTCTCAAGACAATACCATATCAGCTGTTGTTCAGGGCCCTGTAACTTATCAAGGTGAATTACTTGGCGTTGGCGGTGTAGATATTCTGATTAGCACCATAGGCGAAGTCATTGACGGTATTCGGTATGAAAAAACGGGTACGGCCTTTTTACTAGATGATAAGCAACAAATTGTCTATTTCCCAAAGCAAGATATCGACTTAGCGCTGAGCACCAAATTTACTGATTTCGACACTTTGTTTGACGACAGTGAGGGGTTCGCAGAACTTGTCGGCAATATTAAGAACAACAATCAAGGAATGTATGAGCTCACGTGGCAAGGCATCCCTTATTTAGTCGTTTTCAAACACGCCAAATTAACTAGCCCACGGATGAATTGGGTACTCGGCATTCTCGTACCTGCCGCCGTGGTTCAAGAACCCATTCAAACGACCTACGTTACTGCTATTGGGATTGCAATTGCCATTATTTTAGCTATCTCTGTTATTACTTTTTGGGCGAGTGGATTAATTGCCGCGCCAATTATTGGCATGAAGAAAGCGATGGCAAAAATTGCCAGTGGCGATGGAGACCTAACTCAGCGTCTTCGTGTGACGACTAAGGATGAGGTAGGTGAACTTGCGAAACAGTTTAATTTATTCACGGAAAAGCTGCAAAAACTAATGGGGCACACAGCCATACATACAGAAAGTGTGTCTGAGGCAGCTGCACATCTACAAAGTGTATCGAGCCGTGCGAGTACTGAACTGCAACAAGAGCGCAAGCAGGTGAGTGCGGTTAATGATGCAGTGAAGCAGATGGCAAAAACAGTGGAAGAAATTTCAATCAATGCGTCTCATTCGAGTCGGGCAGCAATTGAAGCGGATAATCAGGTAAAAATTGGTGTCAAGGAAGCACAAAATGCAAAAGATGAAATACATCATTTAGCCGAATCGATTGCGCAGGGTGTCGCCGTTGTGGACGGGCTAAGCCAAGAGTCAGAAAACATTGGCGCAGTTGTTGATGTTATTAATAGCATCGCTGAGCAAACCAATTTACTGGCGTTAAATGCCGCGATTGAGGCAGCGCGCGCGGGCGAACAGGGAAGGGGGTTTGCTGTTGTGGCAGATGAAGTTCGGTCTCTAGCAAGTCGTACTCAAGATTCAACCGACGATATTCGGAAAATGGTTGAAACACTTCAAGCGATGGCTAATCAAACTAAATCTGTGATGGCCGACGGTCAAAGGCGCTCCAATGACAGCGTTGCAAAAACGGAGAATGTGCTGCAGTTTTTGACATCGGTCGAGACTAGTATTGACGAAGTGCAGCAACAAAGCCAACAGATTGCGAGTGCGACAGAGCAACAAACCGTTGCCGCAGAGGATATCAATCACGCTCTGGAAGAGATATCTCACCTCAGTAACAATACGGGTAGTAACGCGCAAGAGCTTGCTTCAGAGGCGGCTGACCTTAACGGTGTTGCAAAAGAGCTGAGACAAGTGGTCAGCCAGTTTAAGCGATAACCTGTGCCCATTGGCCGATGAAAGTACATTGGCATATTATCGTCGGTTTGAGGTATAGAGTCCCTATGCCTCAAATTAATGAATCAATAATTCTGGCTTACATCATTTTCAATGTAAAACGCTAACGCGTGTCCGCGACGCTTGTCGTCATCACCGCGCTTTCGAGTTTGGTTTCCACGAGCTCTCGAATTTCACCAGCTAGTTGACGGAAAAAAGTTCGAGAAGGAGATGTATTCCTCCATGCGAGGAAATGTTCCCGCGAAATGGGCTTGCCTTTCAACTCTGTTACGTGAAGTGCTTCCGGGTCATGGAGCTCCGAGTGAATGTACAAACCGGGAAGGAACGCTGAACCCATTCCCATGACTACCATTTGCCGGAGCGTATCTAGACTTGTACCTTCATAATCTCGGCTGAGGTCTGCGTTGAGTTCTCCACAGATTTGCATGACTTGGTGATGGAAGTGATGTCTGTCCTCAAGTGTCAGGATCTTTTCACCTGCCAATGCTTTAGGTTGTATATATTTTTGGCCAGCTAATTTGTGTTCGCTGTTAATAACAAACTTCAGTGGTTCAGTGAACAGCGGTTCCATCATGATTTGCGAATTGGACGCTGTCATTGGCGATAGAATCAAATCGTAATCACCATTAAGTAACCCTTGTTGTAAATTTCTCGGTGCTGCCTCTCTGACGTAGAATTTCAAACCCGGGTGTTTTTTGTGAAGTTCAGGGAAGATATGGGGCAGCAAATAAGGGCCCAACGTAGGTGGAATGCCTAAACGATAGGTCGTATTCTCGCCTTCGGACAAGACTTGCGCCGCTTCAGTAAATCTGGCGCACGCCAACAACACGCTCTCTGCTTCTTCTAGCAAAAGCCTGCCTTGGGCCGATAAATGGGTCCCCGTGCGTGAGCGTTCGAACAAAGTAACGCCTAAATATTCTTCTAAACTGTTAATTTGGTTAGTCAGCGTAGGTTGACTGATCCCCAAAATATGTGCAGCTCGTCGATAACTTAGGTGTTTCGCCACAGCAATAAAATAATGAACTTGATTTAAAGATAGATTTTTTTCTTTAGATTTCAATGGTTTGTTCTTTTTCTTTGCGGTTTTGATAAATTCTGATAGCGATACACTATCACGAAGTTAAGTACTATTCTATTAATCTATCAAAGACACTGTTGCATAAAAGTTAACGATCACATTACATTTTTAGGAGTATTGATTAGCGTCGCGTTCGTTTTTGTGTTTTTGATTTTTGGGGCACTGAAAGTGCTGGCTCAAATCCAACAGTGGCTTAATCATTGCAGTACAGAGATAGGTGTGGTGAAAGAAAAGTGCGGTAAGCTCGATCATTCTCAAGTAGATGAAGTAACAAAAGAGAACGTTGTTTAGCACAGCCAGTCATTGTGCTTCTACAAGGCAATGACGGCCAAACTATCCTCAAATTGAAGGAAGTTGAGGCAGAAATGACAACGTTTTTAATGGTCGCTTCTCTTGCGAGGAGAGCGACAACTGTGAGTTTGAAGAAAAAAGACAGGCGTACAGAGCAACAGCTTTCAGTATCATAAGTATAATAAGGATACCCAATGAAAATAGATTTAACGAACATTCGTGGCGACATAACAGGTGGTATTACCGCCGGTATTGTCGCCTTACCTCTAGCGCTTGCTTTTGGTGTTGCCTCTGGACTCGGTCCGATAGCAGGTATGTACGGTGCGATTGCAGTAGGATTTTTCGCTGCACTGTTTGGGGGCACTCCTTCGCAGATTTCGGGGCCAACAGGGCCGATGGTTGTTGTACTCGCAGGTCTTTTTGCGAGTTTAACTGGTGACCCTGCACTTATCTTCACTGCTGTTATCTTGGCTGGCGTATTTCAGATTATAATGGGGGTGCTCAAGCTTGGTGATTACATCCGGCTCGTACCTTACCCAGTTATATCGGGTTTTATGAGTGGTATTGGTGTCATTATCATCAGCTTGCAAGTCATTGTCTTACTGGGACATCCGTCTCCAAGTAATACATTGATGGCAATTGGTGATTTACCTGCAGCATTGGCTGATATTAACTTTGCGACTTTAGGCTTGGGTATCGGTACTTTGATCATCGCTTATAAATGGCCTGCATCACTAGGTAAATACGTACCTGGGACATTGGCTGCGTTATTGATCGGTACGATTGCGAGTCTGATGATTGGCAACGTTCCAGTACTTGGGCAAATTCCAACAGGTTTGCCTGAAATTCAAATGCCAACATTTACGCAAGACACTTGGATGCTAGTCGTCGAAGCGGCTATTATCTTAGCGGTGCTTGGCGCAATCGATAGCTTGTTGACTTCTTTGGTCGCGGACAACATGACTCGTACTCGCCACAACAGTAACAAAGAGCTAATCGGTCAAGGTATCGGTAACTCAGTTGCTGGTTTTATCGGTGGTATAGCGGGTGCTGGCGCAACAATGCGTACATTTGTAAACATCAGAACCGGCGGTCGTGGTCAAATCTCGGGTATGGTCCATGCTGTACTACTACTCGCAATCGTACTTGGGCTAGGAAGTTTGGCTCAGCATATCCCACATGCGGTTCTCGCCGGTATTCTGTGTAAAGCAGGTGCAGATATCATCGATTGGAGCTATATCAGAAAGTCTCATCGCGGTCCGCGTTTCGACCTAGTGTTGATGGCAATCGTATTAGTAATGACGGTCTTTGTTGATTTGATTCAAGCCGTAGCGGCAGGTGTTGTTCTTGCGTCTTTGGCCTATGTAAAACAAGTTGCCCATACTCAACTAGAAGCACTCAAGAATATTCCTGATCACTTGGATGATCCAGATGAGCACGACATCATGGTCAAAGCTAACAACAAAATCCGCGTGTTCGATTTCGGCGGTCCTTTGAGCTTCGGCGCGGCTGCTGATGTTGGTCACCAAGTTCGCGAAAAAGCGAAAGACGGCGCCAAAGTACTTATTTTAGACTTTGAGCGAGTGCCATTTATGGATGTATCTGCAGCGCTTGCAATAGAAACGATTGCGACCGACGCTAAAGCCGCGGGTAGAAAGCTGTTGATTTCGGGTGTGAAACCAGAAGTCGAAGCGGTGTTACACGGTTTAGAGGTCTATGAACACATGGACAAAGAAGATAAACACGCAACGCGATTAGATGCACTACAAGCGGGTTTGACGATTGTTCAGAACAGCGAAAAGCAGGCGGCTTCATCTGCGGGAAAGTCACAACAGGCTGACGTTGATATGGGCGCAGCCGTCGCTAAATAATACATTGTCGTTTTCAAAAGGTAAGGCAGCCCAAAGGGCTGCCTTTTTTGTTTTTGCATGGGTAAAACGAATAAGATGCTTTAATATTCGTGTACTAAATACGTATTGGTCGAGTGGATTTTGGGAAATAAAAAAGCCACTTAATGAAAGTGGCTTTTAGTATCAGAATACAGCAACTGGATTACCAGATGCGTACACGGTCTTCAGGCGCTAAGTAAAGTGCATCGCCAGGTTGAACGTTAAACGCTTCGTACCAAGCATCATGGTTTCTCGGAGCCAAGGCTCTGTAGCGACCTGGGGCGTGAGTGCCGCCACGCAACTGGTTCAACATACTTTGCTCAGTGCGTTTTTCTCTCCATACTTGGGCCCATGCAAGGAAGAAGCGCTGGTCGCCTGTTAGGCCATCAATGATAGGTGCCTCTTTACCATTAAGGCTCAGTTGGTAAGCGTGATACGCCATCGCTAGGCCGCCGACATCACCGATGTTTTCACCCAAGCTGTTACGGCCATTGACGAAGTTACCTTCAATTGGTTCATACTCGCTGTATTGCGCCGCTAGCGTATCCGCTTTTTGTTCGAAAGCGGCACGGTCTTCATCTGTCCACCAATTTTGTTGAATACCATTGGCGTCAGATTTAGACCCTTGGTCATCAAAGCCGTGACCCATTTCATGGCCAATGACCGCGCCAATGGCGCCATAGTTCACTGCTGGGTCAGCATTGGGATCGAAGAATGGAGGCTGTAAGATAGCCGCAGGGAATACAATTTCGTTAAACGAGGAGTTGTAATATGCATTGACGCGTTGCGGGGTCATACCCCAGCGATTACGGTCAGTCGGCTTAAGTTCATTCTCAACGTCTTTTGCTTGGAAAAACTGACGTAAGTTACGAACATTACCTACCAGATCACTATCACTGATAGATAAACCTTCAAAACTTTGCCAAACATCTGGGTAACCAATTTTCGGGTTGAAAGCTTGAAGTTTTGCCTGCGCATTGACCTTCGTTTGCTCTCCCATCCAGTCTAGGCCTTCAATGCGTTCGCCAAGTGCTTTTCGCAAATTTTCGACGAGCTCAGCCATCTGTGTTTTTGAACTTTCGGGGAAGTAACGGTCAACATAGACTTTACCGATAGCAAAACCAAGACTTTCAGTACCAGACATTTGGCTCACGGCGCGCTTCCAACGAGGACGAGGTTCTTGTTGTCCACTTAATGTTTTGCCGAAGAAATCAAAATTAGCGTTGTATATGTCTTCTGATAATAAGCCAGCGTTGTTGCTGATTGTGTGGTAAGTCAAATATGACTTCCAATCGTCTAGCGGCGTATCGTTAATGATTTGAATAACGTCTTTAACCGGCTGAGGTTGAGTCACATTTAAATGAGGAATCGCCAGTCCACTTGGAGCAAAGAAAGCATCCCAGTCAAAGCCACCGTAGGCATCCGTTAATTCAGCGCGTTCAAGCTGATTGAGAGTCAGGTCGCGGTTTCTGCGCTTTTCGCGAGGCCATTGTACTTCTGCAATAGCCGTCTCCAATGCCATTATCTTAGCCGCTTCTTCTGCAGCATTTTCAACACCTGCAAATCCAAGCATTTGCTCAATATGCGCAACATAAGCTTGACGGATACCGTCAAAACGTTCTGAATCGGTAAGGTAATAATCGCGATCTGGCAACCCTAAACCACCAACACCAACACTTAGCTGATACTGATTAGGGTCAAGTCGGTTGTACCACAAACCGCCGCCGATAGGCGAAGACGTACCTGTTAACCACGCATTCCCAAAGACTTTAGTTAAATCAGTGGTGTTTTGAATGTTTTGGATAGTGTCTAACGTATCTTGGATTGGCTGTAAGCCTTTCGCGTTAATGGTTTCAGTATCCATGTAGGCTTTGTAAAAGTCATGGACCAATTTCTCTTCAGCATTGAGGTCGGACTTTGCCATAATGCTGTCGATAATTTCTTTGACTTGCTCTTCACTGCGTTCTGCAAGTTTGGTAAAGGCACCGTAACGGGTCTTATCGGCAGGGAGCTCATAGTTGTCATACCATGTACCACTGGCATACATAAAAAAGTCATCGCCTGGCTTAACTGCTTCATTGCGGGCGCTGAGCTCAACGCCAAAACTACCTAATTCCGCTTTACCTTTGGGAGCTTGTGCGGTTTCTTGAGGTGTCTCTTCAACTTGTTGTGGTTGGCTACATGCCGCGAGCCCCACGGAAGCTGCCACTAGAGTGGCTATCATCGTTTTTTTCATGTTTTCCTGTCTCTGTGTGAATGTGATGAAGATAAAAAGTCTTCGTTACCTGTCGTTATTACATCTAAATATTCTTGGTTAAATGGCAATGCATCGAATGCTTGTTGATAGTAATGCGTAATTGCCGGTTTTTCCTCTGCTAAGAAACGCGTCACTGCATCATGGAAACCTTCGTGATACAAATGGTGACGTGAGTAGCAGTATATGGGTTCAAAGCCGCGTAGAATTTTGTGTTCGCCTTGAGTTCCTGGGTTAAATATTGGCAGGTTTTGCTCAATTGCGAAATCTATACCTTGGTAATAGCATACTTCGAAGTGTAAACCGTCAATGGACGTCAAGGCTCCCCAATAACGCCCAAATAGCCCAGTTTCATCAAAAAAGAGTAGCGCACTTGCGATGGGGTTGCCATCTCGCTCAGCAATGACAATTAACATATTGTCGGCCATATTCAGCGCGAGATTTTGAAAAAACTCGAGACTTAAGTAGCCCTCGTGGCCGCTGCGCTTCAAATAGGTTTGACGATAGCACTGGTAAAAAAAGTCAATCATAGTTTGCGAGATAGCTTCACCAGTATAACGTTGACACGTGATATTTTGCGCTTGAATCCGGGCTCTTGACTTTCTCACGTCTTTTCGTTTTCTCGACGTCAATACTGCTAAGTAGCTATCGAAACACGTAAATGACCGGTTGAACCATTGAAATTGAACGTTACGCCGCTCTGCAGGAAAATGTGGCGCTAAATGGTTCGACGATTCGTGGTCAGTAAACAGCCAGTGCAACGATGAGGCTATGCCTTCTTGATCGGCTTTAATGAATTCAATCAACGCATTAATAATGGAAGCTTTATCGCTATGCGATGCATTACACAGTAAACGCGGCCCTGTCACTGGTGTGTAGGGAATCGCATTGACCCACTTGGGGTAATAATTTAGACCGTGATGGTGGTAGGCATTGGCCCACGAGAAATCAAAGACATATTCACCGTAACTATCGAGCTTAGTATAACCGGGCACAACAGCCACTAGGCGTTGGCCATCATATGCACCGTAGTATCGCGGGATCCAGCCCGAATCATTGCCAACACATGCCGTGTCTTCTAGCGCTTGGAGAAATGCTAAACGCAAAAATGGACCTGCGTCACCAGTCAGGCTCGTCCATTCGTCAGTGTTAAAATCTGACACACTGTTGTGTGCCTTACATATGATCGTCATTGAAATTCGTGTAATACGCCCTTACTTCTACCCTATTGCCACAGCGAGCTGATATCAACAGGAAACCATGTCAGATAACAATCGAAAGATCATTACAGACGCGATTACTCGCATGTTGGCACGACGAGAACATGCGAGAACTGAGATCATACGTAAATTGTCTGAAAAAGGCTTGGAATCGGCGGCTTTTTTGTCCATTTTACAAGAGTTCACTGACGCTGACATTCAGAGTGACGCGCGCTATGCAGAAATGCGGGTTCGCTCTTGTATTGCGAAGGGGCAAGGTGCGCGAAGAATACGGCAAGAACTGGTTGCTATGAAAGTAAACGAATCGGCTATTCAGCTTGCCTTTGAAGAGAATAGCCCAGATTGGTTCGAGTTAGCGCTTCTCGCAAAAACTAAGCGGTTTGGCGCTCACGTAGCGTCTGAAGCAAAGGACAAGGCGAAGCAAATTCGCTTTTTACAGTATCGAGGATTTGGTCATGAAGAGATTCAATATGCGCTAAACCCTCACTAACGTGTCTAAACCTAACCAATCAATTTCGTTTTTCTGTCGGCGAGTCCAATGAAAAATGAAATTGTGAACCAGGTAGTATGAAAAAGCGCAACAATCACAAACAAGCCCTAACAATCAAAGGGCTTCCGTGGTATTGTTGCGCCCTTCTAGGTTATAAATTATCCATGCTAATACGCGCTAATTTAGCGTTAAATGTTCGGGCAATGAATCCCACGGGCATGTTTTACAGGACTAAAAAATAGCAATGACATTATCAACTGCTGACATACGTCAAAAATTTATCGACTTCTTCAGTCAAAACGGGCACCAGTCAGTTGCGAGTTCGTCTCTCGTACCTTCTGATGACCCTACGCTGTTGTTTACAAATGCCGGAATGAACCAGTTCAAAGATGTATTCCTCGGCGCCGAAACACGGTCTTACACGCGAGCCGTATCTTCACAGCGTTGCGTGAGAGCAGGTGGTAAACACAATGACCTAGAAAACGTTGGTTATACAGCTCGCCACCATACTTTCTTCGAAATGTTGGGGAATTTTAGTTTTGGCGACTATTTCAAAACGGACGCCATCAAATTCGCTTGGTCATTTTTGACTGAAGAGCTTGGTTTGCCCGTCGACAAACTCCTCGTTACTGTATATTCAGAAGACGATGAGGCCTTTTCCATTTGGGAAAACGAAATTGGTTTACCCAAAGAAAAAATTATTAAAATCTCGACCTCAGACAACTTCTGGTCGATGGGTGATACTGGTCCATGTGGGCCTTGTTCAGAAATCTTTTACGATCACGGTGAGCACATTTGGGGGGGGCCTCCGGGTTCGCCTGAAGAAGACGGTGACCGTTTCATCGAAATTTGGAACTTGGTATTCATGCAGTTTAACCGTCAAGCGGATGGTAGCATGGAACCGTTACCTAAGCCCTCCATAGACACAGGTATGGGCTTGGAGCGAATTTCTGCAATATTGCAAGATGTACACAGTAACTACGAAATCGATATCTTTGACAATTTGATCAAAGCGGCCGCTAAGGTCGTCGGCACAAGTGATTTAGAGAATAAGTCACTTCGCGTGATTGCGGATCATATTCGCTCATGTAGCTTCTTGATCTGTGACGGTGTGATGCCAAGCAACGAAGGTCGTGGCTATGTGCTGCGTCGTATCATTCGCCGTGCAGTGCGTCATGGTTACAAACTCGGCGCAGATAACATTTTCTTCTATAAGTTAGTCGATGCATTGGCGACCGAAATGGGGCAAGCATACCCTGAACTCGTCGATCAAAAGCCAGTATTGGAAAAAGTGCTAAAAGTCGAGGAAGAGCAGTTCAGTAAGACCCTGTCTAGAGGCATGGCAATGTTGAACGATACTTTAGCTAATCTTAAATCTGATACGATTCCTGGCGAAGTTGTTTTTAAACTTTACGACACTTACGGCTTCCCAACCGATTTAACGAATGACGTTGCTCGAGAGCACGAACTTAAAATCGATGAAGAAGGTTTCGAAGCGGCAATGCAAGCTCAGCGTGAGCGCGCTCAACAAGCAAGCCAGTTCGGCTCTGACTACAATGAGTTGCTGAAACTAGAGCAAACTACTGAATTTACAGGCTATGAATCGACAGAAGACGAAAGCCAGGTATTAGAGTTGGTTTACGACAATCAACTGGTCGATTCATTAACCGATGGCCAGCAGGGCCTAGTTGTATTGAATCAGACGCCTTTCTATGCGGAGTCTGGTGGCCAAGTAGGTGATTCAGGTGAGTTGCTAATCGGTGACGCTACTTTTGTCGTCGAAGATACGCAAAAAATGGGTAATGCGTTTGTTCACAAAGGTGTTGCAAAGGGAACCGTCAACAAAGGCCAGACAATTACCGCGAAAATTGACACGCAGAATCGTGAAGCGATAAAGAAAAATCACAGCGCGACTCACTTACTACACGCCGCGCTGCGTGAGATTTTAGGCGAACACGTTACGCAAAAAGGATCACTGGTCGATGCACAGCGTCTGCGTTTCGATTTCTCCCATTTCGAGGCCGTTTCAGCAGAACAATTAATTCAAATCGAGCAACGAGTAAACGAAGAAATTCGCGCAAATCACGGTCTGTCTACTCAGTTAATGGAGTTAGACGAGGCAAAAGCCTCAGGTGCTATGGCGTTATTTGGTGAAAAATACGATGAAAAAGTGCGTGTTGTTACCATGGGACCATTCTCCGTTGAACTATGCGGTGGCACGCACGTACAAAGAACAGGTGATATCGGTTTATTTAAGATTAGTGCCGAGAGTGGAATCGCGTCTGGCGTACGTAGAATTGAGGCGGTAACTGGCGTTGGGGCGCTGGACTTGGTCCAGTCACAACAACAATTGCTTCAGCAAGTTGGAGGATTACTCAAAACCGATGCGAGTGGGTTGGTTGAACGGGTTTCAAATTTGCAATCTCAAGCCAAAGAGCTTGAAAAAGCGCTCGATACAGCGAAACAAAAGTTGGTTAGTGCTCAAGGCGCAGACATCCTCAGTCAAAGCCAAGATATTAAGGGTGTGAAAGTCCTTGTGTCTGAACTAGAGGGCGTTGAAGCCAAAGCGCTACGCGGCATGATGGATGACCTCAAAAATCGCATTGGCGAGGGTATTGTGGTTCTCGGCGTTGCAAATCAAGGTAAAGTTAATCTTATTGTCGGTGTGACGAAGAATCTGACTTCAAAAGTGAAAGCTGGAGAACTCGTAAACCACGTTGCCGCGCAGGTTGGCGGTAAAGGTGGTGGTAGACCGGACATGGCGCAAGCGGGTGGTGACAAACCCGAAAACTTGTCGTCAGCACTGGAGTCTGTCGCTTCTTGGTTGACAGATAAGCTATAATCGTCAATAAGTTAAAGACAGCGAGTTTTTGCGGTGACACAGAAACATGGAAAGCTGTTGCTCAAAACGGGTCGTGCCGTTGTTGAGTGTAGTATTAGGGATTATGTTCAAGATTAAGGAACAGGAGCAATAGAATGCTTATTTTGACTCGTCGTGTTGGTGAAACGCTTATGGTAGGTGATGATGTAACCGTTACTGTACTGGGCGTAAAGGGCAATCAGGTACGTATTGGTGTGAATGCACCTAAAGAAGTATCTGTACATCGTGAAGAAATTTATATGCGCATACAGGCCGAAAAAAGTGGCCAATCTGTAGGTGCACCAAAAGATGATGCCTAGCATCGAGTAATCGATGTCAAAAAGGTCGGCTTATGTCGGCCTTTTTTGTTTTTATACCATGAAACTATTGTTAGAGAGTGCCTCTGAACGGACAGGTAAAAGTGGCGTGTGTTGATTGATACTTGTTCAAAAAAAACAATTATTCATCAATCTGTTTAAAATCCAAGCATGCGAACGTTTTTGTTTGAAAAAGTGTTTGACTTCGCCTCATGAATCAGTAAACTGCGCTCCACGTTAAGGAGAGGCGGCTGGAATCGCTCCCGAGTAAGGGATATAAGGATTGTAGCTGTAGCATTAAATTGCACCCACTTACGAATAAGTAAGTTGATAAGCCTCGAATAAAGACTTAACATTTAAAACAGTTTCGGAGAGGTGGGTGAGTGGCTGAAACCAGTTCCCTGCTAAGGAACCATACCTATATACAGGTATCGAGGGTTCGAATCCCTCTCTCTCCGCCATTATTGCTTCTTAGAAGCATTGAAGTTTAGAAATGCGCGTGCGTAGCTCAGCTGGATAGAGTACCTGGCTACGAACCAGGCGGTCGGAGGTTCGAATCCTTCCGCACGCGCCAATCTAAACCTCACATTACGCGTGTGTAGCTCAGCTGGATAGAGTACCTGGCTACGAACCAGGCGGTCGGAGGTTCGAATCCTTCCACACGCGCCACATTGCAAAAGCCCGCTTTAAGCGGGCTTTTTTGTATCTAAAATTCACCGCCTCAAACATCTATTTGTGCCGAAATGCTGATTCAGTATGTCCAAAAAGTGCATAATTAATCACATATTCTCGTTTTTTCCTCGAAAATAAGACTAATTATGCAAGAGTGCGACCTTTTTACGGTTGTCTTTTGCTTTCCTGCATGTTACTTATTCGATTCATTTTTCAACATATCGAGATACTCATGGTATCAGAATCAATCTCAGCTCAATTGATGGAAGCTGCAACGTTAATGCTAGTGGGCATGGTCGTCGTGTTTGCATTCCTGACCCTGTTGATTGGCGGAGTAAAACTCATTGCTTTTGTTTGTGCCAAATTTCCAGAGAGCACACCTCAAGAAACCATGTCCCGTGGAACATCACCTCAAACAGTCAGTGCGCATAACGATAATCGTATCGTTGCAGCGATTACCGCGGCAATTGCGATGCATCGACAACAGAACAAATAAAATCAGGAGACACTATGCCAAACCCACTTGCGATAACCGAACTCGTTTTACGTGACGCTCATCAATCGCTACTGGCGACCCGTTTGAGATTAGAAGACATGCTGCCTATCGCCGCGGCACTGGATGAAGCTGGTTATTGGTCTGTTGAGTCTTGGGGCGGAGCAACATTTGATGCTTGTATTCGTTATTTAGGTGAAGACCCTTGGGAGCGTATACGAGAGCTGAAGAAAGCCATGCCCAAAACCAAACAGCAAATGTTGCTACGCGGGCAAAATCTGCTGGGGTATCGCCATTATGCTGATGACGTGGTTACGCGGTTTGTCGAGCGAGCTCACGAAAATGGCGTCGATGTGTTTCGCATCTTTGATGCCATGAATGACATGCGCAATTTGCAAACGGCTATTCGCGCAACCATTGATTGCGGCGCACATGCCCAAGGCACGATTTCCTATACCGTTAGTCCAGTTCACTCTATCGACCTGTGGGTTGATATGGGTAAGCAACTGGAAGATCAAGGCGTACATTCAATATGTATTAAAGATATGGCGGGCCTGCTAAAGCCATATGAATGCGAGGAGTTAATAACCAAACTCAAAAACGCCGTTGGTGTACCAATTGCCATGCAGTGTCATGCAACAACAGGGTTGAGTACAGCAACTTATCAGAAAGCCATTGATGCCGGGATCGATATTCTCGATACGGCGGTGTCGTCAATGAGTATGACATACGGGCATACTGCGACTGAGACAATTGCGTCTATTCTCGAAGGCACACCGAGGGATACTGGTTTGTCGTTGCCTCATCTCGAAAAGATCGCGAGTTACTTTAGAGATGTGCGCAAGAAGTATGCACAGTTCGAAGGCAGCTTGAAAGGCGTTGATGCAAGGATTCTCCTCGCTCAGGTGCCAGGAGGTATGTTGACCAATATGGAGAACCAACTCAGAGAACAAGGTGCCCTTGATAAGTTTGACCAAGTATTAGAGGAGATTCCTCGCGTTAGAGAAGATCTTGGCTTTATTCCTTTGGTCACGCCGACTTCGCAGATTGTCGGCACACAGTCGGTTCTCAATGTACTTACAGGTGAACGTTATAAAAGTATAACCAAGGAGACTGCTGGCGTCTTAAAAGGAGAGTACGGTGCTACAGCCGCGCCTGTGAATAGTGAATTGCAAGCGAGAGTACTAGAGGGTAAACGGGCGATTACCTGTCGTCCTGCTGACAATTTAGCGCCGGAATTAGACAATCTAACTGGTGAACTCGAACAACTAGCACAAGAAACCAATATTCAATTGGCGAATGACACGATAGATGACGTGTTAACGTACGCGCTATTCCCACAAGTTGGTTTGAAGTTCTTGCAAAATAGAGGGAATTCAGAGGCATTCGAACCCGCACCAAATCCTGAAGCGACACCAGTACAGTCTGCTCAGCCATCACAAGGCAATGTTGATGGGCCTGCGACCTACGATGTACGCGTCGATGGTCAGCTTTACCGCGTAGAAGTTGGTGAAGCAGGGCAGCTGGGTGACATAACGCCTGTGAGCTCGTCGCAGGGGCCTGCAGCAGAAGCCCCTCAGTCAGTTGTGGCAAGCTCAGCCGGGAAAAGTGTGAATGCTCCCCTAGCTGGCAATGTATTTAAACTGCTTGTTAAGCCCGGAGACAAAGTAAATGAAGGTGATGTTGTACTGATTTTAGAGGCCATGAAGATGGAAACCGAAATTAGGACGACTCACACAGGTGTGGTCGCTAAGCTGCTTGTCTCTGAGGGAGAATCAGTGACAAGCGGGCAAGCACTATTGGAGCTCAATTAAACCATGGATAAATTGAGAGTATTATGGGAAAGCACGGCTTTGGCTCATTTCGAGCTAGGCCAAGTCGTTATGATGGCTGTAGGCTTGTTGTTACTCTATTTGGCCATTGTCAAGAAGTTTGAGCCTTTGTTGCTATTCCCTATAGGTTTTGGTGCACTGCTGACCAATATACCGTTAGCGGGTTTCAGCGAAGCTGGTGGTTTGCTCTACTACATATATACCGTTGGCATCGATACGGGCGTTTTCCCCTTGTTGATTTTTATGGGAGTAGGGGCGATGACTGACTTCGGGGCACTTATTGCCAATCCCAAAATGCTATTGCTCGGCGCAGCGGCGCAATTTGGGATCTTTGCGACCTTGTTTGGTGCTATCGCATTGAACTTTGTTCCCGGATTCGAATTCACACTGAAAGATGCCTCTGCTATCGCAATCATAGGTGGCGCTGATGGGCCGACAGCAATATTTTTGGCGAGCAGGCTTGCCCCTGATTTGCTTGGCGCTATTGCCGTTGCAGCGTACTCTTACATGGCACTTGTACCTATTATTCAGCCGCCGATTATGAAGGCGTTAACCAGTGAAGAAGAGCGTAAGATTGAAATGGCTCAACTTCGTCCTGTGTCTCAGCGTGAAAAAATTATTTTTCCGTTGGCAGTGTTGCTTGCGACGATTCTTTTCCTTCCTTCAGCCACGCCTTTAGTGGGAATGTTCTGTTTCGGAAACCTGATGAAAGAATGTGGTGTCGTTGAACGCTTAAGTAAAACGGCACAGAATGAGCTGATCAATATCGTGACTATCTTTCTTGGCTTGGCGGTAGGTTCAAAGCTCTCTGCTGATAAGTTTTTGACAGTTGAAACCTTGGGGATTTTGGCACTAGGTGCTGTCGCTTTCGCCATTGGCACCGCTACAGGGGTACTAATGGCAAAGTTGATGAATCGTCTAAGTGGTGGTGGGATAAACCCCCTCATTGGCGCGGCTGGCGTGTCAGCTGTCCCTATGGCAGCGCGAGTGGTAAACAAAGTTGGCCTTGAGTCAAATCCCCACAATTTTTTACTGATGCACGCGATGGGTCCAAATGTCGCTGGGGTATTAGGTTCTGCTGTTGCAGCGGGAATTTTACTTGCCCTTGTAGGCTAATGGGCTAATGCGAGGCGCTGAGCTATGGAAGGCTCAGCGCTGGTGTTTGATAGCGGCTAAAGACTGATAAGACATAATGAGCTTTTTTGTCACCATGTGCTTTGGCCAGCGAAAGATCGTTTCAGTATCACCAGATTCTACAATTTGCCCCTCATTCATCACAATGACCTTATCAGCAATGTGTCTAACAATGCCGAGGTTGTGAGAAATAAAGATAAAAGCGAGGCCCATTTCCTGCTGTAGCTTCAAAAACAAATTAACGGTTTGCGAGCGAATGGATGGATCAAGCGCTGCGAAAGGTTCATCAGCTACAATGACTTTGGGGTTGAGTAACAAAGCCCTCGCCATTGCGATGCGTTGTTGTTGGCCATCTGACAGCATGTGGCGATAAAAATGATAGTGCTCTCGCAGTAAGCCCACTTTTATCAGTGTTTCTTCAATAATAGCGATACGCTCAGTCTGTGGGATGTTGGTATTGAGTTTTAGTGGCTCGTCGAGAATTCGGCCTACAGGGATGCCTGGGTTCATCGCTTCACTGGTTTGTTGAAACATCATCCGGATGTCGCCAGCCCTACACTCTGGGCCACTGATTTTTGCGTCTCGGCCGTCTTTTCTCTCATGCAACCAGATGGTTCCAGTGGTTGGTGGTACAGCACCGACTAACAGTTTGGCAAGCAGTGATTTACCCGAGCTGTTCTCACCAATAATCGCAATGGTCTCACCACGATTCACTGAAAGGTCGATTGGGCCCAATTGAAACACTACGTCTTTCTTGAACCAATTGGACGATTTACACTTCTCGAAACTCAGCTCTTCAATACGCATTACTTCCATCAGTTTTTCTCCATATGGAGAGGAAAGTGACAGCTGTAAGTATGGTCGTGTATGCGTCTGACCGCAGGTATACTTACGCAATCGCGCTGCGCTCTGGGGCAACGCGGACCAAGCCGACAACCAATGGGTAAGTGCTGTAATGTTGGAATACTGCCCTCTAGTGTAGGTAAACACGATTTTGGCGGCAGATCATTTCTGAAACTGGGGGCACTGTCCAAAAGCGCTTTAGTATAAGGGTGTAATGGGCGCTTTCTGATTTTAGACATCCTGCCCGATTCAACGGTTTGACCACAGTATAGTACCGTCATGGTGGTTGCCATATTGGCTATCGCCAGCAGGTCGTGGCTAATGAACAAGATACCTAAATCCCGGGTTTGGTTTAAACGTGTGAATAACTTTAGAATCTGGGTTTTGGTGGTGGTTTCCATGCCACGTGTGGGGTCGTCAGCAATTAATAATTTGGGCTGGGAAATGAGCGCCATTGCGATCATGAATTTTTGTGCAATGTCATTGGAAATTTCATGAGGGTAAGCCTTCATGTATTTCTTGTGTTGTTTTATACCCACTTTGTGCATAACGCCAACAGCTTGTTTGTGCCGTGACTGTGCACGTTCCCAAAACCACTTACCTTCGACAAATTCTATCGGTACGCTTTCTTCAAGCTGCTCGCCGAGGGTAGCTGATGGGTCCAGCGCGGAAGATGGGTGCTGGAACACCACGGCGATATCTTTTCGCATAATTTCGCGTCTTTCTTCCGCCGACATAGACAGCAGATTTTTCCCATCCCAAGTTAGGCGATCTGCGGTTAGAGACCATTGCACTGGCATCGCGCCAGATATTGCTGCAACAATCAGACTTTTCCCCGAGCCTGATTCACCCACCAATGCACGTATTTCGCCTGAGTTAACGGTGAGGTTAATTTTCTCTAGGGCTTTGACTTTACCCGTACCCGTGTTCATTTCTAGAGTCAGGTTCTTGATGTCGAGTACTGGCATTATCTCACCAACCTTTTTCGCAATGCCGAACGCAAACCATCACCCACAATGTTAATTGCCAAAACCATGAGAAATATAGTCAAACCGGGCAAGGCGACTTGCCATGGTGCGATATAGGCTACATCCAAGCTACTTGCGAGGATCGCGCCGAGTTCAGGTTGTGGGGATTGTGCACCTAAGTTAAGGAAGCCGAGTGCACTGACGTCAATCACTGCAATCGATAGCGCCAGCGTACCTTGAACGACTAGCAGCTCAATCATATTTGGCAAAATCGAGTAGGTGAATAGTTGCCAGTGATTTGCGCCATCTAACCGAGAGGATTGTATGTAATCTTTTTCCATTTCGTTGCGCACAAAAGAGCGAGTGTTGTGAACAAACTGGGGGATCAATGCCAGCGTAATGGCCCACATACTGTTAACGAGGCCGGTGCCTAATATTGCAACGATTATAATCGCAATTAACAATGTGGGTATCGCCATCAAAGCATCGAGTAAATGGTTGACGACACTTGACCGAACACCACTTAACATACCTGCGATTACGCCAATGCTTACGCCGATGATCATTGCTACCAGTACCACAATGATAGAAGTGCCAAAGGTGATTTGGCAGCCATAGATAATACGGCTAAATAAATCTCTACCGAGTGAATCCGTGCCAAATAAATGAGAGATGGTACCGTTGAAGTACCAGCTGGGTGGTACAAGCAATGCATCAACGTTCTGTTCGAGAGGATCGTAAGGCGCGATTAATGGCGCAAAAACCGCAAAGAACAAGAAAAACGTCAGCATGGCTAAACCAATGATAGCGGCGTGGCTAGATTTAAATTCAAGCCACGTACGCTGCCATGGTGATGGCTGAAACTCGTCGTCGTAAAAACTAAACTGTGCCACGATCGAATTTATCCCTACTTGGGTCGATTAACCGGTTAAAAAAGTCGATAGCAATTGTCAGTGTGATCACGACAAAGGATACCGCCAGCATGCCTATTTGCAGAGCGCAATAGTCTCTTTGATAAATAGCTTGTAGCAGCCAATTACCGACACCAGGCCATGAAAACAAGGTTTCAACTATCATGGCATTTGTGATGAGGGTCGTAACTTGAATAGCCATAAGTGGCAATATTGGGAGTAGACTATTTCTCAAAATGTGTTGCGAAAATATTTTCCAACGTGACAACCCTCGAGATCTCGCTGCCGCAATGTAGGGTTTGTTTAATACGTCAATCACAGAACGTCGCATTAATCGTATGATAGAGGCTGTCGTGATAATCGCTATCGATAAGGTCGGCAACATGAGGTGTTGCAGGGCATCACTAAATGCTAACTTTCTATCGATGTTATCGGCCATTAAAATATCAATCAGGATAAACCCAGTTTGCGATGGAATATCAAACATCAAGCTGATCCTTCCAGACAGCGGCACAATTCCGAGCTGTAAACTGAACACGAGTATGAACAGCAGTGCCAACCAATAAACCGGAAAGGAGTAGCTGAAGATACTTAACGAATTGAGCGTTAAATCCGTTGTTGAATAAGCTCGAAGTCCCGCTAAACACCCCAAACCGATACCCAAAACCAGAGAAACCAAAAGGGCATAGGCGGAAAGCTCAATGGTGGCCGGTAGCGCGACAATCAGTTCTTCTTTTAAGGGTCTACCTGATACGAAACTGTATCCCCAATTGCCTTCCCAAAGCCGCTCGAGAAAATAGCCGAACTGGACGATATACGGTTTGTCTAGCCCGTACTGACTGATTAGCGCGTCTCTTTGTAGCGGGTTTTGTGGCGTGATACCCGACATATTGACAAGTGGGTCACCCGGAAACAAATAGGCCAGTGAAAAGGACAGTGCGCTAAGTACCAAGAGCGTCAAAATGAACAGTGTGATGTAACGAAAAAGCGCAGTAATCACTTCAGCTTCTCCACACCAGCAAATCTGACTCCCCCAAATGGGTTGATTTCCATGCCTTCAATGTTTTTTCTCGAAGCTTGATATTGGTAAGCATGGGCAATTGGTACCAATGGTAGACGTTCGTACAGCAGGCGATTGACTTGTACATACAGGGCTTTTCGGCGCTCGATATCGTCGGTCTGAACTGCTTCATCTAGCAAAATATCAAAGTCTTCGTTACACCACAGTGCACGATTCGTTTTTGATGGTATCGCCTCACAACTGAGAAGAGGGCGATAAAAATTGTCGGGATCGCCATTGTCTGCAGACCAACCCATAAGAACTGAGTCGTGAAGGCCATCTTCAAGGCGCTTTCGGAATGTCGTCCAATCATAGGTGACTATTTCAACATCAATATCAATGGCCGCCAGATAGCCTTGGATGAGCTCAGCCATCTTTAACGCATTGGGGTTATAAATCCGTTCAACTGGCATGGCCCAAATCGTCATTGTGAAGTCTTCATCGATACCCGCGTCATCGAGAAGCTTACGCGCCAATACTGGATTATATGCGGTATCATCCGCATCGTTTTGATAGGCCCAGCTTGAATCTGGCAACAGTGACTTCGCTCGCTGCGCACCATCAAAATAGACGGCCTCCAGCAAACTATTTTTGTCGATGGCATAGGCTAATGCTCTTCTGACATCCGGATTGTCAAACGGTGGTCGACGCGTATTGAATGCCCAATAGCCGACATTCAAGCCCGGTTTATCCTCGAGATTGAGATCCTCATGGTCTCGAATTACTGTCAATTCAGTTTGTGCTGGCAATGCCATCGCGTCACATTCACCCGTCATCAGCTTGGCTAACCTCAACGAGCTTTTCGGTGTAATGTCAAATATCAGCGTTTCGCTTATTGGCTCGTCGATCCAGTAATTATCATTTTTCGTGTACCGAACGTATTGGTCTTTGCGGTAGTCGACGAATTTGAATGGGCCTGTACCAATTGGGTAGTCATCGATATTTTTGGCTAGCTGCGCTTCCACTAATGTGTCGGCATATTCAGCAGACAAAATTACGGCAAAATCACTCGCAAGATTGGCTAGGAAGGCACTATCTCGTTCGTGCAAGGTAATCTCCACGCGGTAACCATTGACCCTCTCAACTTTCGCAATGTTTTCCGCCAAGCCCAAGCTATCAAAGTAGGGATAACGTCCGCCAGAAACATCGTGATAAGGATGATTGGGAACACGCCATCGGTTAATACTAAACACGACGTCGTCGGCGTTGAACTTTCTCGTTGGAGTAAAATAAGGGGTTGTGTGAAACTCAACGTCTCGCCTCAGCTGAAATGCGTAGGTTAAACCGTCGGCAGATACCAACCAACTGCTCGCTAGGCTAGGGGTAATACGCCCGGAGACAGGGTCAAACTCCAGAAGCCGGTTGTAAAGTTGGTGAGATGTTGCATCTGCTGTCGTGCTTGACGTATCCAACTGCGGATTAAAGCTGACGGGGCTGCTCTCGGAACAGTAAATAATGCCCGATTGGAAAAAATCTTGGTTTTTCTGAGAGCAACCATTTAAGCCTACAAGTAGCAAAAATGGTGCTAAATAACGTCTTTTTTTCACGTAATTACCGCGATTCTTCTGTTGATTCCTCACTGGAGTCAAGCAGATTGTATTTCTTCAAATAGCCCCTGAGCTGATGGTACGTCAAACTGAGCTTTTCTGCTGTCTTTTTTTGATTAAATTGGCTGTCTTCAAGTGCACCGCGAATCATATCAATTTCATATTGTTGCGAACGTTCTTTCAGGTCTATCGGAAAGTTCATGATCGGCGATGGCTCAACAATGGATTGATTCGCCGGCGCTACGGGTTGTGCTGGCTGGTCGGCCACGGGGGTTGAAGTGGTAGAAGACGATGTCGATTCGTTTGACGACGTGACGCGATCATTGGTTTTCACCCTACCTGTTGGCCTGAATTCACTTTCAAACGGATCTAAAATAATTTCATGCACCGGTATGTGGGGGTTGTTGCATCGATAGACGGCCCGCTCTACGACGTTTTTGAGTTCTCGGATATTACCAGGCCAATCGTAGTCGAGAAGAATACCTTTGGCTTTTTGTGTGAAGCCACTGAACAATTCCATTTCCAATTCACGAGCCATGTTAATGGCGAAATGCTCTGCTAGCATAAGGATGTCTTCCCGCCGCTCTCGTAGTGGGGGAATAGTAATGACGTCAAAGGCCAACCTATCAAGTAAATCCGCTCGAAACTCACCAGCATCAGCAAGTGCCGGTAGGTCTTCATTGGTTGCAGCAACAAGCCTTACGTCGACCTTGACCGTTTTGGTTCCACCAACACGCTCAAATTCGCCATACTCTATTACGCGCAGGAGTTTCTCTTGAATTAAACCCGATGTATTGGCTAGCTCGTCTAAAAACAGTGTGCCGTTGTGGGCCACTTCGAATCTACCTTCTCGGCGCTTGCTAGCACCTGTGAAAGCGCCGGCTTCATAGCCAAACAATTCACTTTCCAACAAGCTCTCACTCAGTGCCGCACAATTGAGTTTAAGGTACGTCTGATCCCAGCGCTTACTCAAAAAGTGAAGGCGGGCGGCAATGAGTTCTTTACCCGTACCTCGCTCACCAATGACCAAAACGGGCTTGTTAAGTGGTGCGATTTGTGAAATCTGTTCTAAAACTTCTAAAAAACTGTTTGCTTGACCCAGCAAATTGTCTTGTTGGCGAAACCTGCTCATTAAATCCCTCAAAAATTAGTCATTTCGACCAATTAATAGTGTAGATGAAAATAAGGTCAGTTACGATAGATAAATGAAATTTAAAATATCTTTATTTTTCATGGTGTTACAGTTTTTGTAAACTTGGCAAGCATATTGAATCATTAATACCAAGACTGTAACCATGTAATTTAACATTTAGAGTAAGAGGAATTGATTATGGGTATCTTCTCGCGTTTTAGCGACATCGTAAACTCTAATATCAACGCAATTCTGGATAAAGCGGAAGATCCAGAAAAAATGGTCCGATTGATTATACAAGAAATGGAAGACACACTTGTTGAAGTAAGATCAGTATCGGCTAAAACCATTGCGAGCAAAAAAGAAATTATTGCTCAGGTTGGTAAATTAGAAGCGGATGTCGAAGATTGGCAAGCAAAAGCGGAACTTGCATTGAGTAAGGAACGTGAAGACTTAGCACGTGCGGCGCTTCAAGAGAAAAAGAAAAGTGCAGAAGCGGCAGAAGCATTGAAAAAAGAGCTGGCTATCGTTGAAGAACAGATCGGTAAGCTTCAAGATGAAGTGGCACAGCTTCAGGACAAACTCGCTGATGCCAAAACGCGTCAAAAAGCGATTATCATGCGCCAGAAGACAGCATCGTCTAGACTTGATGTTAAGAAAACCTTGGACAGCTCTAAGGTCGACAATGCAATGGGGCGCTTTGAGCAATACGAGCGTAAAATTGATGACCTAGAATCACAAGTTGAAGCTTATGATTTAGGTAAGAAAACGCTGCAAGATGAATTTGCTGAGCTTGAAGCTGGCGACAAAATTGACGAAGAGCTTGAAGCACTGAAAGCGCAAATGCAGTCAAAAGACAAAAAAGCGAAGTAAGTCGTTTACGAGTGACATAGGCGGGCAACGCCCCGCCGCAGCCGGAATATTTAACGAGGAGGTACGGCATGGAAGAAGAAATCTTAGCTCTGATAATTGCACCTATTATTATCTTTATGATTATAGTGGCACCGATTTGGTTGATTCTTCACTACCGAAGTAAACGCCAAGTAAGCCAGGGCCTTACGCAAGAAGAGTACACTGCAATGCAAGATTTGGCTGATAAGGCGGAGCAGATGTCGGAAAGAATCCAAACTTTAGAAGCAATTTTGGACAGTGAAGCACCAGAATGGAGGGACCGCGCATGAACCAGAAGAAGGGGTTATACAGAGATACAGAGAACGCGAGAATCGCCGGGGTCTGTGCTGGTGTAGCTAACTACTTCGGAATTGAAATTTGGTTAGTGCGTATTCTCACAGTAACAGGTTTTTTCTTACTGGCTGGGCCTTTTGTACTCGTTACCTATATTGCGTGTTGGTTTATTCTCGACAAGAAACAAAGCGATTTGGCAATGCCTGAAACATCAGGATTCGGCCAACAAAGCGGAAAGGGGTGGAGAAACCACCAAGAAACCTCCGCCGGTACTAAAGTTGAAGTGAAAACGAAAGCTTGGCAAGCGGGCGAGCCTCCAAAAAAAGCGTTTCACCACATTCAACGTAACTTTAATGAGGCAGAGCGACGCCTTCGTGCGATGGAGAAATATGTCACCTCAAGAGAGTTCCAATTGAATCGAGAAATCAGCCGACTGTAGTCACAGTATACGACCTAGAAAAGCAGCATAACCATGCTGCTTTTTTTATGTGTTTCATATGGTTACTTTAGTTTCTGCCGCATAAAATAAGTGTTTTCTCAGTGTTTACAATAGTTTACAGTGTAAAATTATTGTTACATCTGTAGCGAGTTCACCGCACAAGATAGCCTTTTTTCTCATTTCATTTTCACTAGACTTGCAGCCATTGTTATTCGAGTTGAGAAGTTGTTCATGAGTAAAAGCACCCAATATCAGTCCAAGCAATCTGATGAAAACGGCATCATCCACTGGACTGATGAAGAAAACCAAATTTGGTCAGAATTGTACGAAAGACAGATAACGCTTTTACCTGGGCGAGCATGCCAGCAGTATATGGATGGTATTGAACTTTTGGGCATGCCAAAAGACAGAATTCCTCAATTAAAAGACATTGACGAAGTGCTGTTAAAAACAACAGGATGGCGAACTGCCGAGGTACCAGCGCTAATTAACTTCACGAAGTTTTTTACACTGTTGGCGAACAAAGAATTCCCTGTAGCCACATTTATCCGCAGTAGAGAAGAGTTCGATTACTTACAAGAGCCCGATATCTTCCATGAGGTCTTTGGTCATTGTCCTTTGTTAACCAATGAGGCTTTTGCTCACTTTACTCAAACATATGGCAAGCTCGGTCTTGCGGCGTCAAAGGAAGATCGGGTCTACCTAGCGCGTTTGTATTGGTTTACTGTTGAATTTGGCCTACTTAAAACCGAAGATGGTTTGCGCATTTACGGTGGCGGAATTTTGTCGTCTCCCGGAGAAACCTTATACGCACTTGAAAGCAATGAAGCAAAACGCTCAGCGTTAAGTCCTCTGGATGTGTTACGCACCCCATATCGCATCGATATCATGCAGCCACTTTACTACGTTTTAGACCAATTCGATGATCTGTTCTCGATGGCAGAGATGGATATTATGGCGTTGGTAGAAGAGGCCAAAAAGCTTGGATTATTCGAGCCGATGTTCCCGCCAAAAGAAAAAATTGCAAGCTGAAGGTACGATAAAGCGCGACCAAAAAAATATTCAGATGTAACCAAAGTGTGATATCCTGTAAAAATAACTTTACATAGAGGAAGGGTATGCGCTTAGAGATCAGCTGTCAGGATAGGCTAGGCATAACACAGGATGTGTTGGATATTCTGGTCACACACAATATCGACTTACGCGGTATTGAAATCGATAAAGTGGGAAAGATCTTTTTGAATTTCCCAAACATTGAATTTTCCGACTTTCAGCATTTAATGCCTCAAATCCGTCGTATCGACGGTATTGAAGACGTAAAAACGACCCCTTTCATGCCGGGTGAGCGAGAAAAGCAACAACTCGCTACTATCATGAAAACATTACCTGATCCTGTGTTTTCCATTGACGGCAAAGGCAATGTTTTGTTGTGTAATGAGGCCGTACTCAGCGGCCTTGAAACCGCCCTCAGTGATGTCAGAGGTTGCGACATTGCAGATGTAGTAAAAGGGTTTAACTTTTCTCGCTGGCTAGAGTCTAATTCACCAAAAGCTCAGTCTTCTAAAGTCAAATTTATCCAGCAAGATTATCTTGCAGACGTGCTACCCGTGACAGTACCTGATGGTGATTCAACCGAGGTATTGGCTGGAGCGGTCGTCATTCTAAAATCTGAGTTCAGGCTTGGCCAACAACTCAGTGTGTTTCATCAGACGCCTAAGGACAGTTTTGACTCCTTTATTTTTCAGTCTCCAGCGATGCAACAGGTACTAGAGAGTGCCAAAAAAGCTTCTGATCAAGACGATCCTATTCTTTTGTTCGGGGTCGAAGGGACAGGAAAAAGTAGCTTGGCAACGGCGATTCATCAGTCTAGTCGAAGAAATGATGGGATGTGCGAAACGTTCGATTGTGCAGCCTTACCTTGTGAGTTGCTCGATGCGGCATTGTTTGGACAGGTTGAGGCAGGCAGCATTGCCAGCCAACCCGGTTTATTTGAGAGTATTTCAGGCGGTACGGTAATTCTTGAAAACGTTGATGCCCTACCATTAACACTTCAAAACAAGTTGTTGACGGTTATCGAGCATAAAAAGTGTTATCGCGTTGGGGCGTCTGTCGGCCATGAGGTAGATGTGCGACTCATTTCCACAACTGCCGTCGATCTTGGCGAGATGGTGGAAGAAGGAAAGTTCGTAAAATCGCTTTATTACCGTTTGAACACGTTAAGCCTCGTTCTTCCGGCGTTGAGGGATAGAAAGCAAGACATTATCCCACTCGCTGAACATTTCATTATCCAACACTGTAATAAGCTTGGTCGTAGGCCTGCGAAGTTGAGTCGTTCCTGTGTGGATTTTTTGAATCAATACCCGTGGCCGGGTAACGTACTGCAATTGCAAAACGCGTTGTTCCGAGCGCTATCTTTACTCGATGGCAACGAATTGACCAAAGAAAGTGTACAACTGCCTAGGTGTTCACCTTCCGCGACCTTCATAGATGAGAATTTTGACGGCACCTTGGACGAAGAGGTGAAAAAATTTGAAAGAGACCTTCTACGAAGGCTCTACCCTAGCTATCCGAGCACGCGTCAACTGGCTAAAAAGTTAGGCCTGAGCCACACCGCCATAGCCAACAAGCTTCGCGAGTACGGCATTAATAAAACCAGTGTAAATTTATAATAAAAATCGAAACGACAGAAGGTGAAGTGATGAGTCTTAAATTGTATGGCTACTGGCGTTCTTCGGCGACCTATCGAGTGCGTATTGCGCTTAATTTAAAGGGGTTGGACTACGAATATGTCCCCGTGCATTTAGTCAAAGATGGGGGCGAGCAACACGGGGAGGACTACCACAAACTCAACCCCTCTAATTTGGTGCCGACCTTTGTAGATGATGACGAAGACATCATCTTAAACCAGTCAATTAGCATAATAGAGTATTTGGATGAACGATATCGAGAGCCTTGTCCATTATTGCCATCTCATACCGTTGAACGGGCAAGGGTTAAAGCATTGGCGCTTGATCTAGCCAGTGATATTCAACCATTGTGTAATCTACGTGTACTTAACGCGCTCAAGCAAAACTTTAACGCTGATGAAGCGCAAGTAAAAGCCTGGGTATCGGAATGGACAACAAGAGGCTTTGCCGCAATCGAAGAGAAACTGCAAACCCAAGCAGGCAAATATTGTTTTGATTTTGATGTATCGTTAGCCGATGTCTGTCTAGTGCCACACATCTATAGTGCTAAGCGCTTTGGTGTCGATCTGTCTCCTTACCCGTTAATTAATAAAATTACGGAAAATTGCCAGCAGCTAGAGGCGTTCCAAAAGGCTGCGCCAGAACAGCAAATTGACGCGCAATAAAAAAAGCGCGGATACCGCGCTTTTAGTGAGTACTGCAGAGCTACTGATTTTTGATTGGTAGCTCTGTCGTGTTCTTGACTTGCTTTAAAGCAAAAGTCGAACTGATATGGTCGACGAGAGGTAAGTGAGTCAGTTTAGATTTCAATAGAAATTCGTACTCTTCGATGCTCTCGACAATGACTTTGAGTAAGTAATCTTTATCCCCACTTGTTGTATGACATTCGACAATTTCATCGATTGACTGTACTGCATTTTCAAAGTCCGTGAGCGAGTCACCATCGTGATTCTTCAGGGTTACATAGATGAATACGGACACGCCTAGGTTGAGCTTTTTACTATCGAGAAGGGTAACTCGCCCACGAATAATACCTTCGGCTTCCATTCTTTTGACTCGTCGCCAGCACGGGGTATGAGACAAACCTACCCTTTGGCTTAGGTCTGCCATTGAAACGGTGGCGTCTTGTTGGAGTACTCGCAGAATTTCGCGATCAAATTTATCAAGCTTCATCGTTAGGGTTCCAAGCTTATTATGATATTTATTATGGAATGAATTCTATTTTAGGATGTATATCCTAGTCAATAAAGGGATATGTTAAAAAGTTTTTAATCAAAACGAGATGTACAAAAAACATTGCAAGATATGTCCTCTGACACTTTCGCTATTATAAGCGAAAACCCATTACAAGAAGAGTACCTATGTCAGTTTTTGATCATCCAGAATTCGCTTCACACGAGCACGTCGCTTTTCATCATGATGAGGCGTCAGGGCTTTCCGCTATTATTGCTGTGCATGACTCGACATTGGGTCCTGCTTTGGGTGGTTGTAGAATGTGGACTTATGCTTCTAGCGAAGAAGCGCTAACGGATGTTTTAAGATTGTCGAAAGGCATGACTTACAAAGCGGCCATGGCAGAATTGGCATTGGGTGGTGGCAAGGCTGTCATCATTGGTGATGCACGCAAAGAGAAAACACCAGAAAAGATGGCGGCGATGGGGCGTTTCGTTGACTCATTAGGTGGCATGTACATTACGGCAGAGGACTCTGGAATTGCCGTTTCAGATATCGAAGCAATGGGAGAACACACACAGTTTGTTGCTGGTAAAAATGCAAGGTACCACTACGCGGGCGAAATCCCTGATGGCAACCCTGCACCTGCGACGTCTTATGGCGTATTTGTCGGGTTACGCGCAGCAGTACAGCACAAGCTAGGCCGCTCCCTTGACGGGGTGAAAGTGGCAATCCAAGGGCTGGGGCACGTTGGATTGAGACTGGCACGTCATCTTCACAAAGAGGGCGCAGAGTTGTTTGTTACTGATATTTTTCCAGAGGGTGTTGAAATTGCAGTAAATGAGCTGGGCGCGACGGCAGTGTCACCTGAGGAAATTTACGCGCTTGACGTCGACGTTATTGCGCCATGTGCATTGGGCGCCACTCTGAATCGAGAATCGATCGAGCAAATTAAGGCCAAAGTTATTGCAGGAGCTGCAAACAACCAGCTTGCTGACGAGTCCATCGGTACAGCACTGCTCGAGAAAGGCATTCTGTACGCACCTGATTACGTCATCAATGCCGGTGGTATTGTTGATATTTTCCATCAACGCATGGAATCTTCTTCTAATGAAGCATTGAAAGCACATTTGGAACGCATTGCTGACAACCTTCTAGAAGTGTTTGAACGCAGTGATAGTGAGCAAATTGCGACCAATATCATTGCAAATACCATGGCAGAAGAGCGCATTAAAAACAATACTTGAATCTTACGAGGTAACTCGTCATAATGCGCAGCCTCTTGAGGGGCATACCTCTAGAGCAGTTTCTATGGTGGGCTCTTGGTCCTCCCGCAATGATACTTTGTGAACTCGGTCAGGCCCGGAAGGGAGCAGCCGCAGCAGGGGACTCATGTGCCGGGATGTGGCTGGGAGCTCGCCACCCAAATTCTCCCAGCTTTTCTCTTATTATCTACGATTCTTTGTCGTTGCGGTTTTTGGCTTGATTCAAGAATTTTATTGCTTTCTCAATCGCATTTTCTACGTTCATTTCCATTTGCTGACGTTCGGATTGAGGTAAATAAAATGCCATGTCAACTTCATAACGTATATAACGCGGGGGAACTTGGTTAAGTGCAAGGCAACAGAGGTCAGCAACGTAATCGGCTGATTTGTTTTTGTCCAACCCCAGTTCTGCAATTCTATCAAGTACTAAATGTTCGTAGTAATTGTGGATATCGTCGTCGAGTTTCATTTATTCAACCTTTATTGTTTTGACTTCACCTTTATTGAATGCCTTCATAGATCCTAGAGGCTAGGATTTATTCTGGACGCTAGTCGTCTAGGATACAAGTTCAGTATTTGGCAAAAGCGGTTATTTTTACTATCGATAGGATGTTGGTTAGCCGTATATCGAAAATAGCACCCGTTTCTATTTTAGAAAAAACGACGTTACACTGAAAAACAGTGCATTGATAATCTCTTTCACCCATAAATGAGTTGAATAACGCGATAGTTATTCTGTAATGAGCAAATATTTCCACATCAGTTTTCTCGGTAGGTTTTTATCCTTGTTGAAAATCGACTTGTTATGGTTAAGTGGTTACTGAAATGCGATGACATTCTTGTCTATTGAATACTCTCTTTTTGATATCGATCCCTATTTTAGATCGCTAAAAACTCGCGACCGATCTCTTTTCATTTAGTTCCACTGAATTTTATAAAAAATCTAAAATAATCGTTTGTTTGGTTGTTTTTTGTTCAATTTGTAACACTAAATTTACAATGGCGAGAGATTTTACTGAAAAAAGTACCGTTTATCGCAATTATTCGTCGATTCGAAGTTGCCTCTGGTCTGCTTATGAGTTTATTATGATTCTAGGGTTTAGCCCTATCGACAATAATCGCTGAGAGCGATTGATAATAAAAATCGCAAAGCGATTAAATCACGCGATTAATAATAAACACTTATCAAAGTGGTCCAGGGAGACAATACATGTATAATTGTTCTAAATTGGCCAAGTCTATTCGTTTAGGCTTAGCTTTCGGAGCTTTGACAACGCTATCTGGTGCAGCGTTGGCACAAGACGCAGCTTCCGATGAAGAAGAAGTTGTAGAAAAAATCAAAGTTACCGGTTCTCGAATTGCAACGACTAACGTTGTTTCTTCAAGCCCCGTTGTTACTGTTAGCGCTGAGTTATTCGATATTCGAGGCACAACTGATACAGTTGACTTGATCAATACTCTTCCAGCTTTCTTCGCTGACCAAACAACTGCATTCGCGAACGGCGCGACAGGTACTTCAACTGCTAACCTACGTGGTCTTGGCGCAACTAGAACACTAGTTCTTGTTGACGGTAAGCGTCTTCCACCTGGTGGCCCTCTTGCTGGTTTCGCACAGGATCTTAACTTAATCGCTCCTCAACTTGTTGAGCGTACTGAGATCGTTACAGGTGGTGCATCTGCGGTATACGGTTCAGACGCAATCGCTGGTGTTGTTAACTTCATCACAAGACAAAACTTCGAAGGCGTTGAGTTTGACCTACAATACGGTGCGAACCAAAGCAAAAACGACAGTGGTTTCTGGCAAGAAAGACTAGAAGCGATTGGTGAAACGCCAGCGTCTGGTACTGTAACAGACAACCAAACTGTTCAGTTCAATATGATCATGGGTGTGAACACTGATGACGGTCGTGGTAACATCACCGGTT
>NZ_BAAJLQ010000004.1:0-505312 GCF_057544385.1 Alteromonas sp. 5NS40-0096
ATTTCGCTGAAAACCTTGCCACTATTGACTTATACAGTTAGTAGTGACTCGCTTTTAACTGGGAAGCTGTTGTGATTTCCTGTCGAAGCGGATGCGCATTTTAGGGATTTTATCCCCGCCGTCAACAAGTATTTTCAAAAAAGTGTCATATTTGTTTTAAGTGCTGTTTTTCTGTTCAAAACGGACTATTTCCGTACTGATTTGTTCTATATAGTGAAGACAACTTAGAAATTATAGGTACACACGATGTCTTTAAGACCTTATAAAGGGACTATGCCTAATATAGGTGAAGCTTGCTATATCGATGAAACGTCGGTGATCGTAGGCGACGTCAACGTTGGCGATAGTTCAAGTATCTGGCCTCTAGTCGCGGCCAGAGGCGACGTTAACTACATTACTATCGGTTCGAGAACCAATGTTCAAGATGGCACAGTGCTGCACGTTACAAGAAAGTCATCAGCAAATCCTGATGGCTACCCGCTAATTATCGGTGATGATGTTACCGTTGGTCATAAATGCATGTTGCATGGATGTTCGCTGGGTAATCGAATATTAGTAGGTATGGGCGCTATCATTATGGACGGAGCGGTCGTTCAAGATGATGTATTTATAGGAGCTGGTACGCTAGTCCCTCCCAACAAAGTATTGGAAAGCGGCTACCTGTATGTTGGTAACCCAATGCAGAAAAAGCGCCCACTAAATGAAAGTGAGATGGCTTTTCTTAAAATATCAGCCGACAACTACGTTAAATTGAAAGACGACTACCTGCAAGAATGATGCTCTTAGAGGGGTTACTACCCCTCTTTTTGGCCACTTATTCTATCTCTTAGCACTTTTGCAACTTTATCGGTAGGTGGATTTTGCCCCGTCCATATAGAAAAAGCCGCTGCAGCCTGCTCAACTAACATACCCAACCCATCGAGCTGAAGTTGGCTTCCGAGAGCTTTAGCTTTCTGCATAAATACCGTAGCACTAGCCCCATAAACCATATCATATGCCACGGCCCCCGACGAAAATACGGCATCAGGCATAGCAGGGACAGTATTGTTTAAACTCGCTGATGTTGAATTGATCACAACAGAGGGTGGGTTTGGCAGCGGAGCATCAACACTATCTAGCGCGGTTACCCTTTGGTCATTAGCTTCTTCTACCAGTGCAATCGCTTTATCTTTACTTCGGTTTAATACATATATATGTGCGACACCAGCGTTAAGTAAAGGATGAATGACACCTCTCGTTGCACCACCCGCCCCCAAAATAAGAACATAGCTGTTTTGTAATAGCACCTGATGCGCAAGTAAGTCATTAACTAAACCGATACCGTCAGTGTTGTAAGCTTTTAAGTTGCCTGATGGTTGTCGATGGAGGGTATTTGCAGCCCCAGCCAATTTGGCTGCAGCATCGTGCTCGTCCGCTAACGCAAATACTCGTTCTTTGAATGGGACGGTAAAGTTACCTCCCAGTGCCCCCTCTTTAAAAAAGAAGTCGTTTACTTCTGACTCAAATGCTTCCAATGATCCGCAACGCTTATCATATTCAATAACCTCGCCGCACGATTCAGCAAACATTTGATGAATAAGTGGTGATAGACTATGGGCAATAGGATTTCCAAATACGGCGAACTTTTTCATGGCAATCTCAGCATTGGTACAACAGTTAAAAGAAAAGATGAATAAAGGCAAACAGCCTGTCACTCCCTACGATATTATCGGAGGAGAAGAAGGTGTCGTAACTTTAGCGAATCGATTCTACGATATTATGGAGTCAGATCCACAAGCAGAAGCGTTATATGCTATTCATCCAAAGCCACTGGACAATATTAGGCGGGTTTTTGCGCTGTACTTAGCTATGTGGTTAGGCGGACCTAACGATTACGAACAAGAACGCGGACACCCGAGGTTAAGAGCCCGACATTTGCCGTTTAAAGTTACGCCAGCGCTAAAGGCACAATGGATGTATTGCATGAAAAAGGCGCTATATGAACAAGTTGATAATATCGCATTGGCTGACAACTTAAGCGAAGCCTTAAATCAGCTCGCTGAACATATGATCAATACGGAAGAATAAAAAAGGCCAGCATTAGCTGGCCAAAACAGGCAGTGCGAAAATGCGGTACTTAAAAGGTGTAACCGACAGAAATGGTATATACGTAAGGATCAATTTCAATATCAGCAACTTCACCAGCCGTACCATTCAAATTAAAAGACGCCTCTGTGTCGATATCAATCCAACGAACTGATGCGTTGATAGACCATTTTTCATCAAGAATATAGTCAAGACCGACTTGCGCGGTTAAACCGAAAGAATTATCCAAAGACAAATCGGCCAGCCCTGCACCATCGTTCGCAGCGGTAAATTCCTCGTCAAAGAAAATCGTGTAATTAATGCCTGCACCTACATAGGGCTGCAGCTTACTGTCAGGACTATTAAAATAGTAGTTTGCAGTCAGTGACGGCGGTAAGTGTGTGACTTCGCCTAATTGGTTGCCCGTACCAAGAGGGTCTACCACACCAAAGTTGACGTCATGTTTAAACGGCGTTGCGGCTAATAATTCGATATTAATATTGTCAGTAAGAAAATAGGCAATATTCAAACCCAGTTGAGTATTGTCATCGACCGTAACGTTAACGCCTAAATCTGAACCACCGACAAATATGTTGCTTGAAGATTCGTCTGGAGCAACAGTAGTAAGGCCCGCACGCACCAAGATGTCACCTTTGCTATGTGCCATGACATTGGGAGCTATTAGAAGTGCACCTACAGCTAACGCGGCTAATGATTTTTTCATGTGTTATCTCGCTCTATTCAAGTGTATGGGCACACTCTAATAGAGCAAAGCCGAGGTAGAGTTGATCTAGAACAAGTCTAAACAGGGCTAATCTGGACTAAAGATAACAAGTTGATCTGTGTCAAATGAAGCGGGCCTAGATCACCAATCTGTCGGTGTGAGCCAGGTTTGCAACTTCGCTTCAGGGCTATCTGGCAAGGGCTCATAGCTGTATTCCCAACGCGCAAGAGGGGGCATAGACATCAATATTGACTCAGTCCTTCCTCCCGTCTGTAAACCAAACAAGGTCCCTCTGTCATAAACCAAATTGAATTCGACATAACGACCACGACGGTAAAGCTGAAACTGACGCTCGCTCTCCGAAAACGCTGTTGTCTTGCGCTTTTCAACGATGGGAATATAGGCATCTAGGAAGCCATTCCCCACGGCTTGCATGTAATCAAAGCTTTTCTCAAACCCCCATTGATTGAGATCGTCAAAAAATAGGCCACCTACACCGCGAGTTTCATTTCGGTGTTTCAAAAAGAAATAGTTATCGCACCACGCCTTGTGTTCTTTATAGACAGATTCACCAAATGGCAAACAAAGCTTTTTAGCCGTATCGTGCCAATGTTGCACGTCCTCTTTGAAAGGATAAAAAGGTGTGAGATCAAAACCACCACCGAACCACCATATGGGCGTTTCTCCTTCTTTTTCCGCTATAAAAAATCTCACATTAGCATGAGATGTCGGGATATACGGATTATGAGGGTGGATAACTAAGGAAACCCCCATTGCCTGAAACTTACGACCTGCTAACTCTGGCCTATGTGCCGTTGCAGAAGCCGGCATCTGGTCGCCAAACACATGAGAGAAATTCACACCACCCTGTTCAATAACTGCACCGTTTTTGAGTACGCGGGAGCGACCCCCCCCTCCCTGTTCTCTGGTCCATTGATCTTCGTTAAACTGTCCTTTTCCATCAGCTAATTCCAGTGTTTGACAGATATTATCCTGTAAGCTCAATAAGAATGCTTTTACACGAGCAATCGCCTCTTCAGCATTCTCGATGGTATCTAATTGCAGGGACTGCATAATTATCCTCGAATTGTGGCGAGTGTTTCGCCATCTTTAATGGTACTCGGTTTTGACTCTTGACCTATTTCGCCGGCGATGTACTTCACCTTTTGTCCAAAGTACTGAGCCGCTTGCGCCGCAGTTAGTGCAGGTACGAGGCCAGTTGGATTTGCACTGGTCGATACAAGTGGTTTATCTATGACATTGCAGATGTCTCGTACCGTTGGGTGCGCTGTCACTCTCACTGCAATTGTATGATGCTCACCCGTTACCCATTCACTGGCATATTCGCCTTTTGGCAATAACCAGGTTATAGGCCCGGGCCAACTTGAAAATATTTCAGCCCGTCTATCCTGCCGTATAGCATCGTCATTAACGTATGGGAGGAGTTGCGAATACGATGACGCCACCAAAATTAAACCTTTATTTTGTGGGCGCTGTTTCAGATTCAATAATTTTTCAATTGCATCAGCATTGTCTGGGTCACAACCAATCCCCATTACAGCTTCTGTTGGGTAGACGATAAGTTCCCCCTCATTAATAGCTGTAGCGACACGTGAATTCGTCGCCTCTAACTGCTCTTCAATCAACGTTATTTACTCAGCTGTATAATCGCAATCGGATTGGGGACACTGACGCTTTCCTTTCTTATCCAATAAGATGCCCCACCCACATTTAGGGCAAGACTCGGCTACTGGTGGGGAATTTACCACATATCGGCATTGCGGATAATGATTGCAGGCAAAAAATCGCTTGCCATATTTATTCGTCCGCTCAATCAACTCTCCTTCATTACACTGGGGACAAGTGATTGCCGTTTCGTGCTGTTGCTTAATTTGTTCAATGTGGTGGCAATCTGGGAAGTTGGTGCAACCGATGAACATGCCATAGCGGCCTTTTTTGATAGCCAACGGGCTAGCGCACTCGGGACATGATGTGCCAGCAATCTCTTTTAACGTTGTAGTTTGGTGTTCGTGAAGAGGTTTGATGAAGTCACAACCAGGATAACCTGAACAGCCAATGAAAGGGCCAGCCTTACCATGCCGGATCTGTAAACTTTGGCCACACTTTGGACACGGGCCATAAGCATCTTCCAGCGCATGCTCATGTGCACTGAAAAGGGAGTGATCTATCTTCGACATTTTTGCCTACTGTTTTACGCTCTCAATTCGACTTAGGGATGCGTCTAATGTAAAACACCATCCGGCTCGTCGAACAACAGATCTTCCATCTGCGCGTAAGCGTTTTCTTTACCTGGTACATTGAATAATACCATAAGGACAACCCACTTGAGGTCTTCCAAGCAAAATTCCGAAGAGTCTATTTCCATCACTCTATCAATGACCATCTCACGAGTTGACGCATCTAACACGCCAATTTGCTCAAGAAAGAGCAAAAAACCTCGACAACTTACGTCTAGCCTCATTTGTTCTTCGTGAGTATAGATTCGAGTGACACCAGAAGAAATTCCTCTGCAAAAATACGGCTTATTGTCCGTCTCTTGCAATGCCGCCAGTTTTTCCAACCATGCTAAGGCTTTGTAAATTTCGTCGTGATGAAATCCAGCGCGTACCAATTCATCAGTAAGTTCATCTTGGTCAACACGAATTTCCGTTTCACTGTGTATGAAATTTTCAAACAGATACATGAGGATGTCGAACATTGTTATTTCCCCCGCAATTTGATGTACCCACCAGGGACGGCGGATACCAGACCACGCAACTCGTATTGTAATAATCCTGCCATCACTTCAGAAGCTGGCAAGCCGTTGCGTTCGGCGATGATGTCTAACGCAGTAACATCATAATCAACACTATCTAATAATGATTCACTTGCCAAGTTTTGAGCACCACTTTTTTGATTAAATTTTTGTCCAGAATCGAAACGATTTTGCACGTCATATGGCAATGCGCCAAGAACATCATTGATGTCAGTAATCAGTGCCGCACCCTGTTGAATCAAATGATGGCAGCCTTGATGTGAAGGATTCATAACGTGGCCAGGAACAGCCATTACCTCTTTTCCTAGATCTGCGGCCATATTGGCAGTAATCAAGGTTCCACTTTTGATTTTTGCCTCAATGACTATTGTTGCACATGTTAAGCCAGCGATAATTCTGTTGCGGCGTGGAAAGTGCTGAGCTTTGGGTGGTGTACCAGGCCAAAATTCACTCACAATACAGCCGCCATAATCGACTATATCGCGATACAACACGCTGTTGCGCTTAGGGTAAATCACATCATTGCCACAACCAATGACCCCTATCGTTTTACCGATTTTGTCAAAAGCGCCGCGATGAGCAGCCGCGTCAATACCCATCGCCAAACCACTGACTACACATAGGCCTAGCTTACTTAGCTGACCGGCAAGGTCTTGCGCAAACGTTAGTCCTGACTGACTGGCATGCCGGCTACCTACCATTGCGATCATGGGTTGAGTTAATACTTCAGCCTTACCTGTAACAAAAAGGGCAAGTGGCGGAGAGGATAATTGTCTCAGAGAAGATGGATACAAGGGATCACTATAGGTAACGACATCATTGTAGTTGCCCTGTTGGTACCACCTGACGATAGAATCAACAAGTCGGTTGCTGCTGCGGTGGATCGCGTCAGCAAATTTGTGATGAACACCTTGGCCTAGGTTTGACGTTCTCAATATCTGTGTTGGTGTCGCCGCCAACTTGTCCATTAACGCTAGCCAGTCTCGTGGCGTAATCGTGCTTAGGGTAGACAGTTTAATCCATGCGAGCTGTTGTTCTGAGAGATTTGCTTTCACCAATATCGCCCCGTGGCGAGCGATATTGGTTCAATGGAGAGTTAAGGATTGGCAACTATCGCACCGCGTTTTACCAATTCGCTTGACCGTGTAATGATGCCATAGCTCGCTTTATCAAAAGTTTTGAAGACCACAAGTTCGCCAATTTTCAGAGCGGGTTGCTCAACAGTGGAACCGTCGTTGAATACACTGCGAACGACGTTACCTTCTTCTTCATACTTAGGTGAATCACCATCAATAATCGTCGGGCCTTGGGCATAAATTCCCATCACTGTACCCGGCTTAATATCGCGTTTACCTAAATCGAGAATGACAATATCGTATTTTCCAACCAATCCCCTAGAATGCAGATTGTCTACGATAAAACCTCTTTGCTCATCTGCAGCAATCAACTGCATCTCTTTTGCTGAACTAAATTTACCCGAAAACAGACGATCTCCGCGCTTGGCTTCGAAATTAGAGTCCTTTACTTTGATTAGCCATTCATCTCCCGCTCGAGACTCCACCATATCAGCATCGGCTATATGATGAATTTGTACGCCTAACTTCTCGCCATCCATATCCTCGATAGTAGACTGCTTGCGGACAATACGATACTGATCTTTAGCACGGCCAAATTTACGACTGAGCACCAAATCATCAGTGACAAATCGAATATCACCGGATTGATTTCCGAGGATATGCGGCAAACGCTCGTATGCGTCTTCGCTTAATATTTCATTTTGGTCAACATAAGGAGCAATCGCATCCCATGGCAACATATTAATCGGTGAGGGTTTTGTCGTTCTTGAGCTCGATGGGGTCAAAACAATGTGGGCTTTGTCTCGCTGGACTTCGATAACGGGTTCGCCATCAACATAGCGAATGGTGAGCACGTCACCGGGGTAAATCAAATGTGGATTGTTAATTTGAACATTGTTCCGCCACAACTCCGGCCATAGCCAAGGCTGTTCCAAAAACATGTTCGCGATATCCCACAAGGTATCGTTTTTCTTTACGGTGTAAGTGCTTGGTGCATCATCCTTGAGATCCACGCCGAAAGCAAAAGACGATGCGGCAACCAAAAAGCCTGCTGTAGCAAGGCATGTTAGTTTACTTGTTAATTTCTTGAGGCTGCTGCGCATAGCCAAATCTCCGCCCGAGGTTTCACACTAATGGTTTTATTTAATTTAATCTCTCGATGCGATTATGCCAATTGAATAATTTAAACTGCACGCATCATTGGATATACGTTAGAATAGTAACTGAAAAAAGAGAGTAAAGACCGCCGTCTATCGGATCGTATGTTAATTTATACACAGTTTAAGAGATAAAGAGTCCCAATGGCTATTTTAGAAGTTTTAAGTTTTCCAGATGAACGCCTTCGCACTGTTGCTAAGCCTGTTGAAAATGTCGATGCAGAAATCAAACAACTCGTTGCAGATATGTTTGAAACAATGAAAGATGAAAATGGCATTGGACTAGCTGCTACGCAAGTTAATCGCCATGTGCAAGTTGTGGTAATGGACGTATCTGAGGAACAAAACGAACCTAGAGTATTCATCAACCCTAAAATCACGAAAAAAGACGGCGTCACAATCAGCGAAGAAGGCTGTCTTTCAGTTCCTGGAAACTACGCCAAAGTAGAACGTGCAGAAACCATTACCGTCGAAGCACTTGATGCCGAGGGTAATGCGTATTCTCTGGACGCAGATGGCTTACTAGCAATCTGTATTCAGCATGAGCTCGACCACCTCAAGGGTAAGCTGTTTATCGATTATTTGTCACCGCTAAAACGTCAGCGCATCAAAAAGAAACTTGAAAAAGAAGCCAAGATGCGTGCTCGCGCTTAGGAAGTAATACATTGTCTACACCACTACGTATCGTTTTTGCCGGTACACCGGATTTTGCAGCAAAACACTTACAGGCACTCATCGGCTCATCTCACGAAATTGTTGCGGCCTACACTCAACCTGATAGACCTGCTGGACGAGGTAAAAAACTTACACCAAGCCCGGTCAAAGTACTCGCTGAGGAACACGGAATCCCCGTTTATCAACCTGAGTCGTTTAAAGCACAAGAAGCCCAACTGGCTCTATCGGCTCTGAATGCGGATTTAATGGTAGTTGTTGCCTACGGTCTACTCTTGCCCAAAGCAGTATTAGAAGCACCGCGCAAAGGCTGTATTAATGTCCACGGCTCGATTCTACCTGCCTGGCGTGGCGCAGCCCCCATACAACGCGCAGTATGGGCCGGTGATGCAGAAACGGGTGTTACCATCATGCAAATGGACGAAGGCTTAGACACCGGCGATATGTTACATATTGCGAAGCTGGATATTACATCGACCGATACCAGTGCAAGCCTTTACGAAAAGCTAGCAGAATTAGGGCCTAAAGCATTGTTGGAAGTCGTCAACGACTTTGATCAATACCAGCCCGAATCGCAAAATGACGAGCTAGCGACGTATGCGAAGAAGCTTTCGAAAGCCGAAGCCTTGATTAACTGGCAAGATGACGCCGAGCAGATTGAGCGTAACATACGAGCCTTTAATCCATGGCCTGTCGCTTGGTTTAGTGTGGACCAGCAGAATATTAAGGTATGGCAAGCCAGTGTAGAGACGTCAGTAGACGTCAACGCAACACCGGGTACCATTATCGAAACGAATAAAACTGGTATCGTCGTTGCCACTGGTAAAGGCGCATTGCGATTAGAATCTTTGCAAATCCCCGGGAAAAAAGCATTGCCAGCGATGGATGTGATCAATGCTCGGCAACAGTGGTTCAGCAAGGGCGCAAGTCTGGTGAGTGAAACAGTCTAATGCAATCATTGCCCCTTCCCAAAAAGAGACAACTGCGCGCTGATGCCGCTTGGGTACTTTACCAAATACTGGAATTAGGCAGGTCTTCCCGCGACGTTTTACCGATAGTACAAGAAAGGCACACCACGCAAGACAGTGCTTGGCTGCAAGAAATGGTCATGGGTGTATTGCGTCAGCTACCCCTGCTACAGACATGGCTGCGAGACTTGTTAGATAAGCCGCTCAAAGGCAATAAAAAAGTCATCGAGCATTTACTGCTTGTTGGTATCTACCAATTGCGCTTCACTCGAGTGTCTGCTCACGCCGCCATTAACGAAACGGTAGAAGGCACAATTCCACTTGGTGGAGCAGGCCTAAAAGGCTTGGTAAATGGCTTACTGCGCAATGTACAACGCCAACCATTTGATCAAACAGACGTCTCTGGAATATTGGCCAGTGGCTTACCAAAATGGTTATACAAAAGAATCTTGGCGGCATACGAGAACTCAGCCTCTACAGTCATCGACCAAACCAATGCCGTTGCCCCTATTTGGTTGCGAGTCAATCGAACTAAAGTTACCTATCAACATTTTATCGAAGCGTTGGGTAAACAGGACATCGCTTTTGAGCAGTCCACCGCACACCCAGATGCGTTAATACTCAAAACGCGGCTTGATGTGACACAAATTCCGGGGTTTGCTCTGGGTTGGTTTGCGGTCCAAGATGGTGCGGCTCAGCTTGCGGCAGCCTACTTAAACCCTCAGCCTGAAGAAACTATTCTAGATTGCTGTGCGGCCCCTGGCGGTAAAACGGGCCACCTATTGGAATTGCAACCTGACCTGTCCTCTTGCCTAGCCGTAGACGCTGATTCGAAAAGATTATCTCGAGTAAATGAAAATATGCAGCGCTTGGGACACAACCCCATTGTGAAACAGGGTGATGCAACCAAACCCGATGAATGGTGGGATGGTACCCCATTCGATCGCATATTACTCGATGCGCCATGCTCGGCCACTGGCGTGATTCGTCGCCACCCAGATATCCGCTGGCTGCGAAAAAGCGCAGACATCGATACGTTAGCGAAATTGCAAAGTGACATACTCGATGCTTTGTGGAAGACATTAAAACCAGGTGGTACCTTGTTGTACGCTACGTGTTCTATCTTGCCGCAAGAAAACACTGAGCAAATTGCTGCATTTTTAAAACGTACTAGCGACGCGCAACTCGATGCGATCAGCGCAGTAGAAACCCCAGAAAAACCAGGTAGGCAAATTTTACCGGGTGAAGCACAAATGGATGGTTTCTATTATGCTAGGCTGATAAAGTCATGATATGACTGCTAGGTTAACGTGTTGAGTAAAGTCGCAAATCTATGAAAATAATAATCTTGGGTGCTGGCCAAGTTGGTGGCACATTGGCCGAAAACCTAGTCGGTGAAAAGAATGAAATAACGGTTATCGACGCTGATGCTGACAGATTAAGAGCCTTACAAGACAGGCTCGACTTACAAGTCGTAACGGGAGTCGGTTCGCATCCAGATGTGTTGAAAAAAGCGGGGGCCGATGACGCCGACATGCTCATCGCCGTTACCAATTCAGACGAAAGCAATATGCTAGCGTGCCAAGTCGCTTATAGCTTGTTTAAGACCCCAACTAAAATTGCTAGGGTTCGCTCAGAACAGTACATCATTTACCAAGAACAGCTCTACAAACAACAAGATATTCCCGTAGATCACATCATTGCTCCGGAACAACTGGTAACCCAAGCCATAAAACGTTTAATCGATTACCCTGGAGCCCTCCAAGTCGTCGAATTTGCAGATGGCAAGGCAAGCTTGGTAGCGGTTAAAGCATATTACGGTGGGTTACTCGTCGGCCATGCCCTCTCTGCCCTAAAAGAGCACATGCCAAATGTGGAAACTCGCGTAGCGGCCATTTATCGTCGCGGGCGCCCAATTCGCCCTCTGGGTACGACTGTTATCGAAGCAGATGACGAAGTTTTCTTTATCGCCGCAACAAAACATATACGCGCGGTCATGAGCGAGCTTCAAAAACTTGAGTCGAGCTACAAACGCATCATGATTGCGGGTGGCGGTCTGATTGGGGCAGGATTAGCAAAACAGCTCGAGCACAACCACAACGTAAAGCTGCTCGAATACAGTCAAGAGCGCGCACAGTACTTATCTGCGCACCTCGATAAAACCATCGTATTTTGTGGTGATGCTTCGGATTCGGAATTGCTATCAGAAGAAAGCGTTGAGCAAGTTGACGCTTTTATTGCGGTAACGAATGACGATGAAGCCAACATCATGTCAGCGATGCTTGCAAAACGCATGGGCGCGCAAAAAGCCATGGTACTGATTCAAAGGGGCGCTTATGTGGATCTCGTTCAAGGCGGAGAAATCGACATTGCGTTTTCTCCACAGCAAGCCACCATTTCAGCTTTACTGACCCATATTCGCAGGGGTGATATCGTTAATGTGCACTCACTTCGCAGAGGTGCGGCTGAGGCAATAGAAGCGATAGCTCATGGCGACAAAAGTACTTCTAAAGTCGTCGGTCGACAAATCAGCGAAATCAAACTGCCGCCAGGCACAACCATCGGTGCAATTGTAAGGGATGAACAAGTAATTATCGCTCACAGTGACACTGTGATTGAAGCAAACGACCACGTCATCATGTTCTTGGTAAACAAAAAATTCATAACTGACGTGGAGAAACTCTTCCAGCCTAGCGCATTTTTCTTCGGTTGAATCAACTACGCCAAAAGGTCGGCGAGAACAATACAAGTAAAGAAAATACTTCCAGACGGCCGAACAACATTGCCGTTACTAAGAGCCATTTGCCGGAATCACTGACGTCGGCATAAGTAGTAGCCACACTTCCCAATCCGGGCCCCAAATTATTGAGTGTCGCGGCTGTCGCAGTAAAGGCCGTAATATTGTCCAAACCCGTCGCTATCAATCCAATCATAATGATCACGAAAACGATGGCATAGGCGGAGAAAAAGCCCCATACCGCCTCGACAACTCGGTCTGGCATCGCTCTCTCTCCAAGCTTAACTGAATACACCGCTTTAGGATGTATCAGCCTGTCTATCTCGCGCTTACCTTGAAGAAAGAGTAGAAAAACTCGGATGACTTTTAAGCCCCCGCCAGTAGAGCCGGCACAACCACCAACAAAGCTAGAAAAAATCAGTAAGATTGGTAGAAAAGAGGGCCATGCAGAAAAATCAGTTGTGGCAAAACCCGCTGTAGTACTTATCGATACTGCTTGAATAACGGCTTGGTCCAGTGCTTGCTCAGCGGTTCCGTAATACCCAGAAAGAGACAATACTAGGAAGCAGATAATGATCAATGAAGCTTGGATAAAAAAGAAAGCTTTCATTTCTGGGTCCTGCCAATAACCACGTAAAGAGCGGCTGCTTGCTGCGGAGTAATGCAGTGCAAAATTCAAGGCAGCAATAAGTAAAAATACCGCGCATACCATGTTTACCATAGGACTATTAAAATAGCCTAGGCTGGCATCATGATTAGAAAACCCACCGATGGCGATGGTAGAGAACGAATGACAAATCGCGTCAAACCAACTCATTCCGGCGAACCAATAGGCGAGTGTACAAGCGCACGTCAATGACAAATAGATGTACCACAAGTGCTTTGCAGTATCAGCAATTCGCGGCGTCATTTTTGAGTCTTTTACAGGGCCCGGGGTTTCCGCTCGATATAGCTGCATCCCCCCTACCCCTAATATAGGTAGAATAGCTACAGCTAGTACAATGATCCCCATGCCGCCAAGCCACTGCAATTGCTGACGATAAAATTGTACAGAGTGAGGCAGAAAATCAATCCCCTGAATCACAGTGGCGCCCGTAGTGGTAAGCCCAGAGAATGACTCAAAAAACGAGTCAGTCACGCTCATGCTAGGCTGCTCTAGTAGCATAAACGGGATGGCACCAAAACTCGCAAGCACAGACCAAAACAACGCGACAATCAAGAATCCCTCTTTGGCCCGTAAGTCTCTTTTGTAGTCGCGGTTGGGATACCACAATGCCGTGCCAGTGAGCACACAGAGAATAAACGCCATGAAGAAAGGTAAGCCACTACCATCCTGATAAATCAATGAAACCATTGCAGGAGGAATCATGGTCACACTAAATAGCGCGACCAAAAGGCCTAAGATTCGAATAATGGATCTGAATTGCATCTAGTTAGCACACCGAGTAGAGCAAGGGAAAAACGTGGGTATGTGGCCCAACATTGTTTTTCTTACATTATGCGGCGGACAATCAGAAATCGAAAGTAAAATCACAAGATTGTGCACGCCAATCGATTATTTTAGTGCCAGTAACGCTGAAACCATTCGCTCAATACTCTTGTGCGCATCCACAATATTGTCAGCTAGCATGTAAGCGGGTGTAGTAACGACCTTGGCATCACTATCAACAACAATATCGTCCACTGCACAATTCACATGACTCGCTCCGAGCGCATTTAGACCGGCCGCAGTATCACTATCGTTACCAATTGTAAGTTTTACCTCTTGCTCGTACACCATCGCGGCGATAGCCGGTGCAATACAAGCATACGCAGCAGGTTTTTGTTGCTCGGCAAATTGTTTGCATACTGCCAACACTTCCTGATTGATTTCTCCTTCTGGACCCGACAATGCAAAGGTGCATAGATTCTTAGCCGCACCGAACCCGCCAGGCAATATTAGGGCATCAAAATCTACCGCATCACATTGCGATAAAGGCAATACATCTCCCCGTGCGATTCGTGCAGATTCAACTAGCACGTTTCTAGATTGGTTCTCTTCTACCTCCCCAGATAAGTGATTTATCACGTGAAGCTGTTCTACATCAGGCGCAAAACACTGATAACTTGCTCCTTGTTGCGCAAGACTCAATAAAGTAAAGACGGATTCATGTATTTCCGCACCATCAAAAACCCCACACCCACTTAATATTACTGCTACTTTTTTCATAGTTTACTCTAAGCCCCTTATAAAACGTGCCTTATGCTTTTTCGTTCAAAAAACGATCAAACATGTTAAAAAATATTATCTAAATGTACTCTATTCAGGCAATTTTTTTGTGATAGATTATCCGACCTGCAAAGACAAAGGCAATTTCTTTGCTCACTGCTTTATCCACATGTAAGTGGTAATAATAATAACAGGTATGCAGTTCTACCTTTTTAAGAAAAAAACTTAATATTCAATAACTTTGTCGATTTTGATCGGCGATGCGATCATTTGTGCCTGACTCATCAATTTAAAGTAGATCACAGAGTTATCCACAGATCCAATTATTAACAAATGATCAACGCGGTAGCGTTAAGTTAGCGCCTGTGGCATGCTTTCGCCAATTGAATTTTCTAGCGATCTACATTTTTATGCCTAACGAAACTCAGCCTCCTTTTATTTTAGTCGACGGCTCTTCTTATCTTTTCCGCGCATTTCACGGTTTACCGCCTTTAACGAACTCCAAAGGCCAAGATACAGGAGCGATCTATGGCGTGATTAACATGCTTAAAAGCTTGATTAATCAATACAAACCAACCCATATGGCAGTAGTTTTTGACGCCAAAGGCAAAACGTTTCGTGATGATATTTATGCTGAATACAAAGCCAACCGTCCTCCTATGCCAGAGGAACTGCGCAGTCAAATAGCACCTTTGCACCAAATCATTCAAGCCATGGGTATGCCGATCATTGTTGAGTCTGGCGTAGAAGCAGATGATGTCATTGGTACCTTAGCCCGCCTCGCGACAGAAAAAGGCATGAAGACTGTGATCAGTACTGGCGACAAAGACATGGCTCAACTGGTCAATGATCATGTCACCCTGATCAATACGATGAACAATTCGTTGATGGACACCGCGGGCGTTGTTGAAAAGTTTGGTATACCACCAGAGCTCGTTATCGATTTTCTCGCACTAAAAGGTGACAAAGTTGACAACATTCCGGGAGTTCCAGGTGTTGGGGATAAAAGCGCACAAGGTTTATTGAACGGTATCGGTGGCATCGACGCGATTTATCAAAACTTGGATAAGATCGCTGAGTTATCCTTCCGCGGCGCCAAAACCATGGCCAAGAAAATGAGTGAGTACGAGGATCAAGCCCGTTTATCTTATACGCTAGCCACCATCAAACTTGATGTAGAGATGGAATATGACCCTCAATCTTTGATACCTAGTCAGCCAGATTACGAAGCAATGTTAGCCCTTTTCAACGAATATGAATTTAAACGTTGGGCAACAGAAGCCTCTGCCAAAATTAATGGCGGAGAAGTACCTTCCAGTAGTGGTCAACAAACAACACAAGCAAGCCAAGAAACCGAAGAAGTCGCGGTAACAGGGCCAGTGATTGATAGATCTAAATACGAGACTATATTGACCCACGAAGCCCTTGATGAATGGATCACCAAAATCAAGCAAGCCGAATTGATTGCTGTTGATACGGAAACCACAAGCTTAAATTATATGCAGGCCGAAGTAGTGGGTATTTCGTTTGCCGTTGCTCCGGGAGAAGCTGCGTATGTTCCGGTCGCCCATAATTATCCCGATGCTCCAGATCAGTTGGACAGAAATGAAGTATTGGCCAAGCTCAAGCCAATCCTCGAAGATTCGACGGTTTTGAAAGTAGGCCAACACATAAAATACGACAAAAATGTGCTAGCAAATTATCATATCGAGTTAAACGGCGTGGTTTACGATACTATGCTTGAATCCTATGTCCTCAATAGTACTGCAACTCGCCATGATATGGACTCGCTTGCCCAAGCATATTTGAATCACAACACCATCCACTTTGAAGATATAGCGGGTAAGGGTGCAAAACAACTAACGTTCGACTTGATCCCCATTGAGCAAGCCTCACCCTATGCCGCAGAGGATGCGGATATCACATTGCGCCTACACCTTGCTATCTCACAAAAGCTGAATCAAGAAGTAACGTTAAGTTCGGTTTTCAAAGAGATTGAAATGCCTCTTGTAGATGTACTGGCATCGATGGAACAAACAGGAGTATTGATTGATAGCCAACAGTTAAAACAGCAAAGCCAGCAGCTTGCGAGCCGAATCATAGAGCTTGAAAAGGAAGTTCATGAATTAGCAGGCGAGCCCTTCAATTTGGGTTCTACGAAGCAATTACAGCACATTTTGTTTGAGAAAATGGAATTGCCTATTGTGAAGAAAACGCCTAAGGGTGCCCCCTCAACTTCAGAAGAGGTGCTAACCGAACTGGCGATGGATTATGAGCTACCCCGACTTATCATGGAATTTAGGGGGCTCACAAAGCTTAAAAACACCTACACAGATAAGTTGCCACAAATGATTGATCCTCGAACGGGTCGCGTGCATACCTCTTATCATCAGGCAGTAACGGCGACGGGTCGTTTGTCGTCAACCGATCCGAACCTCCAAAACATTCCAATCCGGAATGAAGAAGGAAGAAAAGTTAGACAGGCCTTTATACCAAGGCCCGGCTACAAAATCGTAGCAGCAGATTACTCTCAAATTGAGTTGAGAATAATGGCCCACCTGTCAAAAGACGAAGGATTATTAAACGCGTTTAATGAGGGTAAAGATATACATAAAGCCACGGCGGCAGAAGTGTTTGGTGTGTCGCTGGACGAAGTGACAACAGAACAAAGGCGAAGTGCGAAGGCAATAAACTTCGGCTTGATTTATGGTATGTCGGCATTTGGTTTATCTCGCCAGCTCTCTATTCCTCGCGGAGAAGCGCAAGATTACATGAATGTTTACTTTGAACGTTACCCTGGGGTACTCCAATACATGGAAGACACCAGAGCATTGGTGAAAGACAAAGGTTACGTCGAGACAGTATTCGGTCGTAGGCTTTATTTACCTGAAATAAAATCCAGCAACGGTGCGAGACGCAAGGGTGCGGAACGAGCAGCGATAAATGCCCCGATGCAAGGAACAGCAGCAGATATCATTAAGAAAGCGATGGTCAATGTTTATCATTGGATAAACGATAAAGCGGCAGACGACGTCAGCATGGTAATGCAAGTTCATGATGAACTCGTTTTTGAAATAAAAGAACAAAACGTACAGTCTCGATGCAATGAAATTAAACAATTAATGGAAGAAGCTGTATCGCTAACCGTACCGTTATTGGTGGAAGTCGGCGTAGGGGTCAACTGGGACGAAGCCCACTAAAAAGAAAGTGGATTACAACATTCAGTAAATAAATACCAATAATTGCCAATATTTGGTAATAAAATTACATTTTTTCTTGCCCCAAATCGGTGCTCTAAGGTATGATTTCATATGTAGGGTACAGAGGTGAGAAATCTGTTTTCAAACCTTTGCTTTAACCCCGGCACTTTGCCGGGGTTTTTTTATGCCCGGAAAAAATCAGAAGCTTAAATTAAACAATCACTTACAACGAAATTCAAAATTATTTTCAAAACACATTGAACTAAAGGCAATGACGAAGACTCTTATATTCGGTTTTTATGTGTTTTCTCTCAATCCTTTAGCCCCACCAATTTGGTGGGGTTTTCTTTTCTGCGCCCATAACGTTAAGTGCAACGTCCTAAAAAGTATTCCAGCGGGTTCCAGCCTCGTAGTAGTTCAGCCACATTCGAGCGCCCTTTTTTGACTTCAAATAATCTCTTGTAAAAAAGTTGTTGTTTGAGAGTACTTATTTGAACTTTTCCTCACAAGCATACTCTTATCTACGGTTTTTATGTGTTTTCTCTCAGTCCTTTAGCCCTGCCAATTTGGTGGGGTTTTTCTTTTTCTAGGCAAAAATGGCAAATGGAGATTATCAAAAAGCAGTACTTAGGGATCTCACTTCATGGTAATCAATTCTCGTTGAAACGCTTTTCGCGAACCTTAAATAAGCGCAAACAAAAAGTTGTTGCTTGAGAGTACTTATTTGAACTTTTCCTCACATGCATACTCTTATCTACGGTTTTTATGTGTTTTCTCTCAGTCCTTTAGCCCTGCCAATTTGGTGGGGTTTTCTTTTTCTAGGCAAAAATGGCAAATGGAGATTATCAAAAAGCAGTACTTAGGAATCTCACTTCATGATAATCAATTCTCCTTGAAACGCTTTTCGCGAACCTTAAATAAGCCCAAACAAAAAGTTGTTGTTTGAGAAAATTTATTTGAACTTTTCCTCACAGGCGTACTCTTATCTACGGTTTTTATGTGTTTTCTCTCAATCCTTTAACCCCGCCAATTTGGTGGGGTTTTCTTTTTCTGCACCCAAAACGTTAGGTGGAACTTCCGAAAAAGTATTCCATCGGGTTCCAGCTTCCTAGTGAAGCCAGTCCCACTCGAGTGCCCTTCTTAGACTTCAAATAATCTCTTGTAAAAAAGTTGTTGATTGAGAAAACTTATTTGAACTTTTCCTCACAGGCATACTCTTATCTACGGTTTTTATGTGTTTTCTCTCAGTCCTTTAGCCCTACCAATTTGGTGGGGCTTTTCTTTTTCTGCACCCAAAACGTTAGGTGGAACTTTCAAAAAATATATTCCATCGGGTTCCAGCTTCCTAGTGAAGCCAATCCCACTCGAGTGCCCTTCTTAGACTTCAAATAATCTCTTGTAAAAAAGTTGTTGTTTGAGAAAACTTATTTGAACTTTTCCTCACAGGCATACTCTTATCTACGGTTTTTATGTGTTTTCTCTCAGTCCTTTAGCCCTACTAATTTGGTGGGGCTTTTCTTTTTTTTCAGGAAATAAACGCTACACACGCTTCAGTACTCACTGGTAGACGGAGTAAGTAGTTTGATTGAATAGAAGGGAATAAAAGTAGTGACGCGACAGGCCTCTGACAGCACTGACTTGCTCAACAGGCCTTACGTCGGTTGGCTTTGAATTTTCGTTCTTTTCAGCCCTACCTTTGTGATAGGGCTAGTCTATCTGATATTAGCTTTCGGATTTACGCTCTACTTCCAACCAGTCGTTTAAAACAGATTCTAGTTCAGGCAGTCCCTGGCGATTCAATGAAGAAAAGGTGTGTACCGTTACGTCCCCCATAAATGCGAGTGCCGCCTCTCGAGCCATAAGCAACTGTGACTTACGTTTACCCGCTTTTAATTTGTCAGACTTAGTAAGTAGAGCCAATACTGGCAACTCTCGCTCAACAGCCCAATGAATCAAGTCTTGGTCGAGGTCTTTAAATGGGTGACGAATATCCATCAATACCACTAGGCCTTTGAGAGATTTTCGTACCTGTAAATACTCCCCCAACGAACGCTGCCATTTTTGCTTCATTGCTAACGGAACTTGTGCGTAGCCATAACCGGGTAAATCAACTAATCGTTTCGAAGGTTCCAATTCAAAAACGTTTATAAGTTGTGTTCTACCTGGCGTTTTACTCGTACGAGCTAAGTTTTTCTGACGAGTTAACGTATTTAATGCACTGGACTTTCCAGCGTTAGACCTACCAGCAAACGCAACTTCGATACCTGCGTCTCCATCTAGGTGACGAATATCAGGCGCACTTGTGAGAAAGGTGGCTTTGGAATAATAACTCATGATTGTGCCTCATCGCGCTTAATGAAAATAATTCCCATTTTCAAATAGATACTCCTATCAGAGCCTACTTTTAAGGTTATTGACGACTTTTTTGATCTAAGTCGCCCGAATCTGAACATTTCAGAGGTAAAACCGTAAGAATTATAGTGGAATAGGTTTTTCTGGCGCAGTAAATGTGTAAAATACGCATGATAACACGTATATCACGCTAGACGTTGGTTACTTTGTAGAGATTAATTATGAAAAAACTTTGTTTGTTGGTTTGTTTGTCTTTAGGCATGTCTGTAAACGCTGTCGCTGAGGGTAACCCAGAAGCAGGTAAAGCTAAATCAGCTGTTTGCGCTGCGTGTCATGGTGCAGATGGTAACAGTATGATCGACATGAACCCTAAGTTAGCTGGTCAGCATGAAAAGTACCTCGCAAAACAACTGACTGAATTTCGCTTGGCTTCTCAAACCGGTGGTGAAGAAGGCAGAAACAACGCAGTAATGAATGGCATGGCTGCGGGATTATCTGACCAAGACATTCAGGATTTAGCCGCTTATTTCGCAAGTCAAGAAGCGACACCAGGCGCAACGCCAGAAAATATGATTGAAGCAGGTGAAGCCATGTATCGTGGCGGTGACCAAGACAGAGGCATTCCAGCCTGTTCAGCCTGTCACGGTCCACGTGGTAACGGCATGGCAGCAGCTGGTTTTCCAGATATCAGCGGTCAGCATGCAACATACACGATTGCCCAGTTGAAAGCTTTCAGAAGCGTAGAACGCGCTAACGATATGAACGGCATGATGCGTGACATTGCAATGAAATTGACCGATGAAGATATTGAAATCATCGCAAATTACGTATCAGGATTGCACTAAAATTGTAAGTCACTGAGACTATTGTTAAAATTTTGTTGCAAAAAGAGTTGTTTTTTTACACTGGTAGTGTATTCTACTGCTTAGTTTGAAGTCAGCGGCAACGCAGACGTAAAACATCTAATAATAATAACAATAGAACTAGGATATCTCGGATAAAGCGTCTAGGAAGACCTAAAACAACGATAGTGCTCTGTAAATAAGAATAAAAAGTAGAGCCCCGCAGGAAGCACCAAAGCACATCGAAGTGCAATAACGGGAGAGGTGTCATCTGACACTCAAACATAAGGTGATGATCGAAAGGTCATCACCTTTTTTCTTATGTATTGTTAATTTCTCTTTTATTAGTTTATGCACTCTCATACTTGCCCACTATGCACTAGCCAAGAAACCCAATACTACACTGAAGACAAAAAGCGTCAGTTTTTTCAATGTTCGCAATGCCAATTGGTGTTTGTAGACCCAGGTCAATTACCGAGTCAAATCCGGGAAAAACAGGAATACGACTTACATGAAAACGGGTTCGAAGATCATGGGTATACGCGCTTCTTGTCTCGTGTCAGCGAGCCACTCATCCAACAACTTAGCGTCAACGAAATTGGGCTGGATTTTGGATGTGGTCCTGCCCCCGTATTAGCACAGATGCTATCGAACAATGATTTGCCTACCGCGTGTTATGATCCCTTTTACTTTCCTGACAGGAAACACATTACGGGTCATGATCGCTATGATTTTATCGTTTGTACGGAGGCCATTGAACACTTCCATCAGCCGCATAAAGAACTTGAATTACTTTATAGACTCCTCAAGCCAGGCGGGTTATTAGCGATAATGACCAAAAGAGTGTTAAGCAAAGACAAATTTCAAAACTGGCACTACAAAAACGATATGACCCATGTCAGTTTTTTCTCTGTCGAAACCTTTAAATTTGTAGCTCTCTCTTTTGGGTATGACTTAACTATCGTGTCTGATGACGTTGTATTCTTGAAAAAACGCCCTACATTGTTGAAGTAAATGGTGTCAGAAGTGACATCATTAATTGTTCATTTCAGTTATACTTTACGTAATACTCATAAGTTGAAATTGTTTTATGTCTCGTAAAAAGTCACGCAAAGTTGGTTTGATTGGAGTAAGAAAAGATCCCAATCGGAAGCCAGACCGCACGAATAAAGAAGAAAGAATTAAAAAGCCAAAAGGTAAACCTGCTGGTAGTCGAAACAATGTTGATCAAACACAAAAATCAACAAGACCAAATCAAGGCCGCAAAGATCCAAGATTAGGTAGCAAGAAACCAGTTCAGCTGGTTAAACCAACCGAACCAGTTACGAAAACTAAGCAAAGAAAGTTTGCGACGCCCGCTCAAGAACTCGCCTTTATAGAAGCGGACGAAAAGTTAACGCGATTACTCGACTTACTTGATGAGGGGAAATCAGTCTCTTCAGAAGAACAAGCCTATGTTGCGGAAAAAATGGCGCGACATAAAATCCTATGCGATTTAATGGGAATAAGCGAAGACGAAGATGAGGAAGATATTGATCCTTTAGATTCGCTAGAGTCTATCAGCTGGGACGAGTTTAAAGATTAACGAGTAATTTAATCGTGTTAAATTATATTTTATTGGGGGCGGCATTTGTCATTATTGCTTCCCTTGGCTATTACGCCGGCACCTTGTTATACAAGTTAAAACAACAGAACACTGCTCGCGAAAAGGTTCGTCTCGGACGTGTCGATACTATTTCTGATAGCGTTATTGTTATAAGCAAAGCAATGCTTCAACAACAGTGTGAGTTATCAGAAGGCGTTATTCGGATTGTCCGACTGTTGGAGGCACTTCCTATTTCACCGCAACCTGATTTTCGCTCCCAGTACGCAAACATTTACGCCCTGTTTGTCGAAGTGAGTGGTTTTGCTATCTTAGAAGAACGCAAAAAACTGCCCAAAAAAGAAAGAATGGCGCAAGATTTGAAACGTGGCCAACTAGAAGCCGAATTCGAATCAAAAGTATTAGCAGAGCTACCCGCAGTTATCTCGTTCAGTGAATCACTGCGCGCTTAATAGATTGCACAACATCCCGTTGTAAACTTTTCGCATTGGGATGTTGTGATACCCCTTCCCCTTCTCATTCATCACTTGTAAGCACAAAATTACCCCTACTTAAAATTGCTCACAAAATGTATACTATGCAACCTTTGTAGAGTCAGTCTTAGATAAGCAACAAGTGTATGCAGAAATACGATATTAAAACCTTTCAGGGTTTGATTCTTGCCTTGCAGGATTACTGGGCAAGACAAGGCTGTGTCATCATTCAGCCATTAGATATGGAAGTGGGAGCAGGTACCTTCCACCCAATGACATTTTTACGCTCACTTGGTCCTGAGCCAATGAGTAGCGCCTATGTACAACCCTGCCGCCGTCCAACAGATGGGCGCTATGGCGAAAACCCAAACCGCTTACAGCATTACTATCAATTCCAAGTGATGCTAAAGCCGTCGCCAGACAATATCCAAGAGCTCTATTTAGGCTCTTTGAAAGAGCTTGGTTTTGATCCACTCGTTCACGATATCCGTTTCGTGGAAGACAATTGGGAATCGCCTACTCTTGGAGCCTGGGGCTTGGGATGGGAAGTCTGGTTGAATGGTATGGAAGTCACACAGTTCACTTATTTTCAGCAGGTAGGTGGTTTGGAGTGTAAACCCGTAACTGGCGAAATCACTTATGGTCTTGAACGCTTAGCAATGTACGTTCAAGGTGTTGATAGCATTTACGATCTAGTTTGGACAGATGGACCTTTAGGTAAAGTCACTTACGGCGATGTCTTCCTTCAGAATGAAATTGAGCAATCAGCCTACAACTTTGAACATGCTAAAGTAGACGATTTGTTCCGTACTTTTGATGAATGTGAAGCGATGAGCCAAGCACTTATCGAGAAGTCTTTGCCGTTGCCAGCATATGAACAAGTAATGAAAGCGTCTCATGCATTCAACCTGCTGGACGCTCGCCACGCGATATCAGTCACAGAACGTCAGCGTTACATCCTGCGAGTGAGAACACTGGCCAAAGCCTGTGCTGAAAGTTATTACCAAGCACGTGAAGCGTTAGGCTTCCCATTGTGCCAACAGGAGAAGTAAAGCGTGCGCACTGAAAATTTATTATTTGAATTAGGTACAGAAGAACTGCCTCCCAAATCATTGAAAAAGCTGGGAGCCAGTCTAGCTGAAAACCTTACTGCAGCATTGACCAATGCCGACCTTGCCTTTTCTGAGATACGTTGGTTCGCAGCGCCGAGAAGACTAGCCGTTTATGTCGAGTCTCTCGCAGAATGCCAAGCCGATAAAATCGTTGAAAAGCGAGGCCCCGCTGTATCTGCTGCTTTTGATAGTGAAGGCAACCCAACCCGTGCAGCTTCTGGATGGGCTGCGAGCAATGGGATTACAGTAGAAGACGCAGAACGACTCGTTACAGACAAAGGCGAATGGTTGTTATACAAAGCGGAAGTTAAGGGCAAGGCAATTTCAGAACTACTGAACGATATTGTCAATCAAGCCGTTGCTAAGCTTCCTATCCCTAAGCCAATGCGTTGGGGTAACAACGATACTCAGTTTATTCGCCCGGTTCATACACTGTGTTTGATGTATGGAGAAGAAGTCGTCCCAGCTACAGTATTGGGACTAGAAAGCGCAAATAAAATCCAAGGTCATCGCTTCCATGGAGAACCACGCTTTACCTTGAGCCATGCCGACAATTACGTTCAAGAAGCCAGAGCGCAATATGTCATGGCAGATTTCAATGAGCGAGCATCTTATATTCGCGGACAACTCGAATCCAAAGCGAATCAGCTTGGTTTGAAAGCTGATTTCGATCAGTCACTTCTTGAGGAAATCGCGTCTCTCGTAGAATGGCCAGTCGTGCTTGAAGCGAAGTTCGAAAAAGCCTTTTTGGCGGTGCCTAAAGAAGCGTTGATATACACGATGAAAGACGACCAAAAGTATGTCCCGCTAATCGACGACAACGGTAATTTGTCTAGTCAGTTTTTGTTTGTCTCTAACATCGAGAGTGCGGATCCGAGTCAGATTATCAGCGGTAACGAAAAGGTAATTCGCCCTCGCCTTGCCGATGCGGAATTCTTTTTCAACACTGACAAAAAGACGCGTTTGGATGAGCGATTAGATTCTCTCAGTTCTATTCTTTTCCAGAAGCAGCTCGGAACGCTTAAAGAGAAGTCTGACAGAATCGCGGCCTTAGCCGCAGACATTGCCCAAAAGATTGGTGCCAATGCTACCGATGCACAAAGAGCAGGTTTGCTGTCAAAAACAGATTTGATGTCCAACATGGTAATGGAGTTCCCAGACGTTCAAGGGGTAATGGGTAAATATTACGCCTTGAATGACGGTGAATCCGAAATCGTAGCTAATGCCCTGTACGAGCAGTATATGCCACGATTTGCAGGCGATCAGTTACCCATTGCAGACGAGAGTAGCGCAGTAGCTCTGGCAGATAAGCTCGACACATTAGTGGGCATCTTTGGTATTGGACAAGTACCTAAAGGTGATAAGGACCCATTTGCTTTACGTCGCGCAGCTATCGGTGTGTTAAGGATCATTGTCGAGAAAAACTTCTCGCTCGATCTTGAAGAGTTAGTGAAAAAAGCCATTGACGTATACGCCGGTAAACTCACTGCGGAAAATGTACAGCAACAGGTAGTGGATTTTGTATTGGGTCGATTCAATGCACTTCTTCAAGACCAAGGCGTCAGTGCCGACGTTATCCAATCTGTTGCGGTTCGCCGCCCTACTTCACCGGCCGACTTCGACGCCCGAGTCAGTGCAGTTAGTGAATTTAAAACATTGGAAGCGGCAGAAGCATTAGCAGCTGCGAACAAACGTGTTGCCAATATTCTTGCTAAAAATTCTTCGGATGTTCAAGGTAGCGTCGTTGATGAAAGTAAATTCAGCCTGCCTCAAGAATCGGCCTTGTATAAGGCTCTGAGAGCCTCTGAAAGCGAAGTTACTAAGAATGCCAACGAACGTCATTACAAAGAAGTATTATCGTCTCTAGCAACCCTTAGAAACGTTATTGATGACTTCTTTGATAATGTAATGGTTATGGATGAAGACGTAGAAGTTAGAAAGAATAGACTTGCCTTATTAAGTCTTTTGAGGCAACTTTTCTTATTAACGGCTGATATCTCTTTGTTAGCGAAATAGTTATCGCAATTACAACTAGGTTAGTAGAAAAGCCCATCTCGAATGGGCTTTTTATTGCAAGGTAAAAAATAGTGGCACTTAAAAAATTCGGATTGGCAGTTTGCTGTTTAATGTTAACTGCTTGTAGTTCACAAGGTTTCAGGTCGGTTTTACCTTTACCCGAAACTGCACCAGCGATAGAGTTTGAAAATCTGTATTTGAGAGGAATTTTCAATTGGTGGGAGGCCCGTGAGACCCATAAGTTTAAAGCAGGTAGTCAGGGGTGGTATGTTGAGCTAGAGCTTATAGCGGATGGCCAACCTTATGACTTCAAGTTGTCAGACTTTAATTGGACCCCTGCCCAAAGCTGTGGTGCAAAGTATCAAGGACAAAAAGCGCTTCAAGCCGAAGCGACTTATATTGTTTGCGGGGCTGACAGTAGTAACCTGCAATTTACACCCGACAAAACAGCGATTTATCGTTTTACCGTAAACAACGCGTCAGGGAACGAGTTGATGTTGGTAATATCCAAGCGTTAATAAAAAAGCCACCTAATCAGGTGGCTTTTTTTGTCTCTCGATATCGATTTCGCTATACGTCTAAGTTTTCAACGTTCAAGGCATTCGATTCAATAAACTCTCTTCTTGGCTCGACCTGATCACCCATCAGTGTCGTAAACAGTTGGTCACACGCAATTGCATCTTCTATCGTCACTTGAAGCATACGACGGCTAGTCGGGTCCATCGTTGTCTCCCAGAGTTGGTCAGGGTTCATTTCGCCCAATCCCTTATAACGTTGGACGTATTGACCGCGTTTTGCTTCCGTCATTAACCAGTCAAGCGCAGCTTTAAAAGAATCCACATGTTCCTTACGTTCACCACGTTGTATATAAGCCCCCGCTTCCATCATATTATTGATAGCGCCATTGAGCTCACTGATTTTCTTATATTCATTTGAATCAACGAAGTCGTGGTCTAATTTATACTCATAGTCGATACCATGCACTCGAGTAATCAACTTGATTAAGAAGTCGCTTGTTTCTTCGTTTTTGGCAACTTCAAAACGATAGGTAGCGCCATCGCTCTCTTGCTCAGTCAGTTCGTCTACAAGCTTCTGCGCAATACTGGCCAGTACGCTCTCATCTTTTAGAGAATCCAAAGTGAGAATGTCTGAGTAAATAAGCTTATTAAGCAACATTTCAGGCATCAAGCGATGCATACGCTTAATCATCGTCTCAGTAGATTGGTACTGAAGTACAAGGTTTTCTAGCGCTACACCACTAATGCCTGGTGCATCAACACTTGTGTGAAGTGACGCGTTAGTTACGGCAATGTTGGTTAGGTAGTTATTCAAAGCGTCATCATCTTTCAAATATTGCTCTTGCTTACCCTTTTTAATTTTGTAAAGCGGTGGTTGGGCAATATAAACGTAACCACGTTCAATGAGTTCTGGCATTTGACGGTAGAAGAACGTCAGTAGAAGGGTACGAATGTGTGAACCATCGACATCGGCATCGGTCATGATAATAATGCTGTGATAACGCAATTTCTCAGGGTCATATTCATCACGACCAATACCACAACCCAATGCAGTAATTAATGTCGCGACTTCTTGCGACGACAGCATTTTATCGAAGCGCGCTTTTTCAACGTTCAATATCTTACCTTTCAGTGGCAAGATAGCTTGGTTTTTCCGATTACGACCTTGTTTTGCAGAACCGCCGGCGGAGTCACCCTCCACTATATACAATTCACTGAATGCAGGATCTTTTTCTTGGCAATCCGCCAACTTACCGGGTAAGCCCGCTAGGTCCAACGCTCCTTTACGACGCGTCATTTCTCTCGCTTTTCGTGCTGCCTCTCTAGCTCGAGCAGCATCAATAATTTTACCCGCGATAATTTTACTCTCTGAAGGATTTTCAAGAAGGAAATCAGAGAACTTTTCATTCATAGCAGACTCAACCGCAGGGCGAACTTCTGAAGATACCAGCTTGTCTTTTGTTTGTGATGAGAACTTAGGATCAGGGACTTTAACTGAAATGACTGCCGTAATCCCTTCCCTAGCATCGTCACCACTCGCGTTAGTTTTAGCCTTTTTATTTAAGCCTTCTTTTTCCATATAGGAATTAAGAGTACGTGTTAACGCACCACGAAAACCAGCAAGGTGAGTACCACCATCTCGCTGTGGGATATTATTTGTAAAGCAGAAAATATTCTCTTGGAAACCATCATTCCACTGCATTGCAACTTCTACTGAGATGCCATCTTCACGTTCAGATGTAAAGTGGAAAACGGATTGATGAACAGGTGTCTTGTTCTGATTCAGATATTCGACAAACGCTTGAATACCGCCTTCATACATAAAGAGATCTTCTTTACCATCACGTTCATCTTTTAGCCTGATTGAAATTCCAGAGTTCAAAAATGACAATTCACGGAGGCGCTTAGCCAAAATATCATAATGAAATAGTGTATCTGAAAAGGTATCGCCACTTGGCCAAAATCGAACGCTAGTACCCGTTTTATCAGTCTCACCAATTACAGCTAATGGCTGCTGTGGTACGCCATGTTGGTATTCTTGTTCATGAGTTTTACCGTCACGACGGATACGCAGTTTAAGCTTGCTTGAAAGTGCATTAACCACTGACACACCAACACCGTGGAGACCGCCAGAAACTTTATATGAGTTATCATCGAATTTACCGCCAGCGTGAAGAACTGTCATGATAACTTCGGCTGCAGAAACGCCCTCTTCCGGGTGCATTTCTGTAGGAATACCTCGGCCATCATCTGAAACTGATACTGAGCCATCTGTATGGATTTGAACGGTGATTTCCGAGCAGTGACCAGCCAATGCTTCATCAATTGAGTTATCAACCACTTCGAAAACCATGTGGTGAAGACCCGTTCCATCGTCTGTATCACCAATGTACATTCCTGGGCGTTTTCGTACCGCATCAAGGCCTTTAAGTACCTTGATACTCGATGAGTCATAATTGTTCTGCTCTGACATAACTTGCTTTTACTCCTCGGTCACGTGGCCATGTTCCACGTGAAACATTTTTATATTTTTATATTTTTTTATAAAATCTAGCTGCTCAGATTCTATTGCGGTTACAAAAACCTGAGTTCTCATGGATAACAAACCATCTATAAAACGTTCACGTTTTTCGATATCTAGTTCAGCGCCGACATCATCCAATAAAAAAATACTCTGTCTGTCCTTTGTCTCGTACAAGAGTTTGGTTTGGGCCAATTGCAAGGCCGCAACGGCCATTCTCAATTGACCTCGAGACAGTACCTCTTGTGCGTTAACACCATCAACTTTAAATTTTAAATCTGCCTTGTGGGGGCCCACCGAAGTAAAACCAACCTTGTGATCATAGGCAGATTTTTTATTGATAGACTCCAAAAGCTCAGTGTCTTTTTCCCAACCCCTATAATACGAAATTTCTAGGGAAAACTCAGGTAGAAATTCGCTACAAATAGCATTAAAACACGATTTTAACGCATTTATATAGTCGTCCCTAAGGCTATTTACTTTTTCTCCGTATAGCGCCATCTGAGCGCTCCAATATGGGATATTTTCTGCAGACGGATTGTCAGCAATTCTTAATGCTGCATTGCGTTGTTTCAGCAATCGTGAGTACATCTGAAATATACTATTGAAAGAATGTTCCACGTGAAACACACCCCAATCTACGAATCGCCGACGCTCTGCTGGAGAACCCAAAATAAGGTCTGTGCTTTGGGGGGTAAATAATTGTATTGGTAACAAACTGACCAAGTCTGTTAACCTGCTAGAACGTTCACCATTAATACTGCATACAAACTCATCTTGACGGTTTCTGTTCAAACCCAACTTAAGCTGCTTTCCCTGTGAATCACTGCACAGTGCAAATACGCTAAAATTGTCAGCTTCGTGGTTTATCACTACCTTATGCTTGTTAGTCCTGAAAGAACGACCAAAACCTAAATAAAAAATCGCTTCCATTAACGACGATTTACCGCTGCCATTTTTGCCGGTAATGACTGTCAGTTCTGATGAAGGTGCTAGATCAACCGACTTTAGGTTTCTAAATTCAGCTATCTGGATCTTATCCAGTCTCATGAGACTAAAAACCTTTCGATAAACAGGCTGGAGGAAAACAAGAATGTGGATGGTGCGAAGTGACACTTACCCACTACATACTTATTGTCGTAGTGGGTAAGAAGATCAAGGCTACAAGCGCATTGGCATAACGACATATAGTGCTGCGTCGTCTTTCGCGTCCTGGATCAAGGCACTGGAGTTAGAGTCAGACAAACTTACTTGAACATCATTAATACCTAACGCGTTCAATACGTCTATCAAATACGCGACATTGAACCCAATCTCTAAGTCGTCACCTTGATAGTTAACATCTACGATTTCTTCGGCTTCTTCTTGTTCTGGGTTATTTGCAGTTATCTTCAATTCGCCTGATGACAAGTTAAGACGAACACCGCGGAATTTTTCATTAGACAATATAGCAGCTCGTGAAAACGCTTCTTTTAGTACCGCTTTACTCGCAACAATTTCTTTATCACTGTCTTTGGGGAGAACTCGGCGATAATCAGGGAAACGACCGTCGACTAGCTTACTTGTAAAAATAAAGTCAGTAGAAAACATTCGTAAGTGGTTAGCACCAATTTGAATTTTTAACTGCTTGTCATCTTCGTTACCAATAAGACGTGAAATCTCCAGCACACCTTTGCGAGGAATAATCACTTGGCGTGTAGGTAGTGTTGCAGCAGTATATGGCATCCGACACAAAGCTAACCGGTGACCGTCAGTGGCAACGGTCCGAACCAAGTTCTCTTCGGTCTCAAGTGACATGCCATTGAGATAGTAACGGACGTCCTGTTGCGCCATGGAAAAAGATGTACTATCAATCAAGCGCTTTAATTCAGAACTAGACAATTCGAACTCAACTTCGCCTTCCCAGTCTTCAAGATTGGGATAATCTGACGCACTCAATGTCGATAACGTATATCGACCCCTACCAGCGCGAATAACGGCTTTGTTATTATCTAATGAAAACTGAATATCAGTACCGTCAGAAATCCCACGACAGATATCAAACAGTTTCTTTGCTGGGACGGTAATTTCGCCCTCTTCAAACTCACCTTCTAATTTTGTACTTGAGATAAGTTCTACCTCAAGATCCGTACCGGTTAACCAAAGTGCGTCTTCACTCACTTTGATCAGTACGTTGGAAAGGATGGGTAAGGTGTGCCTGCGCTCTACAGCTCCAGAAACTAACTGCAAAGGCTGTAAAAATTTCTCACGACTGATAGAAAATTTCATCGTTCCTCGTTCTCTTTTTCCGATGGAATCGTCAACGAATGATACTATGACGATAAAGTCCTGATGAGGTTCTTATAGTCCTCTTTTATATCATGACTTTCTTCTCTTAGCTGCTCTATTTTTCGACAAGCGTGCAAAACGGTTGTGTGGTCTCTGCCACCGAACGCATTGCCAAGTTCTGGAAGGCTGTGATTCGTCAGTTCTTTGGCTAGTGCCATCGCAACTTGTCGAGGTCTTGCAACACTTCGACTACGACGTTTAGACAGGATATCTGATACTTTTATTTTGTAATAATCGGCAACTGTTTTTTGAATGTTGTCGACTGTTACCAGTTTCTCTTGTAGCGCTAACAAATCTCTTAGCGCTTCACGCACGAAATCAATCGTTATTGGCCTACCCGTAAAATTCGCATTCGCAATAACGCGGTTCAACGCCCCTTCTAATTCGCGGACATTTGAACGCAATCGTTTGGCAATAAAAAACGCTACTTCATTTGGCAGGTGGATTTTATTCTCTGCCGCTTTGCGCATAAGAATGGCTACTCGCGTTTCTAATTCAGGTGGTTCTATTGCTATAGTTAAGCCCCAACCGAAGCGAGATTTTAAACGATCTTCAACGCCGTCAATTTCTTTGGGGTAACGATCCGATGTAAGGATAATTTGCTGGTTGCCTTCAAGCAGTGCGTTAAAAGTATGGAAAAACTCTTCTTGCGACCGCTCTTTATTAGCAAAAAATTGAATATCATCAATTAGCAAAGCGTCGACAGAACGATAGAAACGCTTGAAATCTTCAATCGCGTTATTCTGTAGTGCTTTTACCATGTCCTGAACGAAACGTTCTGAATGCATATAAACAATCTTCGCGTTCTCTTTGTTGGCAATGATGCCGTTACCAACCGCATGTAATAAGTGGGTTTTACCTAGACCTGTCCCGCCGTAAATAAACAGTGGATTGTATGAACCACCAGGATTATTTGCGACCTGCGTTGCTGCAGCGCGCGCAAGTTGGTTCGATTTACCCTCAACAAAGTTATCAAACTGGTACGTAGGGTTGATATTACTTTTGTGTTTAGCCCCTTCAGGAATAGGCGTAATGGCGTTCGCGACCGTTACTGGTTTAGGTGTGACTTGCGGCGGTACCTGACCCATTTGTAACCCAGGAGGTCTAACAGATTCATTTAACGGAGAATTTTGCTCAGAGGAAGCCGGCGCCTGAGATTTTGTCGCCAATGTTTGTTTGGACGCTACTTCTAGTCGTAACTGCGGCGCATTAGCCCCTGCAAACTCAACGAATAGTTGCGTAATTTTATCTCGATATTTGTCTCTCACCCAATCCAAAATAAAACGATTGGGCGCATACAATGTAACTGAAGATTCGTCTTGTTCTGAGGAAAGCGGCCTTATCCACATACTAAACTGCTGTGTAGGCAGTTCTTGCCTTAATCTTTCTAGGCAAAGATTCCATATAGACATAAGAAAAAGTCGCTCCGATACTCGCTAAGTTTACCTTTAATAATGAAAAACGAGCACACAATACTAGGATATTGTGATGATGAATAAGAGCCGTCTTTGTCGGTAGAATGTAGCGATGTTTATATTTATTTTACTGAGCTGTGGATTATCCGATCTTATCCAATAAAACGCAATCCCGATCTAGACTGATCGCTAAGATCTTTTGACGCAGCCCACGTTTTTATTGGTTATAAAAGGTAATAAAGAAAACTTATGATCAACTTAAGACCACAACCCATACACGATCAATCGCTTGAGATCACGCTTTTTTTGCGTAAATTTTCGCTAATTTTTTATGTTCCTGTGGATATTTTATCTTGACATTACGATTTATTCACAGGGTACGATAGACGTTATCGTCATTTAGACCAATAAATTGTACTTTTATCGCCCATTTTCGTTGACATCAAGGCTATTGATCTCTAGAATTCAGCGTCCTTTTAGATGGGCGTCGATTTTGAGTGAACGTATTACTGTGATACTTGACCAGTTGCTAACTCATCTAAAGCCTGTGTTTAACCTCTTATAAGTGAGACTTTGGTCATGAAAAGAACATTTCAACCGAGCAACTTAAAGCGTAAGCGTTCACACGGTTTCCGTGCTCGTATGGCGACTAAAAATGGTCGTAAAGTACTAGCTGCACGCCGTGCAAAAGGTCGCGCTCGCCTTTCTGCTTAATGGAAGTATCCCCCAAAGTGGGTGAAAAAGCATTTTCTAGGGAGTTGCGACTGCTAACTCCCTCCCACTTTACTTTTGTCTTTAACGACGCCATTCCTGCTGTATCTCCCGCATTTACGCTTCTTGCAAGAAAAAACTCTGAAGATAAACCACGTCTTGGAATCACCCTTGCTAAAAAACGAATTCGCAAAGCACATGATAGAAATCGCCTAAAGCGTCTAATTCGGGAAAGTTTTCGACACAAACAATCAGCGCTGCCAAATATCGACATCGTTGTTGTCGGTAAATCTGGTGCTGATAAACTGTCCAATCAAGAAATATTCACTATTTTGGATAAGCAATGGAAAAAGTTAGCAAAGCGCTGCGAAAAGTAATTATATTAGTACCTTTGGTGCTAATAAAAATTTACCAGTTAACGCTATCCCCCATGCTAGGGCCAAAATGTCGATTTCATCCATCTTGTTCTTATTACGCGATGGACGCATTAAAAACACATGGTTTGCTAATTGGCGGTTGGTTATCGATTAAACGCATATTAAAATGCCACCCACTAAATCCGGGTGGGTATGATCCAGTACCGGAAAAACACGAAAATAAACATCTAAAGTAAAGAGACCTCTATGGAATCGCAACGCAGTTTTCTGATTATAGGCCTGGCCATCGTGAGTTACTTACTCTGGCAACAATGGCATTTGGACTATGGTGTACAGCCTGTCGCTGAACCAATTGAGCAGCAAACCTTTGACCCAACAGCCGAGGGTGTGCCCTCAGCTGCAGACGTACCAGTCACATCTTCATCCACAAGCGGTGAAGTGCCAGTCGCAACTGACTCAGTACCATTGGCAACAAACACCGCCCCACAACATTCACGCACCGTGGAAGTCAAAACCGATACACTTGATGTTGTCATTGATTTGGTTGGTGGCGATGTCATAAAAGCAAATTTAAGCCAATTTCCGCTGGAACAAGGCTCAGAAGAAACCTTTAGCTTATTACGTCCTAACGATGGTCTCTACATCGCACAAAGCGGTTTAGTCGGCAAAAATGGGCCTGACGCCAGTGCCGCTGGTCGCCCTCGTTATTCGGCAACAGCGTCGTCGTTTGAACTTGAAGGCGATACACTTCGCGTACCACTGAGTTGGCAAAATGCTGATGGCCTCAAGGTCACAAAAACGTTCGCTTTTACCCGCGGCCGTCACGACATAGAAGTCACCTACGCCATTGAGAACCAGACTTCGTCAGCGGCACAATTTGCTCAGTATGCCCAACTAAAACAAACCATGAATCAACCGGAAGGTAGCATGTTTATGCCGACCTACCGAGGTGCAGCGTATTCAACCGAAGATGAGCGTTACGAAAAGTATCCTTTTGATGAGATCGAAGACGAAGATCTAAAAGAGACAACGGTAGGCGGTTGGGTAGGCATGCTAGAACACTATTTCGTTTCTGCATGGATTCCACCTCAACAAGAAACCAATCAATTGTATTCCAAAGCGACCAACCAAAATGCGTATATTGGATACACGGGTCCAAGCTTTGCTGTGAATGCTGGTGATACCGCTACTGTCGGTAGCGTTTTATATTTAGGACCAAAAGATCAGGAAGCTCTGAAGCAGTTAGCGCGAGGCTTGGATTTAACGGTTGATTACGGTTTCCTTTGGTTCATATCACAATTCTTATTCTCTTTACTGACACTGATCCAAGGCTTTGTTACCAACTGGGGTGTAGCGATTATTCTTATCACGATTATCGTGAAAGGACTCATGTATCCATTGACTAAGAAGCAGTACGAATCAATGGCTAAGCTTCGAAACCTTGCGCCAAAAATGCAGCAGCTAAAAGAACGTTTTGGCGACGATAGACAAAAAATGTCTCAAGCGATGATGGAGCTCTACAAGAAAGAAAAAGTAAACCCTATGGGCGGTTGTCTACCGTTACTACTGCAAATGCCAATTTTCTTAGCATTGTATTGGGTACTTCTCGAAAGTGTTGAACTGCGTCATGCTGACTTTGCGCTGTGGATCACGGATTTATCAGTGAAAGACCCATACTATGTGTTGCCTATACTCACAGGAGCGAGTATGTGGTTACTGCAAAAGTTACAACCAAATACCATCACAGATCCAATGCAGCAAAAAATCATGCAATGGATGCCGGTAATGATGAGTGCATTCTTCTTCATCTTCCCTGCCGGTCTGGTACTTTACTGGTTAGTCAGTAACGTAATTACGCTGATACAAGCTAAAATGATATATGCCTCGATGGAAAAGCGCGGCATAAAAACATCATAAACTCATGTTTCACCAATCAGCCCGCTATATGCGGGCTGATTCATCATTACGAGGACACGACTGTGCCATCATTTGATATTGTTTCCGAACTCGATATGGAAGAAGTTCGCAATGCCACTCAAAACGCAGAACGAGAATTAAGCACACGTTTTGATTTTAGAGGCGTTGAAGCCAGCTTTGAATTCAAAGATAAAGCTGTACTTATGTCTGCTGAAGCTGAATTTCAGTTGCAGCAAATGGAATCCATGTTCCGCAATGCTTGTGCGAAACGAAACCTTGATACCTCAGCGTTGGATGTTCAAAAGCCAACCCATCACGGAAAAATATTCCGTCAATCTATTGGTTTTAAAGAAGGTATTGAACAAGCCGTTGCGAAGAAAATCGTGAAAATGGTCAAAGACGCAAAAATCAAAGTACAAACCTCAATTCAAGGCGACCAGCTTAGAGTAACGGGTAAAAAGCGCGACGACCTACAAGAAGTAATCTCACTAGTGAAAACGGCTGAACTTGGACAACCGTTTCAATTTAACAACTTCAGAGACTAAATATATTCATTTATGCAAGAAACAGCATCTCTGGCCACTGATACCATCGTCGCCCAAGCCACTGCCCCGGGTCGTGGCGGTGTGGGTATAGTTAGAATCAGTGGACCACTCGCTACAAACGTGGCTAAACACGTCCTAAAAACTGAACTAAAGCCCAGAATCGCTACTTACACTGGTTTTTATGATGCAGAAAACACCCTTGTAGACCAAGGCCTGGCGATTCAATTTGTTGCTCCTCACTCCTTTACCGGGGAGGATGTGCTCGAATTGCAGGGTCATGGTGGTCAGGTCGTCATGGATATGCTGATTGATGCTGTGCTTGCAATTGATGGAGTTCGCTTGGCAAACCCAGGGGAGTTTAGCGAGCAAGCCTTTCTCAACGACAAACTCGATTTAGCACAAGCAGAAGCCATTGCCGACTTGATTGATGCGAGTTCAAAACAAGCGGCGAAGAGTGCATTGCGCTCGTTACAAGGGGAATTCTCCCACAAAATTCAGGCATTATCTGACGAAATTATCCACTTGCGAATGTATGTTGAAGCGGCAATTGATTTCCCAGATGAAGAAATTGATTTCTTGTCTGATGGTAAAGTCGCAAAAGACCTAGCACAAATCATCAGCACTTTGTGCCAAGTACAAAAACAGGCACAACAAGGCTCTCTGCTAAGAGAAGGTATGCAAGTGGTTATTGCGGGCAAACCTAACGCAGGAAAATCAAGTTTGCTCAATGCGCTTGCCGGTAAAGATAGCGCTATCGTTACCGATATCGCGGGGACAACTCGTGATGTGCTAAAAGAACATATCAACATTGATGGTATGCCATTGCACATCATTGATACCGCGGGTTTACGTGAATCCCCAGATAAAGTAGAGCAAATTGGTATTGAACGCGCTTGGCAAGCAATCAATGAAGCCGATCGTGTTTTATTCGTTGTAGACAGTACAGAAACGTCAACTATTGACCCATATGACATTTGGCCGGACTTTATGGAAAAGTTGCCAAAAGGCATGCCTGTTACTGTGATTAAAAACAAAGTTGACCAAACAGGTGAAGCCGCCATTCTTAACACAGTGACATCGCTTCACGGCGACTTTACCGTAATCAGTTTGTCAGCCGACACGTTAGATGGTATCGATATACTCAAGCAACATTTAGCAGACGTAATGGGCTTAGAGGCAACCACAGAGGGTCAATTCATAGCGAGACGTCGTCATTTAGATGCGTTAAAACAAGCGGAAAATCACTTGGATATTGGCAACCAGCAACTTCACGATAGCCTAGCAGGCGAATTACTTGCTGAAGAGCTACGTCTTGCCCACCACGCATTGTCTGAAATCACTGGTGAATTTACTTCCGACGACCTGTTAGGCCGTATTTTTTCTTCATTTTGCATTGGTAAATAAACATGGCTAACCACTATTCTATTTTCGTTGGTTCAGTATTAGGCGCTTCGGAATACGTTGCTGATGCGTTGGCAGATACCATAAAGAACAATGGCGATAGCGTTGATATTCAACTGACGCCAAACCTTGAACAAGCCAATATGGAAAGTACTTGGATTATCTGTACTTCAACACATGGTGCCGGTGATTTGCCAGACAACATAGAGCCGTTTCACAAACAATTACAGCAGGCAGATCTATCTGGAATCAACGCATTTGTCGTTGGGCTTGGTGACAGTAGTTACGATACCTTTTGCTTTGGCGCTATGACAATTGAAAACACGATTAAGCAGCAAGGGGCTAGGTTACTTGCAACACCTCTACATATAGACGTACTACAGCACCCTATCCCAGAAGATGTAGCCGTTGAATGGTTAACCGACCAGATCAGCTAAACATGTACTCAAAAGCTGAATACGAGGCGCTCACTAAACCCCTATCAAATGACGCAAGAGTCTTGTACTGCTTGGGCCTTAGGCCATTTGCAGATCCTGCGACCGCTAGCACGCCTCCCATCAACTACAAATCAATGATTGCATTGCTCAACGGTGGCAAAGACACCTATAGCCGAGGTAGAGAAATAAACGAGCTTTTGAGAGAGCTAGAGCAGCAGGATTTAATTTCACTCTCGTCAGAGACAGACTTCGACCAGTCTCTCAATGGTGTAGCAGTGTTTCTACCACTAATGTTAGACACTCATAACCAATTTGAAACGTTACACCAGTCACACAATGCAATGACAATGCGCTGGCAACCAGATGAATCTTTATTTATAGAGTTATCGCAGCTTCTTGGCATTATCGACGGCGAGTATTCAAAAGAAGAGCTGGGCGAGTTTATTGCCTATTGGCTCGGTCGTCCAATTACTCAATATACCCAGTTTCAATGGACTCAAAAATTTGCCCAACACATAAAGCGCCAACGTACCGCAATCGGCATGACACCCCAAAAACAAGTCGGGACTCAGGTCGTTAGCCCTACCGCTTCTATTGAAGTCGATGAAAATGCGCGTAAACTCGTTGAAAAATACGCTAGTAAACAACGAAAAAAATAGACTGATTACAGGTTCAATTATGGATTCAATCAAAAAACGTATTGAGGATCTTGCCAGAGCGATGGGCAAGAAAGTACAGGCTGATGATGAATACATAGATTATCAGACTATGAAGAAGCAATATGAACAGCAAGCCAATAGCGATGTAAGGCAACTCCAACAGGCAACCAAAAAGGAGCGTATCACGTCCATTCATGGCCGCTCAGATCTAAATCCCAAATGGACCTTTGATAACCTTATCGTCGACAGTGAAGATGTAATGGAAGCGGTCAGCATTGCAGACTCGTTTATACACGCTCACAACGACGTAGCTTGGCGTCAGAGTGGATCTCACATGATGTTGTTTTACGGTGATTACGGAAGAGGGAAATCGCACATAGCCGGAGCGATCGCGCACCAGTTGATAGAGCAGTTCGAGGTAACTGTGCTCTACAGGCAACTCTCTAGCCTGCTGGAAATGCGATTCCATTCTTATGACTACAATGCACAAGATAATATTAGCCAGCGGTTTAGAGAAGCCTATGAAGAGCTTTTGGATGTCGATCTGCTCATCCTAGACGAAGTGTGTGTGAATGAAACTGTACTGAAGAAAAACACACAGAGTTGGTTAGGCAATTTGCTGCGTCAACGCTTAGTAGATAAGAAAAACTGTATCATGATCACTAATCACAACTTGGCTGAATTAGAACACGCACTGGGCCGCTATTGTTTCGAGTCCATCAAAGAATATGACACCTACCGCGTCAAGTTTTCAGGTCCAAGTCGCCGTGAAGGATTGCAAACTACCGAAGCTGAAGCGACAGATATAAAACCGCGATACCAGCCAAACCAAGTAAGATAATTTTTCCCACCTTTTAAACCTTTTTTTACTACACTGCGACATAGCATTCATAACCCCAAGGAGAATGTTATGTCACTTAACAAATTTACTGCTGTTGCAGCACTCACTTTACTTGCCACAAGTTTTGCAAACGCCGAGAGCATAGAACGCCAATTTGAAGCCGATCCCGGCGACAGACTCTATCTAAAGACGGATTCAGGAAGTATCGACATTGATACTCACAACCGTGACGAAATCAAAGTTGACGTTGAAATCAATGGCCGAGATGCAGACGAATTTGAAGTAACCTTTGATGAAAGTAGCCGAGGTTTGGAGATCCGAGGTGAAAGAGACAATGCAAGTGGCTGGAACAATCTAAAGGTAAAGTTCTATATCACGGTGCCAAAAGAATACGATATTGAAGTAATGACGGCGGGTGGTAGCATCAGAATCGACGATCTAATAGGCACTATCGATGCTAATACGTCAGGCGGATCAATTTCTATTGGCGATGTAGAAGGCGACGTCAATTTACATACGTCAGGTGGTTCAATAAAAACCGAATCTATTGCTGGCGAAATCGATGCTCATACATCAGGCGGTAGTATTAGTGTAATTTTCGCTCAACAACCCCAACAAGACGCTAGTTTAACTACATCAGGCGGTTCGATTACCGCTAAATTACCATCCGATATTAGTGTTGATCTTGATGCATCAACCAGTGGAGGACGAGTCAGAAGCGAATTTGATGTGGATGGACGTGTAAAAAAACAATCTATTCGCGGCGAGATCAATGGCGGTGGTCCCAAATTAAAACTGCATACTTCAGGTGGTAGTGTACGCGTTGAAAAAAATTAATCCACAAGCGATCAAATTTGAAGCCCGCGTAATACGGGCTTTTCCGCGTAGACCTAAAAAATTAATCACCAATTTATCCCCAGCCGGATCACAAATTGATCAAGCATGTGGATATGATCTGCAGATCACTTGTGTATAACCTTTGATCAGGATCGGGATACATTTCGTCTTAATTCGTCATGTGGATAAATACCCAATATATTCACAGGATAGATCCCCTGTTACCGATCCCTTATTCCACTACTTATTATCGCTATAACCTTATGTTTTATATATTAAAAATACTGTTATACACAAAAGATCGTTAGCTTAATAAATATAAAAATAAAAGATCTTTAAAGATCCTTAATTTAATTAAGCGCGATCGAGTTCTACATCTAGAGTATAATTGCGGAAAATTTAACCATTCCCATTAGCCAATAACTCAGATAAAATACGCGCCCTTTTTTCTTTGGGCCTGTTGTATTTTCCTTTGTAGTGATGAGGTAGCCATGTTTTATCAACAAGAATTTGACGTCATTGTCGTAGGCGGTGGTCACGCTGGAACCGAGGCAGCTCTTGCCTCTGCTCGCATGGGTGTTTCAACTCTATTGTTGACGCACAATATGGAGACCATTGGACAAATGTCTTGTAACCCAGCTATCGGTGGTATTGGCAAAGGACATTTAGTAAAGGAAATTGATGCACTTGGTGGTGCGATGGCGCTTGCGATCGACAAAGGTGGGATCCAATTTAGGACCCTAAACTCGAGTAAAGGTCCTGCAGTTAGAGCGACAAGAGCGCAAGCAGACAGAACTTTGTATCGCAATGCAATCAGGCAAATCGTTGAAACTCAAGAAAATCTAACCGTCTTCCAGCAAAGCTGTGATGATCTTATTGTTGAAAATGATCGCGTAACTGGTGTTGTTACACAGATGGGGTTGAAATTTAAGGCAAAGTCTGTCGTGCTTACCGTAGGGACTTTCTTAGGCGGTACGATTCATATTGGCTTAGAAAACTACAAAGGCGGCCGTGCTGGAGATCCCCCTTCTATTGCACTTGCTGAAAGATTACGTGCATTGCCATTTAGGGTTGACCGATTAAAAACGGGCACACCCGCGCGATTAGATGCTAGAACTTTAGATTTTTCTGTGATGCAACCGCAACCGGGAGATGATCCTGTACCTGTGTTTTCTTTCATGGGATCGCGAGACATGCATCCGCAGCAGATCCCTTGCTACATCACTCACACCAATGAACGTACACATGACATCATCCGAGGTGGTTTAGATCGTTCACCGATGTATACCGGTGTAATTGAAGGGGTTGGTCCACGCTATTGCCCTTCCATCGAAGATAAGATTATGCGCTTCGCTGACAAATCTTCTCACCAGATCTTTGTCGAGCCAGAGGGGCTGCATAGTATGGAGGTGTATCCTAACGGCATCTCTACTAGTTTGCCTTTCGATGTTCAAATGGCATTGGTACGCTCTATTAGAGGTTTTGAAAACGCCCATATCGTTAGACCGGGTTATGCGATTGAGTACGATTTCTTTGACCCTCGAGACTTGAAACAAACATTGGAAACCAAGTTCATTGACGGTTTGTTCTTTGCCGGTCAGATCAATGGCACAACAGGTTATGAAGAGGCTGGAGCACAAGGCTTGATCGCGGGGGCCAACGCTGCGCTGCAAGTTCAAGATAAAGATCCACTCATTTTGCGTCGCGATCAGGCTTACATGGGTGTATTGATTGACGATCTAGCAACAATGGGGACAAAAGAACCTTACCGCATGTTTACGAGTAGAGCTGAGTATCGTTTGTTACTGCGCGAAGACAATGCCGATAGCCGTTTGACCGCAATTGGTCGAGAAGTTGGCTTGGTTGATGATGCGCGTTGGGCGGCATTCAATGACAAAATGAGTGCGGTAGAATCTGAGTTGCAGCGCTTGCGAGGCCAATGGATTCACCCTGATCATGTGGCTGTTGATGAACTCAATCCCAAACTGAAAAATCCAGTCAGTAGAGAGCACTCACTTGAAGAGCTCATTAGACGACCTGAAATGACCTATGACTCTCTAATGTCAATTCCTGCGTTGGGTCCTGGCCTAGAGGATCCGATTGCTGCAGAACAGGTTGAAATTCAGATCAAGTATGCTGGATACATTGCTCGCCAAATGGATGAAATTGCCAAAGCACAGCGCCATGAAAATACCTTGCTGCCAGTTGACTTCGATTACAGTAAAATATCGGGGCTTTCAAATGAAGTGGTAGCAAAACTCACCGATGCACGCCCTGAAACCATAGGAAAAGCGTCGCGTATTTCAGGTATCACACCGGCGGCAATCTCTCTGCTCTTGGTTTATTTGAAAAAGCATGGCTTGTTGAGAAAACACGAACTGAAAACGGCATGACCACAGAACAACAAAAATTAACTGATATTCTTTGTGCTGGTGTTGCAGACATGGCGATTGAGCTGTCTGAACGCCAGATCACGCAACTTGTGTCCTATGTTCTCCTAATGAACAAATGGAACAAAGCTTACAATCTCACCTCTGTTCGCGATCCTGAGCAAATGATGGTGAAACACATATTGGACTCTTTAGCTGTTTCCCCATTCATTGATGGTCAAAAACTTATCGATGTAGGGACTGGGCCTGGCTTACCCGGTATTCCTCTGGCCATTATGCATCCCGACAAAGATTTTACGTTGCTAGATAGTCTGGGAAAGCGTGTGCGATTCATGAAACAAGTTGTTTATGAGTTAGCACTTACTAACGTCAATCCGATCCAATCACGCGTAGAAGCCCATATGCCGCAGGATCCGTACGATATCGTACTCAGCAGAGCTTTTGCTTCGTTAAAAGATATGTTGCACTGGTGTCAGCATCTGGTAGATTTTGATGGAGTGTTCTTTGCACTCAAAGGTCAACGTCCAGATGAAGAAGTCTCTGACTTAGATGACGCGTTCAACATCACGTCAATAACGACTCTGCACGTACCGCACCTCGAAGGTGAAAGACACTTGGTCAAAATACAAAAGTGTGAAGGGAAAGCGTAGTGGCAAAGGTTATCGCGATAGCGAATCAAAAAGGCGGTGTAGGCAAAACTACAACGGCGGTCAATGTTGCTGCGTCTATGGCGGCAACTAAGCGCAAAGTGTTGCTTATTGACCTCGATCCTCAAGGTAATGCCACCATGGGAAGCGGTGTCGATAAATACGATGTGGCGGCCACGAGTTACGAGCTGTTAATCGAAGATAAGCCAGTTGATGATGTGATTGTTAAAGATACATCGGGCAAATACGACATTATTGCCGCGAATGGTGATGTGACGGCCGCAGAAATTAAACTGATGGAAATGTTTGCCCGTGAGGTGAGATTGCGTACGGCACTTGAACCTGTCATGAATATCTATGATTACATATTCATAGATTGTCCCCCGTCACTAAATCAACTTACTGTCAATGCACTTGCTGCTGCCGACTCCGTGTTGGTGCCGATGCAGTGTGAATATTACGCATTGGAGGGCTTAACAGCCCTAATGGATACCATCCAAAAACTCGCATCCGTGGTTAACCCCAATCTTAAGATAGAAGGTGTGTTAAGAACCATGTATGATCCGCGTAATCGACTTGCAAATGATGTGTCTGAACAGCTTAAACGTCATTTTGGTGAGCAAGTCTACAGAACAGTAATACCACGCAACGTTCGTCTAGCCGAGGCACCTAGCTTCGGTGCTCCTGCAATGTACTACGATAAATCTTCTACTGGCGCCAAGGCTTATTTAGCGCTTGCTGGCGAGATTTTACGTCGCAAAGATCGAACGCCCTCGCCTGCAATGGCGAGTTAATTGACCTGATTTCAGGGCTTTGAGGAAGATATGTCTGCTAAAAAAAGAGGACTCGGACGCGGGTTAGATGCGTTACTTGCAACTAGCCAAAAGACCACCCAAAACCAACAAGTTGAATCTCCTGAATCAACCGTTGTTGCGAATGAGCTTAAAAAGTTACCTATTGAGTTTTTACAACCCGGTAAATATCAACCTCGCAAAGATATGTCTCCCGAGGCACTTGAGGAATTGGCGTCGTCCATCCGTTCTCAAGGTGTTATCCAACCTATTGTCGTTCGTCCAATTGGCCAAGATAGTTACGAAATCATCGCTGGTGAGCGCCGTTGGCGAGCGGCGCAAATGGCGCAACTTGACGTGGTACCTTGCCTCGTTAAGGATGTCCCCGACGAAGCTGCAGTTGCCATAGCACTGATTGAAAACATTCAGCGTGAAGATCTAAATGCAATGGAAGAAGCTCAAGCGTTAGACCGTTTGATGATTGAGTTCGAGCTGACCCACGCCGAAGTCGCTGAGGCTGTTGGAAAGTCTCGTACCACAGTGACCAATTTATTGCGTTTGAACAATCTCAATGAAGACGTTAAAAAGCTAGTTGAGTATGGTGATATCGAAATGGGTCATGCTAGGGCATTGCTCGCACTAGAGGGTGACGCGCAATCTGAAGCGGCGCAAACCGTTTCTGGTAAAGGGCTAACTGTTCGCGACACCGAAAAATTAGTACGCAAACTTCTTGAACCTGCCAAGCCAAAAGCGGAAAAAGCCGTTGACCCTGATGTGGAGAGATTGATGACTAACTTGTCCGAATCTCTGGGGGCGGCCGTGTCAATTGATCACAACGCTAAAGGCAAAGGTAAATTGGTTATCAACTTTAACGATCTCGACCAACTCGACGGTATTTTGTCCCGTATACAATAATTTAACAAAAAAGCGACTTTTTGATGGTTTATTGTACTATCTGGTGTTAATTTGAGCTTTGGTGATTTGCTGTCAAAAATAGTTGACCGTTATTGGATTGGTAAATTTTCATAATAAGCTTCATAAACCGTTATTGTGTTGAAAAATATTACTGAATCAGTATACTTCTGACGCTTTTTTAGGTAATTACGGCTTGCAATTGCACTCTACTAATCACATCGCCTATCAAGGACGCAAATTAGCCCTTGATATTATCATCGTTCAGGCGGTTGTCGGATTGTTAGCCGCCATCGTTATCGGCCTTTTTCTCGGCTACCAACATGGTATTACTGCGCTGATTGGTGCGGTGTGTAATTTAGTGCCGAGTATCGTCTTCGCGATTTTCGCTTTTCGCTATGTCGGTGCGACAAAAAGCCGGTTGATAATGCAAAGTTTTCGCAAAGGTGCCGCACTGAAATTACTGATCACTATGCTCATGTTTGCGCTGGTGTTCAAAAAACTAGAGGTTGAGCCTCTTCCTCTGGTTTTAGGCTACATTGCTACCCTACTGGCGCAATGGCCAACAATGTTTTTTAAAGGTCGCAAGCAATAAAAATTAATAACGATTGCGACCAATAGCTGATAAACAAGCGTCCTGTTTTAGGGGCAAAATAGTATCAGCGAACAGATTTTTTAACTTTGTATAATTGGGACGAAAAATGGCATCATCTGGTGGCGAACAAACCATTAGCGGTTACATTCAGCACCACTTGACCAACGCCTCTGTCGGTGAAGGCTTTATGGCACTTCACGTCGATACCCTTGCGTGGTCAGTGGGTTTAGGTATTCTTTTCCTATATCTTTTCCGTAAAGCAGCAGCGAAAGCAACTACTGGCGTGCCTGGTAAGTGGCAAGCTGCGGTTGAGCTTGTGGTCGAGTTTGTCGATAGTACTGTAAAAAGTACTTATCACGGCAAAAGCGCACTCATAGCTCCTCTTGCGCTAACAATCTTCGTTTGGGTTCTTCTTATGAACCTGATGGATTTGATTCCTGTTGACTTCCTACCTTGGATTGCTCAACAAATCGGCGCTGCAATGGGTCATGACCCGCATCACGTTTACATGAAGGTTGTACCTACAACTGACGTAAACATGACATTTGCACTGTCTTTGGGTGTATTCATTTTGATGATTTACTACTCAATAAAAATCAAAGGTGTAGGCGGTTTCTTAAAAGAGCTTTACGCGCACCCTTTCAACACTCCTTGGTTATATTGGTTTAACTTTATCTTGGAGTTCGTATCACTAATCGCTAAGCCTCTTTCATTGTCTCTGCGTTTGTTCGGTAACTTGTACGCGGGTGAACTTATTTTCATCCTGATCGCCGGCACAATGGGTTTATGGCAGCTTCCGCTTCACTTCGCTTGGGCGGCATTCCACTTACTAGTTATTCCTTTGCAAGCCTTCATATTCATGATGTTGACCATCGTGTATCTGAGCATGGCTAGCGAAGATCATTAATTTGTAATTTTAATTTTTAACTTAAAAACTAAAGGTGAAAAACTATGGAAATCTTAGGTAACTTGTACATCGCTGTTGGCGTACTGATCGGTCTTTGTGCCCTTGGTCCAGCTATCGGTTTCGGTATTTTGGGTGGTAAATTCCTAGAGTCTTCTGCTCGTCAACCAGAACTAGCACCACAGCTACAAGTACGTATGTTCATCGTAGCAGGTCTAATCGATGCTATCGCGATGATCGGTGTTGCTATCGCTCTATTCCTATTGTTCGTTGAAAGCGCAAAGTTTGCTGTTTAAGCACCGAATTAGTTATCAACGAATAGAGGAGGATCGGTTGTGAATATCAACCTAACTCTTATCGGCGAACTGATTGCATTCATCGTTTTTGTTGGCTTCTGCATGAAATATGTTTGGCCTCCACTAATTGGTGCAATCGAAGAACGTCAGAAAACCATTGCCGATGGCTTGGAAGCATCTGAACGTGCCGAGAAAGACCTAGAATTAGCTCAAGCGAAAGCCACTGAGCAATTGAAAGACGCGAAAGCGCAAGCAGCTGAAATTATCGAGCAGGCTAAAAAGCGCGCCAACCAATTGGTTGACGAAGAAACGCAAAAAGGCCACGCCGAGCGTGAGAAGATCATTGCTCAAGGTTATGCCGAGATTGAAGCTGAACGTAATCGTGCCAAAGAAGAATTGCGCAAGCAGGTTTCTGCACTAGCGGTAGCTGGCGCTGAACAAATTCTTCAACGTGAAATCGATGCTAACGCTCAAAACGACATTGTTGAAAAACTTGTCGCTGAGCTTTAAGAGGGAGATGAGCCATGTCTGAATTGACAACCGTTGCTCGCCCCTACGCAAAAGCAGCTTTCGATTTTGCTGTCGAGCGTGACGCCGTAGCACAATGGCAAGAAATGTTATTTTTTGCTGCAGAAGTCACCCGTAATGAGACCGTAGCCAGTTTGCTTAACGGCGCACTAGCTGCAGATAAATTAGCGGATTTGTTTATCAACGTATGTGGTGAACAACTCGACGAACATGGTCAAAACTTTGTGAAAGTTTTGGCTGAGAATAAGCGTTTACCAGCGATGTCTGATATCGCTCAGTTGTACACAGAAATGAAACTTGAGTACGACAAAGAAGTTGATGTTGAAGTGACATCGGCGTCTGAGCTTTCAGATGCTCAGCGAGATAATCTTGCTGCATCACTGGAAAAACGTTTGGCACGTAAAGTGAAGCTTATTTGTAACGTGGACCCTGCACTGGTCGCTGGTATGGTTATTAAAGCCGGCGATACCGTTATTGATGGTTCCGTGAAATCTAAATTGAACCGTCTCGCAGACGCGTTGCAAGCATAACGGGGATAAGAGCATGCAACTTAATTCCACTGAAATTGCAGAACTGATCAAAAAACGAATTGAACAGTTCGATGTAACCAGTGAAGCACGCAATGAAGGCACCATCGTCGGTGTAACCGACGGTATTATCCGCATTCACGGCCTAGCCGATGTAATGCAAGGTGAGATGATTGAGCTTCCTGGCAATCGTTATGCAATCGCATTGAACCTTGAAAGAGATTCAGTAGGTGCGGTTGTTATGGGTCCATACGCAGACCTTAAAGAAGGCGTAAAAGTTAACTCAACAGGTCGTATCCTAGAAGTACCAGTGGGTAACAACCTACTTGGTCGTGTTGTAAACACACTAGGTGAGCCTATTGACGGTAAAGGTGCTATCGAAGCTGCTGGTTTTGAACCAGTAGAAAAAATCGCACCGGGCGTTATCGAACGTCAATCAGTAGATCAGCCAGTACAAACTGGTTATAAATCTGTTGACTCGATGATCCCAATCGGCCGTGGCCAGCGTGAGCTTGTCATCGGTGACCGTCAAACTGGTAAAACAGCAATGGCTGTTGATGCCATCATCAACCAAAAAGGTACAGGCATTAAGTGTGTATACGTTGCGGTAGGCCAAAAGGCTTCTACAATCGCTAACGTAGTACGTAAGCTTGAAGAGCACGGTGCATTGGATCACACAATTGTTGTGGCAGCATCTGCGTCTGAGTCAGCGGCACTACAATTCCTAGCGCCATATTCTGGTTGTACAATGGGTGAATACTTCCGTGACCGCGGTGAAGACGCACTAATCGTATATGATGATTTGTCTAAGCAAGCTGTTGCTTACCGTCAAATTTCATTGCTACTTAAGCGTCCACCAGGCCGTGAAGCATACCCAGGTGACGTATTCTATCTTCACTCACGCCTTCTAGAGCGTGCGGCTCGTGTAAATGAGCAGTACGTAGAACGCTATACTAACGGTGAAGTAAAAGGCCAAACTGGTTCATTGACAGCATTGCCTATCATTGAAACTCAGGCTGGTGACGTATCAGCATTCGTACCTACTAACGTTATCTCGATTACCGATGGTCAGATCTTCCTAGAAACTGACTTGTTCAACGCGGGTATTCGCCCTGCGGTTAACGCTGGTATCTCGGTTTCTCGTGTAGGTGGTGCAGCGCAAACTAAGATCATCAAGAAACTAGGTGGTGGTATCCGTCTAGCACTTGCTCAGTATCGTGAATTGGCAGCGTTCTCTCAGTTCGCTTCTGACCTTGACGATGCAACTCGTGAGCAGCTTGAACACGGTGAGCGTGTAACAGAACTAATGAAACAAAATCAGTATACGCCGCTATCTGTTGCTAATACTGGTGTGTCATTGTTCGCAGTTGAAAAAGGTTTCTTGAAAGACGTAGAGCTTAACAAGATTCTTGATTTTGAAGCTGCATTGCACTCATACATGAACAGCGAACAAGCTGAGCTGATGAAGACTATCAACGAAACTGGTAACTACAACGGCGACATTGAGTCACAGTTGAACGACGCTTTAACACAATTTAAAGCGACACAAACTTGGTAATCAATGGTGCTGGTATTCATACCAGCACATTCGTTGAGTAATCGGAGAGATAGTCATGGCCAGCGGTAAAGAAATAAAAGGTAAGATTGGGAGTATTAAAAATACTCAAAAAATTACCAATGCGATGGAAATGGTTGCTGCCTCTAAAATGAAAAGAGCGCAGGAACGTATGGCCTCAGGCCGTCCATACGCAGACAATATGCTTAAAGTGATTGGTCACATTGCTAACGGTAGCCTAGAGTATCGCCATCCTTATTTGGAAGAGCGTGAAATTAAACGCGTTGGTTACATTGTGATTTCTACTGATCGAGGCTTATGTGGTGGTTTAAACACCAACGAATTTAAGCTCGTCGCCCAGCAAGCCAAAGAATGGCAAGACAAGGGTGTTGAAGTGGATTTCGCAGCGCTAGGCTCTAAAGCTTGTGCATTCTTCGGCCGTTTTGGTGGCAACGTACTTGCTGCTGAATCAGGTTTGGGTGATGCACCTAAAGTAGAAGACATTGTCGGTTTGGTTCGCGTGATGCTTAATGCATACGATGAAGGCAAATTGGACCGCATTTACTTGGTTTACAATAACTTTGTAAACACGATGTCACAAACGCCTGTGAGCAATCAATTATTGCCTTTGCCAAAATCAGAAGACGATGCATACAAGCACCGTTGGGACTACATTTACGAGCCAGATCCAAAACCAATTTTGGAAGCACTGATGGTTCGCTACATTGAGTCTCAAGTGTATCAAGGTGTCGTTGAAAACGCAGCGTCTGAGCAAGCCGCGCGTATGGTAGCGATGAAAGCCGCTACTGATAACGCAGGTAACCTAATTGACGATTTGCAATTGGTGTATAACAAAGCCCGTCAGGCCGCAATCACACAAGAAATCAGTGAGATTGTTGGTGGTGCCGCAGCGGTTTAAGCAAAGGTTTAAAAGAGATAACGAGGACAAATTATGAGTCAAGGTAAGGTCGTCCAAATCATTGGCGCCGTTGTGGACATCGAGTTTCCACAAGATGCGGTACCAAGTGTATATGACGCACTTAAAGTTACCGAAGGTGACTTGTCCGGGCTAACCCTGGAAGTGCAACAACAATTAGGTGGCGGTATCGTTCGTGGTATCGCTCTAGGTACTACTGACGGTCTACGTCGTGGTATTACAGTAGAAAATACAGGCGCAGCTATCAGCGTTCCAGTAGGTACAGCTACACTAGGCCGTATCATGGACGTGTTAGGTAACCCTATCGACGAAGCTGGCCCTATCGGTGAAGAAGAGCGTATGTCTATTCACCGCGAAGCGCCTAGCTACGAAGATCAATCAAATGCGGTTGAACTACTAGAAACTGGTATCAAAGTAATCGACTTGGTTTGCCCATTCGCTAAGGGTGGTAAAGTTGGTCTATTCGGTGGTGCTGGTGTAGGTAAAACCGTAAACATGATGGAACTTATCCGTAACATCGCAATCGAGCACAGCGGTTTCTCAGTATTCGCTGGTGTTGGTGAGCGTACTCGTGAGGGTAACGATTTCTACCATGAAATGAACGAATCAAACGTACTAGATAAAGTATCACTAGTATACGGTCAGATGAACGAGCCACCGGGTAACCGTCTACGTGTTGCTTTGACGGGCTTGACGATGGCAGAGAAGTTCCGTGACGAAGGTCGTGACGTACTTTTCTTCGTTGATAACATCTACCGTTATACACTAGCGGGTACAGAAGTATCTGCACTACTAGGTCGTATGCCTTCTGCGGTAGGTTATCAGCCTACGCTAGCGGAAGAAATGGGTGTGCTTCAGGAGCGTATCGCTTCAACGAAGACTGGTTCAATTACTTCAATCCAAGCGGTATATGTACCTGCGGATGACTTGACTGACCCATCTCCGGCGACAACCTTTGCTCACTTGGATGCAACAGTAGTACTTTCACGTGATATCGCGTCTTTGGGTATCTACCCTGCGGTAGATCCACTAGATTCAACTTCACGTCAGCTTGATCCTCTTGTCATCGGTCAAGAGCATTACGATACTGCACGTGGTGTTCAATCTGTACTTCAGCGTTATAAAGAACTTAAAGATATCATTGCAATCTTGGGTATGGACGAGCTTTCTGATGAAGATAAGCAAGTTGTTACACGTGCTCGTAAGATTCAACGTTTCTTGTCACAGCCGTTCTTCGTAGCTGAAGTTTTCACAGGTTCACCTGGTAAATACGTATCTTTAAAAGACACAATCAATGGCTTTAAAGGTATCTTAAGCGGTGAGTACGACGATCTTCCAGAACAAGCCTTCTACATGGTTGGTTCTATCGAAGAAGCATTGGAAAAAGCCAAAAAAGCATAAGGCTAACGCCTGGCACTGCGAATAAGCAGTGCCAATGCTGACGTATCCAATCAGGAGGTCCCATGGCAGCAATGACAGTTCACTTGGATGTAGTAAGCGCAGAGAAGCAAATCTTCTCTGGTCGTGTTGAAACATTACAGGTGACCGGTGAGGAAGGTGAGTTAGGTATTCATCCTGGCCACGCCCCACTACTAACGCCAATCAAGCCCGGTATGGTACGTTTGGTCAAACAGCACGGTGAAGAAGAGTTTATTTATATTGCTGGTGGTGTACTAGAAGTACAACCTGGCAATGTAACGGTTCTTGCAGACACTGCGGTTCGTGCTGAAGACTTGGATGAACAAGCTGCTGAAGAAGCCAAACGTCGTGCCGAAGAGCACATCGCTAACGCTGGTGCAGATTTCAACTACGCTGAAGCTGCTGCTCAATTAGCAGAAGCGGTAGCGCAATTGAAGTTGATTCAAAAAATGCGTAAGTAAGCGATAATCAAAACGCTAAAAACCCAGCAATTGCTGGGTTTTTTTATGTCTAAAATGCGGTGAATGGCGAGCAATATGCATTATCTTGTATTAGGCTTACTTAATTGTTTCAAATAGACATTTGTCAATTTTTCGTTTTAAAAAGGGCAAGTTGTCAATATGAAAAAGGAGTCTATTCATGCAAGGGCAATGCGTATGTGGGGCTATCACCATTCACTATGGTCACAACGTTACTGACATCAGTGCGTGTCACTGCGTAACTTGTGTCAAATGGGGCGGTGGACCACTTTTCACTTTTAGAGCCAACCAATCAGTAGAACTTGAACCTAAGGCTGATATTTCGATTTATGCATCTTCTGAGTGGGCGGAACGCGGCTTTTGCAAACATTGCGGTACCCATCTTTTCTACCGTTTGAAACAAAATGAGGAGTACTACATCCCTATCGCACTTTTTGATTCAGCAGAGCCGGTAGCGCTATCCACCCAAATATTTATTGATCAGAAACCTGAATACTACCATTTGCCCCAAAGTCCTTGCATGATGACCGGCGACGACGTTTTTGCTGCTTACGCAAGCTTATCCGAGGACCGATAATGCCAAGTCATCACGCTTTACACTATACCGAGTTTCCCAGTCGCGATTTGGCCGTAACCCAAGCATTTTTTACCGCTGTATTTGGCTGGACATTTACCTCATATGGTGAAGATTATTCCGCCTTTGTTACTGGCGATAGAGAAGGTGGAATTTATAAAAGTGACTGTTCGTTTGAATCAAAATCAGGTTCACCTTTATTGGTTTTTTACAGTACTGACCTCGTCGCTTCTCAGCGAGAGATTGAAGCGGCAGGTGCACAAATCAGCGAACCTATTTTTAGATTCCCTGGAGGGGCAAGATTTCATTTTATCGCTCCTGACAGCGGCGAATTTGCTGTCTGGTCAGACGCTTTGCAAGACGAAAATGAAACGGTTTGAAACAAATATATCGGTACTTATGTTGAGATTTACATTATAGTCCCAAGCGATTTTATACCAGCGATAATTCGCAAGGACTTGGCTGTAGTAAGCGGTAGGACGCCATGAAATGAAGTCGTAATATATGAATACAAACGCACAGTACAGTACAAAAGTAGAGTTACCTTACTGGGTTTTTCCTAGCCTCTACACGCTTGTGTGCTTATTGCTCAATTATTTTGCCGGTTCACTAGACTTTCCCGCTACCAATATACTCAGAGAACAACGAGACTTTAATGCTGCGTTGGGCATGCCTGTGGTAACGGGATATCTTTGGTTAACGGTGCGTTTGCTCCACCAGCATGCCGCTAAAAGCTTGGTCAACTATTTATTGAGTCAACATCGTTTGGCCGACTTTTCTATACATCGACAGCGCCTTGAAACCCGTTTACAAAAACATGTATTACTGGCCGCAACTTTGTCTGTTTCGGTAACGCTTATCTACCTGACAACTGAAAATTTATTGGCATTGGATTTAGAGTTACACGTGCTGCTACTGAATTTGATGGCCGTACCCTTTTGGTTCTTTATCTGGCTTTTCGTGTTTCAAATTACGTTTATTACGCTTTATGTGATTCGCCATTTTGTTGGCAAAACACAGTTTGATTTATATGAATTAAGAAAGCTCAAACCTATATCAGATCTGGTATTAACCAATACTGTGTTTGCGATTGCTGTGTTGGCCATAACGCCCGTATTCTGGTATCGGGTACCCGTGCCTGTGATTGATATTATTATCTTGGCATTTTTGATGGGCGCTTTGATTTCTTACGTCTTTTGGCCAGTATTGAAAATGCGCTTTATGATGAAGCGCCAAAAGCAGGTGGTTATTGAAAACCTTAATAATCAAATGCAATTATTGTTCGATAATTCGGCGGTGGAACCGCAACTAGAGGACGACGTTAGACTGCGCAAACTCGAGCTATTACAGAATCAGAAAGAAGAAGTATTCAGCTTGAGTGAATGGCCGCTGGATTTGCCGCAAGTTATTAAAGTGATTACTGTCTCTACCCTGTTACCCTTGTCTTGGTTGTTACTGGCGGCAATGGAAAATATGTTTGCATAACGCGTGTTGAATTTATAACCTCAGCCACTAGGGTATTTCAAAAAGGATATTGAGCATGAAAATTTACGGTGATAGCCGTTCTGGCAATTGTTACAAGATACAGCTTCTTTTGTCATTGTTGGGGAAATCATGCGACTGGGAAGACATTGATATTCTCGCTGGCGAGACTCAAACAGACAGTTTTAGAATAAAAAATCCCAATGCAAAGATACCTTTGATGGAATTGGATGATGGCAGAATCATCTCGGAGTCCAACGCCATTTTGTACTATATCGCTTCGGGTTCGCCTTTAATTCCTACAAGTACGTATGACCACGCTAAGATGCTTCAATGGCAATTTTTTGAGCAGTATAGTCACGAGCCCTATATTGCGGTGTGCCGATTTATTCAGCTTTATCTTGGCTTACCTGATGACAGAAAAGCCGAGTATGAGCAAAAGCAAATCGCGGGCTATAAAGCCTTAGATGTGATGGAAACACAGTTGTCATCGACTCCCTATTTGATAGGCGAAAAGCTGACACTGGCTGATATTAGTCTGTACGCTTACACTCACGTTGCGCATGAAGGTGGTTTTAGCCTTGATAACTACCCTGCTATCAGAAACTGGATTGATTTAGTGGAAGATCAAAAACGTTATGTGTCTATGATCTCTCAGTCTTAACACGCCTGTGATGAAGAGGCCCTTGCCAATGGGAAATCAACTTGGCTTGGGCATCTGTCAGTGCAGCTGCACTGATTCCCCACCCCGTTTCTAAACAGTACTTGACGGCTTCTAAGGTCGATAAGCTATAGGACAGTGAAGTGTGTCTTATTTCGTACTCACTGCTTGGCGCACATTGGAAATGAATGGCTGGCAAGCTTTGTAATGTGGGTATGGATTTATACATACCGTGAGCTTGCTTCCAGCTTGCATCGATAAATAGCAAAACTTCAGGCGCAGTTGAAAGATTTTTCCAGCTGGTCTTTTCTTCTATTGGCTGGCTATCCTCAGATGGATAGATTAACGCACACCGTTTATCGGTAATAATACGATTCAATGTTGCTACATCTGATTGGAGTTCACCACTAGCTTGGATAATCTGAGTATCGGGTATGCATAACTTCACCAATCGCGCTGTATTTTTTGCATGGGCGGTTTCTTTGGCATGTTGTAATATAATCAGTTGAACCGGTGAGTGAATCTGTTTGATAGCGTCACATACACAGGTAGTTGCAGGATAGTGGCATTTGTCGCAATAGTGGCGCATAGATCATCAATACATTTAATAAAGCAGGTGCAACATTAACAAAGACGCACAGATTTGGCACACAATTCAACTCATTCCCGAAGGCGCTGTCGCAAGCTATAGTCAACTCGCTGACTTAGCGGGACTGCCTGGTCGTGCTAGAATGGTAGGACGAGCGTTGCGCAATGCGCCAGAAGAAATGGCATTGCCGTGGCACCGTGTATTACGCGCTTCTGGTGAACTTGCCTTTCCCAAAGGTTCTGAACACGCCGAAGAGCAAAAAAGCCGTCTCTGGCAAGAAGGCGTACCCGTGATAAATCACAGGGTAAAAATGGCCGAATTTCAATGGGTACCAGATTTAACTGAACTCCTGTTTAGATTGCAGTATTAACCTATACTTTCGTTGGCTTGTATATAGCGGCTCATTAGGTTATTTTTTCTACTTGAAATAAGAAGTTTACTGACTCATGCAAGAACCATTAAAAGTTATCACGATAGAAGAACTTGAGCCTGGGATGTTCGTTCACGAAATCCTTGAGCAAGATGGAAAACTCCTAGTCAAAAATAAAGGCCGCGTAACGAAGAACGCGGTAGTCACTACGTTAAAAAAACGCGGTGTAAAAAAGCTTGTCATTGATACGTCCAAGCAATTCATTCCGGAAGAGGCAGAACAACCAGCAGAAGCTAAACCTCAAGAGGTTGTAGAGGATAAGCCTAAAGTTTCTTTTGACGACGAGATCGCACGCGCTGAACGCATTCATAAGAAAGGTAAAAACATCCAAAATAAATTGTTGGATGCAGTGAAAAGCGGTTTGCCTTTTGACGATAAGATACCGCGCGAATTTTCTAAGAACATGATCGAGTCCATCGACAGAAACCCCGATGCGCTATTGTGCCTCACTAAGATTCGTGAAAAAGACGACTACCTACTCGAACACTCTCTCAACGTTGCTATCTTGCTAGCAAACTTTGGCCGTTTCATTGGTATGTCAGAAAAAGAAATTGAAGATCTGGCTCATGCTGGTTTCTTGCATGATATCGGCAAAATTAGAATTCCTGATGAAATCCTCCATAAGCCTGGCAGGCTGACAGATATGGAAATGAACATTATGCGTGACCACGTTTATTATGGGGTACGCGTATTAGAAGAAATGGAAATTGAAAGCCACCTAGTGAGAACCGTAAGTGAGCATCACGAACGACTCGATGGTTACGGTTATCCGAATGGTTCGCGTGGTGAGGAGATTAGCAAAGCAGGGCGAATGTTAGCGATTGCCGATGTGTATGACGCACTGACTGCTGACCGCTGTTATAAAGCTGGGATGTCTAGCCAAAAGGCGCTACAGATTCTACTTAATGATGCGCCGAGTAAATTAGATAAAGAGTTGGTTCAGCTGTTTATCAAGTGTATGGGTATCTACCCCGTTGGCAGCTTGGTGAAGCTCAACAATGAACGCATTGCCATGGTCGTTACGCAAAATGAGGATAAACCGCTAAGTCCTGTTGTGAAGATATTTTATAGTCTTCGAGGAAATCACTACATTGAACCCAAAGATCTCGATTTATCTGCGGATACGACGGTTCGCATTGAAAAAGCCGTATTGGCGAGTGACTACAAAATTAATTTCAACGGCTTTTTCACTGAATCCATCGCCGTATAGTCGCTAATTACATACACATTTCCACTTAATCTTGATGATAGCCCACAGTACACGTCTGTATGTGGGCTTTTTCATACATCTTTTTACAACTTATTTAGCTTGTGTTCAGTTAAGTCTCTGTATACTGATTGTGATTTCTCAATTTTTCTGTTTTTTTGGAATAAAGCTTGCGACAACATTTGTCTATCTAATTGTTATTCCAACGTCGTCTTAAGAGGAAGTTATGAAAAAAGGTTTATTAGTAAGTGCAGTTGCGCTGTCATTGACTATGGGCGGGTGCGCTACTACGGCAAACAATACGCAAAAGGGAGCGGCAATTGGTGCTGTCCTTGGTGCCATACTGGGTAAAGCCACTGGCGACCACGACAAAAGCCGTTATGTTTGGGGCGCAGCTGTTGGCGCGATTGCCGGAACAGCCATCGGTAACTATATGGATGAACAGGAAGAGGCCCTGCGAGAGGAACTAGCTGATACTGGTGTTGAAGTTTATCGCGAGGGTGACAACTTAAAGCTCGTTATGCCTGGTGATATTACGTTTGCAACGAATAGTGCGGCAGTTAGTCCAACGTTTTTCCCTATTTTGAATGATGTTGCCACTGTTGTGAACAATTACGAAAAAACGGTGTTATTGATTAAAGGTCACACCGATGATGTGGGCTCTGAGGAATATAACCAAGCACTATCGGAAAGACGAGCGAGCGCAGTCAAAAGCCAACTGATTTCAGACAGTGTTAATTCGCAGAGAATTACTATTGTGGGCATGGGGGAATATTCTCCCAAAGCGACGAATTCGACCGCTGAAGGTCGTCAACAAAACAGACGGGTTGAGCTGGAAATCCAACCAATCACATAAAAACCAGGAAACACACTAAGTAAAAAGGCCTCAATAGAGGCCTTTTTTATTGTCGAGTGTGTGTGACATTGTGATCTTCGTCCTACGACCACCAAGTGTGGGCTGTTGCGAACAGCACTTTGTTGGTGAAGTAGCCCCACCCAGGGTTGGGTTAAAACACTACTTCACCGTATTATCCCCTAGTAATACTATTTAGTAGTAAGCCGCTATCTCATCGATAACCGCATTCACTGCGCGATAAGCATTTGATTCACCGACTACACCACAGCGTTGACCATTACAACCTGACCAGTAAGGGTCAGAGAAGTAATCGAGTTGTGTCGCACGACCAAACGCTTGCGGGTAAGCCATGATAGTAGAAAAGTTGTTATCTACTCCATGACCAATACCGTCGCGATAAACACCACCAATAGAGCCTTGACGCACAGAGTGACCAAGACCCATGTTGTGTCCCAACTCGTGAACGAAGGTTGATAGACCACAATCAACAGCAGAAATGCTGAACATGCGATCTTCCATACCGTTAGCTAGATTACCGTTACTGCCTTGACCTACCCAGCCAATACCGCAAACGTAACCGGTAAGGCGGCCATTTTCATAGATATCTTCACGAGTACCCAGTAGTACAACCATATCTGCGCGAACAGAAGCTCGGAAGTTACCTACACCTGAGCTATTAGTTAGTAAATTGAGTGCACTCTCAGTAGGCTCTAGATCACTGCTAGTTGCTGCTGAAGATTGAGCTCCAACAAGGCGCAATTGCAGATCTACAGCGTTATTGCGATAGACTCGGTTTGCATGAGAAATGTACTGGTTTATTTTCGTACTGATGCTTGAAACATTGTTTGCAGCTGGCTGCGTATACAAGACTAGCACATCAATTGTGGCTGCTTGAGTTGCGCTAACTGCTAACAAAGAAGCAAACACCGCCGTAAGACGCTTAAGTGTTTTAATCATCTTTATTCCTTTTTTCACTTAGTGTGTTTTTATTGTTTTTTAGGGGATAATTCGTTAGTTGATAGAAAAAGGGTCTTTACCCTTGTCTGAACCATGAGCGTTTGGCTCGTGTGTTTCATGCTCAACGTGATTTTGGGACATGGCTGATTTGGGGGCGATCCAAGCGTGCTTTCCTATGCCTTCCATAATGAAAACGTCTTCTTGTGTTGCCAGATTCGCGTAAATCGCTTCTTCACCAATTGTAATTACCGCTGCGTACAAGGTACCAGCACCGGGGATATGAGCTTCGACGGTTCTATCGCCGTTAGGGTGGGTTTGAATATAGTCTACCTCTCCTGTATAGCTTCCACCAAGTTGAGGAATGTAGAGGTCTAGATATTCTCCAATCTCGACGGTGCGTAACTCATCTAAGTCGACTTCAACATAGGCCTCTTCTCGCACGTCGGCAGGGATCATCCCCGACTTCTGAAGCACAGCTTTACTCTGTTCAGATTCTTGCCAAACGATAGTATCGCGAACACTTTCAGAAGCTTGAAATTCAGTTTTCGTATTGTTCGCTGACGGAGAATGATGGTTGAATTGGTCGATACCCGTATCGAGAACCTGTCCGTTTCTTGTCACTTTCGGTGCTGGCGTTACAACGGGTTGGACATTGTCTTTTGGAAGCACTTTCGCCACGGTATCTTCGGAATTTGATGTCTGAGAAAAATAAACAACAAGGGCAACAAGGGCGGCTATCGAAACCGATGCCACTAAGGTAGTTTTACTATTCATTATGTGTGATTCCATCGCTGTCCATCACACGCAATATTTGACTGTATTGCGGTGAATAGACATTTATTATTATTTTTTATGTTTTTTACCGTAGATCAATAAGTCATTTAATGTCAACAACTTACAGATACCCAAGTATGAAAAAACATCAATGAAACGCTGTAGGCCGCGAATTTACTGGTTATAGGCTGCACGATATTTTGAATGTATTTTTGATGAATATTGTGACGAACTAATGTTTTTATTGAATATTTGATCAATAAAAATAGTTGTCGATAATTTTTACATCTTTAAATGGGAAATTGGCTAACTTACTGATCTTTTTACGGTGGTCCATCTTTTGCTTTGTACTATTGTCGTATCTACAAATGTAAAGGTGAGTTGCTATGAATTGGACTAAAAAACTGTTGGTTCTAGCGAGCTTTACGTGCATAGGGATAGTGTCGACTGCTCAAGCTGCAATGATTTCATTTAACTATACGGGAGGCGTCCAACAATGGGTCGTTCCTGTTAATGTTACCTCGATTGATATTCGAGCATGGGGTGCACAAGGTCAATCCAATGCCGGCGGTGTTGTCGGTGGATTGGGAGGCTTTGTTAGTGGCACCTTAGCGGTTACTGCCGGCGATATTCTCAATATTTTCATTGGTGGTGGAGGTTTGGTTTCCACTTCTGGCGGATGGAATGGTGGTGGTAACGCGGGCTCTGGAGCCGCGGCAGCGCTTGGTGGCGGTGGCGGTGGCGCGACTGACGTGCGAATCGGTGGAATGAGCCTTCTTGATCGTGTGTTTGTTGCAGCCGGTGGCGGTGGTGCTGGCGGCAATCGAGTTCAAGGCTTAGGAAGAGGCACCGGAGGTGGCGGCGGTGCCGGCTACTATGGTGGTGGCGGTGGTGCCGCATGGCCATATCGTTCAGTTACTCTGCCATCAGGTGGCAGTCAAGTTGCTGGCGGAAGTGGTGGAACATCGACCTACACTAGTGTGTCAAATAACGACGGTGGAGCTGGCTCATTGGGAGTCGGAGGTAATGGCGGTAATGAGGTCTCGTCAAACCAGGGCGGCAGTGGTACTGCGCAGACTGGTGGTGCGGGAGGTGGTCTCATCGGTGGTGCTGGCCAGTATCTCGTCAATTGGACTGGTCAATCTGGTGCGGGCGGCTCATCTTACATTGATTTACTGAGTGCTTCATCGACCATAGCGGGAGTGCGTTCGGGCAATGGTTTGCTCGAAATAGATTATGAAGTGCGTGACGCTAAACCTGTATCAGCGCCACCTAGTTTGTTTCTGCTCGTGTTAGCTTCATGGATGTTTTTCATCAAAAGAAGCCGTCCTTAGCCACAGTAGGCCACTAATAGCGAGCTGTTAGTGGCTTATTCAATATTCTGAATCTGCTCTCTCATTTGTTCGATAAGCACTTTTAGTTCAACTGCAGATTGTGTGATATCTGTGCTGATTGATTTTGAACCTAAGGTGTTAGCTTCACGGTTAAATTCTTGCATCATGAAGTCTAGACGTCGGCCCACTGCCCCGCCTTTCTTCAAAATTTTACGCGTTTCGCCAACGTGCGACATAAGGCGATCGAGCTCTTCTGCAACATCGACTTTCTGCGCTAGCAATATCATCTCTTGCTCCACGCGGTTTTCTTCGAGCTCAATCTTTGCTTCTTCAAATTTTGCTTGAATTCTTTCTCGCTGCCATTGGATGACTTCAGGCATTTTTTCTGTCACCTTAGCCACCTCTGACTCTATGCCAGATAAGCGCTGCTCTATCATGCCTTTTAAGTTGGTTCCTTCGGTCGAACGAGCGGTAATAAAGTCTTCTAACGCTAAGTCAAATTCCTGCAAAATTTCGCCTTGAATGGCGTCCATGTCCGCTTCCTCTGCCGCGATAACGCCTGGCCAGCGCAACACATCTAACGGGTTCACACCACTGGACTGTCCTTGTGACTGAACCCACTCTGCAGCATTCAGCACTTCTTTTGCTAACGCTTGGTTGAGGTTGAGTTTTGTAACAGCGGCATCATTAGCAGTGAAGCGTAATGCACATTCAACTTTACCGCGTTGCAATTTTTTGCGAAAACGTTCGCGCAATACCGGCTCGAGTGAACGAAATTGTTCAGGTAAACGAAAGTATGTCTCTAAAAACCGTTGGTTGACCGATCGAATCTCCCAAACGACCGTGCCCCAATCGCGTTTTAGTTCGCGTCGTGCGAATGCAGTCATACTGAAAATCATCGTATTTTCCTTGAATTGCCTATGCTTGTGCTATTTTTAGCAAGAATAACACACTTTGTTGAATTCTCGTTGTTTTAGGCGCTGTGTTGCAGTGAACATAGCAAGGGAACTGAGGTATACTTACGCCCAGAACACGTACCCATCAGATTTTCCAGGAGACTACTATGCGTCCTAGCGGCAGAACCGCCAGCCAAATCCGCCCTGTTACTATTACACGCCAATTTACTTGCCATGCAGAAGGCTCTGTATTGATAGAGTTTGGCAATACCAAAGTGTTGTGTAATGCCACAGTAGAAGAAGGTGTACCGCGCTTTATGAAAGGCCAAGGAAAAGGTTGGGTAACCGCTGAGTACAGTATGCTGCCACGTTCAACCCACACTCGTAGTGGGCGTGAGGCCGCTCGAGGTAAACAAGGTGGACGAACGCTAGAAATTCAGCGCCTGATTGCCCGCTCTCTTCGCGCTGCGGTCGATCTTAGTCTGTTGGGTGAGAATACGATTATTATTGACTGTGACGTTATTCAAGCTGATGGTGGTACGCGTACAGCGTCAATAACAGGAGCATGTGTTGCACTTGTCGATGCGCTGACTTACATGCGCGCTAAAGGATTGATCAAAGCCAATCCGCTCAAGCATATGATTGCCGCCCTTTCTGTTGGTATTCACGAGGGAACGCCCATTGCCGATTTGGAATATACCGAAGATTCTACAGCCGAAACGGATATGAATGTGGTGATGACAGAAGATGGCAAATTGATTGAAGTTCAAGGTACGGCTGAAGGCGAACCCTTCTCGTTTGATGAACTTAGCGAGATGTTGGAAATCGCAAAACACGGTTTGCGTGAATTGTTCGATATTCAAAAAGCAGCATTGGCGTAGGAGGCACTTTGAAAGCATTTCAAAAAGCCTTTATCGAGTTTGCGATTGATAGAGGCGTACTCAAGTTTGGCGAGTTTACATTAAAATCGGGTCGTACGAGCCCCTATTTTTTTAATGCGGGCTTGTTTAATACTGGTGGTGACCTCGCTAAGCTAGGCCGATACTATGCGGAAGCACTGGCTGATTCAGGTATCAGTTTCGATGTGTTATTTGGCCCTGCATACAAAGGGATCCCGATTGCGACAACTACGGCGGTTGCGTTGGCTGAGCATCACAATGTGGATACACCCTATTGCTTTAATCGCAAAGAAGCTAAAAGTCATGGCGAAGGTGGAACGCTGGTAGGTAGCGCATTGGCTGGTAAAGTCATGTTGGTGGATGATGTGATTACAGCGGGCACAGCGATCCGAGAGTCTATGTCACTCATTGAAGCAAACCAAGCGACATTGGCCGGTGTACTTATTGCTCTTGATCGCCAAGAAAAAGGTCAAGGTGAGCTTTCTGCGATTCAAGAAGTCGAACGAGATTTCAATACGCAGGTCGTTTCTATCGTCTCAATGAGCAATGTGATCGACTATCTCGTTGAAGTTGGTGGTTACGATGCCCATATTGATGCGATGAGACAATACAGAGAGAATTATGGCATCTGATTCAATCTCACAGTCTGCGGACTGGGATAGAGCAAATCATCAACTGGAGGCGATAGGATTGCGTTGTCCAGAGCCAGTAATGATGATCAGATTGAAAATTCGCAAGATGGAAGACGGCGAAACACTTTGCGTAACAGCTGACGACCCGTCAACGGCTCGAGACGTTCCAAGTTTTTGTCGTTTTATGCAACACACTTTACTTGCGGCACAAACTCAAACCGTCCCGTATCAATATTTGATACGAAAAGGTGTTTAGACCGTTCAAGCCTCTCAGGTTTGCGCGGTGTTCGCAATCGCCTCTAACATCAGTTGCTGTAACAAGGCTTTGTGTTGAGGCGTTTTGCAATGCATATCGCTGGCGTGAACGTCATGCTGGCGAAGCATTCTCATCAACGCACTAATCTTTAAATCAATGCTAATGTATTCATCATGGTTCATGATGGCTTTCCTCAGTGTAAGGCTTGAGTGAGTGGCATGCCATTAACGTGATCAAGATAGTAGTCCATACCTATTTCCATTGTTTGTTCAATATCGGCGATAACCGCTACGAGCGTATCTTGGTTGGCCAACATGGGCAGTAGAGTATGAAGTGTCTGTTTGTATTGTTCGAGAACAAACAGGGCTTGTTGGTATTCGTGAAAGCCTGCAAGGTACTTAGCTACCTGAATTGCCATCATACCAAACGCCGTTAAGTCTTCTGCCAGTAACTGGTTGTCATTGGGATCAAAAGGTGTGAACAATATTGTAAGGGCAATATCTGTCGCTTTTCGTTGCGCGTGATAAGCGTCTTCCATTTTTCCTGATATCAACAATTCATGGGCATCATGGACGGCTTGGGTTCTGTGTACTCTAGCGTGTTCAGGGTGATGCTTTAGCCAGCTTACATAAACAGGACAAAGGGTTTCCATGGGCATTTGTATCTCCTTAATTTTTGTTCTAGACAAAATTAAGTTAATGCAAATGAGAATTATTATCAAGTATGAGTTAAGAAAAAGGCAACAAATATTGCTGCCTTAGTCTGCGAGCTTACTGTTTGTAAACAACGCCATCTTTCATGACAAAATCAATGCGTTCGAGAATAGATATGTCTTCGAGTGGGTTGCCATTTACCGCAACTATATCTGCGAGCTTTCCAGCCTCTAGCGTACCCAGTGTGTCGCTAATCCCGAGAAGCTCAGCAGTAGACACGGTTGCACTTTGAATCGCCTCAGCCGCAGGCATACCCGCTTCTACCATTAATGCAAACTCTTGAGCGTTATCGCCATGGGCCGACACGCCACTATCCGTGCCAAAGGCTATTTTCACGCCAGCTTTATAGGCGCGTGAAAAAGTATTTTGAATAAGCGGTCCTATCGCTGCTGCTTTGGGGCGCACCAGTGCCGGAAAGTAACCATCGATTTTCGCTTTTTCTGCAACAAAGTTGCCTGCCAAAATGGTGGGAACGTAAAAGGTGCCATGCTTCTTCATTAATTTCATAGTGGCTTTGTCCATATACGTGCCGTGTTCTATGGAATCTACACCAGCCTTTATTGCCCGCTCCATGCCTTCTTTACCATGAGCATGCACTGCGACTTTTAAACCGTAGTCTTTTGCGGTATCGACAATTGCTTGTAACTCATCATCCATAAATTGCGGATTTTGACCATTTTTAGCCACACTTAATACACCACCTGTCGCAGTAATTTTAATGACATCGGCACCGTCTTTATATCGCTGCCTTACGGCTTCTCGTGCTTCTGCAATACCGTTAACAACACCGTCTTTTGGCCCAGGATGCATTTGAAATGCATTGGCAACACCATTGCTGGGGTCGGCATGGCCACCTGTTGTGGCGATAGATTTAGCTGCGGTGTAGATCCTTGGGCCTACGTGTTGGCCTTTATCGATTGCATTTCGCAATGCGACCGTTTCGTTATAACTGTCACCTAAGTTGCGCACTGTAGTAAAACCAGACATGAGTGTCTTCTCGGCATAATGTAAGGCGGTGAGTGCGTAATCTGCTTCGTTTGCGGTAAATCGCTTCAAGTAAGTTTGAGGACCTCCGTGCTGCATAGACAAATGGACATGCATATCCATCAAACCAGGTAAAACGGTAGCGTCTTTTAAATCGATAACCGTATCGCCATCTTGTGGATCGACAAACCCTTGTTTGAGATCAACGATTTTATTGTCTTTAACAATTATGGTTATGTCTTTTTGTAGTTTATCCGTTTTGCCAGTGAACACATTTCCCGCGTGAATCAGTGTATCCGCGTAGGCGCAATTCACTAAGGAAATGTAGCTAGTTGTCGTTAAAAGTAATGCGATGAATTTTTTCATTTTTATAGTGTGTGATTTTTGAGCTAGAGCATCACTCTAGGCTATGCAATAGTAGAAATCAAAGCTTCATCGTCGCAATCCGGTTGGTTTAGCCAATCGTTAGGATAAATAGCAAGGATTGGGTTTTAACAATGCTTGGCATAAGAGCGAAGCAAAAGGTTGGTCAAAATGAGACGTGGACAGCAAGTACAGAATCGAGAAACTGACTACCCCTCTAACTATGAGTTGGTATCAACGACAGATACTCGAGGTATCATTACTTATGCGAATGAGGCATTTTGCCATGTTGCGGGTTATGAAGAACAAGAGCTTGTTGGTAAAAACCACAATATTGTGCGCCATCCCGATATGCCCAAAGCTGCGTTCAAAGATATGTGGGATGCGCTTGAAAAGGGGCATTCATGGCGAGGGATTGTCAAAAACCTTTGCAAAGATGGCAGCTATTACTGGGTCGATGCGTTCGTTACGCCAATTATGGAAAATGGCAAACGAGTTGGCTATCAATCTGTTCGTGTTAAACCCGAGCGTCGCCTTATTGAGCGAGCAGAAAAGCTCTACCGAGCAGTGAATGAAGGCAGAACAAGTGAGCTTAGAGAAATCACAATCGCTCAGAAAATGATGGGATTTATGGTACTTAGCGTACTCGTTGGTCTCATACTTGGTAGCTTCTTCAGCTGGTGGTCTGCATTGGGAGTGGTCTCCGTTGGACTACTTGCCTTAATAGTGTTCCATGTGGAACTTTTTACTTTGCCCGCGCAGGCCGACGCCATGCGCAAAGAATACGATAGCGTCTCTCGATTCGTGTTAGACGGCAAGGGAATCAAGTCAATTTTTACATTTAGAATGGGCATGGAGAAAGGCTTGCAGCGAGCGGTGCTTGGGCGCACTCAAGATGCAACGCATCGACTTGAATTCATATCGAACAAAACGCTGGGCTTCGTAAATCAGACTTCAGAAGGAATCCACCAGCAAAAAGACGGCGTATCCAAAATCTCCTCTGCCATCGAAAGAATCAGCAATCACTCCAGAACAATGCTTCACAATACGGAAAGCACCAGAGAAAGCATCGTAAAAACCAACGAGCAATGCGGTGAAGCCAAAGGCCTGATTCTTGCGGGTCGCGACAAGGTACATGAGCTTTCAGGTATTGTTGACGCGGCGTCATCCACTGCAGATCAGCTTTTAGACGCGACAAATAATGTCGGCGTCATTATGGGGGAAATTGAAGCGATCGCAGAACAAACCAATCTATTAGCACTTAATGCTGCTATAGAGGCTGCTCGTGCTGGAGAAAGTGGACGTGGCTTTGCCGTTGTAGCTGATGAAGTTCGCTCATTATCGACTAGAACACAGGAGTCTGCTGGTAATATTGTCTCAAGTATGGATTTAATGCGCACAACACTATTGGAGTGGGTGGAAACAATGCATGTTTCTCGAGATAACGCGCTACAAAGCGTTGAGCAGGCAAATACATCCGCTAACGCTATCGAACAGATCTATCTGATGATCGAAGAGATAGACAGACATTCCAAGGGCATTGTGAGTGCGATCACTGAACAAGAATCAATGTGCAACGAAATCGAACATAACGCGCAAACGATTTTTCACGTGGCGGAGAGTAATAGCAATGTTGCAGACGAGATGAAACATACTGCGCAGGAGCTTAACCAAAACATCACGACCATTTCTGGTTTGAGTGATACTTTCAATCGCGACTGATTTATTCGTCTTCGAATTCTCCGAGACAACAATGATAATCGCCGCTTGAGAGCCGTAACTGTGTTGTCTTGTCCGTGGTGTGGTAGGACGCTCGTTCTATTAGTTGATAGTAGACATTCTGATGGAATCGCCCCCACAAATTGCGGCGGACATTGACGTATGGCACTGTGGTTCCCGCTGCGGAAAAAGGGTCTTGTCTGAGTTCGAGAGGATGGTTTGCGTCTAAGTCGAATTGATCGCCGCTTTGGGTTGTTAGCGTAAAAATTCCTTGATTATGTTCCCAGCCCGTAATAACAAAAGGCACGTCCTCAACTGCAATCCCCACTTTCTCAACCGGCGTAACGAGAAAATATTGGTCGTTTTCTTTTTTAATTACTGATGAAAAAAGAGAGACGAGTGCTGCTCGTCCGATAGGAGAACCCTCATAAAACCAACGGCCGTCTCTTTTAATGGTCATATTGATGTCGCCACAAAAGGCGGGGTCCCATGATTCCACCGGTGGCAGTGTTGTTTGTTTGCCACCAGTTTGCGAGTCTATTTGCTTGTGTAGTTGACTAAGATCCATAACCTTCGAGGCTAGATTTCACTTCACGCAACTTGGCTTTGATGCGGCGCATATTATCTGGGCCCGTTCTAAGTAATTGCTTTTGTGGAGAACTGAGTGACTCTAGGCGATCGTCACTGTACTTGTACATAACAGAGTCAGTATAAACCTCGACTGGCATCGGAATTTCAGGTGTGTCTAAAAGATGGTCAATGGCTTCAGCAAATACTTCGTTAAACGGCGTTCCCGGGCTGCCTATTTCGTCATAAACCGCTTGTAGTTCGCTCTGATACTCTTCATATAAACCCATGAGTTGGTCGTTGTCCATTGACTCAAGGACTTCGACATAGGGGGTGTAGCGTTTATAACTTGCTGCATCGATCCACTCTCTATCTGCTTGGCGATAGATACGGAATGACTGGCTTGGAGGCGTTAATAGCTGATGGTTCGGCGCAGTCTCCTCGTCGGCTAAGTTGACTACATTGATCACGAATCGTTGAATTAGGCCATCATTCACCAGTAAACGGGCAAGAGTGGGAGAAGTAGCAATTTCCATCAATGCGGCTTTGACTGCGCCATCACTCGTATCGAGAGGTTCTGGTTCAGGCTCAATAACTGGCTCCATGGGCTCAATTTCAGCATTTGGATCGATTTCTACCGCTTCTGGTTCTGGAGTAGGCTCAAAGGTATCTGGTGTTTCTGGCTCTATGGCTACAGGTTCTTCGATGACAGGGGCCGGCGCTTGTTCAACTACCTCAACTGGTTCATCTGAGGATGGCCAAAAAATAATAGCTAAAACTGCCACCACGATTACGGCAATAATAATAAGGTGTGGTGCTAGCGTACGTTTTTCTGACGTTTCACTCATAGTAATTCCACCGTCATTTGAATCCTAGTTATATTAATATTATCAAAGATGTAGCTATTTGTTGGAAAATCAATAGACAAAATAGTTCAATGCGCATGCATTACATCATATAAAACGGGTTGATAAGAACGATAGTTCACTATCTAGATAAACATTTGCCCTTGGTATTTAGATGTCACGACCACTGATTTTATTTCACCTTTTTGATAAAAATTAACTTTCTCTTCATTCAAAGCCCTGCTTTTTGAACCGCTCTTTGTTGTTGCCCGTAGATATGGAGTCAGTAAACAAGAGGTGACTATGCACAAATTTAACTATCAAATGATAGAAAAACAGCCAATGAACATTGCGTTACTTGAAGTGCTATCTTTCGAGATGAATGTGTATTTAGTGCGTTTAACGACAAACGATAACGGTATTCATCGTCACGGATTGGTCTATGACATCAAATCTGACAAACCCTACCGCTTTTATAACTCTACCGGGATTCGCGAGTTCTTTTCTGAGTGTTTTGTGGAGACTGCAGTGATGGTTCATGACACTCCGTACGATGAGATGATAAATAACCCGCCTAAAGCGTCTAACCCCATGGCCCTGCCCTTTACTATGGAACTACCTTATTGAGTTAACCATGGTGCGGCTACGTCTCGTAGGTTGATTTGCGCATTCAAGCGTTTAGCGAGCAAAAACAATCCACCCAATTTACGATGAATGAAAACCGCATCTGCAGGTGGTACGTGCCAGAAATCAAGGTCGTAAGACAGAGCCATGCCCAACGCTTGCAGGCGTGATACCAAGTCACTGGTACCAAAGTCATAGTCACCTTCTTGATGTATTGCTTCACATGCCATCATACCGATTTGCGTGACCAATTCGATTTGCTCTGCGGTGTGATCAGGCGTCATTAGCCCGATAGAAAATGCTGCCTGCTGCATATGGATACTGTCGTCATTGGAAGCCGCATTTAACAATTGTTGGTATTGCAAACTAAGGGTATCGGGAAGCTCGCGAGTCGCACCAAAATCCAGCAAGACGAGCCGTTGAGCGTCAGCGTCATAGCGAAAATTGGCTAAATTGGGATCGCTTTGGATGAGTTTAAAATCGAATACCTCTTTAAAGAAAAGGCGAAACAGTGCACTAACCAACTTGTTTTTGGTTTCTTGAGGCGCTCCTTCTAGTGCTTCTATGGGGTCGGCTTTCATAAATGTCATGGCCAGTACATTTGATGTACTCCATTGCTCATCGACAGCAGGGCACAAAAAGTCGTCGTCATGGGCAATCATGTCTCGATATTGATTGAGCATGGTTGCTTCCCGTTGATAGTCCGCTTCATCGTGAAGCTGACGTTTTGCCTCGGATAGCAGGGGCGTAAAATCGAGTTCTGAAGGAATGATTCCAGTCAACTTAATTAGCGATGCGACGTTATCTACATCACTGTTGATACTTTCACTGATGCCTGGATATTGGATTTTTACGGCCAACATACTGCCGTCTAGTGTGATGACTTTGTGTACTTGCCCAATAGAGGCGGCAGCAATAGGCGCGTAAGAAAAGTACAACAGTTTATCGTTCCAACCCTCACCCCATTGTTCATCAAGTACTGCTTTTAATTGAGCCTTGGGCATGGGATCCGCATCATCTCGCAATCTACCTAGAATGTCTGAGAGTTCTTTGGGCAGAAGATCACCGCCGTCCATGGATATTAACTGCCCTACTTTCATTGCGGCGCCGCGCATTTTCGCTAACTGGTCGGTTAGGCGCTGAATGTTTTTAGGGGTGAGCAGAAGCGAGGACAACTTAGGTCGCTTGCCTTTGAGTAACTGAGCCGTACCTTGAGCAATAACACTTGTAGCAATTCTTCCCGCGACGCTACCTAAGCCAGTCACTCGCGCGACTCGGCCGGTGGGGATAGCCTTGCTGGTTTTAGCGGATTTTTCTGTCATGAGAGGTTATAACAAGGATGCAATTATTTGGATCACCATACCGCTAACACTGCCAATAGCAAATCCAAACCAACCGCTTTTGCTAATGTAGCGAGCTAAGGTCGCACCGAAAATTCCACACCAAAGCATGGCACTGTAAACCGAGAATAGACTGCCACCAGTCCCACTAATGGGTAGAAACAAGAGGATGACAATCGTCAGCGCCATTGCGCCTGACAAGAGTACCCACATGATGTTCTTTTTGTCTTTAAATGCGTCTTGAGGTTGTGCCATAGAAAGTCGCTCCTTGATACATGACACCATCATGAAGTATCAGAAGCGACATGGCAATAAGACTAAAATCTTACTTCGAGCAGTTTGGCTGAATCGGAAAACGTGAGTGTTTTCACGTTACCTTTACCTTCAACATTCAGTGTGTTGACTTGTGCTGGCCATAAGTCTCGCAACACATCGTGCTGTATACTCAGCCCCTCGAGAGCCGGAGGCGTTGCCGTTTCTTGGTAAACCCAAAAGTGCTTACCATCAATTTCATAACCGACCAATTTTAGCGGTAACGATTCGCCGTTGGCGTCGAGCACCGCAAATCTGTCTACTACGTAGTTAGCGAATTCGGCCTGGGTCAGACTATCGTCAATGATATCCGCCGTTTTGTCGAACAAAGACCTTACAGCATGCTCTGAGTCGTGCAAACTGAAACGGTGCATGATTTCAATGTTTTCTGTTCTTGGGTTAAACAGTACTGTCGTAATCGCTGCTTTTTGCTGATGGGCTTGCGCAAAACTAGAAAGAACTAAGAGCGCCAAAATGGCGCCCTTAATTAAACAGACGATGCCTCGAGTTTTACTCTGCATCTTTGTCTTCGTCAGTCTTCAGCTTTGTCTTGATATCGTTCATGATATCGCGATTTACTTTTCCTGAACGCGGCTTAGCTTTATAGGCTTCAATGCGCGAAGGAATGATGCGACGAGGATAGTGGTTGTTTTCTACGTCAACGTCGGCTGTTTCCCAATGTGGGTCAACAGTAACGCTTTGTAGTACTTTGTCTTTCTCTGTCACGATCAGCTTATTTACAGCTTTTGGTGTACGTCGCCAGATTTCTGCTGGGATGTACATTTCTTCCTTGGTGCCATCTTCAAACGTGAGTTCGAGGATAATGGGCATGACCAAGCCGCCTTTGTTTGAGAATTCAAGTACGTAGTAGTTCTTGTCTTCTTTAATCGCACGCTCAAATGTCGTCTTTTCCCAAGGCTCAAGGCTATCGAGGAAGCTGTTGTATTTGTTGCGTTCCTTGTTTGTGACTGTGAATCTGTCATTGTCGTCATAGAAATCTTTCAGATCGCCAAAACGGTCAACCCACAGCTCAATACCTTCCTCTTTATTGCGCTTATCGGTAAGCGATTGAGGCTTGTCCTGTTCAAATTGACGCTCGCGAGCGAAATCGATGTCAGGATTTTTGGTGTCCAAGCGAAGCTTGTAAACGTGATCTAATGAAATGTCGACGTGGTCTGTGGTGTAGAACCAGCCTCTCCAGAACCAATCAAGGTCGACACCTGAAGCTTCTTCCATAGTACGGAAGAAATCAGACGGTGTTGGGCGTTTGAATTTCCAGCGTTGCGCATATTCTTTGAAAGCGAAGTCAAACAGTTCGCGTCCTAGAATGGTTTCACGAAGAATATTTAATGCCGCCGCAGGCTTAGTGTAAGCGTTCGGGCCTAGGCGCAATACAGAATCAGATTGCGTCATGATTGGCACTTGCGTCGAAGACTTCATGTAGCCTGTGATATCGCGTGGCTCAACACCCCAAGGAATATTAGGATCCCACTCGCGCCCTGCTACACCATCAAGGAAGCTGTTTAAGCCTTCGTCCATCCAGGTCCACTGACGCTCATCCGAGTTAACGACCATTGGGAAGTAGATGTGTCCGATTTCGTGGATGACTACGCCAATAAGGAATCGTTTTTCTGCTAGTGAGTACGTGCGGCTACCATCGTCACGAAGTTCGGTACGTGGCCCATTAAACGTAATCATTGGATATTCCATTCCACCCACTGGGCCATTGACAGACTGCGCAGTTGGGTACGGGTAATCAAATGAGAAACGCGAGTAAACTTCCATTGTGTGGATGATTGACTCAGTGGAGTATTTCTTCCACAGATCGCCACCTTCTTTAGGGTAGAACGACATTGCCATTACATGAGGTTGATCTTCACCACCTTGGTTGTAACCTCTCGCATCCCACATGAATTTACGTGAAGATGCCCATGCGAAGTCACGCACATTGTCGGCTTTAAACTGCCAAGTTTTGGTTTTAGACGTCCCTTCTTTTTCGTTTTCTAACGCTTCCTCTTCGGTCACGATAAATACGGTGCGATCAGCGTCTTTAGCTTTTTCCAAACGTTTGCGTTGCTTACGCGTCAACACGTCTTCGGGGTTCGTTAGTACACCGGTAGAAGAAACAATGTGGTCGGCTGGTACTGTCATGCTGACGTCGTAGTTACCAAATTCAAGAGTGAATTCGCCGCGTCCAATAAACTCTTTATTGGTCCAAGCTTCGTAGTCGGTGTATGCCGCTAAACGAGGGAACCACTGAGCGAGTAGGAAGATATCGTTTCCGCCTTCGCGAGCATCATCGGGGAAGTGTTCGTAACCCGAACGAGCTGATACGGCATCCTCTTCAACGATGTTGAACCCAAAATCAATGCTGAACGCTGTTTTTTCACCTGATTTTAATGGTGTAGGCAGGTCAACACGCATCAAGGTACCAACAATAACGTGGTGAAGGTCATTTCCACTGGCGTCTTTTACCGACTTGATTTGATAACCCAGTTCATTGTCTTCAACGAACTGTTGGCGGCGTAATGCGCCCAAGCTCAATTGAGCAGGCTTGCCTGCAGACGCTGCTTTGGTTGCTGGACCGCGATTACCGATACCACCAAATGTCGTGGTAAGCGCTGACATTGAATCATTGCGGAATTTGTTTTGGTCTAGTTGAACCCAAAGGTACTTCAGGGTGTCGGGTGAGTTGTTAAAGTAAACAATTGACTCTGTCGCATCAATACGACGCTTTTCTTCATTAAGCGTTACATCAATATCGTAGTCGACTCGTTGCTGCCAATACTCATGGCCTGGCTCACCTGCTGCATTACGATAAACGTTTGGTGTAGGAAGGACTTCTTCAAGTTGTCTAAACTTATCTTCAAAGTCACCTTTGGTTTGCTTGATTGCTGCAACGCTAGCAGACGCATGGAAGACCACAGTCGCAATTGATGCAGCCCACAGCAAGCGTTTGGGCATACTCATATCTGTTCCTTGGGTGCTAAAGAGATTCTAGTGATGTGACTATGCTGCGAGTGCAACGTTAGCTCAACCTAATCTCAGATTATTATGTTCCCGCTATATTAGTACAAAATCATCTCAATTTGGCAGCGAAAGCAAGATTTGCTGGCCAGTTCAAGCGATGTATTTTTGATGAAATTTAGCAGGAGTTTTAGTCAAACACCCTATTGTAAGAGTTTATCCTGCTTTTGTGCTAGCCCTTAGCCGTGTTTAGTCCTCCATTTACCGCAAAACACTTGTATTATCGCGACTTTGTAGGATTGGCTATTTGTTTACGACACGCTTTATCGTATGCTTTAGTCCTTGTTTTTTTCGCTTCCACTTCCCATGACCAAATTTAATTGGCAACGCGCCGTGATAAAAATCGGCAGTGCTCTTATTGCTCCATCAGGTGACCAATGTAGTGCCACCTATCTGCTCCCCATTGCTCGTTTTATTACTGAGAGCCGCGCGGCGGGCAAAGACGTCGTTGTCGTTTCGTCTGGAAGTGTCGCTGCAGGTAGAAGTAAAATTCCTATCCATCACGCTGCTTCGATTGCAGAAAAGCAAGCCATGGCCGCTATCGGGCAAACAAAAATGATGGCGAATTGGCAACGGTTTTTCGATGACCCCTGTGCTCAAGTGTTACTGACATACGATGATCTTCACGATAGAACTCGTTACGTCAACATTAAGAATACATTGCGGGAGCTTCTGGCCCACAATGCCGTGCCCATCGTTAACGAGAATGACACGGTTGCTGTCAATGAGTTGAAAGTGGGAGATAACGATAACTTGGGGGCGTATACCGCATTGGTCGCACAAGCCGACACCTTGATTATTTGTTCAGATATTGATGGCCTTTACACTGCCGACCCTCGTAAGGATGCTGACGCCACGCTTATTCCCGTTGTGGAACACATAGATGAATCAATCTACGGTCTAGCGGGTGGCGCCGGTACAGCATTGGGCACCGGTGGTATGCGGACTAAAATCGAGGCGGCAGATAAGTGTACCCAATCCGGCATTCAGACGCTGATTGTCAATGGTCGCAACAGCCAAGTCTTCGACAGTTTACTCGAGGGGCAAGTACAAGGGACGCTATTTAAGGCGCAACAATCCAGTGAGAAAGCGCGGTCTTTGTGGCTCAAACACACGCTAAAAACATCTGGTTGGGTTGAGGTGGATGCTGGTGCTAAAAAGGCTCTCATCCAAAAAGGGGCGTCATTATTGCCCTCGGGTGTACAAGCGATTGGCGGCGAGTTTTCCGCTGGTGATGCCATTGAAATTCGCTGTGAATCACAAGTAATAGCAAAAGGCTTAGTACTTTATAGCTACAGCGATCTCGAAAAAATCAAAGGTTTGAAAAGTAGAGACATTACACAAGTATTAGGATTTGATTTAGGTGAAGAAATAATTCACAGAGATGACCTAGTACTCATTAACGATGGCAATAAAGAGGTATAAATGACAGATTTTAGCCCGTCCTTGAGTGACTATCCTTATACCATCGATATCTCTACTCGGTGGCACGACAACGACCAATACGGGCATATTAACAATGTTGTTTATTACGGCTTTTTTGACACAGCAGTCAATCGATTCTTGATCGAGCATGGCGGTTTGGACGTGCAAAACAGTGATATCATCGCGTATGTTGTTAGTTCGCAGTGCCAGTACATTGCGCCAGCCGCCTACCCAGAAGTAATCCGCGTGGGTCTTCGCGTTGCCAAAATGGGCAGAAGCTCTGTCACTTATGGGCTGTCAATTTTTGCTGGTGAAGAGGCAAGACGTGTTGCTCACGGTCAATTTGTGCATGTCTTTGTTAGTCGAAAAGACGAAAGAGCAATGCCAATTCCCGAAAATTTGAGAGCGAAATTAGAAGAGTTGGATTCTGCATTCGATTGATGCCTTTATTCACCAATGGCTTGCTGCGATGACTTGTCATAGAGCAAAGAAAAAATAGTCGAGAACAACTCGGCTTGATTCACAGGTTTGGTCAGATACGCGTTCATTCCTGCATCTAAGGCTTCATCTGCATCTTGCTTCGTACCGTAAGCCGACAAACCGATGATAGCCGTTTGTTGGTCAAACTCTCTAATCAACCGCGTTGCCGTCATGCCATCCATTACTGGCATCTGGATATCCATTAAAATCAAAGCATACGAAGCATGTTTGGCTGCTTCCAAGGCTTTTTGGCCGTTCTCAACCACTACCACATTCATTTTGAGCGGCTCTAGTATTCCCAAAGCTATGGTTCTATTTAACTCAATATCTTCTACCATAAGTACGGGTATACCCGCAGTTAGCTGCTGTAAATGCTCCAAGTTATATGTGGGAACTTGTTTTTCAGGTGTTATGGCTTGTGTTGTGTATTTCAACTTGAGGTAAAAGCTAAATGTGGAGCCTTCGCCTTCTTTACTGTCGACTGAGATATCACCTTCCATTTTGTCGATAAGTTGTTTAGAAATTGCCAGGCCCAACCCAGTGCCGCCATATTTTCTGGTGATTGATTCATCCGCTTGGGTAAACGGTTTGAACAGTTTTTGCTGCTGTTCGTGCGACATACCAATACCTGTATCGGCTACAGACATATACACGAATACTTCATCATCGCTTTGGACTTCGGCTTTCACCGATAAACGAATATCGCCTTGTTCAGTGAATTTAGCGGCGTTATTGATAAGGTTTATCAAAACTTGCTCAATACGAAGGGGATCTCCGATTAATGTCTTGGGTATATCTGGCGCGACATCAAAAATTAAGGATAACCCCTTTGCTTCTGCTTTGACTTGGCAAATGCTCAAGACTTTATGAATGACTCGGGTCAGCTTGAACGGCGTTTCTTCCAACCGCAACTCGTTGAGTTCAATCTTGTTGAAGTCGAGAATGTCATTGATAACCTGCAGCAAATGGCCACCCGCGTCTTCTATTTTGTCTAGGTAAGTGCTCTTATCGTCGATGGTCTTGGCATCTTTACCAAATTTCGCAAAGCCCAATACCGCATTGAGTGGCGTTCGCAGTTCGTGGCTCATATTGGACAAGAATATCGATTTGGCTTTATTCGCTTTATTGGCAACTTCTATGAGTGATTCGAGTTCTTTATTTTTGTCTTCGATATCCGATACGTTTGATGCGATACGGCTTGCCATCGTATTGATACCATCGCCGAGATTTTTGAGTACATCGGTCTCTATGCCGCTTACCCTTTTGCTGTAATCACCCTTGGCGATGCTGCGGATAACGTTGTTGACAGAAACGATTGGAGATATGAGCTGTTGATTAAGAATATAAATGGACAAAAAGATAAACAGAACTAACACCAATAATGCCGTGGAGATAACAGGCAGGGTATCAAAGCGCTCTTGAACTTGGTCCAGAGAAAATAAACTCACTGCATACCAATCTAAGCCTTCGATGTATTGAAAAGACGCTAAATAGGATGTGCCTTCAATTTTCACCGTGTATAACGCGGCATCGCTGAGTGGCGCAGGTGAATTTTGGGTGTAAGGCGTTTTTACCAATTGAGAGATGCCGGGAAACACCTCACTCGCTGACTTTTCTTGAATCACTCCCAATAATTGATTGGCGCGAACGTCGTTGAACTGACCCGCGAAGCCTTGAACAATTCGATTGTTGTCCAACAGTATATTTGTTACGCCTTCACTTGGGTGATTAAGAATACCTTGGGTTATTTGCTCTATCGCGATATATGTACCCACCAGCCCAAGCAACCTGCCATTTTCACGAACAATGATGTCTAAAAATGCGCCTTGCCTCAGAGTAACAGGGTGGTAGCTCGAATCTATGTATACGTCTTTACCACTTGCAATGAGATCCGTATACCAAGCGTCCCTGTCTAACTCTATGGCTTCACTGACCACTTGGTCGAACGATTGGTTCCAGTCGTAGCCAGTTAAGGTTCGGTGAGAAAAGATAAACCAGCCATAACACGTGATGATTTCACAGGCTTGATTGAGTTTTTCTTGAGCAGTGGCCACCAGTGCAGGATCTTCAGGGTTTTTCATAAAACGTTGGAACGCTTCACTCGCAAGACCCGTTTCAAGCAGTTTTTGGTCACGATTGAAATAATTTAACGCGCGTTCTTGAGTCACGGAGGCTTGTTGGCGAACTAGCTTTTCTGCGAGATCTTGCTCAATGGTATTAATGAAGCTGTTAGCGAAATACAAAAATACCAAATAGAGCGCGGCAAAAATCCCTAGCACTAATAAAATCAAACGTATTTTTAGCGAAGCGGTAATGCGCTGAATCAACTATTAATTATCCATAAAAAACTGACGCTCTAAGTAAAACATAGCATCAACTAGCTTGGATGTTAGGTCTAGCGCTCAGAAAACCCCATTAATTTTATACAAAACGCTTATAAGACTGTGCAGGATCAAATAACAGACAGAAAAAGTGGGCAATTGAGCCCACTTTTACAGCCGATTGAGTTTTTGGTTTAGCTCGTAAGCGGGCTCAGTCACGATAGCTTCTAACACTTGAATTCGCTCCGTTAAGGCTTGAATTTGTGCGTCTTTTTCTTCCATGGTTTTCTTTGCTTGGTCTTGCTGAGCAGGTTTGAAAGGGTTAATGCAGCCGCCATTCATCCAAGCCACTAGACGCCAGTTGTATTTGGCGTCTAAGTAATAAGACAACATCATGACACTGAATAACGTCGCCATTAATAAAATGATACTGAATGTACTCATTGTAAACCTCCGGTTTAAAGTCAAGTTAGGTCGTTTCATCACCTTGCTGTTACTCTAGTCGACGCCCAAAAGAAAAAATTACACTGCGCTGTAATTTTTTTTATCGGCAAGCGACTAGGTAATTGAGCACAATACGTTGAGCGGTTGTGCGTCGATAAAACCAAACACATGGGGTGATCGTTGAATATATCTTTTGAGCAAGTGTTAAGGGAATATGGTCCTTTGCTCAGCCGTGTCGCAAACAGTTATGAAGCGAACGAAGCTTTGCGCCAAGAGTTGCGGCAGGAAATTGCCCTCGCAGTTTGGCAAGCTTTGGCGCGCTTCGAAAACAAAAGCAGCGTAAAGACTTATATATTAAAAGTTGCACATAACCGTGCGGTTTCTCATGTTGCCGCCTATGCTAGGCTGCCTCAACGGGACGCGTTCGAAGAGGACAATGCCGAACATAGTGAATCTTCCCATCACTCTCCAGAAAAGTTATTGAGCTCAGAGCAAGCGATGCAAAAAATGCTCGCCGCGGTTCGAGAGCTTCCTGTCCTCAACAGACAAGTCATAACCCTTTCTCTTGAGGGCTTGAGCTATGAGGAAATCAGCGATGTGTGTGGTGTAACCAAGAATCATGTTGGCGTTTTAATAAAACGGACCAAAGAAAAGCTAAAACAGAGTGTAAATTATGGCTGAAGAAAAAGATCCATTGAGCGAGTTGTGGCAAACACAAGTGACCGAAGATATTGATGTCAATGCGGTTAAACGCGACCTGCAAAAACAGAAGTGGAAGCACATTCTCTATACTTTCTTTGATGCGCTGGGCTGTGTGCCTTTAATCATTCTCTTTGTCTATTTTCGTGACGAGTTCTCCCTAACGGCCCTGATTGGGATGGCAGTATTCGGGCTGGTGGCACTGATTTACTTTGTTTACTTCACGTGGCTGAGACGGCATGCAATATTAGGTGTGTCTGAGTCGACCAGTAATTACACGCGCACACTCATGTTGCAATACAAGAACAACCGCAAAATTGCATCGCTGACGATGCACTCTTGTTGGATTGTGATGATTATGTTGTTCTGTTTTTTTGGTGCCATTTATCTCGCAGGCGAATTTCCAACGGATGGTATAGGGCGAAGGATTCTTGCTATCGGTATAACCGGTGTTTTCATGGCTGGTGTGGGCCGTTGGGCCTACAAACGAAGGCAGTTTTTTGACGCGAAATATCAGCGTTTAAAAGAATATACAGACAGAGCGGGTATGGCATGAGGCACGCTGGTTATTTAAACCAGTTTCTGACGCGATGCATCGCTGGCTCAGGGAAGGTAACTCGATTGCAGAAAAGTACGCGTTGCCCCGAGCTATTTCCCCGTTTGATCCTCTTGCTTGCCAAGAGAAAACTGGTAGTACATGTCTAGCGCTTGATACAAGCCTTGAATCGCTTCTATGTATAAGTTATCGGAGAGTTGATAGCGCAATGCCACCTCAGGCGCACTTGCATCGTTGCTATTAAACACGCCAACACCATATCGCACAGTGAGATTGTTGGCTATTTTACCCGAGACTTGAACTTTCGTGTCGGCTCCCTGCCCGCTCGTACTCAAACTAAAGTCGTCAATACCAATGGCTTCACCCACTTTACCTGTAATGGATTCCGTATTGGACAAGCCAAGCCCCAATAGGATTCCGGCATAGGCTTCTTGATTCATTTCACCACCGCCGCCGCCAATGCCAGCACTACCATTGAGTAAGTAAGCTAGGTTTGCACCTTGATCCATCGTAGGTTCTGAAAAAAGTCCGACATTTGGCCTCGTAGCAGGCCCATCTATTCTGACCCCTGCGATAACGTCATCTTCGGTATCATTGGGATCGCGAATGGCTTCAACAAGTAACACTGGCTGAGCAACTGGGCCGTTGAACTGAATTTCGCCGGTGCGGATAATGAGATTTTGCCCATATGCTTCATACCTTCCATCATTAAGGGAAAGGTCGCCATAGGCGGTAATTGCCGGTTGTGTCGCTACTTTTAGTGCGCCTTGCAGGTTGGCGGTTAAGCCGAAGGCATCGAGTTTTACTTCACCCAACTGCTTCTCGTCAATGATGACATTGACGTTTGCATCTATCATTCTCAACGGATCTTCACTGGGTGGCTCTCCTCGCAAATGCACATCACTTGACGGCGACACCGCGGTCTCTGGCAGGCCTTCTATTTCTATTCTCGCCCATGGGATGGTGATATCACCGGTAACACTAACTGCTTCGGGATTGATATGCGCGGTAAGATCGGGAGATAGCTTGATGCGCACGTCTTTTTGCCTAAAAGCAAATTCGTTACCGGTTAAATGAAGACGTAAAGAAGGGGTTTCCGACCAGTCCAACTGCCCATCTAATCCGCCTAATCCCTCTCCTAGGGTAAACTGCCCTTCAAAGTCTGCACTGGTACCGTTAAATAAGAACACTTGTTCCCAATTGTTGATTTGCGTCGGTAGCGCTGGGCTTTCAACTCGTCCATTATGCAGTTTAAGTTCACCCTTGAGTGACGGCTGACTGAGTTGATTGGCTATTTGAATTTGCCCCTGAATTCGGCCTTCTAGTTGTTCAAGTGTGTCACTAAGGGCATTAAGAGGCGATAAATCGATGCCAGCTAGGGTTAGCTGACTATCAATGGTTGGGGACTGGGTAATGTTTTGCAGTTTGCCGTTAAGTTCGACTTTACCAAGTTGTGGGCTGGCAAGCGTGAATCGATGGAAAAGTTCATCGCCTTTGATAGACGCTTTGCCATGAAATTCCTCGATACCAATTTCAATCCCTTCATCAGGCCCGACAAACCAAGAAGCGGGGCTTATGTCTATCTCAAACTCCGCTGTTAGTGGATGCCCTTCATGGTAATTGCCCGAGGAATTGACTGTGAGCTCACTAAGACTTTGACGCTTAACGGTATCGGGTAACAGTTTATGTATCCAAGTGCCAATGGGTATGCGACTGGCATCAAAGTTCCACTTTGCGACGCCGTCACTATAACTCGTTTGGCCAATACAAAAGGTACCTTGAGCTGCCTCTTTCCAACAGTGTTCACCAAGTGATGATGCCAGAGAGTCTAGGTTGAGTGTCACTTCTGCAGGCTTATCAAGATGCCAATTCGATTGGAACACTCGGGTATCGCCGTGGCTGATTCGACCGCCCCAAACCCGATCGTGTAATCCCCCAGCAATCTTTAAATTCGATGCGAAGTCTTTCGCTTGCAATGTCACTTGGCTATCGTGCTGTTCGATATCGCCTTTCAAGCCTACATTGAAAGACATTGGGCCTTGTTCTGATGCCCGCTTATTCAGCGATTGGGCGACTGTGATATCGTTTCCGTTGAGTAGAATGTCGAAACGAGGATTATGCCATTCACCCTCAGCGACTATCTGTCCGGTCATTGTGCCTGAGATATCGGTAGTGATTGACGACAGGGACGTGAGATTGACATCTGCAGTAGACTTTAGATATCGCTGGTTAAAGAGTTGTGTAACTGTAGAAACCTGATTATCTGCATGGGTGATATCCAGTGTGGCAACGACAATGTCACTGCTTGCAGAGTAGAGCGCCTGCCCAGTGACTACCAATGGGTTTTCAAGGTAGTCGGCGTGTAAATCGATACCCGATAGATTGACGTCCACGCCCTGGTTGGTCAGCCGCAACTGAGAATTAAGCGCGCCATTGAGAGGCGAGGGAATGTCTCTATTAAATTGTGCTGTATTGATCGCGTCGAGTTGAGTTTTGCCTATCCAGCTAATGGAATCATCGAAATAAACCACCCCCTGAGTCGCGATCTCGCCATCAAGTGCAGATAGTACTGCCGTTTTGATCTCTGCACTGCTGTCATTAACTTGGGCAAGCAATTTCAGTTTGGCTTTGCCGATGTCAGTTTGGATGACACCAGCATCGGCTGTAATCGAGTAGTTGCCCATCATGCCATTGAGCTGGATTTGACCTGCCAATACCTCAATGGGGGTCTCACCTTCGATACCGAACGCTTGCCAATTGGCATTGGCGTTTAATGGTAGCGATGGTGTTAACAGCTCCCCCGATACTGACGTTTGGCTGTTGATATAGCCTGTGGTGTCAATGTTTATTGCGATGTCACCCAGGCTACCTGAAATCGCGACATCAGCTGCTTGCTGCTTTGCTAAATGGGGAATTTCTCCCTCTCCTTGGAGCGATAGTTCAATAGGGTAGTCTCGTGTAAGCTGAACGCTGCCATTGAGCGCTAGTGTGATCAGTTCATCATCGACTGCAAGCTGGTCAATATTGATTGTCGAACGCTCAAAAGTGAATCTGTCGAAGGCAATGGTATTGATATGATGTGGGGTTTGCGCTTGCTCAATCACTAAAGGCGAAATAGCAAATTGGCTGACTTCGATATCGATAGGGACTTCGATAATAGGCAATTGGGGCGGAGTATATGCCAACTGGAAGCCCGTGGCTGGCGAACTGTCGGGCGGCGACTCTTCGGATGATGGTATGGTCACTACGAGATTCGACAACATAGGCTCGATAATGCGGATTCGCTCATCAGCGATAATCGACGTGGTAAATTTCTCAAGCTTAACGTTTGCGCCTGGTGTGGCTAGATTGACGTCAGTGACGAGGATATTGGTGATATTAATCCCCAGTGGCAAAGCGATTCGATCCAAAGGTTTGCTTGGCGCGCTGGCCGAGCTCTCGTCTGCACTGAAGGTTGCGACATGAATACCATTGACTCGTATCGTGTCGATGCATACCGTTTTGTCTATCAAACAAGCCCATTTGGGAGAAAACGCGAAGCTATCGAGGGTGGCGGTTTCGGTCTTGGTGTGCCATTGAATACCAGATATTGTCAGGCCACGTCGGAGATCGCCTTCAATTTTCGAGACCGTAAGTGGTTCAACAAACGTATTGGCTAGCCATCGCCATAAGGGGTTGGCCAGCGGTGTCAACGCAAAGACCAGAACGAGTAGCAATGTAAACAGAAAGCCCAGCAGGATTCGAAGTGTAAGTTTCATTATAATTCTGGCCCCAATGCGAAATGCACTCGCCACGTATTTTCAAAGTCACTGTAGCCTCGGGCCAAATAAAAGCGCACAGGTCCTATGATAGTAATGTAGTGCACACCTGCTCCAATACCAACGGCGGGAGACGCATCAAAGTCTGAAGTTGCAGTCCCTCCATCAGCAAAAACGGCAGCACGCCAATTTGGCGCGATCGGATGGGCGTACTCGACGCTGCCCGTGACAAGATAGGGATCGCCAATCAAAGGCTCTGTGACTTCACCATCTTCGATGGCTTGTACGCGAGTGCCCACACTTGCAAAAGCAAAACCTCTTATGGATTGATCGCCACCTGCAAAGAAGCGCATTGTGGGTGGCACTCGATCAAATTCGTCAGTTTCGATAACGCCGGCTTCCGCTCGCGCCGTGAAACGGTGTTTGCCGAGTGTACGAATCCACTTTGCCTTAGCAGTTGCCTTGAGCACTGAAATATCTGAGCCTACGCCTTCATAGCCACCTTCAAATGAAAACAGGAAATGACTGCCGTTGGTAATGTCCAGTTCCCCTTCTTGCTCGATAAAACTCAATGCATAGCCCGGCATTAACAATTGCGTTGTCTGCGAAGGTTGGTTGGCCTGAGTGAAAAGTGCTCTTTGGTATGTCAAAGACCAAATTCTTTGATATGGCGAATCAGGTTGTCTGGTATAGCGTTTCGCTGCGACGGAAAACGACTCACTATCGGTGTCATTTTCTTCGAAAAATTCGTAGCCAACAATGATGCTGGCGTAGTCATGAGTAACATCGCGCATGGGAATCCGATAGTCTACGGAAACCGACTGTTGTGGCCTTGATACAAATAGTTGTGTCGTAGCAGAATGTCCACGATTATTGACCCATGGGCGTTCCCAACGCAGTCGCCCTCTAGGCCCCATATCGGTAGAGAAGCCGCCTCCTACGTTGAATGTATCTTTGGGTAAATGCGTGACAGTTACTTCGATTGGCACTTGTTTGTTTATCGCTTGGTTAACCACGGGCCTAGCGATAACCCGTTCAAAATAGCCTGCTTCATTTAGGCGTCGGTTAAAGCGAGTCAATAATTCGGCAGTATAGGCTTGGCCGACTTCGAAAGGACGAAGTTGATTAATGATGGCTCGGGCTCTGTCATCGCCAATAATCCTAACTTCTCCGAATTGGTAGCGCGGGCCACTTTGGGCAACCAGCAATATGTTAGCCTCTCTTTCTTCTCTGACGAGGTCGAGACGAGTCGCTTGCCAAAAGAAATCAAAGTACCCGTGCGACAGGGCGTAGCTGAACATCGAGGATTTGAAATCACTGTATGTTGGTTGATCTAACACGTCGCCTGGGTGCAAGGGAAAACTGTCAAACTCTTCACGAAAGACGGGATCGAACCGCCCATCCCCAATAATTTCTCGAGTGACGTTTGCGACGACTAATGGTGTGCCTATATCGATAGTAAGGAGAACGGTGCTGTCATCTCCTTGGGTGATTTGAGTTTCACTGTTGTAATAGCCATAGGGCTCGAGCGCCGTCGACACCGTATCTTTAATTATTTTCTGCCATACCGGGTCGGCAATAACAACGTCGTCATCGATTCCACTTAAATGTAGCTCAACGTTTTTCCTGAGCTTGCCATCGTCAATACCCTTTACATCGAACTCAGCAGCACACGCAACGCCAGCAGAAGTGACGAAAAGTAATACGGCAATAGCACATTGTCGAAGGTCATGAAAAAACAAGTGGAGGATTCCTGCCTTGAAATCGATAGAGACTCGCTTATTTAAACAAGCTATGTAATCATTCCGCCTTTCATAAAGGAAAGGCTAACGGCGTTATGGTAGCCGATATCACTGGCTTGGACTAGCGTGTAAAACACATAAGTAGAAGAAAGATAAAAGGATTAGGTTACAAAAGATGAAAGGGATTTTGGCGCTTGTTGCTTTATTCGTGGTTATCAGTTTTTTCCCGTTTTCCAGTCTAGCTGTAGAAAAACCCTTACCTACACTGTTTGGTCAGTTACCTGACATTCAAAATGTCACACTTTCTCCGTCTGGGAAACGCATTGCATTTATTAAGAATTTTCATGACGGTGACCCTGTTTCAATACTCATTACCCGTGATTTGACGACGGGTAAAAACTACTCATTACTGTCTTCAGACAACGAAAAAGTTAAGATCAATTGGTTTCGGTGGGCGAATGATGAAACCTTATTGATAAGCGCAAAATACGCCTCCAAGTCCTTTGGTACGCGTTTTCATACGACGAGCCTTTACGTGACAAAATATGATTCTCAGGGCAAGGTTCCTACAAATTTGGTCAACAGAAAAGCTTACAAACGATATCAAATCGAAGAGTTCAAACCACAGTTTCAAGACCAAGTCGTCAGCTTTTTGCCGAATGATCCTGAGCACATCCTACTCGCCCTAGATATAGAGTTTAAGAACAACCCCTCAGTGTTCAAGGTCAACTTAAATGATGGCAAGTTTACTCGGGTAGAAAAAGCGAGATTGGGTATTCGAGAGTGGTTTGCCGATCGTCAAGGTCGTCTCGCTGTCGGTGTATCACTGAACTATGATACGGGAGAGCAACGTGTATATTATCGCGATAATAAGCAGTGGAAGGTATTGTTCGAATACAATGTGTTAGAAGACAAAGATATAGAAATTAAAGGTTTTGGACTCAACCCGAATACACTTTATTACACCGCATACAAAGGGGATTTCAAAGCCCTTTATACAATCGATCTCTCTACCAAAGAGAGTTTGGAGGTGCTGAGTGATGAGTTTTACGATGTTGATGGTGCGTTAATCTATTCTCCTGTAACTAATGACGCTATTGGTATCTATCACAACGGACCGCATTATTGGGACGAACGATTATCAAAGCTTCAAAACGGGCTTAGTCAAGCACTACCCGATTACAATACCTACTTGAGTAGTTTCAGTGCGGATGAAAACTATTACATCCTCTATGCAGACAACGATTCGACACCGGGTATGTTCTTATTGGGCGATCGCAAGCAAGGTGCTATTGAAATGCTTTTCCCCCAATACCCTCTTGTTAAATCTGAGCATATTGGGTCACATCAGTTAGTGACATACCAGGCTCGCGACGGTAAAAAAATTGAAGGCTATTTGACTCTCCCCAAACAGGGTGAAGCCCCCTATCCCACTATTATCCATCCGCACGGAGGGCCGTCTGGCAGGGATTATGGCGGGTTCGATACCTGGACAGCTTATTTTTCAGCGAAAGGGTATGCCGTTTTTAGGCCAAACTTCAGGGGGTCTTCAGGCTATGGATATGAATTTGCTCAGGCACAAGTAGGCGCTTGGGGTCTTCAAATGCAAGATGATATTACTGATGCGGCACTTTGGATGGTTGAAAGAGGTTATGCCGCAAAAGATAACATGTGTATTGTTGGTGCAAGTTACGGTGGCTATGCAGCCTTGATGGCAACGGTAAAAACACCGAATCTGTTTCAATGTGCAGTGAGTTTTGCTGGCGTCAGCGACCTCGATTTACTCTATAAAAAGAGTCGACGGTTTTTAAATACAAAATTTGTTAAGCGGCAACTGGGTGAAGATGGCGAGAGCCGAACCCAGCGCTCTCCGATAAATTTTGTTGAGACAATATCTACCCCAATATTGCTTGTCCATGGTAATGAGGATCGAACTGTCGCTGTAGAGCACAGCCGTGATATGGCCTCTGAATTAGAAGACTTTGACAAAGATTATGTTTATGTTGAGCTTGCTGGTGGCGACCATCACCTTTCTAATGAAAACAACAGACTGCGTTTTTTTGCTGAATTAGACGCTTTTCTATCAAAAAACCTCAAACAGTAGATTGGACGTGGCGACATTCCGTGAAACCGCATTGACTCTGTCTGATTTGATAATCGTTTTAACGAAAACCATTCAATACATCTCGAAAAACTAAGGTAGAATGGTGTGTTTATCTATCCAAGAGTTGAGAGTACATGACCTCCTCATCTGAGTCGTATCGCGCCACACCCACTTTGAGCATGTTCGAGTTCGTCAGCCTAATGGCGTTACTGACTTCGCTAGTCGCCCTAGCGATTGATGCGATGTTGCCTGCGCTGGATCAAATCGGTCACGACTTAAATGCGGCTAGCTCTCAACAAGCGCATCTAATTGTGTCTATCTTCTTTGCTGGTATGGCGGTAGGTCAGTTGTTTTTTGGCCCCTTTGCTGACAGTAGAGGGCGTCGTTTGACAATCCTAGTGGGATGTTTGATTTTCGCAGTGGGTACCATAATCTGTATGTTCGCGCCTACTATGGAAATCATGTTGCTCGGGCGTTTAGTGCAAGCTTTTGGCGTATCGGGCCCGAGAATAGCAGCGATGGCGGTTATTCGCGACCTGTTTGTCGGTGAGGGTATGGCAAAAGTTATGTCTTTCATCATGATGGTTTTCATACTTGTCCCTATGCTTGCGCCTATGGTGGGACAATTGATACTCAACGTATATTCATGGCCATATATCTTTGGCTTTTTCCTTATCGTGACACTCATCACTGCGGCTTGGTTTTTTGCGCGCCAGCCGGAAACGTTGCCAAGAGCCCATCGTCACCCATTTTCTTGGGACCGTTTTTTTAGTTCCTGCCGTTTCATTTTGACCAACGTCTCAGTGATGAGTTATGCGCTGGCAATGGGGCTTATATTTGGCGCATTTTTAGCTTACCTCAGTGCTTCACAAACCATCTTCTCGGGATTCTATGAATCTGCCGATATTTTTCCCTATATTTTCGCTACGCTGGCGTCGTCTATCGGACTCGCCTCATTCTTCAATGGCAAAATGGTAATGCGTTTGGGCATGAGAACCTTGTGTAAATGGGCCGTAGCGGGAGCAATCTGTTTTGCTGTCGTGTTCAACTGCCTATTAGTCGCATACGGTGGTTTGCCACCGATGTGGATGACAGTATCGACGCTGTTTGTCGGGTTTTTCTTTGTCGGCGTATTGTTTGGAAATTTGAACGCAATCGCAATGATTCCGCTTGGTGACGTCGCTGGACTCGGGGCGGCTATCATCGGTTCTATGACCAGTATGTTTGCCGTACCTATAGCGACTCTTATCGATAGCTTTGTCGATGATAATCTTTACCCAATCGGATTGGGCTTTTTGGTTTTCTTCGCACTTGCGCAAATTGCTATGATCGTGGGCAACCGCGCTTATGACGCTTCACAGTAATCTACTGATCGTTTGCTGCTTGGCGCTTTTCTCGCTTGATGATATCGACAACTTTTGACTGGCGTTTGCCATTGCGGATGCGGTCAAAGTGGATTTGTGAAGCGCCCATCGATTCGCAAAATTCGTACAAGGTATCACAGTCTTCCCGAGTGAGTTCTTCGCCAATACGGCTAAGTTGACTGTCGATAAACACGTTATCACCATTCAGTGTCAGTGTTGAAACTGCACTGTAAGGCTGTCCATATTCTTCGGTTTTTAGCGCTCTTACCATTTTTACTTCAAACACCCAATCGCCAATCCTGTGGAGACGGCTAATTTCCTTCGACATTACTACACCCAGTTACCGATAAAACAATGGTTTTACGCTTGAATACTCTTAATGGCGCATATTAAATCAGGAATCGTGCCAAGATAAAAACCTAATTAAATCCGTGCCTTGATTTAAAAGGATATTTTTGTGTGTCGCTAAACAGCAACATATTTTAGATATAAAAAAGCCCGACCAAAAGGTCGGGCAAGAGGGCTTGGTTAAGCACCTAACGACAGAAACGTTTTACGCTTCGATAATGGCTTTCATGTCAGTCATGTAGCCGCGTAATTCTTTACCAATGGTTTCTACACCGTGAGAACGAATGGCTTCGTTAACCTCTACTAAGCGCATATTTTCCACTTGGTTTGAGCTAACATCTAAACCTCGGCCGATTAGGCTAGTGTCGATGTTAGGCATTAATTTTTCTCGTAACAATGGGATTGCTGCGTTGGCAAATAGGTAGTTACCGTACTCCGCCGTATCAGAAATGACGACATTCATTTCATATAAACGCTTTCTAGCAATTGTGTTTGAGATCAACGGTGTCTCGTGAAGCGATTCATAATACGCTGACTCAGGAAGTATGCCTGCTTCAACCATTACGTCGAACGCGAGTTCTACACCAGATTTGATCATTGCAACTAGCAAAATGCCATTGTCAAAAAACTCTTGCTCGCTGATTTTACCTTCATATGCTGGCGCATTTTCGAAACCAGTTTCACCCGTTTCTTCACGCCATTTAAGCAGGTTGGCATCACCATTTGCCCAGTCTTCCATCATAACGCGAGAGAATTCGCCACTAATGATGTCATCTTGATGCTTTTCGAATAGTGGACGAAGCATCGTAGTCAATTCTTCTGATAAGTCGTAAGCTTTGACTTTAGCTGGGTTAGACAAGCGATCCATCATATTAGTCACGCCACCGATTTTAAGAGCTTCGGTGATCGCTTCTAATCCGTATTGAATTAAGGCACCGGCATAAGCCGAGTCGATACCATCAGCAATCATTTTCTCGTAAGCGAGTACAGCGCCAACCTGTTGCATTCCGCACAAGATGGTTTGTTCACCCATTAAGTCAGACTTAACTTCAGCAACAAAAGAAGATTCTAGTACTCCAGCTCTGTCGCCGCCTGTTGCGCTAGCCAAAGCTTTTGCGATATCCCAACCTTCGTTGTTAGGATCATTCTCAGGGTGAACTGCGATTAGTGTTGGTACACCAAAACCGCGCTTGTATTCTTCTCTAACTTCAGAGCCTGGGCTCTTGGGCGCACACATCACAACCGTGATGTCGCTGCGAATCTGTTGGCCTTCTTCTACCACGTTGAAACCGTGAGAGTAGCCCAAAGATGCGCCTTGTTTCATAAGCGGCATTACCGCTTCAACTACGCTTGCGTGTTGCTTATCTGGCGTTAGGTTGTAAACCAAATCCGCCGTAGGAATCAGTTCCTGATAAGTCCCCACAGTAAAACCGTTAGACGTTGCACGAACGAATGATTCGCGCTTTTCGTCAATTGCTGCTTGGCGCAATGCGTAAGCAACATCTAGCCCTGAATCGCGCATGTTAAGACCTTGGTTAAGGCCCTGAGCGCCGCAGCCGACGATAACTATCTTTTTTCCTTTAAGGTGCTGACAGCCATCAGCGAATTCGTCACGCTGCATGAAGCGACAGCGACCTAGTTGGTCCAATTGCTGGCGCAGAGACAGGGTATTGAAATAATTAGCCATATATAATTCCGAACATCGAATACTTGTTGTTACCAACACCAACCTTGGCGTTGATGACCTCGTCAATGACGACTTGGGATTGAGCTTAGTGTATTCCTTTTGTTTTGAAAAATGATATATTTGCAAAACTGTATTGCAAAATGTGAAATATTAATGGATTTTCGAAGTCTGCAGCTATTTACACACCTTGCCTCAACACTGCATTTTGGTGAAACCGCAGAGGCTATGTTTGTGTCGCCATCAACATTAAGTCGAGCGATTCAAAGGCTTGAAGAAGAGTGTGGCTGTGTGCTGTTTAAGCGTGACAATCGTTCTGTTGCGTTGACTCACAGTGGACACAAGCTTCTGACTTTTGCGCAGCAAACGTTGCAAGACTGGCAAGGATTACAAAAAGAGCTGAAACAAGACAGCGAAACACTCCAAGGAGAGCTGAGCTTGTACTGCTCAGTCACAGCGAGCCAAAGTTTTCTACCTTCGGTACTCAATAGTTTTCGGCAACAGTACCCGGGTGTAGATTTGCGCTTGGTGACAGGTGACCCAGGGCTGTCGATTGACAATGTCAAAAACAAACTGTGTGACGTTTCCATTGGTATTCATACGCCAGATTTTCCAACCGACTTAGTGTTTTCCAGATTGGGCCACATTCCACTGGTACTTATTGCACCAAGAGACTGGCGTCTCACTCAGCTCAGCCATATCGATTGGCGTCAGCATCCCGTTGTCATGCCAGAACATGGTCCAAGTCGACGCATTGCCTATCACTGGTTTGCAGAACATAACATTAGGCCAAATGTGTATGCGCAGGTGGCGGGCAACGAAGCTATCGTCAGTATGGTGGCGCTGGGTTGTGGCGTGGCATTTGTACCGCAAATCGTGCTTGATAATTCGACGATGGCATCCAGTGTGTCGCGAATTATAGTGGATGACGTAGAAGGATATGAGTTGGGCTTGTGTTGTTTGCAGTCTCGCCGGACAGAACCACTTATTGACGCCCTATTTCAGTCGCAGTTCAATTGATTTATTAGTTTATCAAGTGCTCTAAACCCCAGAGCTTCTGCGACATGCTTGTGTGTAACACGCTTTGCTTCATCGATATCGGCGATGGTTCTGGCGACTTTCAATGCGCGATGAAAAACTCGCATTGAAAGCTTGAGTTGTCCGCACCACTGCTTAACTTGGTTTAAATCATCTTCGGACATCATACAGTGATGGGCCAGTTCACTGCTGCTGAGTTTTTGATTAATTTTGCCCTGACGCTGCCATTGGCGTTGCCTCGTTGCAACAACGCGCTGTTTGGCTTCAAAGGCAGAATCACAGTGGGTTGAGGTAATTTGGGGTAACACGTAGTCTGGTAGTTTTGGTACATCAACCTGAAGATCGATTCGGTCTAGCAGTGGTCCAGATAAACGGTTTAAATAGCGTAAAATTTGGTCGGGTGTACTTCTACCATCATCAATGTCCCCCGTTGGGCTTGGGTTCATAGCGGCAACTAATTGAAATTGAGCGGGAAAACTCGCAGACCCTGATGCACGGGCGATGTCGACGGCACCCGTCTCCAAAGGTTCACGCATCACGTCCAATACTTGTCTGCCAAATTCTGGTAGTTCATCCATAAACAATACGCCGTTGTGAGCGAGCGATATCTCTCCTGGCATTGGGTGGGTGCCTCCACCGATCAATGCGACCGCTGAAGCGGTGTGGTGAGGTTGACGAAAGGGCCGCTGGAATAAAGCAGAATGATCAATATGCTCACCTTTGATCGAACGAATCGCGGCAGATGATAAGGCTTCTTGCAATGTCATGGCAGGGAGAAGCTCTATCAGGCGGCTCGCGAGGAGGCTTTTTCCTGTTCCCGGTGGCCCGACAAAGAGGATGTTATGCCCGCCAGACGCAGCAATCAGTAGTGCGCGCTTTGCCGCGCCTTGGCCAATAATATCATCCCAGTGCGCTTGGCAATGCTCAGTGTCAGAAGGATGATGTGGTTTAGCGATGTGGCGTGTTAGCAAACGTTTATCCGTGAAATGCAAGTACACATCAAGTAATCGCTGAGCAGCGATAAACGCCAAGCCGCTTACCATTGCTGCTTCGTGTTCATTGTCAACAGGTAGCAATAGTGTTTTGTTGTCTTTATGACACATTAGGGCGGCTGGGATGGTACCTTTGATTGGCCTTATGTCACCAGTTAGGCCTAATTCGCCTATGCATTCTACGTCGGATAAACACCCTTCAGGAAGTAAACCGCTGGCAGCTAGTATGCCAAGGGCTATTGGTAAGTCGTAGCGACCACCAGACTTTGGCACATCGGCCGGGGCAAGGTTGACGGTAATACGTTTGGCCGGGAACTCGAAACCGGAGTTGATGAGTGCTCCTCGTACTCTATCCCTCGCCTCTTTGACCGCGGTTTCAGCTAAACCGACAAGGTGAAATCCGGGTAGCCCATTGGCCAAATGAACTTCTACTGAAACTTTGGGCGCTTCTAAGCCCTGTCCTGCCCGTGTATGGATAATAGCTATGCCCATAAGCGCTCTCCCGTTGAGCCGCTTATATTATCGAGCCAAGGCAATGTGAAATACTGGTCTAGGGCCCAGATTTATCAGCGCTAAATACAGGCAGTTGCCAATGCCATCGCATTGCACCAAGGCGCATAAGCACTGTCGTTATTAAGGCGCCTAATCCGCACAACTGACTGTCGATACCAATGTGCGCACACAAAGCGTACACCAGCCCACCACAAATACAGGTAAACGCATAGAGCTCGCCAACTAAAACCAGAGGCACCTCGCGGCAAATCACATCTCGCAAAAGCCCACCAAAAACACCTGTGATCGTGCCCATAGCGATAGCCACGACCATAGGTGTGCCATTGACTAATGCCTTTTCTAGGCCCACAACATTAAATAAAGCCAAACCAAATGCATCGGCGATCAATAGGTAGTGATAGGGAAAGCGGGGGGTAAAACGGAGCCAGACGATGGTGCCTATTGCGGCGAACAAGGTGGAATAGACGTAATCGGGTTCAACTATCCAAAAGACCGGCACATCTAACATGATATCTCGCAGCGTCCCACCACCAATGGCGGTTACAGAAGCGAGCACAATGACACCGAATCCATCCATGCGTTTCTGGTAGGCCATCAATGTTCCCGAGATAGCGCAAACGGCTACGCCGATCAGATTCAGCCAATGAAACCAGTCGCCCATTGAACCCTCTTTGAAAATGGTGATAAGTGAGAATCGCTAGAGTAGTCGTTTTTAATCGCGCTTACCACTGATAGCAATGGATGATTGCACCTCGCAACTAGACAAAACTCCTTGCTAGTACAAGGTCAATCATGGTATTTGTAAAAAAGGCAAAGCAGTGCAGCCACACTGAATTCTTCACTCAGCCAAGTGAATGCCTTTTCGAATATTCCTATCTTGTTGATTTTTGACAGATTCTGTCACCTTAGTCTTTGTCGAGCTAAAGTCGCTCGAATAGTTGTGCTTGTGCGATAGCACACGTAACCAGCGCCCAGCGTAAACTAAAGTTTGAACTTGCTAGTGGCAAATCAAGCTTGAACCGTTTGGGACTCGTTCTGCTGTCATGTATTATTCGTTGCGGTATTAATTTCGCGATATACGCGGTTTTTTCGGACAACACGATGTCTGGTTCAATAAGGAATAAACATGGCTAAGCAACCTGCTGACTTAATTTGGTTTAATGGTGAAATCATCCCTTGGCAAAACGCCACGGTTCACGTAATGAGTCACGCAATTCATTACGGTTCATCGGTATTTGAAGGTGTTCGTGCGTACAACACTCCAGACCAGGGCACATGTGTGTTCCGTCTGCATGACCACAACCGTCGTTTGTTCGATTCTGCAAAAATATATCGAATGACTATCCCGTACACTTTGGACCAAATTAACCAGGGCACCATTGATATTATTCGTGAAAACCAGTTGAAGTCTGCTTATATCAGACCAATCGCGTTCTACGGTGATATCGGTATGGGGCTACAAGTGCCATTTGGCCAAGAAACTGAAGTTACGATAGCGGCATTTGAGTGGGGTGCATATCTGGGCGAAGAAGCGCTGAAAAATGGCGTTGATGCAGGTATCTCTTCTTGGAACCGTTTAGCGGCAAATACGATGCCTACTGGTGCAAAAGCCGGTGGTAACTACTTGTCTTCACAGCTTATTTCAATGGAAGCCCGTCGCCATGGGTATGGCGAAGGTATTGCACTCGACCGCAACGGTTACATCAGTGAAGGTGCAGGTGAAAACATTTTCGTTATCCGTAATGGCGTAGTGAGCACGACACCAAAAACGGCAGCGATTTTACCTGGTATCACCCGCGATACCGTTATCACCTTGCTAAAAGAAATGGGTTACGAAGTTCGCGAAGAGAATATTCCTCGTGAAGCTATGTATCTCGCTGACGAAATTCTAATGTGCGGTACGGCAGCGGAAGTGACGCCTGTACGCAGCGTAGATGGAATTGAAGTGGGTAATGGCGGCCGTGGCCCTATCACTAAACAAGTTCAGGACATGTTCTTCGGCCTATTCAATGGCTCAACACCTGACAAATGGAACTGGTTGACACCGGTTTACAAATAACTCTTTGACTGGAATTTATCATGCCTAAATTACGATCTGCGACAACAACTCAAGGAAGAAATATGGCTGGCGCCCGCGCATTGTGGCGCGCCACTGGAATGAAAGACAATGACTTTGGCAAGCCGATTATTGCGGTTGCTAACTCATTTACGCAGTTTGTCCCCGGGCATGTCCACCTCAAAGACCTTGGCCAACTCGTCGCCCGAAGCATCGAAGAAGCGGGCGGCGTAGCCAAAGAATTCAACACCATCGCAGTTGACGATGGTATTGCGATGGGGCACAGCGGCATGCTGTACAGCTTGCCATCACGTGAAATCATTGCTGATGCAGTAGAATATATGGCAAACGCTCATTGTGCTGACGCGCTCGTGTGTATTTCTAACTGCGACAAAATTACTCCCGGAATGTTGATGGCTGCAATGCGCTTAAACATACCCGTGGTATTTGTTTCTGGCGGCCCGATGGAGGCTGGCAAAACTAAACTTTCTGATCAGATCATTAAACTCGATTTAGTTGATGCCATGGTTGCAGCCGCGGATGACAAAGTCAGTGACGCTGACAGTGAAGAAATCGAGCGTTCGGCTTGCCCCACGTGCGGTTCGTGCTCTGGTATGTTCACTGCTAATTCAATGAACTGTTTAACCGAAGCACTTGGCTTATCTTTGCCTGGAAATGGCTCAATGCTGGCCACCCATGCGGACCGTGAGCAACTCTTTATCAAAGCGGGTAAAGTGATCGTAGACTTGTGTGAGCGTTGGTACAAAAACGATGATGCTAGTGCGCTTCCTCGTAATATTGCCAACTTTAATGCTTTCGAGAACGCCATGAGCCTCGATATTGCGATGGGCGGCTCAACCAATACTATTTTGCACTTATTGGCTGCGGCTATCGAAGGTAAAGTCCCTTTCTCGATGGAAGACATCGATCGTTTGTCCCGCAAAGTGCCACATCTGTGCAAAGTTGCGCCGTCGACGCAAAAATATCACATGGAAGATGTCCACCGAGCGGGTGGGGTTTTGGGTATTCTGAATGAGTTAAACAAAGCCAAATTGTTACACGACGACTGTCATCATGTTTTGGGTGGGTCTATGGGGGAAGTTATTTCTCAATGGGACATCACTCAAGAAGACAATGAGCAAGCAAATACGTTTTACCGTGCCGGTCCTGCAGGAATTCGCACGACCAAAGCGTTCAGTCAAGACTGCCGTTGGCCAGACGCCGACGCCGATCGCGAAAACGGCTGCATTCGCAGCATTGAAAATGCCTACAGCCAAGAAGGTGGTTTGGCTGTCTTGTTTGGCAACTTGGCCGAAGATGGGTGTATTGTAAAAACGGCTGGCGTTGATGAATCGATTCATAAATTTACCGGTCGAGCTCGAATTTATGAGAGCCAAGACGACGCCGTGGCGGCCATCTTAGGCGACCAGGTTGTGGAAGGCGATGTCGTCATCATTCGCTATGAAGGTCCGAAAGGCGGACCTGGTATGCAGGAAATGCTGTACCCAACGTCTTATCTTAAATCCAAAGGGCTGGGCAAAGCCTGTGCTTTGATCACAGACGGACGATTCTCAGGTGGTACATCGGGACTATCGATCGGACACTGTTCGCCAGAAGCGGCATCAGGCGGTGGAATTGGGCTTGTCGAAGAAGGCGATACGATTGAAATCGACATCCCAAATCGCACTATCAATATGTTGGTGTCAGAAGACGAGCTTGCAACGCGTCGAGAAGCGATGAATAACAGTGAAAAACCGTGGAAGCCAAAGAATCGCCATCGCGATATTTCGCTTTCGTTAAAGACGTTTGCCTTGTTGGCAACCAGTGCCGACAAAGGCGCAGTGCGCGATCCGTCTAAGTTGGAAGACGTATGACGGTATCGGCACACGAGTATCTCAAAAAAATTCTAGTGGCGCCGGTTTATGACGTTGCAGTGAATTCGGACCTTGCCTACTTACAGCGCTTATCCGCTGAACTGGGCAACCAAATTTACTTAAAACGCGAAGACCAGCAGCCCGTAAAATCGTTCAAATTACGCGGAGCCTACAACCGTATAGCGGCATTGACGGCGGAACAAGCTTCTCGAGGTGTCGTCGCCGCGTCAGCGGGCAATCATGCGCAAGGTGTCGCTTACAGTGCCAAGATGAAAGGCATCAACGCGACAATTGTCATGCCGGAAACCACCCCTGATATCAAGATTGATGCAGTGCGTCGCTTTGGTGGAGAGAGGGTTAATGTCGTACTTCACGGAACTAGCTTTGATCAAGCAAGTGATCACGCAAAGTGCTTAGCCGCGGAGCAAGGCTTCACCATGATTCCGCCTTTCGATGAGCCGGATGTCATTGCTGGGCAAGGTACAATCGCTCGCGAAATTTTGGAGCAAAATCCAAATCTAGATGTGCTGTTCATTGCGGTTGGCGGTGGTGGACTGGCGGCGGGAATCGCGGTTTATCTCAAACAGATTAAACCGAGCATTAAGCTCATTGCCGTTGAGTCTGAAGAGTCAGCTTGTTTTAAAGCGGCGTTGGCCAAAGGTGAGCCGACACCACTAGACAGCGTGGGTATTTTTGCTGACGGTGTCGCGGTTAAGCTAATGGGGAGCGAAACATTCCGCCTTTGCCAAGCGTATTTAGATGACGTGATTACCGTCAATAACGATGAAATCTGTGCCGCCATCAAAGATATTTTCGACGATACCCGTGTTATTGCTGAGCCTGCTGGGGCACTGTCAGTCGCAGCAATTCGCAAATACGTGAAAGCGAATGACGTAAAAGGTCTCAACCTCGGCGGGATTCTGTGTGGCGCAAATATCAACTTCCATACACTGAGATATGTCTCGGAACGTTGTGAATTAGGTGAACAAAAAGAAGCGGTCTTTGCGGTCAAAATTCCCGAGAGAAAAGGGGCGTTTAAGCAGTTTTGTGAATGCCTTGGCGGTAAAACCATTACCGAGTTCAACTATCGGTATTCGAGCGATAGTGAAGCGCATATTTTTGTTGGCGTGAAGTTAAAAGGTGGTATGGCTGAATATCACGCATTAACGGATGAATTGGGGTCGAAGGGTTACGCGTGTTTTGATCTGTCGGACAATGAATTGGCTAAGCTGCATGTGAGACATATGGTCGGTGGCCGACCGCCCTCTATCATCAATGAGACGGTATTGAGCTTTGAGTTTCCCGAATACCCCGGGGCCTTACTCAATTTCCTCAATACGCTCGGCGAGCTTTGGAATATTACTTTGTTTCACTATCGGAATCACGGTGCGGCGGAAGGCTTAGTGCTAGCGGGATTCGAAGTCCCCCCACAGAGCCGTAGCGAGTTTGAATCACATCTCAATGCGCTAAATTATGAGTATCAGGATGTTTCTTCAAACCCGGCCTATCAATTTTTCTTATCAAATCATTAGGGCAACATGACCGAGAAATAGCAGCTAATTAGCTGCTATTTCTAAATCCGCATAGCGAAATTTTTGAATTTTGTTGACGGGTCCAGCGGCTAACGAAATGAGTCCGCCAACAAGATAGATATGATTGTTATAGGATATCGCTTCTGCATGCCTTACCCCGGTAAAGTCTAGAGATAGTTCTCGCCACTCATTGGTAGCAAAATCAAATTCCATTACTTGGTCTGTAAACTCGTATGCACCAAAGGTGTATAGTTTGTTTTTGATAACAGCTGTTGCATGTGCACTCACTGGCTTAGGTGGTGGTGGCATTGGGGACCATTCGTTGGCTTTTGAATCTAATTTTTCAAACACCGCCATCGCCTTGTTCTGGTCGTATCCTCCCACAACGTACATGTCGTTTTTATAGTTCACCGCACTGGTTGCTTTTGCCGCAAGCATTGAGGGGCCAGATAGCCACTGATTACTATTGGTGTCTAAAACAGCGACGAGTTTGGTCGACTTGAGCGCTTTTTGGTGGCGACCTTTTGCTGCCAAATAATCGCCGCCAACAATAAAGATTTCATTACCGATAGCTACGCCAGTATTTTGAGTGGTAGCGGCGTGAAGTTTGGGTCCAAATGTGACTTCCATGGTGCGAATGTTAAGCATCTCAACGCGTTGCTCCATATTCATTCTAGAACGTTTGTTTAACGACTCGCCACCGACAATGTAAATGGTGTCTTTGCCATCATAAATGGCGCTATGGTAACGTCGAGGGATGAGTGAGATCGGCAGTTTAACCACATTGCCCGTATCCAGGTCGATTTGTTCTACCGTTCCCAATAGACCGCGAAAACCGGTACCTCCGAAAACATAGAGTTGATTGCCAACCTTGGCCGTTGCCATGCCATAGCGGGATTCATTCATCTCAATAATTTGTGAAGTATTACTGAGGTTTTCGTCTAGTGAGTGGGTCGTGGTTTGGCACGCAGTGGCGCCAAGAAATGAAAACAACGCCACAATGTAGGCTTTAAATAAGTTATTCATAACCGTCCTTGTTGTTGATGGGGTGACCTCATGTCACCCCGAGTCGATTAGTTTAACTCAACTTTCTCCAAGTGTTGAGCTATCTCTGGCCAAACGAGCGCCATTACATCTTGACGCAGTCCTTGGCTTTCTTCCGTCGCTTTCAAACTACCATCTTGGGTTTGATCTAGCCAGTGGTTGTCTTTAAGTGCAGAAATAAACGATGACAGCACATTTTTGTCGTAAAACTCTGGTGAGTTTAGGCCATACAGCTTCGATAGACGTTCGGCAACTTTACGGCTCGTTTTTTCCAATGTGCCTCGGCTCATCGCTCCCTCTTTTTCCAGTATGGTCAATACAACACCGTAACGTTGTAGTGTGTCCTGAATACTGCGGCTGAGTAGCCAAGCGGAATGGAAATGAACACTTTGTGCGTCGGGCGCTGCAAGCTTTCTACCTTTTTGCTGAATCAAGCCAATCTCTTTCATCGCGCTAACCAGCTGATCTGTGTACTTGAGCGCTTCGTCTTGGCTCATGTACATGAACAATTCTTTTTGTAGCAGTGGGTATAACGCACTGACCAATTGCAGTAACTTGCCCTTTTCTATGCCATTGTGAGCAAAAATGGCGCTCATAACCAAACTCGGCAACGCAAACAAGTGCAGGATATTGTTGCGGTAATAGGTCAGGTAAACTGCTCCCATTCCCTGTGCTTCAATGACTTTGCCATAATTGTCTTCAGTGACATTTAAACGCTTCAGTGCCAGCGTCGAGTCAAGCAACGCTTTTGCATCCTGCTCGGGTAACGTGGCATCGCTGCTGTACGGCGCGGTTTTCAGCAGTGAGAGATAATCATCGATAGCCTGTACTAGCTCACCTTCGCTCATCGCGCGGGTTTTTGACGACAAAAGACACAACGCTGTTAGCGCCATCCCGTTAACGGCCGCCGCCTTGTTTACGTTCAGCATCACAGTATTGGCAAGCTCGTTGACTGTCGGCGTCAGCCAGGCAGGCTTTTTATCCGGTTCTTGACTGACGGCATCGCGCCACTCAGGTACCTGCTTTTCGAGAAAATGGTTAAGTTGCACCGGTTCGCCGAAGTTGACAAAGCCGTGCCCGTAATTCTTGAGTTTTCTAATCGCCGAAAAAATCTGTGCCGGCGACTCTTTTTGCTTCGACTTGCCTTTCAGCTCTTTGAGATAGCTTTTGACTTCCATGACATGCTCGTAGCCAATGTAAACAGGCACGATACTCACAGGACGGTTTACGCCTTTGATAAGTGCTTGTAAGGTCATTGCTAACATGCCTGTTTTGGGTGGAATAATACGCCCTGTTCGGCTTCTACCGCCTTCGGGATAATATTTTACCGAATACCCTTTGTTAAAAAGCAGCTCAAGGTATTCACGGAATACGGCAGTATAGAGTTTGTTTCCAGCGAAACTGCGGCGCAAAAAGAAGGCTCCCGCGCGTCTGAATATCTTGCCAACAGGCCAAAAATTGAGGTTAATACCTGCTGCAATATGTGGAGTCACCATACCTTCGTGATAGATGACGTAGGTCAACAACAGATAGTCCATGTGGCTGCGGTGACAGGGCACATAGATGATCTCATGACCGTTTTGTGCGAGTTCTCGGATTCGTTCTGCATGACCTACGCTAATGCCGTTGTAAATTTTGTTCCAAATCCGAGTGAGAATCCGGTCGCCGAATCGAATCAGGCCCTCTCGGTAGTCTCCTGCGACTTCTTCAATATAACCTTTTGCTTTTTCCCTGGCCTTTTCAGGACTGATTTTTCGAGAAGCGGCTTCATCTTTCAAAGCCTTCTTGACCATTTCCGAACCCAACACAGCATTGTGTAACTCTTGCCGCTCTAATAGTGTTGGACCTGTCATTCCTTGGCGTTTTCTTTGAAAGTGAGTGCTCGCTACACGAACTAGCTTGTGGGCGATTTTCTGATCGCTACCGTGCTGGTTAGCCATTTCGCGAGTGGATACCGCTTTACTAAAGCTGATGAAGTTATCTCGACCTAAAAACAGCACGATAAACAATTTGCGTAGCCAACTTGGCGCAGCATTATCGGCGATTAAGTCACCGAAACCCGGCTTGCCTTTGTCTGGTGCCCTGCCCCAAGAAATGAAAACAGGGACGATCTGCATATCCATTTCTGGATAGTCTCGATGAACGTGAAAAAGTTGAGTAAATGCTGATTCAATGCCCGTGTCTTGCGGTGTGCGGTTGAACAAGGGTTGGGTTTTGCGCAAAAACAGGGTTGAAGGGTGTTCTTGGCCATTGAGAGAGAGAGTTTTAGTCGGGTCAGGCAGACCAAGAGATTGTGCCGTCATTTTAACGGCTAAGTGGTCTGTGACAGAGTCAGACGGTAAAAGGTATAAAATAGGTTTAGATTTATCTATACCCAATTCGGTCTCTACATTCGCCGGAATACTGTGGGCTCGAACTAACCATTTCACTGGATAATGAAACACCGACAGTAGTGCTTTACGCGTCCACGACATCAATCTGTTTTCCTGTTATTTAAAGAATCGCATGTATTTTATCATGATTTAAAAAGTGTAGGCGTTTTCACAAAAACAAATCTGTATATTGCAAGTAAATGTGTCTGTACTTTATTGATCTTTGACATCAACTGTATATACTGCCAGTTAACTGTATAGAAAAACAGGCTGTTTATGCGTCCACTTACCCCCAGACAAGAAGAAGTGCTTAATCTCATCAAAACGACCATGCAAGAGACGGGCATGCCGCCTACTCGTGCTGAAATTGCTCGTCAGTTGGGATTTCGATCTGCGAACGCCGCAGAAGAACACTTAAAAGCGTTGGCGCGAAAAGGTGTAATTGAAATTTTACCGGGCACGTCTCGTGGCATTAAATTAAACATTCCACTTGATGATACAGAAGAGGAACATGGACTGCCGTTAATTGGGCGTGTTGCCGCTGGGGAGCCTATTCTTGCACAAGAGCACGTCGAGTCTCACTATAAAGTCGACCCCCAACTGTTCTCTCCACAGGCTGATTTTCTACTTCGTGTCAGTGGGATGAGTATGAAGGATATTGGCATACTCGATGGAGATTTGCTCGCCGTGCACAAAACCACTGATGTCCACAATGGACAGGTTGTTGTCGCTCGAGTCGATGAGGACGTCACGGTGAAGCGCCTAGAAAAACGCGGCCGAGAGGTGCTGTTACACGCAGAAAATGAAGAATTTTCGCCGATCAAAGTGGACTTGGCATCCGAGCCATTCTCGATTGAAGGCATTGCGGTTGGTGTGATTCGCAATGCGGATTGGATGTAAGGATAAATGTCATCTTTGAGGGTTATCTAATATCATAGTTAACCCTTGCTCCTCTTTATTTATAATCACTTTTCTATATTAAAAACCTCAACATTTACGCTTCTTAACCTATTTATTTATATAAACGGCTACATTCACGGCCTTTAAAATCCTCTTTGCACCATTTTGGGTGATTTAATATCCACTATTTTTTTGCGTCTTCTCGCTAACTAAATATCAAAGTTGTTTAAAAAACAACCTGTTGCTCATGTATTGTGCAAATGGCACTAGACTATTGTTTGAATTTGGGTAATTCTTATACAGATGTTAACAAAACAATAACAAAGATGTTTAATTGCATTTACAGTTCGTGGTGTAAAAAACATCAATCAAGACGATTCAGCAGACTTGTCTAGGGCGGAGGTGTTGAGTGACAAAACTCTCGAAAAGCATTAACAAACTGTGGGTGGCACTGATAGCTTGGTGTGTATCTACATTCGTTGTAGCGGCAGATACCGGGGGAGCGTCTGGTGTGTCAGATCTCAATCTGAGACGCGGGGCGACAGACATTAGTAATCAAGTTTACGATCTTCACATGCTAATGTTCATTATCTGTGTCGTTATTGGCGTGCTTGTCTTTGGCGCCATGTTCATTTCTATGTACTTGCATCGCAAATCTCGCGGCGCGAAACCAGCCAATTTCCATGAAAACGTTAAGGTAGAAATCGCTTGGACGGTGGTGCCATTTTTGATTCTCATCTTTATGGCAGTGCCTGCAGCGCGAACGTTGATTGCAATGGAAGACACGACGGAAGCCGATATCACAGTCGTTGTGACCGGTTCACAGTGGAAATGGCATTACAAATACATGGATAGCGAAGTGGAATATTACTCGCTCATGGCTACCCAACGTGAACAAATTGAAAACAAGTGGGACAAAGGTGAAAACTACCTGCTTGAGGTAGACCGCCCGCTTGTCATTCCTACCGGTAAGAAAGTTCGCTTTTTGATTACATCTGACGACGTCATCCATTCATGGTGGGTGCCTGACTTTGCGGTGAAAAAAGACGCCAACCCTGGATTTATCAATGAAGCTTGGACGAAAGTCAATGAGCCGGGCATCTATCGTGGGCAGTGTGCGGAGCTTTGCGGTAAAGACCACGGTTTCATGCCTGTTGTTGTCATCGCGAAAGCACCAGCGGAATACGACGCATGGATGGCTGAGCAGGAAGATATTCGCCGTCGCGCAAAAGAAGAAGAACAACGCTTGCTCGCGATGAATATGTCGATGGACGAGTTAATGGCAGAAGGAGAACGCGTATACAACGCTACTTGTGCCGCTTGCCACATGCCAAACGGCGAGGGTCTTCAAGGCGTGTTCCCTGCACTTAAAGGTAGTTCGATGGTAATGACTGACATCGAAGGACACATAGACATCGTATTAAACGGCAAGAGCGGTACGGCAATGCAAGCATTTGGAAAAATGTTAAGTCTCAAAGAAGTTGCGGCTGTTGTTACTTATGAGCGAAATGCTTGGGGTAACAACACAGGTGACATTGTTCAACCTAAAGACGTCAACGCCGTCGCAACTGGTAACTAGGAGCGCTTATTATGACTAAAGCGACAGATACTATCGCTCAAGATGCGGTTGCTGATCATCACGACGATCATCACGAACATCACATACCCAAAGGTATTACCCGTTGGTTGTTTACAACTAACCACAAAGATATTGGCACGCTATATCTATGGTTTGCCTTCATTATGTTCCTCACTGGTGGTGCAATGGCTATGGTCATTCGCGCTGAACTATTCCAGCCAGGTTTACAGATTGTTGACCCAAATTTCTTTAACCAGATGACGACGGTTCATGGCCTGATCATGGTTTTTGGAGCCGTCATGCCTGCCTTCACTGGTTTGGCTAACTGGCTTGTACCTCTCATGATCGGGGCGCCAGACATGGCGTTACCAAGAATGAACAACTGGAGCTTCTGGATTCTGCCTTTTGCCTTCTTGATTTTGTTGTCATCGCTTTTCATGGAAGGTGGCGGTCCTGCATTCGGCTGGACATTTTACGCACCGTTGTCGACGACTTACAGTGGCGATAGCACAGCATTGTTTGTGTTCTCTGTTCACATTATGGGTATTTCTTCGATCATGGGCGCGATCAACGTTATCGTTACTATCTTCAACATGCGTGCGCCGGGTATGACATGGATGAAGATGCCGTTATTTGTTTGGACTTGGTTGATAACCGCTTTCTTATTGATAGCAGTTATGCCAGTACTTGCTGGCGCTGTTACCATGGTACTGACTGATAAATTCTTCGGCACCAGTTTCTTCGATGCTGCTGGTGGTGGCGACCCGGTAATGTTCCAACATATATTCTGGTTCTTCGGTCACCCTGAAGTTTACATCATGATTTTGCCCGCATTTGGCATTATCTCGCAAATCGTACCGACCTTCTCGCGCAAAAAGCTATTTGGCTACGCCTCGATGGTCTATGCCACCGCGTCCATTGCGGGTTTGTCCTTCATTGTCTGGGCTCACCACATGTTCACGACGGGTATGCCTCTGGCGGCTGAGATGTTCTTCATGTTTGCCACAATGTTGATATCGGTGCCAACAGGCGTAAAAGTGTTTAACTGGGTAGCTACGATGTGGCGAGGGTCTATGACCTTCGAGATTCCCATGATGTTCGCTATCGCCTTTATTGTGCTTTTCACTATTGGTGGTCTGTCTGGCCTGATGCTTGCGATAACGCCGGTGGATTTCCAATATCACGATACCTACTTTGTTGTGGCGCATTTCCACTATGTACTGGTAACGGGTGCGGTCTTCTCAATCATGGCTGCGGTTTACTACTGGTTGCCCAAGTGGACAGGGCGCATGTTTGATATCACATTAGCTAAGTGGCATTTCTGGTGTTCGTTGATATCGGTCAATGTGCTGTTCTTCCCAATGCACTTCGTTGGGTTGGCGGGCATGCCACGCCGTATTCCAGATTACGCATTGCAGTTCGCTGACTTCAATAAATGGATCAGTGTGGGTGGATTTGCGTTTGGTTTGTCACAACTCATTTTCCTTGCGCTGCTGATTAAAGCTTGCAAGAAGCAAGGTGAGCCTGTGAGTGACCAAGTATGGGAAGGTGCAGAAGGTTTGGAGTGGGAGATTCCGTCACCTGCGCCTTATCACACATTTGAAACACCACCTGTAGTGAAATAAATAGAGGTAAGTGATGACTCAAGCAGCCCAAAATCAAGCAAACAACAAGATGGTGATAAAGCTCGTCTTTATTGTTGTTGGTATGTTTGGTTTTGGCTTCGCTTTGGTGCCTTTGTACGACGTTTTCTGTGACATAACCGGCATTAATGGCAAAACAGAAAACACCGCAGCAACCTACTCAGGGGCAGCAATTGATGAAAGTCGCTTGGTTACGGTCGAGTTCATTACGCGAACGAATACTGGCATGCCATGGGAATTTAGAGCGGAGACCAAAAAGGTGAAACTGCACCCAGGTGAGTTGAGCACGGTTGAGTTCTACGTTCGCAATCCCGCGTCTAAAGATATCGTTGCGCAAGCGATACCCTCTGTTTCGCCCGGTCAAGCGGCGCTGTATTTAAACAAAACCGAGTGTTTTTGTTTCAACCAGCAGCCCCTATCTGCGGGTAAAGAAGCGCGTATGCCTATGCAGTTCTATGTCGACCCTCAACTGCCAGAAGACATCACTTATTTCACTGTTCAGTACACTTTATATGACGTTACCGCGAGAGCGGATGACTTAGAGTCTCAAGACAATCCATATCTCACTCAATCATCCGAATAAGAGATTGTGAGAAAAGGAGGAGAACGAAATGCAGCAAGAATATGAAAAGTATTATGTTCCAGAACAAAGTGTTTGGCCGATTGTTGGAGCCGTAGCGCTATTTCTGATAGCGGTAGGTGCCGGTAACTTGGTCGTAGAGGTAACCAAAGAAAAAGAAGGTTTAGGTGGGCAAATATTGATTGCCGGCATCGTCACTTTGCTGGTGATGCTAGTGGGATGGTTTAAAAACCAAATAGATGAATCGATGAGCGGTTTGTACAGTGACCAACTGGGTCGCTCTTATCGCCAAGGCATGAGTTGGTTTATTTTTTCCGAGGTGATGTTTTTTGCCGCGTTTTTTGGCGCCTTGTTCTATGCGCGAATGATATCCATTCCTTGGCTGGGTGGCGCATCGAACAATGCCATGACCAACGCCGTGCTTTGGCCCGGATTTGAAGCCATGTGGCCTTTGATTTCTACCCCAGGTGGGACAACGACGCAAGAAATGAGTTGGGCAGGCTTGCCAACTATCAACACCATTATTCTGTTGGTCTCCTCTGTGACACTGCATTTTGCTCATGTTGGTTTAGAGCAAAATAAACGCAAACAGCTCACGGTGATGTTAGGTGTGACAATTTTACTCGGCCTAGTGTTTCTGATGCTTCAAGTTCAAGAATATATTCATGCTTATCAAGACTTAGGGTTAACACTGCAGTCAGGGGTGTACGGCAATACCTTCTTCTTGTTAACGGGATTCCATGGCATGCACGTGACCTTGGGTACCATTATCTTGATAGTCTTGTTTTTTAGAGTATTGAAAGGGCACTTTACGCCAGAAAACCATTTCGCTTTCCAAGCGGGTAGTTGGTATTGGCATTTCGTCGACGTAGTTTGGGTGATGTTGTTTATCTTCGTCTACGTGTTGTAACCCATTAGCCCGTATTTAATACGGGCGAGGGTTTGGCGTGATTAACCCGGTTGCCAAAGCGATGAGAATAAGAATAACGATGGCAACCGAAGTAAACACACGGCGTCCGATGTATTTACTCATAGGTTCGCCGTTTTGGTCATTTCTCATCATGACTCTCATGGCTAAGAAGAGGTTGACTACCATATAGATAAGTAGTGCTACCAGTATTATTTTTATTAGCATAATTTTACCTACTAGGGGTGGCTTATATCGATGTTGACTCGCCCACTGCGTGTCCCAATTACTGCCTTCGTAATCACATTGAGTTGTGTTTGCATCATGATTGGGCTGGGATTATGGCAACTCGATCGAATGCATCAAAAACAAGCCAGATTGGCTGACATTGAGCAAAAGCAACAACAATCACCTCTGGATATTCAGGCTTTATTTACCATGGACACAGATGTGAGAGACGTCAAGGTCACATTTGCAGGAATACCCGATAACAATCAAATATTGTTACTCGATAATCGATTGCATCAAGGGCAAGTTGGTTATCAAGTGCTCTCTCCCGTTCTGGTTAATGGTGGCACTGTTTTGGTTAATTGGGGATGGGTTTCAGCCCCTCGCGAGCGCACCCAACTTCCCAGTGTTGTTTTACCAAACTACATGGTGGAACTCAGTGGAATTGTTGCTGTGCCCTCCCACAATCCTCTGGTTAGTGAGACTGCTACAGCGCTAGAGCACTTTCCTGTCAGAGTGCAAGCAATTGATATCGCGTTTTTCTCGCAGCAGCTTAATCAACCACTTATGCCGTTCGTTATCCAGCTAACGGCGCCTGAGAACGACGCTTTTGTTAGAAATTGGCAGTCAGTTGTTATGCCTCCGGAAAAGCATCTTGCATATGCAGTGCAATGGTTTGGGCTGGCGATTGCTGCAATGTGTGTATTCATCACCTTGGTTGTTAGGAGAAGTCAATCTCATGAGTGAAGTGAAAGGCAATTCGAAGAAAAGTTTACTGGTGCTTGTTGCGGTGTTCATTATTCCAGTTATCGCGGCAAAATTAGCCTTGGATAATGATTTCTTCAACCGCGGTAGCACCAACAAAGGCCAGCTTCTAAACCCTATCATTGATACCACGCTGTTGCTGGCTGACGCTGCGCCCAAATGGCGACTCGTTTACGCCATCCCCGGCGATTGCGACGCACAATGTGAGAATGCCATTTTCAGTATTCATCAAGTGTGGTTGGCATTGGGTAAAGAATCAGATCGTGCTGAGGCGGTCGTGTTTGTCACAGATGCCAGTGACAAAAAAGCCATAGCTCAATTAGCGAGCCAACCCAATCTTATACGAGTCTCAACTTCTGAATCTGACTTGAAGCAAGTGTTTGGTGACGTGGAAAAAGACGCCATTTTTGTGGTTGATACACTCAATAATGCCATGTTGAAGTACCCCTTAATGGCTAAGCAAGAAGATGCAATTCTGCACAGTCGAGACATTCTCTCGGACTTGAAGAAAATGCTTAAATTGTCTCGTATCGGCTAGGAGAGGTTCATGAAGAAGTTAGTGGTATTCAGTATCTTTTTTGCTTTCGTGGTTATCGTACTGGGCGCTTATACTCGTTTGACCGACGCCGGTCTGGGTTGCCCTGATTGGCCTGGTTGTTATGGCTTATTGACAGTTCCACAAGGGGAGGAGCAAGTTGCTGCGGCAAATGAGGCGTATCCAGAACGTCCAGTCGAGTCCCAGAAAGCATGGAATGAGATGATTCATCGTTACTTCGCTGGCACCTTGGGGCTGTTTATTTTGATTATCGCGGCGATAGCTGTCAAAAACAGAGCGCCACATCTGCCCTTTAAGTTGCCACTCGTGTTACTACTTCTGGTTTGCTTTCAGGGCGCATTGGGGATGTGGACCGTCACATTAAATTTACTGCCGGTCGTTGTTATGGGTCATTTACTTGGTGGCTTCACGGTATTGAGTTGCTTGTATTTGTTGTATCTCAGATTGGCGAATGACAGGGTGCCCGGTGGCGATGCTCAGTTGCGTCCCATGGCCCGTTTTGCGGGGATAGGCATTGGTGTGCTCATGATCCAGATCGCTTTGGGTGGTTGGACATCAGCGAATTATGCTGCTTTAGCGTGTACCGAAATGCCGGTATGTGAAAATGGTTGGGCGGAACGGTTAGATTTTGGTGGCGCGTTTTCCGTTCCTGAAGCCGCTAATTATGAATATGGTGCCCATAGCTATGAACAGCGAATGACGATGCACATCGTGCATCGCATTGGTGCTTTGGTCACCTTTGGTTATTTGCTTTGGTTGGGTTTGAAATTGTTTATGTCGGCGCAGTCGTCGGCAATACGAAACTTGAGTATGACACTCATCGGAGTGTTGTGCGTGCAAGTATTACTGGGAATTAGCAATGTGGTGTTCAGTTTGCCACTCGCTGTTGCGGTGGCACATAACGCCGTAGCCGCATGCCTTCTGCTGGTTCTACTGTCCGTTACTTATCATCTTTATCGAAAGGTCTAGGAGTTCACAATGGCAAAATCGATTCCTTTTTCCGCGACTCAATCACGTAGTGTCGACTCCCGAAAGGCCTCTTGGCGTGACTATTATGAGCTCACTAAGCCGAAAGTGGTGATGTTGCTGCTGCTTACTGCACTGGTGGGAATGTGTTTGGCCACGCCGACTTGGGTAAGTTGGCAAGTGTTGGTGTTTGGCTTAACTGGTATTGGCTTTCTCTCTTCTTCAGCCGCTGTGATTAATCACGTTGTAGATCATAAAATTGACAGCAAAATGGCGCGAACTTTCAATCGGCCTGTGGCTAAGGGCAAGGTTCAAATTCAACATGCGCTGATTTTCGCTGCCGCATTGGCCATTGTCGGCTACGTCATGCTAGAGATTTGGGTAAATCGCCTGACAGCTCTATTAACTTTGGCGAGCTTGGTGGGATATGCAGTTATCTACACTATGTATTTAAAACGAGCGACGCCGCAGAATATCGTAATTGGTGGTTTGGCGGGTGCCGCGCCACCCTTACTGGGCTGGACAGCGGTCACTGGCGAAATCCACGCCCATGCGCTTTTACTTGTTCTCATCGTGTTTACTTGGACTCCTCCTCATTTTTGGGCATTGGCTATTCATCGCGAAAAAGACTACGCAAAAGCTGAAATTCCAATGTTGCCTGTTACACATGGTATTGAATTTACGAAAACTTCAGTCTTGTTGTACACAGTGCTGCTTTGTTTAATCTGCTTAATGCCTTATCTCGTGGGTATGACGGGTCTAATCTATTTAATAGGTAGTACGGCGCTGAATGCTGGGTTTATGTATTACGCTTTTAAACTCAAATATGCCGCTGATGAAAAAACAGCAATGCAAACTTTTCGGTTTTCAATTATCCATCTCATGGTATTGTTTGTAGTCTTATTGGTTGACCACTATGTTCCATTGAGTTTATGAATCAAAAAACTATCGCCGGCCTCGTCGCCGGCATTGCGCTGATTGCGGGTATCTATCTTGCGGTCGTGATTGCCCCACCCTCGCAAAGTTCAGCGCCAGAGTACTTCCAGCAATATCCTCAACCCCGTGAATTATCGACGTTTACTTTGACGTCTCAAGATGGCAAACCACTAACTAATGCTTCGCTGAAGGCACAATGGACACTGGTGTTTCTCGGCTATACCTACTGCCCTGACATTTGTCCAACGACGATGGCTAGCCTTAATCAGGTCTACCCTCAACTGCAGGCGATAGAAGCAGAATATCCTGTCAAAGTCTTGTTTGTCTCCGTTGATCCCAATCGAGATTCTGTCGAGAGAATGGCGGAATATATCAACTTTTTTAACCGAGATTTTATAGGGGCAACCGGGCCACACGATCAATTGTTTCCGCTCGCGAGAAGTATGGGAATGATGTACGCCATCGCAGGGAGTACAGACGATCCTAATTACCTAGTCGACCACAGTGCATCGGTTGTGTTAGTTAATCCAGAAGGTCAAGTTGTTGGAAGGTTCAAGCCTAATTTGGTGCCGGGTGAGTTGCCGATTTCAGATGGCCAGCAGATTCTCGCCGATCTTCCACTGGTGATTGGTCGTTAATCTTATGGCAACGATTTCAATACGTCCGGCCAGTGCTAACGATATGGATGACGGAGTGGCGCTGATTTACGCCGCTGGTGAAAAGTTGGTTAACTATATTTTTGGCAACGGCGACGAAGCATTAGCTATGCGTTACCTGCGACTTGCCTGGCGCAGAGGGCATGGTCAATACGGTTATAAAAATCATTGGGTCGCGGATGTAGACGGGCATTGTGCGGGCTTGATTTCGTGCTGGCATGACACGCTCCCAGCAAATTTTGATGCTGAAACTATGGCCAGCATTACCGATTTGTTCTCCCATCAAAATGCGTTGGATGTCGTGATGCGAAGTCGAGAATATGCAGATGAAATTCCTCCCCCAAAAAGCGATGAATTTGCTGTGGGGCATGTTGCAACCGCGTCAGCGTTTAAGCGAAATGGCGTGGCGACTCAGTTGATGAACTTCATGTATTCAGAGGCTTGCCGCCTGAATAAATCCACTATGATTCTCGACGTTGAAAATGTGAATACAGGCGCCCAAGCTTTTTACCACTCAATGGGCTTCGTAGTACAGCGTCAGCAATCCACATTTACCCGCATGGCGAAGTCGCTAAAGACCTAACGTCGTTGCTTAATCTGGATAACGACCTGTGCTGTCTGATACGAAAAAGGGTTGTGAAAACCAATAGTAGCGGCCGCCTTCTGAAACAGAAGGCGATGTACAGTTCACTCTAGAACGGCCGACTGGCAGCGGGGTAGGCGGAGCAAATTCAAGCAGATTTTCTTTGCGTTCTAACGAGATACTCTTGCCCTGAAAAAAGCACTGAGCTTGGCCCAACCGTGTGTCTGTTTCGTCTATCGAGAGTTGAACTAGCGGAAACTCGCGGTCTGAAAGCCTATCTGGATTGACGATGTTGCTAGAAATAGAGTCGAAAGCCAACGAATTCAATTTGGTCTTTAACGTCTTCAAATTCGCGTATCGCCCTGCAGCAGGGAAACGAGGCAAGGCCGTTAAATCTGTATTCCGGTTAATGGCTCCCGAATGCTGCCCTAGGCCTATATAGCCTTTTTGCTCGAGCATCTGTTGTATGTTGCTGTCGTATTCGCCAAATGGGTAGGCAAGCATCTTATAGTTTTGACCCGTTCGTTCGGTTATCAGCTGCTCGGCTTGATCAATATTCTGCCAAACCCTAGTTAACCACTGCTGTTGTGTCTCTCCCTCTTTGCGTTCGAGTAAGTGAAGGTGATCCATGGTGTGATTGGCAAAAGTGGCGCCTTGCTTTTGCATTAGGTTGACTTCGTCCCATGTCAGTTGGTTTCGTTGCGTTCCTATTGCTCCAGGATTGACGAAAACCGTATACGGAAACTGATGTTGCCTCAGTACTGGGTGACCATTTTCGAGTATGTTTTTGAAGCCATCATCAAAGGTAATGGCCACTGCTTTATCGGGAAGTGATTCGCCATTTTGAATGTGAGTTAAGGCTTCAGGCAGCGAAACAACCTGGTAATTTGCTGCCAAAAACGCCATATGCTCAGCAAATTGAGTAGGGCTGATACTGGTACTCGGCGGTGTCTTGGTATCCACGTGGTGGTAGAGCAGCACCACCAAGTTGTCCTCACTTTTTACCTGGTGTGAGGCTAACAAACAGAAAAGCGCGAGGCATGAAATGATAAAACGGCCCGCAGAAAACAGGTATGGCATGTTACACTGAACCTTTGTAGTTAATTGATTCCACCGATGACACTATCCACTCGGTTTTGGGCCGACCATCGACACCTATTGGCGTTAGCCTTTCCCATGATTCTTGCCAATATTACCACGCCTTTATTGGGAATGGTGGATACCGCTGTGCTCGGTCATATGGAGACGTCATCCATACTGGCTGGTAGTGCGATTGGCGCACTGATTTTGACTCAAACTTATTGGGTGTGTGGCTTCTTACGCATGTCTACAACGGGGTTAAGTGCGCAAGCTAAAGGGCAAAATGATAGCAGTGGTGTGGCTTGTGCCAGTGTTTTTTATCGTTCTACTCTCCTCGCATTAGTGATTGGCGCTTTTATCGTAATTTTTGGCCCCTTTTTACTACAAGGGGGGCTGTATTTAGCAAGCGCTTCCGGTGAGCTCGAGCGTCACGCCCAAAGCTATTTCTTCGTTCGCGTGTGGGGCGCACCTGCTGCAATGTTAAACATGGCCTTGATCGGCTATTTAGTTGGTCAACAACGCACAAGAGCGGTATTGATGATTCAAGTGATTGGCAATCTGCTCAATGCTGGCTTAGACGTATTGTTTGTTTATGGCTTGGATTTGAGTGTTGAAGGCGTGGCGCTTGCAAGTGTGATTGCCGAATACACCATGGCGACCCTTGGGGCGCTACTTTGTCTGCGTTCAGTTTTATCTGTGCCATTTTCAAAGCAGTGGTTCACCAAAGCGCAGATCGTTTCGCTACTAACTATGAACACAGACATGCTAGTGCGTAATCTCGCTCTGCAAGTTTGTATCGCTTTTTTAACATTCCAAGGGGCGCGCCTAGGCGCAGAGCATGCAGCGGTCAATGCGATATTAATGCAGTTTTTTGTGTTGATTGCACTGGGTTTAGATGGTGTGGCTTACGCTGTTGAAGCACTAGTTGGTGAGGCGAAAGGCGCTAAAAACAATGCCGGTATCACACATCAAACTAAGGTTGGTTTGATCTGGTCGAGTCTCTTCGCTGCAGCATATGCTGTCGTGTTTTACACATCGGGCGAAGCCATCATTCGCTTGCTAACGGATATTCCCAGTTTACAGAATGAGGCCGCAAGGTATTTGTGGCTGATAGTTTTACTGCCACTAATCGGCCATTGGTGCTTTTTATTCGATGGCATCTTCGTTGGATTAACCCAGTCTAGGGCCATGCGCGACACTATGTTGCTCAGTGCTGCTGGGGTCTTTTTCCCCATCTGGTGGTTGACTCAGTCCATAGGCAATTTGGCATTGTGGTATGCCATGGCAGGTTTTTTAGCTGCTCGAGGCTTGAGTCTAGGGTTTCTGTTTTGGTGTCAGTACGTTAAGTCAGCTCGCTAAGGCGGTGGGGGTGGACCCAGGCGATTGAATCGGCTCAGGAAAATCGCAATGTAAGCGGTAATCGCAACGACGAAACCGGCCAGCATAAGGGTCATGGCTGCGATATCGATGACGATATGTATGCCACCTAATGCCAAAAGTGCCAGTAATCCGCTAAAAAACACCGCAAGGCCTTTTACAAACCTGGCCCAAGCCAATTGTGGCTGTTGGGCAAGTTGTTTCAATGCGAAAAATGGCACAATTCAGCTAGAACTAGTAGTACGAGTGTTCGCCTGCTTGGTGTTCAGTAGCGTCTCTTACGCCAACAATTTCACCTGCAAACTGTTCGAGCATTTGTTTTTCGATACCTTCTTTTAACGTGACATCGACCATAGAACACCCGTTACAACCGCCGCCAAACTGCAACACAGCGTGGCCATCATCGGTAATTTCTGTCAAAACGACTTGGCCGCCGTGATTGGCAAGTTGAGGGTTGATTTCATTTTGAATCATGTAGTTGATTCGCTCAACAAGAGGCGCATCATCCGAAACCTTACGCGCTTTGGCGTTCGGTGCTTTCAAAGTCAGCTGCGAACCCATTTGATCGGTTACAAAGTCAATTTCTGCTTCTTCCAAGAAAGGTTCACTTTCTTGGTCAATCACAGCATCAAAGCCATTGAAGGACAGTTTGATGTCTGTTGGCTCAACAGCATCAGGGGGACAGTATGATACGCCACACTCAGCGCTCGACGTTCCAGGGTTCACCACGAAGACGCGGATATTCGTGCCAGCTTCCTGTTTCTCAAGCAGTTTTACAAAATGGGCTTGAGCGCCCTCAGAGATCGATATCATCACTTTACCTAAATTCTACGTGGGATCGGACAACATAATACCAAATTTACTTGAGCAAAACAGTCAAGTATTTTCAATTTTTAGTATTTTTCGTGAATAAAATATACGCTTTAACTTAAACTTGAGACCAACTACCCCTGAGATTGGATGATTACCCCATCAAGTCGTGCTAAATAGTGCACAATAGAGAATTGCCTTTCAGGTAGATGTTCGGAGTTTGGGTCCCATGCGTTTGTAGGTTAAACCGCTATACTAAGGCTCAACTCAAATCGTATTGATAGTTACGTCCTTTACTGACTAGTAAATAAGGGCTGATTCAAAAAAGTAAATGTGCTTTTCGGGTCTATAACAAAAATAACTTAGACGGATTTCACTATGAGAATGATTATTGCGTTTAAGCGAGTCTTTGTATTCGCGTTCTTAATTTCAGCTTTCCATAGTCATGCCACGCTCAATGGCTCGCTAAACACTGGAGGGAAGCCAGTTGCCGATTTTCTTCCCCAAGGTATTGCCTACGATCCAGCGATTCCAACACCTGAAGCGTTTTTAGGTCAAGAGGTAGGAAGTTGGCATGTTCGCCATGATCAGTTGGTGTCGTACATGCGTGCGCTAGCGCAAGCCTCTGACCGTGTAACATTGACTGAAACAGGGCGAACTCATGAAAACCGCCCACTCCTACTGTTGACTATCACTGCCCCTAAAAATCAACAAAACATTGAATCGATTCGCGAAGCGCATTTAGACACCATTACCAAGGGTAAGCGCGCCACCAAAGATGCGCCGTTAGTCCTTTATATGGGCTATAGCATTCACGGTAACGAACCCTCTGGTAGCAACGCCTCTCTGGTTGTTGCTTACTACTTGGCTGCGGCGCAAAGTACTGAAGTGGAGACCTTATTAAATGATAATGTGGTGTTGCTCGACCCTTCTTTAAATCCCGATGGATTATCGCGATTCGCGCAATGGGCGAATATGCACAAAGGCGTAAATCGAGTTGCTGACCGCAATCACAGAGAACACCAGGAAGCTTGGCCAAATGGCCGAACTAATCACTATTGGTTTGATCTGAATCGCGATTGGCTATTGCTTACTCACCCTGAGTCGCGCGCGCGTATTGCGCAATATCACAATTGGCGACCGCACGTGTTGACCGATTTTCACGAGATGGGTACGGACAGTACATATTTCTTCCAACCTGGTGTGCGTTCGAGGAAAAACCCACTTACCCCTGATGGCAACGTGACCTTGACCGAAGCACTTGCCGACTTTCATGCAGCCGCATTCGACAAAGCAAAAGTATTGTACTTTAGCCAAGAAGCCTTTGACGATTTTTACTACGGTAAAGGCTCAACCTACCCCGATGCTCACGGTAGTATCGGTATCTTGTTTGAACAAGCGAGTAGTCGAGGTCACTTACAAGAGTCAATCAATGGCCCCTTGGCGTTTGCTCAAACTATTCAAAATCAAGTGACTACGAGTTTAAGCACATTCAAGGGGGCGATGGCCAATAAGCCGGCTCTCATTGAATACCAAACGAGCTTTTTCAAAGATACCGATAAAGCGCGTAAAGACGATGATACTTATGGTTATGTGTTGTCGGTTAAAAATGACCAAGCTCGCATGTCTCGCTTAGTGTCTATTCTTGAACAACATCAGATCCAATATGAATACTTAGAGAAAGAGTGGGCTGGAGCTAATCAAACCTACGAGGTCGAGGACTCCCTATTCGTTCCCCTCGATCAGCCACAGTATCGTCTGATTAAGTCAATGTTCTCTACACAGCAGAACTTTGCGGAAAACACCTTCTACGATGTGTCGAATTGGAATATTGCCTTTGCATTTAACGCTAAATACGACGCCGTGCCCAAATCCAAACGCCGCAGCATTAAGACGCGTCAACAACCCTCGTCTGTGGTGGCAAGCCAAGTTGATATTTCGCTAAATGCATACGCCTATGTATTTGAGTGGCACAGTTACAACGCCCCAGCGTTGTTGCAACATCTGTTGGAAAATGGCGTGCAGGTAAGAGCATCAAAAGGCGCATTCAGCGCTGTAACAAGTGCTGGGGATCAAGCTTTTGATAAGGGCGCTATTATAGTGCCACTCGCGTTAAAACAACCATCGAACCTAGTACAGATATTGTCGACCGCAGCCACTGAATACGGCGTTTCAGTGTCGACAGTATTGTCAGGGTTAACAGCATCGGGCAGTGATTTGGGAAGTCGCACTATGGCGCCGGTTTCCGCCCCTGAGGTTCTCATTGTTGGCGGTGAAGGGGTGAGCCCTTATGACACGGGTGAGATTTGGCACTATTTAGATACGCGTGTGGGTATCGCCGCGACAATCGTCGATGTGGACAATTTGCGCCATGTTGCATTGGAAGACTACAGTCATATCATCCTACCCAATGGTCGTTACTCTGCCCTGTCTGAGGCGACGACGGAAGGGTTGAATCACTGGGTTGAAAAAGGTGGAGTGTTAATCGGGCTAAAATCAGCGGTTTCTTGGTTAGTGAAAAATGGTTGGCTTGACCTCACAGAAGTCAGTCGTGACACAATAGATGATGCGTTTGATACGTCGTCGTTGTCATTTGCCGATAAAGATGCGTTATTTGCTAAAAAGTTGATCGCTGGTGCAGCTTACAACACCGAAGTCGACTTAACTCACCCCCTCTTTTACGGTTTTGATCATCAAAACGTAGCTATGTTCAAAACATCAAATCGCATCTTTAAAGGAAAGGGGTCAGCCTTTACGGAAATCGCCCACTACACGTCATCTCCGTTACTTGCTGGTTTTACTTCACCCGAGCTACAGCGTTTGGTTAGCGATACAGTAGCCATCTCAGTTGAGCCACATGGTCGGGGTTTAGTCATTGGCTTTGTTGATAATATTCATTTCCGTGGATATTGGTATGGCACGGATAAATTAATGAGTAACGCTATCTATTTGTCGCCTTTGATGCGCTAACGTCTGCGTTTTATCGAGGTGACTGCCATCGCCCAAACCTGTACGTTCAGGTTTGGGCGTTGTTGTTTTAGTTGACGACAAAGGGCGTTTACCGTCGCGCCTGTGGTGATGACGTCATCGACGATAGCGACACTTGATATACCTTGGGGCAATCGGTTAACTGAGTATGCATGGCTGACATTACTCAGTCTCGCTTGTTTGGTAAGTAGCCGTTGGCTTTGGGATTTACGCCACGCACGAGTTGCCCAAGTACTGTGTACAGGGATGCCTAGCGATTGACCTATGAGCTTGGCTAATTCATTTGCTTGATTGTATTGGCGTTGCCATAGCGTGAAAATGGATATGGGCACGGGCAGTAAAACATCTGGCAATGGTACTGGATGGGTATGATGAAACTGGCAATACATACTGGCCAGGGCGTTAATCGATGGCAAGCTGTGCTTTAACTTGCTGTTGAGGATTAGCTCATCAAATGGCCATGCATACCAGCCCATAGCCCTGAGAGCATGATATCTTGGTTTGTGCAGATGGCGGCGAATCAGCGGAAAATGCAATAAGTTGGTTGGTACCGCTGCGGCATCAAAGAAAGGGATATCGCCATAACAACAATGACAAATTCGCCCATTACTGGGAAGGTTGCACAGTAAGCAGGTTGAGTCTGAAGCTTTAGATGCCCATTTAACAAAGCTGTTATAGTATTTTGATAGAGCCATGGTACACTTTTTTCACTTATGATTAGAGCGTAACTTTGTGGACCAAACTAGCACATCACCTACTCTAAAAAGCCGGACCCAAGGAACGGGAAAAGATCTGGTATTCATCCATGGTTGGGGCATGAATAGCGGTGCGTTTCACGAATTCATTCCCTATTTATCTGAACAGTTTCGAATCACTACAATCGACCTCCCCGGGTTTGGTGAAAACTGGGATCAAGTTCCCGAGCCCTATACCCTTGAGGCCATTGCTGAGTGGATAGCACTACAAATACCCGAAGGGGCTTTTTTGGCTGGTTGGTCGCTCGGCGGGCTAGTCGCCCAATATCTCGCTTGCCAGCCAAATTGTCGGCTTGGTGGGCTGATCACCATAGCGTCCACGCCGAAATTCGTTGCCAGTCAGTGTTGGCCTGGTATTGAACCTGATTTGTTGCAGATGTTTGAAACTCAACTTGAGCTCGATTATCGCAAAACACTGGATCGTTTTTTGATGATTCAAGCCATGGGCAGCGAAACCGCAAGAAAAGACATTAAAACCATTAAAAGCCAAATTACGCTATTCCCCGACCCTTCGGCCTTAGCATTGAAAGACGGGTTAGGGTTGCTCTCTTCTGTTGATTTACGCCAGTCAATCGGTCGAATTCAAATTCCGACGTTAAAGCTCTATGGACGCCTTGATAGTTTAGTACCAACGAGCGTCATCGATAGTATTCATGAACTACAACCTCAAGCTGACACTGTAGTATTGCCACATGCCTCACACGCGCCTTTTATCTCTCATCCTCAACAAGTCGCTGATATCATAGGGCAATTTGTCGTTCATCCGCGGTCATAGTTGCACCGCTCTGCGAGACTTGCTCATAACACAGTGTCGCTGTGCCTACGCGCTAGTCTCTGGACGACTATTCGTATGGCCTGGGATACCTTAAGACCTTTATTTTTTTTGCGAATTGGTTAATAATTAACCGTGAGAAGGTGTGAGGTAATTAATGACTAGTATTGTGTCTAACGGCATTAACTCGGCAATAGTCAGCGCTCAGTTTGGCATTCAAAATGGGTTACAAGGGGTAACACAGGCCTCGCTGAATATTGCTCAGCAAAATGCGCAACTTAACGTAGAGCAAAACGGCCCTGAGCAGCTGTTGGCATCGGCGTCCATTCAAAACTTGTCGAATGTCAGCTCGCTATTACCCCAAGGTTCGAATGACCCGATTAGCAACTTAGTGTCGTTACAAGTCAATGCTTTAAATGTGCAAGCGTCAGCGAATGTACTGGACGTGGTTGACGATACTGTTGGCACCATCATCGATACCCTGGCTTAAGTCATGAACATTGTCACGCCCATTCCCACTTCCCTCGTATTCACTACCGCAAATGTGAATACGGAGTCGGCGCGTCGTGATAATTTGTTGCGAGAGACGATCCCCCAAACCTCAGAGTCAAATCAAAGTAGTGCAGAGCAAGGGTTGGGCAGTGAATCGGATAGAGTAAGAACGCCGGGCCAACCACCATCGCCAGTGACTTACGAACGCCCTCAAGTTAATGCAGAACTGGCGGCTCAAGGTGGGGCAAACGAAACCCCTGATAACGGCAGAGATGAGAGTGCTGGCCGTCAAGACGCTGAACAGCGACAGCAACAACAGGCTGAGCAACGGGAAATTGAAGAGTTAGAGCGCCGCGATGCAGAAGTCAGGGCGCATGAGCAAGCGCACGCTGCGACTGGTGGTCAATATGCCTCTGCCCCCCAATACGAATTCGTTACAGGGCCTGATGGGCAACAGTACGCCGTTGGTGGGCAAGTGGCCATTGATATCTCGGAAGAGCCTACACCGGAGCAAACGATTCGCAAGATGCAGCAAGTTCGAGCCGCAGCACTTGCGCCCGTAGAGCCTTCACCTCAAGATTTGCAGGTAGCCGCAGAGGCAACACAAAAAGCGTTTGAGGCCAGAGTTGAGCTGGCAGAGGACAACAGGCAAAGCTTGCAGTCCTCAGATGCAGAAAGTAATCCGCTCGATCCTGATATTCCGGCACTCGATGAGATTATCGATGCTGGAGAAATCTCACCACCGAGCCGAACGCTGGACAGGGCAACACTTGCTCAGGTCAATGAAGATAGCCTAACCGAACTAGGTGATACGGAATTTGTAGGGCCACGTCGTCGTCTTGATATTGAAGAAGACCCAAGAATCGGCGTCATACAGCAGTTTTATCAAAGCGTTTCTGCCCCCCGCAATGCCGGCTTTAGCGCGAGTGCCTAAACTCGCAAAACGCAGCGCTACTCTCGCAGCGCTGATAACTCGTTTTATTTTTTCGCTTTAGCAAACGCATCGGCAAACGCGTTGCCCATCGCACTGTTTTGGGCTGGCGCAGGTTTGTTCTGTCTTTGCTGTGGTTTACCTTTGCTCTTAGCAGGACTTTTGCGTGGTCCTTTATTACTCTGCCCCGGCTTATCATCCAATCGCATTGTGAAGCTGATACGTTTTCTGGCAACGTCGACTTCCATCACTTTGACTTTTACGATGTCGCCAGCCTTCACTACTTCTCTTGGATCAGAAATGAATTTGTCAGTTAATGCTGAAATGTGAACTAAGCCGTCTTGGTGAACACCAACATCTACAAAAGCGCCAAAATTGGCAACGTTACTGACAACACCTTCCAGAATCATTCCTTCTTTCAAATCATTGATCGTTTCGACCCCTTCTTTGAAAGCGGCTGTTTTGAATTCTGGTCGAGGGTCCCTGCCTGGCTTATCTAACTCATTGAGGATGTCTTTTACCGTGGGTACACCAAACTCGTCATCGGTAAATGACTCTGGTGCCAAAGACTTCAATAGTGATGTATTACCAATTAAGTCGTTTACCGCAACGGCGGTTTGATTGACAATTTTATCGACCACTGGGTAGGCTTCCGGATGCACTGCAGAGTGGTCTAGTGGGTTCGTACCTCCCGCAATTCGCAAAAAACCGGCAGCTTGTTCAAAGGCTTTTGGTCCCAATCTCTCTACTTTTAGCAGGGATTTTCTATCACTGAATTGGCCATTGGCATCACGGAAGTTAACAATGTTGTGTGCAAGAGTTTTGTTTAAACCTGACACATAACTCAGCAGTGCCGGAGATGCCATATTTAAGTCAACGCCGACAGCGTTCACACAGTCTTCGATGACGCGATCAAGGGATTTACCTAATTGAGATTGGCTAACATCGTGTTGATACTGGCCAACACCGATTGCTTTGGGCTCAATTTTCACTAGTTCGGCGAGAGGATCTTGGATGCGTCTGGCAATAGAGACCGCGCCGCGAAGTGAAACGTCTAAGTCAGGTAATTCTTTCGAGGCGAGCTCTGACGCCGAGTACACAGAAGCGCCAGCTTCGCTGACCATTATTTTTTGAGCATTGAGATCGGCGTTTTCTTTCAGTAGCTCTGCGACCAACTTATCCGTCTCTCGCGATCCTGTGCCATTGCCGATACTGATCAATTCGATTTTGAACTGCTTACAAAGCGTTGCTAGGGTTCGTTTGGCCTTATCCCATTGATTTTGCGGCGCATGAGGGAAGATGGTATTGGTAGCGAGTACCTTGCCCGTTTTGTCTACCACTGCCACTTTTACACCAGTCCGCAAACCTGGGTCGAGTCCCATTGTGGTTTTGGCTCCCGCCGGGGCCGCCATTAGCAAATCATTTAAGTTTTTGGCAAAAACGTTAATCGCTTCTTCTTCGGCACGTTCTCGTAATGCGCTGAATAGCTCGGTTTCCATATGCAGTGCAATTTTTATTTTCCACGTCCACTGCACGACTTGTTTTAGCCAAGCGTCCGCGGCTTTGCCCGTGTCGCGGATGCTGTAGTGTTGGGCAATTATCGATTCGCAATAGGAGCTTGATGCGTCTTCTTCGCTGCGCTGCGGATCGGCGTCAAGTTGAATGTGAAGCATCCCCTCATTGCGGCCCCTAAACATCGCCAGAGCTCTGTGTGAAGGCACGTTAATGAGCTTTTCGTTGTGGTCAAAATAATCGGAGTACTTTGCAGCCTCTTTTTCTTTGCCGTTTACCACTTTACTGCTAACGAAAGCACTGTTGTTGAGGTAATCGCGCACTTTTGCCAATAGGGCTGCGTCTTCTGCAAATCGCTCCATCAATATGTAACGCGCACCTTCTAGTGCGGCCTTGCTGTCTTGGACGCCATTCTCAGCATTAACGTATTTCGCCGCTTCTTCGTCCGGTGACAACGATGGATTGTCAAACAAAGCATCAGCAAGTGGAGCCAACCCTGCTTCAATCGCTATTTGCCCTTTGGTTCGACGACGCGGCTTATAGGGTAAATACAAATCTTCTAATGTGGTCTTACTCTCGGCATCATTGATCTGTGAAGACAGCTGCGGCGTTAGCTTCCCTTGTTCTTCTATGGACTTTAAAATGACGGATTTTCGTTCTTGCAATTCTCGCAAATATACGAGGCGCTGCTCTAGGTTACGCAACTGTGTGTCGTCTAGCCCCTGAGTCGCCTCTTTACGGTAACGAGCGATAAAAGGAACGGTAGCGCCACCGTCTATTAGACTTACGGCAGCTTCGACTTGGGCTGGCTTTACGGCAAGCTCATTTGCAATAGTATTGATGATCATAGTGAACTCTATGGCATGTGAAATTAGAATGGCGTGTTCTAGGTAGAACGTGTCCTTGTTCGCGCTGAAGGAGCGTTATCATTTCGAAGTATATCACTTTCCTACATCGCGGCTAGCATCGAATATCAGGCTTTGTCCGTTGGGTCGTACCAAATTTTGGTAATCCACCAATCAAATGTACCCGCTTCTGTTTTTACAGTAATGTCATCCTCTATGGTGCGACCGATTAATGCTCTCGCCATAGGCGAATCGACAGAAATGTAGTCTCTGCGGTCAAAAATTTCATCGTACCCGGCAATTCTCAGTGCTTTAGTGTCGCCTTCGTCGTTTTCGATTTGTACCCAAGCGCCAAAAAAGACTTTTCCTTCTTGCTGTGGGTGATAGTCGACAACCTTCAAATTTTCTAAACACTTTCGCAAATAGCGGACGCGGCGATCGATTTCACGCAACTTCTTTTTGTTGTATTGATAATCTGCGTTTTCGCTGCGGTCTCCAAGACTGGCTGCCCAGGTGACTTTTTTGGTTATTTCTGGTCGCTCTTCTCGCCAAAGGTAATTCAGTTCATCCCTTAGCTTGATATAGCCCTTTCGGGTAATAAGTGGCGTCTTCAATGGTTAATGTCGCTCTTTACTGACTTACTTTGAATTTGGGTATACAGATAGCATTTTTCAATGAACAGTGATGCTGAAAGCATGTCATTGTGGATTCGTTTTTCCCCAAATGTTTTGCATAACCCACTAAAGCGATCTTTATAACGGTAAATTTTGTATAAAGAATGCACTATTTTTTCCGATAACAGCAATCTGTGCATTATGTTTGCATAGTGCTGTGGCAATGTGACAATTTTCTGGCAAACTGAACAAAAGTTATACAGTGTTGTCTTATTTTTACTAAGTCTACTTGGTGAGCGTTATGATTCAAGAAAAGCAGGCCATGGATGAAAGCCTGATAGAGGAAAAACAGTTGTCGGTAAAGCCGACATCTGCCGTGCGCGCGAGTTTTATACTATTTGGTTTCGTTATGTTACTAACGGGCATTGTTATGTTTTTCATGTCCGCAATTGACGTGTTAGCCAATTTGGAGACGATGCAGCCAGCGGTGTATTTGCTGGCAAGCGTAGTAATGTACAAAGTGGGGTGGTTTATCCTTCAACAATGTGCAACGCTCAAAAGAAAACACAGTCGTCGCAAGCCATTTATCAGTAAAGTGTAGCGCTTAAACCGATTTGTTATTAGCTTGAGTTGGTTAGTCGAAATTGTTCCTAACACATCAACTGGTAGGACTGCGAATTCGGTATTTTTGGCTATCTTTAATATTGAGAATTCGAGATTGAAAGCATACACGAATAGCCCATATTCTTATGTGGGCACGCGCTTGACACCAAGACAGGCGACATGCACGTAAGGAAAAGGTAGGCACGGAGGGTGCCAGTTCTCAAATAAAAAAGCCGGCTAAGTCGCCGGCTTTTGTCTGCTTAACGTTTAGTTATTCTGTTTTTTCAGCGGCTTCTGGCTTTGCAACTTCTAGCAATTCAACGTCAAAAATTAGCGTTGAATTTGGTGTGATTTTACCTGTTGCACGCTCACCATATGCTAGGTTTGATGGAATGTGGAAACGGTATTTTGCGCCTTCTTTCATCAACTGAACACCTTCAGTCCAGCCAGAAATTACGCGGTTCAGAGGGAAGCTAGTAGGCTCGCCACGAGAGTAAGACGAATCAAATTCAGTGCCGTCTAATAGTGTGCCACGGTAATGAACTGTAACGGTATCGGTTGCTGATGGGCTTGCACCCGTACCCTCGGTTAGCACTTCGTACTGAAGACCAGATTCTGTTGTTGTGACACCATCACGCTTACCGTTCTCTGCGAGGTAAGCTTGACCCGCTTCAACGTTTTTCTCTGCGGCAAGAGCAGCTTGTGCCTGTTGCTTAGCGCGAAGCTCCGCTTCCCCTGCTTGTGCTAGTTGTTGGATTTCCATTTGTTCGAATTGCAGCGTTTGTTGCAATCCATCATTGAAACCTTGTTGAAGTGCAGCCATGTCTAACTCGCTACCAAGATCAGTAAGTTGCTCAGAACGAGTTTGAGCAAAGATACCCATGCTAGCACCCATGGCATAGGCGTGTTTTTGCGCTTCAGTCATAGTGTCTGCAGACAATGCTGGTGCTTCAGCAGCTTGCTCTGTGTTGTCTTGTGTTTGCTCTTGGCAAGCAAACAATCCCAGTGCAGCCACCGTTGATAATGCGACAAGCGACTTTTTCATAAACTTCTCCGTTTTATATTTTGTTTTTTATTCGAATAATGGCGAATGTTATCCGGTTTTACCCAAGCCATACTCGATGTAAAAGGGCACCTGATTCATGCTATGGTAAACCTAGGCGCAGCAAATCGAAACCTTAAAACCATGATAAACCGATATTCATTACAATTACTCGTGATTTCGATAATTGGTAGTCTTTTCTCTATCGGATGCAGTGTTCCACAAACCACGCCCGTCGAGTCTTGGCGGCATGCCGAAGAAGGCGCCTATGCAGCAGACATTTCTCCAGACGCAAAGTTCAGTGTGGTGTCGGGTGTTGATAATGGTATTAACGTCTGGCGCTTGTCTGACAATACCAAGGTGTATCACTGGAGTCATCAAGGAGAAGGCAACAATTTGGTTGTCAGTGTACATATTTCGGCGGACAGCAAATACGTAGTCACATCCGATCGAGAAGCGTTTGCGCTTTGGAGTTTGGAAAATGGTGAGCCAGTGGGGTTCTGGCGTATTGATGAATCCAGTATTCGCGATATTGCAGTGGCGAATGAAGGACGGGGAATTCTAGTCGGCCGAGCCAGTGGTAAAGTTATGTATTTTGAACCTGATACTGGCCGGCGAATAGAATTTCTCGGCCATCAAGAAAAAATCAATAGTGTGGATATTTCTCCGAATGGCCGTTATGCGTTAACTGGAGGCAATGACTATACCGCTTATTTGTGGGACACCCGCACAGGGCAAGTGATTCATACCTTTGCCCATCCGAGTCGCGTAACAAAGGTCGCGATTGACGATAAGGGCCGGTATCTATTTACTGCTGATAGTCGAAAACAATCGCAAATATGGGATGTGCAATCAGGTGAAAGAATTAGTACTTTGCAGTATATTGCGCGCCAACGTATTTTTACCGATGCTGTTTTTTCTGATGATGGCCGCTTTTTATTGACCGGTTCACCTTCTCGGCGCATCTATCTTTGGGATGTAAAGACTGGGCAAGAAATCGAAGAGTGGAAAGTGGCGCCTCGTGAGAGCCAAACGCCCCCGACCGCCGTTGTATATGGCGTAGCATTTTGGGGTGACAAGCAAGTGTTTTCAGAGAGTAGCAGCGGTATGGCAGAATTATGGGATAGCAAACAGCGATGAGCCAAAAAGAAACCGCATTGACAGAAGCGTTAGCAATGGCTGAGGCGGCGATTGAGCAGCTTCAAACCAAGGTTGCATTTCAGGAACACACCATTGAAGAGTTAAATCTCGCGATAACAGATCAACAATATCAGCTTGATAAAATGCAAGTGCAGCTTAAGCATGTCATGGATAAAGTCTCTGATATGCAAACTTCGAACATCGCGAAGATGTCAGAAGAAACGCCACCGCCGCATTACTAGTTCAATCTCACTCAAGGACGTGTAATGCCCGCTTGGACGTACTTTTATATTATTGCCATTCTTGGCAGCTCGTTTATCGCGTTGTTTCACAAAAATCGCATTCGTTCCCGCGCTCAACCGTGGTGCGAGCTGTTTAATTGTATATTTGGTATTTTGATCTTCTTGATTGGGTACAAGGCAGTTACCTTTTCCCATCCACAATTGATCTCGACCCTTTGTTTGGCATATACGGCGTTTTGGTCCGCGATAGCGTATTACGATGACTTCGCGTGGAAGCCTTTTTGTGCAAACATCCATCAAGAGGCGAGACAGGCTGCGCAAGGAGTTGGTGGGGTTGAACCCAAGCCTTATGTCTTTCACGAGGTTGAGCAGAGCGCCCGAAAACAATACGCCATATTAATGTCTGTTGCGGTGCTCATGGCCATACCGATGATTTACGCCTACGCCAGAGTGTGGTGGGTCTACCCCTAAGCATTAGGGTTTGAATACGCCGATTACACCCTCGTTTTCGCGAGTGACAGACTGCACCTTTTCCTCTGCTTGGGTTTCAGTGTAATCGCACTCGACACAGGCAATCTTTTCGACGTTGTTTTCAAAGTACAACATTATGGTGTCTTTCGCTTGGCATTTTGGGCAGGTCGCGCCTGCAATGAATCGGCGTCTTTGTCTTTTTTGCATATTGGCTTTCTTACATAGAAACAACTCAAGCATTATACCTTGATTCAACGAATATAGACCAATCGAATGTCGTGTTGAGTTGCAGCGCCAAATACCCTGTGGTAAAAGACCTTTCGCAGATGGTGAAAGCCTCGCTGCTATCTTCTTCAACCAACGAATGCACTCATGATCCAGTTATCCGAAATGACATTAATGCGCGGAAATCGCGTACTGCTAGACACAACCTCAGCGCAAATTAATCCCGGCCAAAAAGTCGCATTGATTGGTAGCAATGGTTGTGGGAAATCTAGCTTGTTTGCCTTATTGCGCAATGAATTATCCCTAGATCATGGTGACGCAAGTGTACCCAGCCACTGGCGGGTGGTCAGTGTGGCACAAGAAACGCCATCGGTTTCACGCGGCGCTATCGACTATGTAATTGATGGCGATAAACATCTTCGACAACTACAAAGCGAACTGGCAACAGCAGAAGCAAAGCAAGATGGCGAGGCAATTGGGCGCATTCACGGCCAGCTCGAACAGGCCGGAGCATATGATGTGGAAGCAAGAGCTGCAACGATACTCGCGGGTTTGGGGTTTTCCACATCACAGCTTACGCTCCCCGTAAGTGATTTTTCTGGTGGTTGGCGTATGCGCCTCAATCTCGCTCAGGCATTGCTATGCCCCTCAGACCTGTTGTTGTTGGATGAGCCAACAAACCACTTGGACTTAGACGCGGTAATTTGGCTAGAGAAATGGTTAGGGCGTTACACAGGCACGCTTATCCTAATCTCTCACGACAAAGCATTTATCGATAATTGTGTTGTTGGCATTATTAGTGTCGAGCATCAGAAATTGGTGTCTTATACTGGTAACTATTCAAGTTATGAAAAACAACGTGCTGAGCGTGCACGGCTACAGGATATTGAATATCGCAAGCAGCAGGACAAGCGGGCGCACTTAGAATCCTTCGTCAACCGATTTAAAGCAAAGGCCTCAAAAGCAAAGCAAGCTCAGAGTAGAATTAAACAGTTAGAAAAAATGGAGCAGTTGCTCCCTGCTCACGCCAGTAGCCAGTTCAGTTTCGAATTTGTTTCGCCAGATGCCCTCCCCAACCCTTTGGTTTACATGGAACAGATTCAACTTGGATATGGAGAAAAGACTATCCTTGAAGATGTGAAGCTCAATCTAGTGCCAGGTAGTCGGATTGGGTTGCTAGGTCGAAACGGTCAGGGTAAGTCGACACTCATTAAACTTCTGGCTCAGGTGCATGGCCCTCAATCGGGTTTGTTCAATACTGCAAAAGGGCTCAAGGTCGGATATTTTGCCCAGCACCAGTTAGAGACGTTAGATCCAGAAGCCACTCCATTGCTGCATATCCAGCGCTTGGATAAGCTGGCGACTGAGCAATCCTTGAGAGATTATCTGGGGGGGTTTGGGTTTAATGGCGATGCCGCTCTGGCTAAAGTGGCGCCCATGTCGGGTGGTGAAAAGGCCCGTTTAGTGCTCGCTATGCTGGTTTATCAAAAGCCGAATTTATTATTGCTCGATGAGCCAACTAACCATCTCGACCTTGAAATGCGCCATGCCCTTAATATCGCGTTGCAAGGGTTTGAAGGCGCAATGGTACTGGTATCTCACGACCGTTTCTTGTTGTCTGCAGTATGCGAGGATTTTTATTTGGTCGATAGTGGGCAAGTCGACGTATTTAATGGCGATTTAGATGACTATCGAGACTGGATTTTAAAACAACAACAAGATGTAAAATCGACGTCGGAAAATAAGCCAAGTCTCGATAAGAAAGCAGAAAAACGTCGTCAAGCAGAGTTCAGGCAATTAATTGCACCTTATAAAAAGGCCGCGGAAAAGCACGAAAAAGTCATGGATCAATTGTCGACTAAATTGGATGAGCTTGAGCAACAACTCAGCGATACCAGTCTTTATCAAGATGAACACAAGGCAAGGTTGATGGCGCTTCTCGATGAGCAAGCCTTATTGAAACAGTCTCTTGAGGCTACTGAGATGGAATGGTTAGAGGCGCAAGAAACCATGGAGGCCTTACGAGAAGAACATGGTATCTATTGATGATGTGGCCAAGTCGTATTGGCAATATAGCCTGTCGCTGTACGCCGTGCCGGGCATAGCAGATGCTTGTTTGACCTTGCAGGACGCACATGGTGTAAACGTCAATGTATTACTGTTCTTTTGTTTCGCTCGGGACAGTGGCATGGCAATAGACTTTGCCACATTAGAATCGATAGTGCTAAGCATTGAGGCAAGTGAAGCTCAACTTTTTGAGCACCGACGTTTGAGAAAAGACGCGAAACCAACCCAAGGCGCTAGGTGTAATAATTACGAGCAACTCAAGTCTCAAGAACTGGACTTAGAAAGGGTTCAGCAAAAAAAGATAGTTGAAGCATATGTTGGCAAATCCCACCACAATGAAGGCACAATTCACGATTTTTGTGAATTTTACGCTTTGAATGCTAGCGGTGAAAGCCAGTTTTATTTTATTATTCAGCAAATTTAGGCAGAAAGAAGTCGTCGATGAGTAAGGAAAATTTAGCGCACGGAAAAGTGATTAAAAGTGCTTTTCGCGCGCCCGCATGGGCGAAAAATCGCCATGTTCAAACAATATGGCCACGTTTTGTTCAAAAGCGCATGCCACTTGAATATACCATGGAGCGGGTGTCACTTCCTGATGGCGACTTTTTGGATTTAGCATGGGGACCAAAACCAAAGAAACTCTCTGGTATGGTGGTGATGTTTCACGGTTTGGAAGGCAGTATAAACTCGCATTACGCTAATGACATGATGGCGCAATTGAGCCGGGATGGTTGGCAAGTGGTGTTAATGCACTTCAGAAGCTGCAGCGGTGAGCCCAATGTCACCCCCCGTGCCTATCACTCGGGTGAAACGCAAGACGCGTGTTTTGTGTTGTCATTGTTAGAAGCTCGCTTTCCCAATCTGCCCAAAGTTGGTATTGGCTTTTCTTTGGGTGGAAACATGTTATTGAAACTGCTCGGTGAAAACCCAAGCCAACATTGGCTTACTGCCGCTATTTCCATCTCTGCACCGCTTAAGCTAGTCGAGTGTGCAAACAGTATTGAGCAAGGTTTTTCCCGGGTTTATCAGAAGTACTTACTCGCTAGTATGAAGCGAACACTACGTAAGAAAATGGCGAAAATGGATTATCGTTCATTGATTCAACTGTCGGAAAAAGATGTCGATAGCATTGAAAACTTTCGACAGTTTGACGATCTCGTGACTGCGCCGTTACACGGCTTTGATGATGCACTCGACTATTATGAAAAATGCAGCGCATTTCGTTTTCTTAGTGCTATTCATTGCCCCACCTTGATTTTGCACGCTATCGACGACCCTTTTATGAATCCGTTGGTTGTCCCGACTGAAGCAGACTTGGCGCGAAAAGTCACAGTTGAACTCAGTGAAACGGGAGGGCACGTCGGCTTTATGCACGGCAATATGTTTAACCCAAAAGTATGGTTACACGAGCGAGCTAGACAATTTGTCGCTGAGTACCTTCCTCGAGTTACGTCGTGATCATTCCATTGGCAGAGCTATCCCCGGAGGTAGTACGCAATATCGCTGAAGCCCATGTATTGGAGGAAGGCACGGATTACGGCGACGTGGAAATCGATTTTGCCACCAAGGTTGACCAAGTGGTGTCCAGATTGCAATCTGGAGACGCTGTGATTGTCTACTCCGAGCTGCATGAGACCGTGTCTGTGCGTCCGGCTGAAGACTATCAGTAGAAAGTGCCTCGTCGATGCTGTTCACCTTCTATTAAGGTGACGTAGTTAGTATGAGCTTACGAGGTCGACACGTCCAAGTACAGTCTATAACAATAAAAAAGGGATGGAGCGCATATGTTTCGAATTCTGGGTGTTTTTCTTACTGTTTTTATTCTTTCAGGGTGTGCTAATCAACCGCTGACACACAATTACAGCGGGGATGTGACGGTTCGTACACTGACTGTCGACCTTGCGCCTTTGCGTGAAACAGACAGTGACTCTGACAACCTGTTCCGCGACATCACTCGTATCGCTAAAGGCATTCAAGAGGTATTGGATGTATTTGATCCTGAACAAAGCCAAATTCTATTCGACCAACTCAATGGTTTTGAGACGATTTTAATTGACGGAATTGCACAAAAAACGTCAATTCCCATTGCGCTACCAACGTCAGAAGTGAACTTACACTACGGTGAAGACAATGAGTTAACACATATCGATTATACCTATCCTTGGCAAGAAGGCGCTTATCTCAATGTGTTTGTTTCTGTGTATTACACGCAAAGTAGCCAGTTGTCGATTAGTGGTAGCGGACTGTCGTCAAGCCTGCTCGAAGTCAAGCCAGAGATGGTTGTTCAAGTGGATGGCTACAATCGCCATGATGAATTGTTTTGGCGCCAGACGGTTCGTTACACATCACCAACAACCTATGAATTTGGTCAAAATAGAGTGTTAGGCGTTCCACTAGAACGTATGGAAGAGGGCACTATTTTCTTAGTCCCCTTAGCTCAAGGGGTGATTGATAATCTCGAGCCTCTGCGGGCGAACCACTAAATAACAAAAAAGAGGCGTAAGCCTCTTTTTTTGAAAGTAACATTGTCTTACTTACTTATTGTGTAAAGGTAACAGAGAAAGTCACTGGGACCGCCGTGGTAATGCTCTTTAGGCCCGCAATATTACGTAGCGCCTCAACACCAGATTCCAAACTAAACGTCTTGGCATGAATAATAGTCGGTTTAACTGTACTGACGACCAACTGGCCTTCTGACGTCTTGACTAACTTGAGATCAAATGTCACCGGAGCTTGTACGCCGTGTAAATCTAGCGTACCTGAAACTTGGGCCGACACTACCTTACCGGCAGGTACATTGAGCAATGACGGGTTTAACGTTGCTGAAAAGGTGGCTTTGGGAAAGGTGATCGTGTCGAAAAGCATGTCCTTCATGCGCGTATTGCGAATTGGGATCAAGGTATCAACAGAGCCTAAATCGACTTCTACACTTAGCTCGCCAGTATCTGAAACTGCTCCAGCTAGTGATTTAAAAGAATGTACTTCAGTAATTTGTGCATTCTTGGTGGTAAGAAAGTGCAATGATGAATCGTCTTTCGTTAAGTTCCATACCGCCATGGCGGGTGACGAACTGACCAAAGCGATAATCAAGGCTGCGCGCTTTAACATTATGGGTTCCTCAATATTGTACTATGTGTCGCCATGGCACTCTTGGATCGCCAAGTACGACAAAATCTGGGTTCTCTAACGAATTACGCTGATTGTAAGTTAACGGCTCAAAATTGGCGGCTAAAATCGTACCGCCCGCTTCGCTTACAATGCACTGAGACGCGCCAGTATCCCACTCTCCAGTTACACCGATTCGCATGAATACGTCGGCTTTGCCTTCTGCAATAAAACAGGCTTTGAGTGAGCAGCTACCAAGTGGCAATGTTTGATAGACGCGTTGTTGACTCATGCGAGACATGACCTTGTCTCTTGATTGCCTGCGGCTGATCGCAATCATGACTTTGCTGTTTTGTGGGTCTTCCAATTCTCTTACGTGAATTTGTCGGCTTTCATCTGGACATTCCTTGAAAGCACCTTGGCCTTTAGACGCGTAATATAAACTCTGCCCTGGAGGCCAGAAGATAACACCAATTACCGGTTCATTGTTTTCGATTAATGCAATGTTGACGGCAAAGTCACCGCTGCGAGCAATAAACTCTTGGGTGCCATCAATCGGATCGATTAACCAGTAGCGAGACCATTGACTGCGTTCCTCAAGGCTCTCAATCTTGGTTTCCTCTGACATGATAGGAATGTGTGGTGTTAACGCTTGTAGTCGTTTGGTGATGATGTCGTTTGCCAAATAATCTGCGCTAGTCACGGGAGATTCGTCGTCTTTTTGGTAACTGTCATAGTTACCTTTGTCGTAAACCTCTAGTACAGCTTGTCCTGCTTCAATAGCAATGTCTTTGGCGAATTGTAATAGGTCTTCGTGAGCGTCTTCGGGCATAGTTTATTGTTCCTTGAGCCATTTTTGGGCAAGAAATAACGCCGCAATACAGCGAGCTTCGACAAAGTCATCCCTGGCCAGTAATTCATCGGCTTTTGCCAACGGCCATGTAATGACTTCAAGTGGTTCTGGCTCATCGCCAGGTAAAGATTCGGGATACAGATCTTTTGCCAGCACGATTGTCATATTGCTGTTAAAGAAGGTTGGTGCCATGCTGACACTGTGAATAGGATACAGTTGATTGGCGCCGTAGCCGGCCTCTTCTTTGAGTTCACGATTAGCGGCGTCAATGGCGTTCTCTCCTGGGTCAATTAACCCTTTTGGAAAACCCAATTGGTAGGAATGTGTGCCGGCAGCATACTCGCGAATCAAAACAAGGGTGTCATCGTCGATCATAGGCACTATCATGACTGCTCCACGATTGTGCCCAGCCATGCGTTCAAATTGACGCGTTTCACCGTTCGAAAATTCTAGATCAACTCGTTCGACTCGAAAAATGCCACTTTCGGCAACGATTTCACGATGATGAATTTGCGGCAGGGTTTTGGCTGGATCAATTTTACTCATGTTTATCAGCTACAACTTTCGTTATCATATACTTACTCACTAAGCTTACTTTATTATGAGGAAAAGCGCTTGCCATTTCTGCCTTGGAGTGAAATTGATACTGTCTTGCTCGATATGGACGGTACCTTATTGGATTTGCACTTTGACAACTACTTTTGGATGGAGCTCATCCCACAAAAGTTAGCCGAACGCTCAGGGGCGTCGTTGGCGTCTTGCAAAGCGGACATGATGGCGCACTACGAGCGCATCATGGGGCAGATTGAATGGTACTGCCTCGACTATTGGGCTAAAGAGCTCGATATGGATATTGTCGCTGCGAAACGAGAAATAGAACACCTTATTGCAATGCGAGATGACACTGTACCCTTTCTCGATGCACTGCACGAATCCGGCCGAGAAGTTATTCTAGTGACCAATGCCCATCCCGATAGTTTGTCGCTTAAAGTCGAGCACACGCATCTGGATAAGCATATCAATACGTTAATCTCGACTCATGAATTTGGCGTAACGAAAGAGTCCCAATCCTTGTGGCAGCAGCTGCAAGCGCGGCTGCAGTTTGACCCGAAACGAACTTTGTTTGTCGATGATAGTTTACCTGTGCTGACATCGGCTCAAACCTACGGTATTGAACATTTATTGTGTGTAACCAATCCGGACAGTAAGAAGCCGGTGAGACAAATTACGGAATTTAATGCGATACAAGATTATCGCACCGTCATCGGTGATATTTTGGCGAATCCAGTGAAAGGACGATTGAAATGAAATGCGTAGTGGGTTCAATGAACCCGGTAAAAGTGGGGGCGGCAAAAAATGCGATGTCTCAAGTACTTTCGTGCCCCACGCTCGAAGTCACTGGTATGTCGGTCCCCAGCGGTGTCGCCGACCAGCCTATGACCAATGTCGAAACTCGAGCTGGTGCGATTAATCGCGTGAAAGCCTGCATTGCCAAGGAACAAGCTGACTGGTACATCGCCATTGAAGGTGGCGTGGAGAAAAACCAAGATGGCCCCTTTACCTTCGCGTATGTGGCTATTAGTGATGGGCGCAAATGGTCAGTGGGACGAAGTGCAGGGCTGCCATTACCCAATACGGTTTACGACGCTTTGTTAGCGGGCGAAGAACTTGGTACCGTAATGGACAGGCTTTTTGCTACCGAGAATGTGAAGCAAAAAGGTGGCGCAATTGGTTTGCTGACAAAAAACTTAGCCACACGCCAGAGTGTGTATGAATTGGCCGTTACGTTAACGATGGCCAAGTTTTCTTTTGCTAACCTGTATCAGTTATAACGCAAACTCGGTATAACCCTGGCTGTTGGGCTGGCCAAATATTTGACTAGCGATTTGCACTTCCTCGGGCAGAGAGGGGGCCACTTTAAACTGGCCATTAACCCCAACATTATTGGATTGAGGGTTGATGGTCGCCGTCATACTCAGTCCCAACAAGTTTGGTTCTTTTACCGTGATGCCAATCTGTTCGCCTACACACGACAAGGTCGCCTCATAGTTGCCAAGGTCAATCATGCCTTGGGTGCCAGAAACCTGAGCATTTAGCCAATCGCCATTACCTTCTAGGGCATCACAAGTTGGCGTCAGTGCCAATTCACTGAGCTGCACTTTGAATCTGCCACCGACTTCAACAGGAAATGGCAAGGCGACATTGGCAACGGCATATGAAGCGGGTACGTAAAGCGTGAAATCTTCGGCTTTAATTTGCTGCTGGTCAAATAGATTGATGCTGATAGGCCCACTAAACGCGATATCATTCTTATTTCTGACATTGCCAGCTTTGACGTCTGCTGACGCCGACCCCAAGATCAAAGCAACGGGGTTTAATGACCATTCAAGGCGTTTGATAGGCAGACCACTGACAATCACTTCTTTCGCCGAGCCATTCCATATGGTGCCAGAGACACCCGAAACTGACACATTCTGAGGCAGAGCCATACGCCCTAACACCTGGTTTGCTGGTAAATAGGCGAGTAAAAAAAAGATAAAGGCGACAAAGCCTAAGGCAATCCAGCCAAGCTTTAACTTCATGATTTTGCTAATTCCAATCGGCGAACTTTGATATAGCCAGATGCATCACCTTCGGTGATATCGGCTTGTTGAATTACAACTCCCATGCGCTCGAGCGCACCCAACCATGCAATTAGGTCAGAGAATGCAGCTTGGTCAATCCAAACTTGCATTTCGTCACCTTTGGGTTGCATTCGCGAAATAACGATATTGTGGCGATTTGTCGTCGTGTTAACCGCTTGTGGCAAAGACCCCCTAAAACCTTGACCATTACCACCAATGGCACGCAATTGGCGGGCTCGTTGGGCACTGTCTTCAACAAATGCCAGTAGGGTTTGCTGATTTTTCATCAGTTGCTGCTGTTGTGTAACACCGTTGCTCAACGGTGACCAAATCAAAAAATAAAATAGTCCAATGACAATGGCGATGCCAGCAACGCCAACGAGCTTTTGTTCTCGTTCATTTAGCGAGTGGTATTTTTGTTTTAGTGCATTCATGACCCGCTCCTGATGATGAGGTTACCTATCATCTGGTTATCTCTGTTGTTAATGGCGCCCTGTTCGATTTCAAAGCCACTTGCTTCCGCTTGGCGTTTGAATGCTTCGAGGGATTCAAAGTTGCTACTCACAGCTTGCATGCGAAGTTCTGCTCGGGCACTGTCAAATCGCATGGACTGAGGTTTAACTTGAGTCTGACTAAACGCTGGAGCCAATTGTTCAAGCATAACTAACATAGACGCATCACCGCCGCCTTGTTCCAGTTTAGCCAGCTCACTGTTGAGTTTGCGTCGTAAGTCGCGATAGCCACCTAGCGACGGGAATCCGGATTTTACTGCTTGATCAATTTGTTGCTTCAAAGCGACATTTTGTGATTTTAGCTGATACAGGGTAACACCTTTATCAATCAGCGCTGTGGTCAGCGCTAGCCCCGCTAATACCGCGGCAACGCGCCATTGCTTGAATTGGCCTGAGTGTTTTTTCTTAGTTTTAAACTCACCTTGCAGTAGGTTGAATTTCGTTGTGATTGCTTCACTGGCTAACACATTCATCGGTAATTCAGCCGGTGGCGTTTCAATTTCGCAGTTGGTGAGTTCGTGCAAAGAAAGCGCACTGTAGTTTGTGACTTTGACGGGAGTTTCACTTTGCCTGATGGCGTGACCAAGTGCCAACAGCGCCCAATCTGATTCTCCTTGGAATCCTTCAAATTCGCCTTGGCGGACCAATACGGCGTGACCCATTTCGAGTATGGCTACGCCGTCTTCAGGGTTAGGTACTGCCAGAACATCTGGAATCATGGTGTTGCAAAACAAACCTGCGGCATCCAGCCATTGTTGCCATTGAATCAATTTGGCTTTTTCGACAATCGCTACCGCTTGCTGATTGCCATTTTTGGGGCCCATTGCAAAGAATTGCGTTGAAATATCTGCTGCTAGTTCATCTTCTAGCATGTAGGGAATAGCAGCGATGATTTTGCGGTTCGCTTTTGCTGGCAAGGTGACCCATTTAAGCAAGACATCGCTACTTGGCGTCAACGCAATGACCGCTCGTTGACCCGCGCGTTCAGCAAGGGTAGACAGTTGACTTGCGTTTTCTAATTCACCCGATGCGATAATTTCTCTTTCGCTGGTTGACCATACAAGCCAGTGAACAGCTTCGTCGGCATTTGAGCCTAATCTGATCAGTAACTGTTCCATCATTCTACTCCTGCAAACTCTCTGCGAACCACGCCAATCTGTGCGTTATCGCCAATTTTAAATACTGACGACATGGTAAATGTGGCCTTATTATATTGAGTTTTTGTGGTTAACATAAAATAATCTGTATCGACTTTAAACCATTCTGTTTGCGGCGCGCCCAATGACAGCGCAGCAATATCTGGCTCGGCCAGAAAGTCAGCGACTTCATCCCAGCCATCATTTGGGCGGCTAGCAATCACACCTCTGGCATCAGCTAGCGATAAACCGGTTAATCCCGCAAGCAGGGCACCGTGCTCTTCTTTCAGTGTATTCACATTGATATTCATAGTGTCATCACCGGGCAATACACATATCAACGGCAGTATTTCCGCCAGCCAGATGGGATTGACACCATTGATCATGCGAATTTCAGATTGCACCGCCATTAAACCATTCGCTGCTAGATACGGGTACTCTCGACTCTCATATTCACTGTCTTCGGCACCGTAGGAACGCATTCTGTCGTCGCTATCCACCCAATCGGCCAGACTGTCGCGTACGGTATCAAGGACGAAGCTATCGATTTCTAAACCGGTTTCACTCAGCATGCGATGGAACGCTTCCATTACCGGTGTGACGCTTTGCTCTTGTAACTGCTGATCCGTTGCTTGGCGAAATGCATTGAGATTGAAACACGAGCGCATATCGGTGAGTGTCGCACTTAATCCTCCACCTTCTATGGGGTAGATAAATTCTTGTGTCCAAGGCTGCTGTAAGTGGATTTTATCTGGTGATTCGTCCATTAAAGTGCCTATGGATTTACGCGCAAACTCTTCCGCACCGATGGCATACCAATAGGCCTGATTATTGTCTTTGATATTGAGTGCGCGTTGTACTTGCAGCTGTAAACGCGTACCCATTTCTGTTGCCAGTATGGAGACTAACGCCACAATCAACAACACGAGTACCAAGGCGACGCCTTTTTGCTGTTGCCTCATTGCACTAACCCTGCATAAGAAAATTCCCGGCGGATTTCACCAAAATCAGCACTGACAATAGTAATGGCAACGGCTCTGGGCAGCACACTACCAGAGTAGTTCTCACTCCACCTTAAATCTTCAGCATCTTCATTAGCCTGTTGAGTAGGCGCAACAAACTCCACCTTAAAATCCAAGACATTGTCGAGGATGGTTCTTACTTTGGGTTCAGAACCGATAGGGTTATCTGGATAATGGCTGAAGACTCGTTCGAGCTTTTCGTCTTGCAATCGATAAGCAACAGGTTGTAGCGTTGAACGGGGAAGCATGTTCAACGGGTTGTGCCATCCTGCTCGGACAAACGCGATAGTACCTGAATCACTGTCACCGATTTCGCCGCCACGCATGACAATGTCATTTTGTTCTCCATCGATGCGCACTGGCCGTAGCATGGCTTGTTGCACATCCCGTTCAATGGTGATCATGGCCCTTTGTAACTGCTGCAGTTTTTCAAACCGTTCAAGTGACGCGTCACTGCTGTCGATAACGGTACTCAATAGCCCGGTTGTGGCCAAGCCTATGATGGTAAAGATAGACAGGGCGACCAATATTTCTAATAGGGTAAACCCGCGCTGCTTCATAATTCAGTGCCTTGCGTCGGTTTTGCCAAAAAGGTCGTCACGTCTGTGACGGTACTGGTGTAGGTATTATCTAACCCAACACGTATGGTTATCGACCGCAGATCAGCATCATTGGTTGATTTAACAATTTGCTGCCAGTACCAAGTGCGATCGGCCATATCGACACTGCCTTTCTGATTATTCTTTGGTGGCCAAGTGGGGGATGTTCGCATTTGATTTAAGCGGTTGTTGGCGACCCATGTTGCGACAGTGATCTCTTCGATTTGCCCTATGGCACTCAAATGTTCAGTCGCTGCTCGTATGATCGCTGCGCCAGCGATAGAAAATATAAACAAGGCCACCAACACTTCAATTAGGGTTAGCCCTTTGGCTTTTGCCATAGACCTCATAATGGTGGCGTCTCCAACGGGCCTAATACTTCAAAAGGCGGCACATCAAAGTTGTTTAAGGTGAAATAGGTGGGGCTATCATCACCATAGTCTGGTTCGTAATTGAACGACAAACTAAAAGGCGTAATCTCGCCACTGGACATAATCAGAACTTGCGGTGGCGGAGGAGGTACATCTTCTTCGCCAATTTCTACACCTTCCTCCGATACGCTCAAGGTCTCGTCGAACAAGTCACGGTCGAAAAATTGATCTTGGGTTTGCCAAGGTAGGTCATCCAAGGTCAAAGTCATTGAAAATTGTTCAGGCATATCGTACGGAGCATATAGGCGCTCGGTCGGAATTTCCCGCCATATGTCTTCTTCATCGAGAATCATAAAAACGTAGCGGTTATCCAGTTCGTCAATGCGTAGCCCCATTTCTTGTTGGTTCAAAATGGCATAGTCACTGGCCATATTAAGCAGAACGCGGATACGAGCGACCTCCTCTTTAAGGCGGTCACTTTGATTGGCCCCAAACGCGTTGTACATAACAACACTTGTCGAGAGGCCAATAATCAACAAAACCAGCATTACCTCTAACAGGGTAAAGCCGGTTTGTTTACGCGAAACAACAGCGGACGACATAGCGTGAAAGGTACGTTAGTTTAGGAAGTCGTTTAAGTTCCAGTTACCAATATCATCATCTGTGCCTGGCTCTAAATCTGGGCCATTTGAAAAGATGTCTATCGCACCAAGCTCCCCTGGGCTAATCAGCGCGTAAGGGTTACCCCAAGGATCTTCTGGTAAATGCTTGATAAAGCCTTGACTTGGGTAGTTACGCGGAATGGGGTCAATAGTTGGTGCCGTGACTAGCGCGTCTAAGCCTTGCTCTGTGGTGGGAAAAACGTTGTTTTTCAACTTGTACATTTCCAGCGCGCCTTCGAGTTTTCGAATATCGATAGCAGCCTTTTTCAGCTGGGCTTCTACTTGGCTATCTATAATGTTGGGTGCAATGATGGCAGTCATGATACCGATGATCAACACCACAACCATGACCTCAATTAAGCTAAATCCATTCTGTCTCATTTTTCTTACTCTCTTTAAATCATAGAATTCAATGAAATGATCGGCAGTAGTATCGCGATTACTATGAAGAACACGATACCTGCCATCGCCAGGATTAAGACCGGCCCCATAATACTCAAGGCGATATTAACCTGGGCCTCGAACTCTCTATCCTGATTGTCCGCGGCACGGGCGAGCATACTCTGTAACTCACCGCTTTTTTCACCCGATGCGATCATATGCATCATCATGGGTGGAAATACTTTGGTTTGGTCTAGAGCGGAACGCAAGCTCGCGCCCTCTTGAACACGCTGGGCAGCATCTTGCACTAACCCTTGAATGTACTTGTTATCCAATACGTTGCCCGCGATGCGCATTCCCTCGAGTACAGGCACCGCACTCGCCGTTAAGATACTTAACGTTGAGGCAAATCTCGACGTGTTCAGCCCTTTTACGACATTGCCCATCACTGGCATTTTTAATCGACGGCGATCCGATGCCAATCGAAAGCTCGCTTTCTGTAACAAGCGCTGATAACCGACCATCAGTAAGCCCATCACGACCAAGGCGTAAAGCCCATAGTCACGAGTGGCGTCGCTCATACCTATTAGAATCTGAGTGACGGTGGGAAGTTCCTGCCCCATGTTGTCGAATTGGCCAATAATTTTTGGCACAACGTAAGCCAACAACAGAGAGACAATACCTACAGCCACTACCAGCATCATGATGGGATAGATCATCGCCTGTACAATTTGGCTTTTTACTTGTTGGCGACGTTCCGTGTAGTCGGCAAGTCGATTGAGTACTGTATCGAGGTGGCCAGACTTCTCACCAGCAGCTACCATCGCTCGATAAAGGGTATCAAAGACACTGGGAAACTCGCTCAGTGCTTCAGCTAGCCCATGGCCCTCAACGACCTTACTGCGTACCGCCATCATCATATTTTTATGACGAGGCTTATCAGATTGTTCCGCTACGGCTAACAACGCTTCTTCTATCGGTAACGCCGATTCAATAAGCGTGGCAAGCTGACGTGTCAACAAGGCGAGATCGCTGGTGGAAATACGGGGTTGAAACAAGGTGAACTTGCTGGCCCCTTTACTGGCTTTTTCGGCGACTTGGTCAACCTCAAGAGGTACTAAGCCCTTTTCTCGAAGCTGCTGACGGATTTGCCTTGGGTTATCCCCTTCCAATACGCCGCTGACATTTTTGCCTTTGGCGTTCATCGCTTTATAGGAAAACGCGGCCATGTTAGTCCTCTCTGGTTACCCGTAAGACTTCTTCTAACGAGGTAATGCCAGCCAACACTTTGCTGCAACCATCTTCGCGAATACTTGGGGTCGTTTGGCGCACGTACTTTTCGATAGCTTGTTCACCTTTGCCTTCGTGCATAATATTGCGGACGTTTTCGTCAACAATTAGCAACTCGTGTATGCCCGTCCTACCGCGATAACCTGTTTGATTACACGCTGCACAGCCTTTTGGTGAATAAACCGTTGGCGCCTTATCTGCCGCCACACCTAATATTGCCAACTCCGATTCTGTTGGCGTGTGAGGCTGTTTGCAATCAGGGCACAAAGTCCTAACAAGTCGCTGTGATAGTACGGCTAGTAAGCTCGAAGATAACAAAAAGGCTTCGATGCCCATGTCTTCCAAGCGCGTAATCGCACCTGCTGCGGTATTGGTATGCAGTGTTGATAGTACTAAGTGACCGGTTAAACTCGCTTGTACGGCAATTTGTGCAGTTTCTATATCCCGAATCTCACCGACCATGACAACATCAGGGTCTTGACGCAAAATGGCTCGTAAACCACGGGCGAAGGTCATATCGACCCTCGGATTAACCTGCGTTTGACCAATACCTTGCAAGTCAAATTCGATCGGGTCTTCAACGGTCAAGATATTGCGATCTTTGGAGTTGATTTCACTTAAGCCCGCGTACAAGGTGGTACTTTTACCTGAACCTGTTGGGCCCGTGACCAAAATGATACCGTGGGGCTTGCGAATGAGTTCAGAGAAATGTTCGCGGTTGGCGGCTGTCATACCCAGATCGACCAGGTTAAGCCTCGCATTGTTCTTATCTAACAAACGCAGTACGACGCGTTCGCCATGGCTCGATGGCATGGTCGATACCCGCACATCAACCGCGCGGCCAGCGATACGCAGTGTAATACGACCATCTTGTGGTACGCGCTTTTCGGCAATATCGAGTTTCGCCATAACCTTGATACGGGATACTAACATCGACGAAAGCTTGCGATTAGGACGCAATATTTCGCGTAAAACCCCATCGACGCGGAAACGCACAATCAGTTGATTCTCGAAGGTTTCGATGTGAATATCCGAAGCCCCTTCTTTGATTGCTTCGCCGAGCATGGCGTTAATCAGTTTGATAATAGGTGCATCGTCTTCACTATCGAGCAGATCTTCTGTATCTGGCAGTTCTTCAGCCAATGAGAACAGATCGCTCTCGTTCCCCAAATCTTCCATCAACTGTTTTGCCGCTGATGAATCACGCTGGAATGCGCTAGTGAGTAGGGGCTCAAATTCGTCGTCTTGTATTTCTTTAGGCACAAACGGCGCGCCCCAAAAACGACGCACTTCAGCGAAGACTTCAAATGGCGTCTCATGGGTGTAATACAAGGTCGCAGGGGTGGTATTGGCTTCAATGAGTACTCGGTTGCGTTTAGCAAAGCTAAAACTCAGTTGGCGCTCGCCCTCTTCCTCTGCTTCACCATCGGTGACTAGCGCTGCATCTTCCAGCGCGTCGTCCGACGGTTGACCATCAATCATGGTTTGTGGTGCATCTTGCTCAGCCATGATTAGTTGTCGCCCTCTTTTTTATCCTTTTCCAAGATGTATTCTTCAAACGAAGGCGGTAGCGTCAATGCGTCATCCCACTCAGGAATTGACGGGCCTTCGGTGAACGGCATCAACGGAATGCCTGCTTCTTGGCGCTTAAGCTGTTGTGCGCGTATAAAATTGTATTTGCGGTGGCTGATTTCATTCATAGTGACACCATCGCGAACAATTGTAGGGCGCAAAAATACCATAAGGTTGCGTTTGCGTTTACTGGTTGACGTAGACTTAAACAAGTTTCCAAGAATAGGAATATCGCCGAGTAACGGTACTTTAGAGACACTTTCTTGCACGTCTTCATCGATCAACCCACCAAGTACTATCGTACCGCCGTCGTCGACAATAACCGTCGTCTGGATTTCACGCGTGTTGATGGAGATATCAACCGCAGTGGCACCGCTTACACTTGATACTTCTTGCTCAATCTTTAACTGAACCGCAGTCCCTTCGTTAATCTGTGGTGTAACTTTCAGCTTGATACCTACGTCTTGGCGTTCCACCGTTGTGAATGGGTTGCTGTTGTTTGCACCTGTCGTAGTGCCGGTGATAACAGGCACTTCTTGACCAACGATAAAGAAGGCTTCTTCGTTATCCATGGTTGTCAGGTGTGGCGTCGCAAGTATATTTGAATTGGTATCTGTGCTGACAGCTTGTACTACAGCGCCCCAACCGTCTTCAATAATACCCGCAATCATGCCATTTGCGCCGCCCAAGAGGTTGGCGAGATTCGTCAGGTCACCTTCGATAGTTTCGGTTGAAGTCACTACCTCTCCGTTTGCTGTTACGTTGGTACGTTGTACTTCACGGTCTTCTGCTTGGCGAAGTGCTACACCAAGTGCGCCCGCTGGCACGATACCGTTGTTAAATTGCGTACCGCCGCCACTTTCTGATACCCATTGCACACCCAAAGATGTGCCATCACCTTCAAAGACTTCAACAATGATCGCTTCTACTTGAACTTGCGCACGACGAACGTCCAGCTGGCGAATGACCGCCTCGAGGGAGCGCATCATGTCTGGCTCAGCAGTGATGACCAAGGAGTTTGAATCTTCGTGAGCATCGATGCTGACATCGCGGTTTGACGATGAACGACGAGACGCGTTTGCGGCACCTTGCTCTTCTGCTTTGATACTGGCACTTACACCTTGAAGTACCTTGACCAGATCTTCTGCTTTGGCGTAATTCAGGAAGATAACCCTAGTGTTACCACTGGATTCAAGCTCTTGGTCCATGCGCTCAACTAAGTTGATAATGCGCTGACGGGCTTTGTTGTCACCGGATACGATCACCGAGTTGGTTCTGTCATCAGCAACAACACGAGGCGCAGATTTGGCGGCCGTGTTGGCTTTGCCCTGAGACTTGTTGATGCTTTCGATAATACGGACCATTTCCGATGCCGAGGCGAAGCGCAATTTTACAATATCGACCTCTTCATCACCGGCGCGGTCAACACTCTTAATGATTTCTACTAAACGGTTAACTACCGCTGCACGACCGGTCAACATCATTACGTTTGAAGGGTCATGACTTACAACATTACCGCCGCCCGCTTGGTCATTGAGCTGACGAAGAATAGGCGCTAATTCTCTAACGGGTACGCTGTAGACTGGTACAACACGAGTGACCATTTCGTCGCCATTTAATTCAGCGCCGTCGACAACGGGAATATTTGACGTTTTGGCATCTTTTGATTTGACGATTTTCAATACACCGTTTGGCATATCGACTACCGCGTAATCATGAACCTGCAATACGCTCAAAAAGAATTGATAGTACTGATCTTCGGTCATCAAGTCATAGCTGCGAACACTGATTTTACCGCGAACATTCGGATCGATAATGATCGTTTTCTTTAGATTCTTACCAACCGTATTAATGAACTCAGTGATATCCGTGTCTTTGAAATTTGGCATGTATTCGGCAGCTGTCGCAGACACGCACATCATGGCCGCACAAGCAGCGGTGCAAATTCTGGACAACATGGATTGGCCTACTCGCCTCATAACTAGTTCTTCCTATTTTCTTATAATCTTTTATTACGACGATGGCATTTCAATTGAAATGCTTTCAACTTCACCATTGCGGGTCAGCGTGAGTTCGAGTGCTTCAGCACTGCGAAGTTCCTGCATGGCCTCCCGCATTTGTTGCGGATCCGTTAGGTCGAGCCCGTTTATCTGCGTTACAACGTCTCCTGTCTTAAGACCGGCAGATTGGAATAATGTTTTATCTTTTCCTGGTTTTACTTGATATCCCATCAAAGCACCGTCAGCGGTGTAGGGAGTAATTGATATGAAATCCAAGAAATTGGCAGGTTGGTTTCTCAATTTTGTTGTGGCATCAACGGCTTCTTGACTCAACCTACTCGGCTTGACCGCTGGGCTTTGACGCGGCGAGTTAACTTCGCGTTGCCTTGCCAGTCGTTGGCGATTGGCGTTGGCTTCTTTTAAATCCAAACCATCTAGCATGAGCGTTTCAAAGCGAGCCCCATTTTTAATAATGACTCGGTCAAATTGAACTTGGTCGAGAAAAGCGTTAGTACCTTCGAGCTTGTCCCCTACACCGTACGTTGCTTGTTGCCCACGATTCTCAATGATAGCCACCCCTTCTTTGGGGTTACTGCTCGATACCACACCAGACAAGACTAGGTTGAGTTTGGTTTCTGGCGCGTCGGTGAGTTCTTGTGGCGCGGCGATTTCGATTTGCTTATTCACTTCCCCGAATAGATTCAGCTGTTGTAATCGGGGAATGTTGACCCCATTGTTGGACGATCGCTGAGTCGATGAAGCGGTAATTGGTTTGCTGGCATTCGCAGATAGCGCTGGTTGCGGTATAATTCGCCAAACGGTTTGTGCGGCGAATGCAATAAGGTACAAACTCAAGACGACAACAATCGCCAAGTTTAATTGTTTTTGATGCTGAGAAACAAAATGTACCAGCGATTGTGAATTGATTTTATCGAGAGTCATGCTGCCATTGATGGTACTGCAATAAATGTGAACGTAAGGTTAACCGCACATGCGCCTGCTCATAATAGCCTAGGCAAGGTGAGGGTCTCAACACTAAAGCGAGCGAGTTACAAAATTATTACATGAACAAAGATAGACAAGATAAACCACAACAAGGGGTTCGTCTAGACAAATGGTTGTGGGCAGCGCGATTTTTTAAAACACGCTCGGTAGCCCGTGACATGGTTCAGTCCGGTAAGGTTCAGTACAACGGACAACGCGCCAAACCTGGCAAGTTGGTCGAGGTTGGGGCAGCCATTCGTATTCCTGCTGGCTGGGATGTGAAAGAAGTTGAAGTCCTTGAATTATGCGACAAGCGACAAGGTGCGGCGATCGCACAGACGTTTTATCGCGAGACCGCCCAAAGTGAGGCAAAACGCTTGGAAAACCAAGCGGCAAGAAAGCTACAAGCGTTTCACAGCCCCAAACCGGATGGCCGTCCAGACAAAAAGCAGCGCCGAGAAATTATTAAGATTAAGCACCAGGATTAATTGGAAACAGATAAATGACGACATTAGACCAACTACACCGTTATGTATTTAATGAAGCGAATGTGCGCGGTGAACTAGTAAGGCTTGATGAAAGTTTGCAAGCCATTTTGCAAAGTAATACCTACCCTAAACCCTTACAGTCTCTGCTAGCAGAACTTGCCACCGCGACCTGTTTGTTGGCTGCGACGATCAAGTTCACTGGTGAGATCAGTGTGCAAATTCAGGCAAAGGGGGCGATGAATTATGCCGTTATCAATGCTACCCATGATTTGACCATGCGTGGTGTGGCGCGTTGGGATGAGAGCTTGAGCAATTTGCCTGACACGTTCAGTGAACTGGTTTCTGAAGGTGTTTTGATTATTACTATCACGCCAGATGAAGGCGAGCGTTATCAAGGTATGGTTGCATTAGACAAGCCGTCGTTATCGGAATGTTTAGAAGGTTATTTCACACAGTCTGAGCAACTAGCGACTAAGGTTGTGATGTTTTCTGATATTGAAGACGTGGCAAGGGCAAAAGCGGCTGGGTTTTTACTACAGGTTTTACCAACTTCAGCAGAAGCCACAAGCCAAAACGACAATTTTGAGCATCTGGCAACGTTGACCGAAACTATGTCGGTTGAAGAAGTCTTAAGCTTACCGGTGGAAGATGTGCTCTATCGCCTCTACCATCAAGAGGACGTTGAGCTTTATCCCGCTGCCCCAGTGATTTTCAAATGTACTTGTTCTCGAGAAAAGTCTGCTCATGCATTGCGCAATGTAGAAAAAGAAGAATTACTAGCGATTGTTGCTGAAGATGGTGACATCAAAATGAATTGCCAATATTGCCATGCTGAATATCGATTTGATGCCATCGATGTTGAAGCGATTCACAGCGGGCATTTTGGTCATAATAGCAGCGCCCAGTAAGGTTTATAGTTTGATGGCGTGAAGGTATCGCTTTGTACCCCACGCCATTTTCACTTTTCTCAATCAGCTCCCCTTCCCCTCTTTTTACTCTGTTTTTGAAAGTTTTCAGTTAGATATACATATTCAAATGTTTGTTTTACCTATATATGTAGGTTAATTTCATTCGGTTTTTTTGTGTTTTTTTTTCACTCTTTCTGTAATTCGAACAAAAATAATAGCGATTATTTTCAACTTTGATGTTGTTCTATGCCTTAATTTATATACGATCCGCATTAGTTTCTAAAATTGTAAGTTAAACTGAAAAATTTCAATAAGGATTACAAATGACGGCTGCCGCAATCCCATCCGCCACCCACACACCGCTGGTTGATTTAACGACCGCAGAACTCATTGATATTGCAATTCAACGCGGTGAAGGCCGCATGGCAGCTAATGGTGCACTTGTCGTTGAGACAGGTAAGCGCACAGGCCGTTCACCCAATGATAGATTCATAGTGAAAGAAGCCTCCACGGCAGCGGATATCGATTGGGGTAAAGTAAATCGCCCTTTCGACGCTGAACAATTTGATGCACTCTGGAGTCGTGTGGAAGCGCACTTACAAGGCATCCCTCACTTTCTGTCGCACTTGCAAGTCGGCTCAGACTTACGTCACACCTTGCCAATCTCTGTTAGAACAGAAACTGCATGGCAAACCATATTTGCCCGTAACTTATTCATTTGCCCCCAAACTTGGAATGTGAACAATGCGCCGTCTTGGCAGATCTTAAATGTGCCAAGCTTTACCTGCGTTCCAGAGCGTGATGGTACCAATAGCGATGGTTGCGTCATCATTAACTTTGAACAACGCAAAGTACTCATCGCCGGCATGCGTTATGCGGGTGAAATGAAAAAAGCGATGTTCTCTGTACAAAACTTCTTGTTGCCAGCCAAATCTGTTTTGCCGATGCATTGTTCTGCCAATGTTGGTGAAGCGGGTGATGTAACGTTGTTTTTCGGTCTGTCGGGCACGGGCAAAACCACCTTGTCAGCTGATCCAAAGCGCTTTTTGATCGGCGATGACGAACACGGTTGGGCACCGGGTTCTGTCTTTAACTTAGAAGGTGGTTGTTACGCAAAATGTATCGATTTGTCGCAGAAAAACGAGCCAGTTATCTGGAATGCAATTAAGTTCGGTACCATTTTAGAAAACGTCGTACTTGATGAGAATCGCGTACCTGATTACACCGACGTGTCTTTGACACAGAATTCTCGAGCGGCGTATCCACTAGAACACATTGAAAAACGCATAGTGGATAACAAGGCAGGTGAACCCAAATCAGTTGTGTTCTTGACATGTGATGTCAGTGGGGTCTTGCCTCCGGTGTCAGTATTGTCCGAAGAAGCGGCGGCTTATCATTTCCTAAGTGGTTATACGGCAAAAGTAGGTTCGACAGAAATTGGCTCAACGTCTGACATAGAGTCGACTTTTTCTACGTGTTTTGGCGCGCCTTTCTTCCCGCGTCCGGCAGGGGTCTATGCTGAGTTGTTGATGAAACGCGTTCGCGAGTTCAATGCTAAAGTGTACTTAGTGAATACCGGATGGACTGGTGGTCCTTATGGCACTGGGAAGCGATTTGATATCCCTACTACTCGTGCAGTCATCGATGCTATCGTTAGCGGCCAATTGGCTGACGTTGAGACCAAACACATCGAAGGGTTGAATCTTGATGTACCAGTACAGGTGCCCGGTGTAGATGCAGATTTACTTGAGCCGATCAATACATGGAAAGATAAGGCCTTGTATCAAACTTACGCTGAAAAACTGATCGGTGAGTTCCAAGCTAACTTTGCGAAATACGATGTAAGTGAAGCGATTGTTAAGGCTGGGCCTGGCAACTAAACCTGTCATCATTGCAATATAAACAAAGCCACACTTGCTCCAGTGTGGCTTTTTTGTTTTTGATATTGGTGGCGAAATACCGTGGCTTACAGCCCTTTTAGTGGTAGTGAAAACTGAGCAATAAGGCCACCCTCTAGGTGATTACTCAGGTTAATTTCACCACCATGCATGCCGATGATTTTTTGCGTAATAGCGAGGCCAAGACCAGAGCCTAGGCTACCTCTGGCTTTATCGCCTTGGGTAAATGGCATGAAGACTTGGCTGATCTCGCTGTCTGGTATACCGGGACCAAAATCCCTAACTGAGCAAAAGATCCGTTTGTTTCTGGCATCAAATTGAGTGGTTATCTCAATTTTATTACTGCCATAACGAAAGGCATTTTCGATCAAATTATCCAGCACGCGTTTAATGGCGACTTTGCGAACGTTGATAGTTGGCAAGGTGTTGAGTTTGAGAATGATATCGTGAGATTCTTCCACTTGCCTCGAGTTGGCAAGGTCATTGATCAAATCGTTTAACTGAATCGGCTCTAATTTTTCACCGCGGTCTTGGCGAGCGTAATCGATAAATTGGTCGATGATTGCGTTCATGTCTTCAATATCATTAACGATACCGTCTTTAATCCAATCCTGCTCATCAGGTAACATTTCTGTTGCTAGGCGAATTCGCGTTAAAGGCGTCCGCAAATCATGGGATATACCTGCCGTCATCAAGGTTCGGTCTTTTTCCAATTGATTGATACCTTGATTCATACGGTTGAAAGCCCGAGTCACCGCTATCATTTCGCTACTACCTTCCAGCGACAATGGTGGCGGGTGTTGGCCTCGGCCAACCTGCAACGCCGCTCTTTGTAGGGCGATAAGGGGTTTGTTCAAGTGACGCACGAATAGCCATCCGCCAGCGACACTGAGTATGCCAATCACCATAAGATACATAGTGAGCGGAGAAATACTCGCTTCAGTTAGGCCTGATATCGGTATCGTAATCCACTGATCTGGGTGACTACTTAAATTAATCCAAACTAAGTAGGGCGACCCTTTGCGTTTGGTATTCGCCGGGCTTATCCTCACATCGACAGCGAGGTCGAGCTGCTCGGTTACCTGTGTGGAAATGAATTCATAATAGGTAGCATTGCTCAGCCCAAGTTGAGAGGCTTTGACGGATGGCACAATGGCGATACCGGTTTTTTGAAACAAGGTATCTTTTTCTTCGGGTGAAGCGGCAAGGATATCTTGGGCCATCAGGCTTTGTACCTGAGTTGCAAGCAAGCTATTGATTTGTTGGTAGCTCGGTCGAATAAAGTAGTAGGTAACCGACAAATACGAGACGACTTGGTTGATCAATAGCAGAACACCGATCAACAACACGGTTTGACCGAATGCACTCCTTGGTAAGATTCTTGTCATCGGATTAGGTTGGCCCGTTAGCCTTGTTTCTCGCCATCAGGTACAAATACATAGCCTAATCCCCACACGGTTTGTATGTATCTGGGGTTGGCTGGATCCACTTCGAGCATGCGTCTTAATCGCGATACTTGTACATCGATACTTCTCTCCAATGCACTGTAATCTCGACCGCGCGCTAAATTCATTAGCTTGTCACGCGAAAGTGGTTCTCGAGGGTGAGTGACTAGGGATTTCAGTACGGCAAATTCTCCGCTTGTCAGAGACATGGGCTCACCGTTGGCTGACATTTCTCGCGTGGCCAGATTCAAACGGTATTCTCCAAACTCCACGACCTGTTCTTCCATTGAGGGAGCGCCGGGTGCTTCTACGGTCTTACGACGCAGGACTGCCTTGGCGCGAGCCAATAATTCGCGGGGGTTGAATGGCTTGGGAAGATAGTCATCAGCGCCCATTTCTAAACCGATGATACGGTCAACTTCGTCACCTTTTGCTGTCAACATGATGATTGGCATGTCATTGTTTTTTTGGCGCAAACGACGACAAATTGACAAACCATCTTCGCCGGGAAGCATGAGATCAAGCACCATCAAATGAAAATTTTCTCTCTCTAAGAGTCGATCCATTTGTTCTGCGTTTGCCGCACTTCTGACCTGAAAGCCTTGCTCTACAAGGTAGCGTTCAAGCAAGCTGCGCAAGCGCATATCGTCATCGACAACGAGAATTTTTGACGTTTCCTGGCTCATAGGTGTATCCGTGTTTTTCTTTCACTATAGCGGTTCGTTTCAAAAGACTAAAGTGTAAATTTGCAGGGAACGCCTTGAGATTGTTACAAAGTTTTACTAGCGGTTGTACTTTATTCGGGTAAAAAAAAGCGCTCAAAGAGCGCTTTTTCGATGCTGCATACTACGCAGCGTTGAGTGGGTAATCCATTACCCTCTGCACTTGTCGCCGCCTACCGCTTAAATAGGCGACGATACACACACACTAGTGTCAACAGACCTGCGGCAAAGAAAAGCGTGCCGCCAAAGCGAGACGATGAGCTTGCAGGTGCTGATTGAATTTGGTTAAGCGGGGCATCATCCGCTCTTAGATTGAATGCCACTATCATGGGGTCGTGATCAGAACTGCGATAGGGACCGATATCGGCAAACTGATAACCTTTATCGCTGGGGTAATGTTCTAGCGCTTGGTTGTACTGTAACTGATAGGCTTCAACGGAATTAATATTCCAGTGTTTGGCATCGACGGCCTCTGCGACCAATGTATCCGTGACTAAAATATGGTCAAGACTGCCTACTTGCTCCGAGCCAGACCACCAATATGAAAAACCTTCGTCATCGTAGATTTCTGCCATGCTGTGGTAACCGAAACCTCGCTCTACTTCAATAGCTTGGCCTTCGTCTAACTCTGTGTTGACGGCGGTTTTAATCGCATAGCCACGCTTTTGTGGGGAGTAGTCGCTAAGTACGGCAAGTGGATCCTCTGCACTGTAGGCATTCAGGTCGCCAAGTATTACTAATCGTTTGGGCAGCTCCGCTTTTTCCAGCGCATGTCCGAGTTTAACCGCTGCCGAGACCCTAAGCGCATTACAGCGGCCTTGAATCTTATCGACCTCACTTATTGTGTCGGCACTGTCTTCGACACATCCGCTGCCTTTGGATTTAAAATGATTAACTGAAACGGCAAACTGTTGTCCAGACGCAGGGTGTGTAAACGTTTGAATAAGCGAGGGACGCATACCTTTAGTGCGGCCTTCGCTGACTTGTTGTCTGGGCATTTCGATGATTAATGGCGCACCATCTGGAGTCACGACGCTGGGCTTATACAGCACTCCAACCGTAATGGCATCAGTGCCGATAGGCAATCCATTCGTAGTACTGACGAATTCGTATTGTTGCGCTTTAGTGCGATCTTGGTTTAATGCGTCAACGAGTGTTTGAATCGCGCTGTGTTTATCAAAACCGTCATTTTCAACTTCCATTAAACCGATAACGTCGGTGTTAATGGCATTCAGTGCGTCGACGATTCGGGCTTGTTGTAGGGCAAAAGCCTCAGCCGATTTTGCGCCCCTATTGGCTTTGTAATCAAACGTAGTCGAACCATCACTAGTGATTTTTCCATTGAAGTAGTTCAAAACGTTAAAGGTGGCGATCGTCAAGTTTCCTTGCTCCACCGTTGGTTTGGACATTCTCGAGGAATCGACCTCAATGGCGGAAACTGGGTTGACGCGATATACACCTACCCCTTGATTTAAAGGGCCCGTAGCCGAAACGTGATCACCGATACGTATGGCTTTGGCATAGCTAAATTCCGGATAATAGCTCAGTGAAGATGGAAAGTGACTATTGTTGTCATCTTCGATTACCAGCAGGTTTTGCTTGGTTGCTTTTACCGCCTTATCGAAGGCCGAACTCAAAGGAACAGCAATATCACTCGGGGTTCTTTTAAAATCGTCACTGACGACAATATCACCATAACGCCACAAGTTAGCTGTGCTTGTTACTGTAGCTTTGGTGACTTTTACCAACATACCTTCAAGTGATTCGAGGCTTTTGTTAAATGGCAATTCAAGTGGTACGGCACTCAGCGGATCAGCCGCGCCGCAGTCAACCACTTCGCTGCCCTCGAGTTGGACAAGCGTGGTCATTTCAAAATTTTCGGAGACTTGGCCTACTACCCTGACATGGTTGCCTATTGGTAAGTCAGTTTGGCCTACGACAAACAGTGCTTCTGAAGACATTTGACGCTCATCGTGGTCAGCAGTTTCTTCTTGTACAAAGAATCCTGTGTCACGTTTGGCTGTGATCACCGCTTCAATGGCGTGCGTTTGACCTATCTCTGGTGAGGCATTTCCTGTGCCTTGAATGGTGCTAATAAGCGTCGCCGGTGATTGACATTGACCAATGTCTTCGGCCGATGCGGGTAAAATACTCGCCATCGTGCTTGCACTAATAATTGAAATAAGAAACTTCAAAACGACTCCATTGTTTATTCATCGCACGCTGTGTCAAAGAAAACCGTTACGACGCCGAGTACAGCTTGATGATTGGCCCTTTTTTAGTCGCCCCCGGACTGGATAAAAAGATCATCAAGTTAACGCGCTTATTATTAGTGTTGGTGCGCGAACACCGCACTTGGCGTCGTAACATGAGATATAGACTAAGCCCCAACGAATAACGCAGGAAGGATTTGAAGACATTCATTCTTATTTTACGTTATCCCATGAAAAACATAGGCTTAGCTGCCGTTAAATAAAGTTATTTTTTAACTTGAATCGAAAAATTCTAAATTATTCGTTCATTGAATAAGTCAAGAGGGGAGGTATTGGTGCCATTCTCGAAATGTTGAATATGTGTCACAAAATCGTCATTTTTCTGATCTTTATGTGACGTTAGCTAGCGGGTAAAAAGTGTGGTATTCAAAAATGATCACAAAAAATTCTTTCGTTTTAGAACAAGTTTCTCTACTCTAAATGGGCGTGTTAACGGTGTGCTGATGAGATAAGCACACTTGGTTAACCCACTCTATTTTTATTCTTGTCGGAGTGCTTCGCCATTGTATGGCAAGCTGAGACCGCGTTGCGGGATCCGTTGAACCTGATCAGGCTAATACCTGCGAAGGGAACAAGGTGCACAGTATCATTTTGCCCATTTTTCGATGGGTAAATGAGCTGTGTTCGTATTGTATTACAACACTCCTGACAAGCATTTTAACGCTAATTTTAAGGCAAAATGCTATGTCACAATCTAGACGTCAAAATCGCAATCAAGCCGAGTCTTTTCTCGCTGACTTGCAAGGTCAAACTTTTCCAAATTCGCGCCGCGTTTACATCAGTGGAAGCCATGACGGTGTCGCCGTTCCATTGCGGCAGATTCAATTGGCCGACTCCCTAGTGGGGGGTACCCAAGACAACCCCGTCTACCAAGCCAATGAACCCATTGGCGTGTATGACTCTAGTGGCCCTTACGGTGACCCCGATGCCAAAATCAATGTAAAAGCGGGTTTGCCTCCGATTCGAAAAGACTGGGTAGCGTCTAGGCAAGACACTGCAACCGTCGAACAACTCTCATCAGACTATGCCAAAGCACGCTTAGCCGATGATACGCTTAACAATTTGAGATTCGACCTCACTCGTCATGCGTTACGCGCTAAGCCAGGTAAAACTGTCACGCAATTGCATTACGCGCGACTCGGCATTATTACGCCAGAGATGGAATTCATCGCCATTCGGGAAAATATGGGTCGGGCAAGCGTTCAGGAAGAGATGATCGCCCAACAACACCCAGGTCAGAATTTTGGTGCTAATTTACCAGAGCAGATCACGGCAGAATTTGTGAGGCAAGAGGTAGCAGCAGGCCGGGCAATTATTCCTTGCAATATTAATCACCCCGAATCAGAGCCTATGATCATCGGCCGCAATTTCTTGGTCAAGGTCAATGCCAATATTGGTAACTCAGCGGTGACATCTTCTATTGAAGAAGAAGTCGAAAAACTGGTGTGGTCGACCCGTTGGGGAGCGGATACGGTGATGGATTTGTCTACTGGCCGTAACATTCACGAAACCCGTGAATGGATTATCCGCAATAGCCCCGTGCCTATCGGTACCGTGCCCTTGTATCAAGCCCTTGAGAAAGTCAACGGTATTGCTGAGAACTTGACTTGGGAAGTCATGAAAGACACCTTGCTAGAACAAGCGGAGCAGGGTGTTGACTATTTCACTATCCACGCGGGCGTATTGCTTCGATACGTCCCTATGACAGCTAAACGGGTAACCGGTATTGTGTCTCGCGGCGGTTCCATTATGGCTAAATGGTGCTTGAGCCATCACCAAGAAAATTTCTTGTATCAACGTTTCCGCGAGATATGTGAAATCTGTGCGGCATATGATGTATCACTGTCACTGGGCGATGGATTACGTCCTGGATCCATTGCTGACGCCAATGACGAAGCTCAATTTAGTGAACTGCGAACGTTAGGTGAATTGTGCCGAATCGCTTGGGAATATGACGTACAAGTGATGATCGAAGGGCCAGGTCACGTCCCAATGCATATGATCAAAGAAAACATGGATGAGCAACTTGAGCATTGCGACGAAGCACCGTTTTATACATTGGGCCCATTGACGACGGATATTGCGCCCGGCTACGACCATTTTACTTCCGGTATTGGCGCAGCGCTCATCGGCTGGTATGGCTGTGCCATGCTGTGTTATGTGACGCCCAAAGAACACCTTGGTTTGCCTAACAAAGAAGATGTAAAGCAGGGATTGATTACTTACAAAATTGCTGCCCATGCTGCTGACCTAGCTAAGGGACACCCCGGGGCGCAAATACGTGACAATGCTATGTCGAAAGCGCGTTTCGAATTTCGTTGGGAAGACCAATTCAACTTGGCATTAGATCCCGATACAGCAAGGCAATATCACGATGAAACCCTGCCTCAAGAATCAGGCAAAGTCGCTCATTTTTGCTCCATGTGTGGACCCAAGTTTTGCTCGATGAAGATATCTCAGGAAGTCCGAGATTTTGCGAGTGAGCAAGCGATTACCATAAAAACGGTGGATATGGACGGTAAACCTGCAGAAATTCAAGCGGGTTTTCAAGCGATGTCGGAAGCGTTTAAAGCCAAGGGTAGCGAGCTATATCACACTGCGGATTCACTCAAGAATGATTAGTCTTAAAAAGCCGATCGTCTGGGCGGTTGCAGGGTCTGATTGTAGCGGTGGTGCAGGTATTCAAGGCGATTGCCTCACCATTCAGGGCTTGGGCGGACACGCTTGTACTTTGATCACCGCGGTGACGGCGCAAAACTCAGTGAAGTTAAAACACGTTGGTGCACTGAGTGCGGCCGATCTCGCTGAGCAATGGAGTGCCCTTCAATCTGACATGGCACCCGATGCGATTAAAATTGGTATGTTGGCAAATGAAGAACAACTAGTCTTTATTGCCCAGCAAATTGCAAAAATGCGACTGTTAAACAGGTGCTTACAAGTCGTCTGGGATCCAGTGCTTAGTGCTAGTGTTGGCGGCTTGTTGTCGCCTTTTGGTGCCCAGCAACTTGCGTATCTTGCCCCTTATGTCGATGTGATCACGCCCAACATTGAAGAGTTGCAACGACTGACCAATATCCCAATACGCTGCGATAAAGACATTGATAGCGCCGTAGCATGTTTATTCGAGATGGGTTGTAAGGGGGTGTTAGTCAAAGGTGGACATCGTCATTGGGCAAATGAGATTGAAGACCGTTTGTATACTAAGCGACATTTTTACCGTTTTTCCTCAACACGCATAGATACCCAGCACGGCCATGGTACCGGGTGTTGTTTGAGCAGTGCGATGGCAGTGGCGTTAGCCAAGGGGTTTCCTACCGAAGATGCCGTATGTATTGCCAAAGCCTATGTGTTTCAGGGATTAAGAGCGGCATATCACGTTGGCCAGGGCAGTGGCCCTATTGCACATCTCGGCTGGCCGAGTGAGGTTCAAGATTTCCCAATGGTGACCAATGTCGTGCAGCCGCTACCTGCCGTGAATGCCGGTTTTGCTCCGCTCGTTGACCCAGATATCGGATTGTATCCAGTGGTGGACTCAGAACAGTGGGTGCGACGCTTACTGCAGTGTGGCGTAAAAACCGTGCAACTGAGAATCAAACATCAAATGAACGCCGACATTGAAGCGATGATTGAGCGAGTGGTGTTATTAGGTGAACAATTTCGGGCGCAAGTATTTATCAATGACCACTGGCAAGAGGCGATTAAGTATGGCGCGTATGGTGTGCATTTGGGGCAAGAAGACTTGGCGCAAGCTGATCTGGCAAAGATTCAGCAAGCGGGGATTCGCCTCGGTGTATCTACCCATGGATACACAGAAATACTTCGGGTCTTACCTTTATCTCCATCTTATATCGCGCTTGGCCATATTTTCCCAACCAAGACGAAGGATATGCCGTCTCAGCCACAAGGGATTGAAAAGTTAGGTTTGTACCAGAAGCTGATTGCGCATATTCCGACAGTTGCGATTGGAGGCATTAACCAAAACCGACTTGCGAGTGTTCAGCAACAAGGTGTGAGTGGTATTGCTATGGTTACTGCGATTACTGAATCACCGAATCCGGAGATGGCGGTGAGAGAGTTGATGGAGGCGATTGATGGAGACGTCTAGCTATTATCAACGGTATGGCCGACAACTTTTGCTTCCTCAGGTTGATGAAGCCGGCCAACAAGCCCTGTCGGAAGCGGCAGTCGCAATCATTGGTTTGGGCGGTCTGGGAAGCATCGCAGCGAGTTACTTGGTGGGCGCTGGTGTCGGGCATATTCGCATTGTTGATCACGATGAGGTGGCGCTCGGTAATCTACATCGCCAGACCATTTACCGCGAGTCTCAGATTGGTATGGCAAAAGTGGATGCGGCACTGGAGAACTTCTCGGCGCTAAATGACGATGTGAAGATAACGCCTTATCGACAAAAGCTCAGCGAAACCACTTGTCAAAGTGTCATCGAAGGCAATGACATCGTGCTCGATTGTACCGACAACCTCAGTAGCCGATGGGCGATTAATCACAGTTGTCACCAGCTACAACTCCCTTTACTCAGTGCCGCAGCTATCGGTTTAGAGGGGCAGTATTTACCTGTGTTACCAAGCCATAATTCGGGGTGTTATCAGTGCTTGTACGACACTGCGAAAGTGACAGATGCTGGATGCTTAGCGCAAGGTATTCTCGGTCCCGTGGTTGCAATGTTGGGGCTGATGCAAGCCTTAGACGCGCTCAAATATATTGTGGGAATCGGGAGCATAAGATGGGGACAGTTACACCGCTTTAATGCTATGACGAATCAATGGCAGTACCTAGCCGTTCCTCCCAACACCCAGTGTTTAACATGTGGAGATTTCCAATGAATATCTTTATTAACCAAGCCGCCGAAGAGGTCGACCAAGCTATTACGTTAGCGACTCTGCTTAAACTCAAAGCGATTGATTCTCGAACCGTAGCCGTGGCTGTGAATTACACGATCGTGACATCCTCACTCTGGCCTGAAGTGGTATTGAGCGAAAACGATGAAATCGACATTTTTAGTGTTGTTGCTGGAGGTTAGTATGTTGTCTATTGCAGAGAAAACGTTTCGCTCGCGTCTGTTTTCAGGCACTGGGAAATTTGCCTCAGGTGAGCATTTATCCGAGGCGATAGTGGCAGCTGACGCCGCAATGGTCACCATGGCGCTTAAACGACTCGACGTGACTCGGGAAGACGACCCGATATTGGCACCGCTGCGAAATCTGGATGTACAGTGGTTACCCAATACCTCTGGTGCACGAGATGCAAAAGAAGCGGTATACGCGGCTCACTTGGCGAGAGAGGCGTTGTCAACAAACTGGGTAAAACTCGAAATTCACCCAGATCAGCGCTACTTGCTGCCTGACCCGATAGAAACCTTGACTGCTGCTGAGCAGCTGGTCAAAGACGGATTCGTTGTGCTGCCTTATTGTTCTGCTGACCCTGTGTTGTGTAAACGACTTGAAGAAGTTGGGTGCGCAGCTGTCATGCCTCTAGGCGCACCAATAGGTTCTAACCGAGGTTTAGTGACACGGGATTTACTCAAGATTATCATCGAGCAGGCTCAGATACCTGTCATTATTGATGCGGGCATCGGTGCCCCCAGTCATGCCGCAGAAGCGATGGAAATGGGCGCAGATGCAGTGTTGGTGAATACCGCAATCGCGACGGCGAGTGATCCGGTACAAATGGCAAAAGCATTTAAACTTGCGGTAGAAGCTGGGCGCATGGCGTTTGAAGCTGGTCTAGCGACTACCCAGTATCAAGCTCAAGCAACGAGCCCGCTGACGGGCTTTTTGGAATCACTATGAGCTTTGATTCAAATCTTCGCACGCTTGATATGGCTGATCTGTCTTTGTCTATTAACAGCACCCGTGATAAGGATGTCGAAAGGGTACTTGGTAAACAAACATTGGATATCAACGACCTAGCTTGCTTGTTATCGCCAGCAGCACTCACTTACTTAGAGCCAATGGCGCAAAGAGCAAAGCAACTTACCCGTCGCCGTTTCGGTAATACCATGCAGCTTTTTGTGCCCTTGTATTTGTCAAATTTGTGCGCCAATGAATGCACCTATTGCGGCTTTTCCATGTCAAACCGGATTAAACGTAAAACACTCTCTGTTGCAGACGTTGAACAAGAGTGTTTGGCAATAAAATCAATGGGTTTTGATAGTGTTTTGGTGGTGACCGGTGAGCATGAGTCGAAAGTGGGAATGGCATATTTCGAAACTGTAGTGTCAATACTGAAGCGCCATTTTAGTCATGTGTTGTTTGAAGTACAGCCGCTGAGTACAGCTGACTACGCGACACTAAAATCGTGGGGAGTAGACGGCATCATGGTCTATCAAGAAACCTATTCAGCGCTTCAATATGCCAAGTATCACCTACATGGCAAGAAACGGGATTTTAGCTGGCGGCTCGCTGCGCCAGAGCGAATTGCGGAGGGGAAAATGGATAAGATAGGGCTAGGAGTGTTACTCGGGCTGTCTGATTGGCGAGCTGACAGTCTAGTGTTGGGAAAGCACTTGTCCTATTTGCGCAAGCGTTACTGGCGCACTCGATACTCGGTCGCTTTTCCGCGAATTCGACCCTGCGAAGGCGGTGTACAAAGTGAAGCTTTGGTAACAGATAGTCAACTTGTTCAATTGATTTGCGCGTTTCGCTTATTCGACCCAGAAATTGAAATTGTCTTGTCGACCAGAGAGCCTGCGGAGCTGCGCGATAACTTGATGGCGTTGGGAGTGACGAGTATGAGTGCGGGTTCATCTACACAGCCCGGTGGTTATGCTGATACCGCCACCGCGTTGTCACAGTTTGACATTGATGACCAACGTCATCCAAGCGATGTCGCAACAGCAATCGAGCAAAAAGGGTTACAACCGATATGGCGAGATTGGCATCACGCGTTTTCGGGTCGGCCGAATACGCGGTAGCGATGAAGCCCAGTGCCATCGCTCGTGGTATCTGTTGAATCAAGGCGTCCACCGCAGGCAACAATCAGGGCCTGAGAAGCAAGATTGTCGGCATAGCAATGTATATGTATATCGTCGATACCCATTGCATGTGCACACTCGATCGTTTGGCTAAGTAGTATTTTACCCATTCCTTTGCGGCGAAAAGATGGGCGAATACCAAGGCCAATATGGCCGCCAGCAAAGCGAATTTGTTCGTTCAGTGAATGGCGAAGGTTTGATACACCAACAATGTCTTTACCGTCGACTAGCCAATACGTTGAACTGGATACATAGCCTTCTGGCAGGGATATACCCTGTCGAAAGCACGCTATTTTGTTCAACATACTGGTAAAATCTGAAGCATCGAAGTCAAGCGGAAAAGGATAGCGCTCCTCGTCGCCAAGCTCTTCGATATAGGCGTGATAGCTTTCTTGATAAGCCTTACTGGGTGTGACCAAGGATAAGGTCATTTCTCTGAGCTAACCCAGTCCATTTGATGGCCAGCTCGACGTTTTTTCTCGAGTAGCTCTTCAATTAAGGGAGTGAGTATCAGTTCCATCGCCAAACCCATTTTGCCACCGGGCACGACCAATGTATTGACCCGCGACATAAAGGCGCCGTCGATCATTTTTAGTAAATAAGGGTAGTCGACGTTTTTCATTTCTCGGCGAAAACGAATAACGACGAAACTTTCGTCCTGGGTTGGAATTTCACGGGCGCTAAATGGATTCGATGTATCCACTGTTGGCACGCGCTGAAAATTGACATGAGTACGCGAGAACTGAGGAGTAATGTAGTGGAAATAATCATCCAGTCCTCGGACGATACTGCTCATTACCGCTTCTCGTGAGTGGCCTCTATCTGTCGTGTCACGAACGATCTTCTGAATCCACTCTAAGTTAACAATCGGTACCATGCCAACTAGCAAGTCGACGTGTTGGGCGACATCGTTGTCGTCGGTTTTTACACCACCATGTAAACCTTCATAGAACAATAAATCGGTGTTATCTGGTAAGTCTTGCCACGGCGTAAAGGTCCCAGGCATCTGATTAAATGGAACTGCCTCATCGAATGTATGCAGGTACTGTCTAAACTGCCCCTTGCCTGACGCACTGTATTCACTAAACAAACTTTCCAGTAGCTCGAAGTCGTTGGCTTTAGGACCAAAGTAACTAATATGACGACCTTGCTCTTGTGCCTTGCGAATTTCCACTTCCATTTCAGGTCGAGTGAATCGGTGAAAGCTATCACCACCGACAACGGCAGCGTTAACGCTTAGGTTGCGAAAAATATGACGGATGGCATTGGTTGTCGTTGTCGTGCCTGCTCCTGAAGAACCGGTAATTGCGATGATAGGATGTTTTACAGACATGAGGCACTCTTGGTCAGATATGAGCACTAGTTATAAGCTGCCTCAACAAATTAATCAAGCGCACGGCGCGCGCCTATTGCGCATTGTTGTACCAATTATGTCTAATTTGAGTGCTTTTTACAGCAATGTTGTTCCATTCTTGTTGATGTATTATTGCGTTGTGCTGGGCGACGACTGGCCTGTGACGTGTAAAACACCACAAACACATAGCGCACGCTCAAGGTGCGCCATCGTCGTGAGTCGGAATAGGTTTGCCACAGTGTGGGCAGTGGGGTTGATTGTCTTGACGTTGCGTGAACAAGTCGATGACATGTTCGATATCTTCGTCGTCTAAGTCCAAGGTGTCTTTCAATCGCTGTAATTTTTCTATTTCGTCTTGCGACACTTTGCCGTCGGCCATGGCTTTGAGAACTTGTCGGCGAAAGGTCGTCTTTTTCCTATGCATTTGAGCCGTAAAACTCGAAGCCAGTATCCCAGCGGGCAAAGCGAAAACGCCGACACCCAATATAATAATAAAGCCTCCGAATATTCTGCCTAACGCAGTGACGGGTACGGCGTCACCATAACCCACGGTCGTCAGCGTCACCAGCGCCCACCACATGGCAGCAGGGATGCTGCCAAAGTGCTCGGGCTGCACGTCTTTTTCAATGTAGTGTATACCGGTTGCGGCGAGCACTGTGATGATCAGTAATACCGACAACGCCGCAGCCAAAACGCGAATCTCTTTTCTAAATACGTTGAGCAAGCTTTGCATCGAATGCGAGTAGCGCCCTAGTTTCAGCATTCTGGTGAGGCGTAGCAATCGAAGTGATCGTAAATCCACACCAATAAACATACTCAAATAAAACGGCAGAATCGCTAACAGGTCGACAACCGCCATGGGCGTAAATAAATAGCGAATTCGATGTTTTAACGGAGGTCGACTATCGGGGTTGTGTTCGACACTAGACCATAGCCTGAGCAGGTACTCGAGGCTGAAAATACCAACGGAAACGGCTTCGAAAACAAAGAGCTCATGACGCCATTTATCGCCAATGCCACTGACGGTCTCCAACATCACGGCGACCACATTGGCAATGATCAGAGCCATGATTATAAATTCGTAGATACTGTGGCTTTGGCCACTCTCGGTATGTGGCGAGAGAGCAATGTGTACTCGTTGACGAAGGGTTTTGCTCATTAATTCACCTTGTGTCTATACTACTGATGTCGTTCAATAAACAGGCAAAGCGTTGGTCGCTGTTTACCATTGTTAAAAGAGTAACCGAGGATCGAAAATTATCAAAACGCAGACGTGTCAGTGCATTCTTTACGATACTGAGTTTACCGCATGGGAAGGCTCAGTGTTGCGTAAATGGCAAGGAGAAGGTGAACATCGTGAATTGATACAGCTCGCGGCGCTGAAGGTAGAGCTGCATCAAAAGGGGTTGGATATCGTCGAGCAATTCAGTACGTTGATCAAGCCGAAGATCAATCCCCAGTTGAGCGACTACATCATTGAATTAACCGGCATAACTCAACTTCACATAGACAGTTATGGCGTTGATTTTTCGTCCGCAATGCACAGCTTCGAACAATTTAGCGAAAACGGTAAATTACCAGTTTTAGCATGGGGCAAGGATGAGGAAGTCATTGCTGAGAATAGCCAACTGCAAGGCCAAGACAGGGTGATGACATCGACGATTTTTATCGACTTGTATCAGCGCATGTTAAGCAAAGGCGTAGTATCTAAAGGGGTGTCATCTGGCCAATTGGCAAAGTTTGTAGGGGTAGTGCTTGAGGGGCATGCACACAATGCGTTGTTTGATGTCGATAACATTGCTATTGCGCTGGATACCTGGCTTGCGCGAGGGGTAATTGGTGTAGCGGATATTGTTGAATAAAGATAAGTGGCAAACCGCGTTACAACGGTTTTGCCACTTGAGTTTGATTACTGCTGTTCTCTGGCAATAGCGCGATAGGCAATATCGTTGCGATAAAACACACCGTCCCAGTGAATTGCTTTTGCCAAGGCGTAGGCATTTTGCTGAGCTTCTGTGACGTTATTGCCCAACGCTGTGGCGCAAAGTACACGGCCGCCATTGGTCACCACGTCCTCTCCTGCTAATTGCGTGCCTGCGTGAAACACTTTACCGTTCATTTGGGCTGCGTCTTCTAAGCCTGAGATAGGTATACCTTTGGCATAGCTACCGGGATAGCCGCCAGCCGCCAGTACGACGCCTACTGAAGCTTGTTCGGTAAACTGAATCTCAGTGGTATCCAATTTACCTGCACATGCCGCCAAGCAGAGCTCAACTAAATCAGATTCCAAGCGCAGCATAATAGGTTGAGTCTCAGGGTCGCCAAATCGGCAGTTGTACTCGATGACTTTCGGCGTACCGTCGCTCATGATCATTAGGCCGGCATACAAGAAGCCCGAGTATGGCGCATCTTCTTTCGCCATACCTTCCACTGTTGGCATGATAACTTCTTCCATGACGCGCTGGTGGATTGCTGGCGTAACTACTGGTGCGGGAGAATACGCACCCATACCGCCGGTGTTTGGACCTGTATCACCATCGCCAACGCGTTTGTGATCTTGGCTGGTCGCAAAGGGTAGTACATTTTTACCATCAACCATGACGATGAAAGAGGCTTCTTCTCCGTCCAAAAACTCTTCGATTACGACTCTGCTGCCTGCTTCACCAAAAGCGTTGCCAGCTAGCATATCGCGAATAGCGTCTTCGGCTTCTGCTTCCGTCATTGCGACAATTACGCCTTTACCAGCGGCGAGACCGTCTGCTTTGACAACGATAGGCGCGCCTTTTTCTTTCACATAGGCAATAGCGGGTTCAATTTCAGTAAAGTTTTGGTATTCGGCAGTTGGAATCGCGTGTCGAGCCAAGAAGTCTTTAGTGAAGGCTTTTGAGCCTTCAAGTTGAGATGCCGCCTGCGATGGCCCGAATATTTGTAGGTCTTCTGCTTGAAATGCATCAACAACACCAGCCACCAACGGCGCTTCAGGACCGACAATTGTCAGCTCGACCTGGTTTTCTTTCGCAAACGTCACCAAGCCAGCGATGTCATCTACGTTGATATCGACATTTTCAAGGTTGGCTTCATGTGCCGTTCCGGCGTTACCCGGCGCAACAAATACCTTAGTGACTTTGTTGGATTGCGCTGCTTTCCACGCTAACGCATGTTCGCGGCCGCCGCCGCCAATGACTAGTACGTTCATTACCCGTTTCCGAATGTTAAGGTTTTACAAATTTAAGTGTCATGCGATCACTCTCGCCTATGGCAAGGTATTTCGCTTTATCTTGTTCATCTAACGCCAAACGGGGAGGCAGTGTCCATACACCTCTTGGATGGTCAGCTGTATCGAGAGGATTGGCATTGACTTCAGAGCTTGCGACTAATTTGAAGCCCGCTTTCTCTGCTGCTGCAACCACTGCCGATTGTTTCATATAACCAGTCTTTTTCTGCATTTCATCACTAGCACTCTCTGGCAGCCTGTGTTCAACCACACCTAAAATACCACCTGATTTTAAGGTGTCGAAAAATCCAGCAAATGCGCTCTCTACGCCCTGCTCACCATGCCGCATATACCAATTGTGTACATTGCGGAATGTCAAAACCGCATCGGCAGAACCGGGTGTAGCTGCAACAGCTGATTTTGTTGGATGAAATGACGAGACTTCAATAGCTTGATACGGAGGGTGGTTTTTGACTTTATCTTCAAACGCTTTTCGCGATTTTTTGAAGTAGTCTCCACTGTTTTCGTCGATGTAAAAGTGCGCGGCAACAAACTTGCCATTCTCTTTAACTAACGGCGCTAATATATCAGTGTACCAACCGCCACCTGGAGATATCTCAACGACTGTCATCGAAGGCTCAATGCCGAAGAAGCGCAACGTTTGCTGTGGGTGACGATACTCATCACGGCTTTTGGCACTTGCAGAACGAATGTCACTCTGCAAAACGTCTTGTAGCGAATCAGCAATAGCAAGGCTTGGCAGTGCCATAGTGGCGGCCAAGGCGACAGAAGTAAGCGTACGACTCAGGTTTTTCATTATTGATGTCCTTGTGGTTGTGTATCACAAAATGTATCGAAGTATTCAATACACTAGCTTATACCAACCATGAATCCCAGCGTTTGACGTTCAACGTGTTTGACCGGGCGCTTGTCTCGCCCGGTCTGAGCCATTAATGGCGGAAGTGTCTCATGCCAGTGAACACCATAGCGATGCCATGTTCGTCCGCTGCGGCGATGACTTCTTCATCGCGCATTGAGCCACCCGGTTGAATCACCGCTTTGATGCCCGCTGCTGCGGCAGCATCAATACCGTCGCGGAACGGGAAGAAGGCATCTGATGCCATGACTGAACCTGCCACTTCAAGATTTTCATCTGCGGCTTTGATACCTGCGATTTTTGCAGAGTAAACACGGCTCATCTGGCCGGCGCCGACACCGATGGTCATGCCGTCTTTGCAGTAGACAATGGCATTGGATTTGACGTATTTCGCGACCTTCCAGCAGAACATCAGGTCTTTGAGCTCTGCTTCGCTTGGTTGGCGTTTAGTGACGACTTTTAAGTCGTCCATTTCAACCATACCAAAGTCGCGCTCTTGCACTAATAGGCCACCGTTAACGCGTTTGAAATCGTAACCTTCGGTCAGCTGTCCACGCCAATCACCGCATTCTAGCAGCCTGACGTTTTGTTTGGCTTCTACCGCCGCTTTGGCTTCATCGCTTACCGATGGGGCAATGATGACTTCAACAAACTGACGCTCAATGATAGCTGCAGCAGTCGCACCGTCTAACTCTTGGTTAAATGCGATAATGCCGCCAAACGCCGACGTAGGGTCAGTTTTGTATGCGCGGTCGTATGCTTCAAGCAGATTTGCACCAATTGCAACACCACACGGGTTAGCGTGTTTAACAATCACACAAGCCGGTTGGTCAAATTCTTTCACGCACTCAAGTGCAGCGTCGGTATCGGCGATGTTGTTGAAAGAAAGCGCCTTACCTTGAATTTGATTCGCCGTTGAAACTGACGCTTCTTGAATGTCATTTTCAACATAGAACGCTGCATCTTGATGGCTGTTTTCGCCATAACGCAAACCTTGTTTTTTGGTCAATTGCATATTGTATGTACGCGGGAATTGACTCTCTTCTTCTTGCTCTAGGCGAGCGCCAAAGTAGTTGGCGATCATGCCATCGTACTCTGCTGTGTGTTCAAAGGCTTTTATCGCCAGATCGAAACGAGTTTGATACGTTAATGAACCTTCGTTTTGTGCCATCTCTTCTAGCACTAGGCCGTAGTCACTGGCATTGACAACAATTGTCACGTCTTTGTGGTTTTTGGCCGCTGCACGCACCATTGTCGGGCCACCAATGTCGATATTCTCGATAGCGTCTTCTAAGGTACAGTCTTCTTTTGCAACAGTGGCGGCAAAGGGGTAAAGGTTAACGACAACCAAATCAATTGGTGCAATGGCATTCTCTGCCATTACTGCTTCATCTTGCCCACGGCGGCCAAGAATTCCCCCGTGAATTTTAGGGTGCAGTGTTTTGACTCGGCCATCCATTATTTCTGGGTGACCAGTATGGTCAGAAACTTCAATCACTGGCAGGCCTTCGCTCGCGAGTAATTTTGCAGTACCACCGGTTGATAAAAGCTCTACACCGCTGTTGTGAAGTTGCTTTGCAAATTCTACGATGCCTGTCTTGTCAGAAACGCTCAATAGCGCGCGTTTGATTGGTTTTTGTGTGTGCATTGTGTGTCTTACTTTCTTTCTTAGTCAGAGAAACAAAAAGAGCACCGGTTGGTGCTCTTTGGAGTCGGGCGTTAGCCCTTGAATCTTAGTTCATGCCGTACTGCTTCAGTTTCTTGCGAAGCGTACCGCGGTTGATGCCCATCATGATGGCGGCTCTTGTTTGGTTGCCGCGAGTATAAGTCATAACTTCCTCTAGCAACGGTGCTTCGACTTCTGCTAACACCAACTCGTATAAGTTGTCGATGTTCGCGTTATCAAGCTGCTTGAGGTATTTGTTTACCGCTTGCTTTACAGAGTCGCGTAAAGGCTTTTGAGCTTGTGTTTGTGAAGGCGTAGTTACTGTCGTTGTAAAAGGAGAAGTCACATTTTGATCGAACATATTACTTTCTTGCTCTATAAGTTAGTCATCATTAAGCTGCGGGCGAAACCTGTCGTGTAGTTTCATCTTGCAACGATTGAAAATAAGCGTTTAGTGCATCAATCTGCCCTTCGGCTTCATCAATAGCATTAAACGTTTTGCGAAATTGACGTTCCTTATCGTGTTCCGCGATATACCAGCCAACGTGTTTGCGTGCGATTCTGACACCAGAAATATCGCCATAGAAAGCCTGAACGTTAGCTACGTGTTCTACGAGTACCTCGCGTTGCTCTTCTATTGAAGGCTTGCCTAGGATGTCGCCAGTTTGCAAGTAATGCTGGATCTCTCTGAAAATCCAAGGATTACCTTGCGCACCACGACCAACCATCACAGCATCGGCACCAGTGTGCTCCAACACCGCTTTGGCTTTTTGCGGTGAAGTAATGTCGCCATTTGCGACAACTGGAATAGACACGGCCGCTTTAATGGCGCGGATTGTGTCATATTCAGCTTCACCTTTAAACATACAGGCTCGTGTTCTACCGTGAACTGCCAGCGACTGTATGCCATTGTCCTGAGCAATAGTGGCAATTTGCACACCATTGCGATTGTCTTCGTTCCATCCTGTGCGAATTTTCAAGGTAACTGGAACATCAACCGCTTCCACAACGGCTTTGACGATTGACTCAACAAGCTCCGGGTACTGTAGTAACGCTGACCCTGCTAGCTTCTTGTTTACCTTTTTGGCCGGACAACCCATGTTGATATCAATGATTTGCGCACCATTGGCTACGTTAAATTGCGCAGCTTGTGCCATCAGTTCCGGATCAGAGCCAGCAATTTGCACTGAGCGGATACCTTCTTCACCATTGTGATCCATGCGTTGCATCGACTTAGCGGTATTCCATACCCTGGGGTTGCTCGATAACATTTCTGATACGACCAAGCCCGCACCCATTCGCTTACATAGTTGGCGGAATGGTCTATCTGTCACACCTGCCATTGGTGCTAGAATCAAATTGTTGTCAAGTTTATAAGGACCAATTTGCATACTAAACAACCAATAACTGCACAGAAAATGACCACCTACCTAAAACGGGGCGCTAAGTTTACGCATTTTTGGCAGGCTTGAAAAGGCTAAAAATCAAACAAAATTTAATAAAATGGGGTTGACAGAAAGGCTTTTCTTGTTTCGGTCACGCGAGTGACTACCAACCTGTAAACTTATATATACCAAGGTTTTAATGCTAAGCCTTTATTTGCTAAGCAGATCTACTACCCGATACTCTTGCCCACTCGCCGTCTATGGCACTGGGTTCCAAAGCAATTTGCAGGCTATATGCTGCCTCAATTTTTTCTATTTGTTCCGCTAAAATACCTGATAACACTAGCTTTCCGCCGGTTTTACAGTAGCCAACGATGATATTTTGTAGCTCAAGAAGGGGGCCTGAGAGAATATTGGCCATAACAACATCAGCCTCTAAGGCAGGTTGATTTTCCGGTAGATACACTTCAAGTTGATCTTCTACGCCATTGCGTCTCGCATTCTCTTTTGACGCGAGTAGCGCTTGTGGGTCGATATCGATACCGATAACGCGTTTAGCCCCTAGCTTTATTGCCGCCAAGGCTAGGATGCCTGAGCCACATCCGAAATCGACGACCACTTTATCCGTGAGATCGATACCATCCAGCCAGCGCAGGCAAAGTGCAGTTGTGGGATGCGTACCAGTACCAAACGCTAAACCCGGGTCTAGCATAACGTTAACGGCTGAGGGATCGGGTACGTCGCGCCAACTTGGACAAATCCACAGGCGCTCACCAAATTGCATAGGGTGGAAGTTATCCATCCATTCTCTTTCCCAGTCTTTATCCTCTAGCGGATCGATTTTATGCGGGAAGTCGGGCCCGAGAATTTTCGCTTTGCTCAAGCGTTTCACTACCCCAGCAACATCAAAGTTAGCGTCATAAAGGCCAACAACTTGGGTGTCAGGCCACAGCATGACTTCGCCTGGCTTGGGTTCATACATAGGGGTGTCTTTGGCATCGACGAATGTCACTGCTTGTGCGCCATTGGCACTGAGCATATCGCCAATAGCTTCTGCATTTTCTGCGTTCGTATTGATTTTGAGTTGAAGCCAAGCCATGTATTTCTCTCCAAATTTTGCTGGGCGCAGTTTACCTGAAAGCACCATGCGTGTCTTCGTTTTGCATCTTTGTGGTGTTACTCTCTCAACATGTCTTTTCAAGGTTGAGTCGATGGTTCGCTTTTTAGGTCTTTGTTTATTACTGCTGAGCTGCGCAAGTGCCGCCAAGTCGTATGATGTCATCGTGGGTTGGAACAAACCCCCTTACGTTATTGCGGACGGGCATACAGGCTTTGAGCTGGAGCTCGTAAGGTCGATATTCGCGGAGCTGGGCCATACCATCGTTCCTATTTACGTACCATTTGGGCGAACGCCTCGATTGTTCAATGAAGACTCCAACGTCATTGCTCTGACAATGAACCACTTCCATGACATTGCGCCCGAATCGCTAACAATGCCCTATGTGGTATACCAAAACACGGCGGTGTCATTAGCTGATAAGTCGCTAAAGATTAATTCTTTTGCCGACCTCACCGCGCACTCTGTTGCTGCCTTTCAAACCGCGAGCTTGGTGTTGGGAGAGGATTATGCCAATGCGGTGAACCGCAATCCCCATTATTTAGAGTTGGCGGATCAAGGCCGACAGGTAAGCTTATTATTACTGGGGAGTGTCGACGTGCTGATCATCGATACGAACATTTTTTACTACTTGCGCAGCCAAGTACCTGCCTCTCTACAGCTTGATGTCGATATTCACACGTTGTTTAAACCCACGTCATACAGCGCTGCGATTAAGGATGATACTTTGCGTCAGGGCTTTAACCGTGTATTAAGCCAAATGATGGCCGACGGTCGCTACCAAGCGTTACTTGACCGGTTTCATCTGATCAATCTTTGGCCGAGCTCACCCTAAAGGGTGAGCCCGAATTTACTACTGTAAAAATGCTCGCATATCTTCCAGTAGTTGGTCCATCGATGGGGTGTGGATATACATCATGTGGCCAGCAGGATAATAAGTCATTGTTAGGCGCTCTTTATCGATGCCATGGTGATTCATCGAGTATTCCGTGGCGAAAAAAGGCGTAGCTAAATCGTAATAGCCGTTTGCAATGAAAATCCTAAAATCTTTGTTTTGACGCATCGCCTTTGCCAAGTTCGGCGATGTCGCTAGAAAGCCTTGCGAACGCGGACTGCCGCCATATAGCCAATTCCAGTTGCGAAACACATCACCTGAAAGCACTTGATACTTTTGAGTACGCAAGGTGTCGAGTTCATTGGCAAGATAAGTTTGGATAGCAACGGTATAGGCACCATCAATAGCATAGGCCGACGGGTCAGCTTCAAAGCGATCTGTTACTATGCTGCCATCTTCACCCAAATAGCGGCTGTCCAATCGCCCTACGACTTGACCTCTATCCCTTAACAGTTCTTTCATGAAGTGAAATTCATTGATTCGCAAATCTGTTTGCTGGATATATTGTTTGCGCAAGCCTGTGAATGCGTGAAGCTGCTCCACCACAGACTGGTACTCCTCGTCGCTCGCCAGCGCTCCTTTCATCAATACGGTGGCGTATTCAGTGAGAGCGAACTGTCTAACTTGATCAAGGAACGATTCAAGGCTGTCATACTGTCCTTTATTTGGGATAGCATCGTGATACCAAGCTGTCGCAGCGTAAGTAGGTAAAAACGTCACAAATGGCAAATCGTTCCCAGGCGTGAAGTCACCCGTTTGGAAGTCGAGAATACTCGAAATCAGAAATACACCATTGAGGTCTATACTTCCCCATCCTTCTTGCAATGCTTTGACCATCGCCGCGGCGCGAGTTGTGCCATAGCTCTCGCCAGCAAGGTATTTCGGCGAGTTCCAGCGTTGGTTTTGGGTAATGTAAACACGAACGAATTCAGCGAGTGTGTCGGCGTCTTCTTTTACTCCCCAAAACGCCTTGCCTTCGTATTCGCCCAAAGGCACTGAGTACCCAGTACCAACGGGATCGATGAAAACAAGATCAGCAACGTCGAGTAAACTTTGCGGGTTATTAACAATAGGATATGGTGGAGCGCCTACTCTTTGTGCATCGCTTGGAAGCGCAATGCGTTTTGGGCCAAACAGGCCCATGTGTAACCAAACACTAGACGATCCAGGACCGCCGTTGAATACGAAAATGAGGGGGCGTTGCGGAGAATTCTTCACATCTGTGCGAGTGTAAGCAATAGAGAAAATGCTGGCTTTGGGTTGGTTTTTATTATCAAGCAGATGGGTATCGCCAGCGGTAACTGTGTAATTTACCGTTTGGCCGTTGATCTTTGCCCTGTGTTTTGTGGTGCTCGATGTTGCTTCGGGAACATCGACTTTGGCAGTTTCCGCTAGTGCTACTGATTGGATAACAAGTGCCAAGCCAACCAACAGCCACACACTCACTCTGGTGAACATCATTGTCTTTCTCCTCGATTAAAATAGAGGCCAGTTATTGTTTAAGCCAATGTCGCAAAAGTGGCGTAGTAACTCAATAACTTTGGGACTAACAATAAACAATGCGGGATTAACTTATGTCGGTAACAAAACGCGTACTGCTAGTCATGACGAGCTGGCTCCTACTCTGGGGGTGTGCATCGACTCTGCCCACAGCAACAGATACGTGGCTAGATAGCAGCGCAAAAGCGCAAGCAAAAGCCATTCAAAACGGCGAACTTACCAGCGAAGCCTTAGTGCGGGGTTACCTGTCGAGAATCGACAATATCGATAGCCGAATTAACAGCATCTTATCGCTCAATCCCAATGCCGTATCTGAGGCTCAAGCACTTGATGCGATGGCCAAACAAGGCCAATTCAAAGGACCTCTCCACGGTATTCCCGTATTGTTGAAAGACAACATCGAATCTCGTGAATTGCCAACCACGGCGGGTTCGATGGCATTACTAGCCAATGATACCAAGCGTGATGCGCCAATTGTGGCGAGGTTGCGTAATGCCGGCGCCATTATCTTGGGCAAAACCAATCTTTCACAATGGGCAAATTTTCGTTCAGAGTCGTCGACAAGCGGATGGAGCGCGGTTGGAGGGCTCACAAGAAATCCATTTGATTTGTCTAGAACGGCCTGCGGCTCGTCTTCAGGCTCTGGTGCTGCGATGGCTGCAGGACTGGCCTCATTGGCGGTAGGGACCGAAACTAATGGTTCAATCATCTGCCCGAGTGCGATGAATGGTATCGTCGGGTTTAAGCCAACGGTAGGGCTACTATCACGTACACATATTGTTCCGATTTCGCATTCGCAAGATACGGCAGGACCAATGGTCAGGTATGCAGAAGATGCATTTCTCATGGCTCAAGTGATGGCTGGCGAAGATGAACAAGATAGCGCCACGCGATATCAGCAGCGTCCAGATATCGATAGTGCAGCGGTGTTGCCATTAGCTGGAGCGAGAATTGGCGTAGCGCGTTACGCTCAGGGTAACAATGCCGAAATCATTGCTGCGTTTGACGAAGTGCTCAACACCCTATCTGAGACGGGCGCTGAGCTGGTCGACATTGAACAGTTTGAGCCAACCCAGTCCATAGGTGAAGCCTCGTATCAGGTACTGTTGGCAGAGTTTAAAACAGGCATTAATCATTATTTATCGACGACACCAGACGCGGTTACCCATCGTGATCTCGCCGCGTTAATTGCATTTAACCGAGCTACGCAACGCGAGCTTGCACTGTTTGACCAGAGCATTTTTGAAAAATCAGAAGCGACAGCTGGGGCAACAGGGCAAACGTATGAACAAGCATTGTCAATGATTCGACAAGTCACAAGAGAACAGGGTTTGGACAAATTATTGGCGGATAACCAAGTTGATTTTCTCGTTGCGCCGAGCAACAACCCCGCGTTTTTGATTGATTTAGTCTACGGAGATAATGCGCCGGCAGGTTTTATCGGCATTGGCTACTATGCTGCTATTGCTGGCTATCCACATCTAACTCAACCCATGGGGCAGGTCGATGGCTTACCTATTGGTTTCAGTATCGTCGGTGGTCAATGGCAGGATCAACAAGTACTGGCCCTTGGCGCGAGTATCGAAGCTTTGATTGGCTTTAAGCCTATTCCTCTATTTGCCAGTGATTCCGCTCAATTGCCGGGCAAGTCTGGCCTGACCTCGCCGCTGGAATAATCGACGACTACGAAAAAGCCCCTCTTAAAGAGGGGCTTTTGTGGGATTCAGTCTCGGCTGCCTTTTAGCCAGGTTTCTTCACCCAAGCGCTGCACCAGCCGTTAGCATTCACGACCTTGCCTGGGAAAATTGCGCAAGGGCGATTTGCATCACCATCGCTGCCTTGAATGTACATACAGTTACTGCACTTAGCACCGTCAACGGTTGAGGCAGGGGTATATTGTAGCGCTTTAGCAGTTGGGTCGTCTGCTGATAGTACTTCTTGCGCATTGGCACGCAATGCAACGCCACCTAAAGTCATCCCAATAAGGGTGGTTCCAGAAAACTTTAGGAAGTCGCGACGATTTACGGTCTTCATAGCTCACTCCAACATTTATTATGTAAACGAAAATGATTCTCTTTTAATTGGCGCCCTAAAACGCAAAAAACCTGCCCAAAGGCAGGTTTCAACTAACTCTACTTATACTTATACAACGCCTATTTGGATTTACCAAATAAAATAATATAAAAATTTGATCCTAATCAGGTTTTACTGACCCACCGCGGTGTTGCTCAAGTTTCACATCCGGCTTGGCATACTGATACCGTGCGAGTGACTGCAAGCCTTGATAATGGTCAAGCCCAGCGACACCTATGCTATCGATGGCATTTAAATCCAGATGGCCATCCTCTTGCAAACACGCTGGGTCTACGATGACTTCTTGAATGCTACCGATGACCATTTCTGTCTGGTTTGCGCTAATAAAGACAATGTCTTCCACCATCAAGCCGATTTTCAGTCGACATTCCTTAACGTATGGGCTAGCAAAGCTGTCGGAAAAATAAGGGGTTAGCCCGACAGCGTCAAACTCACTGACGGTTTCCGGGTAACGAGCCGAGGTCTGGTGAGCTTGTTCAACGATATCTCGGCAGACATGGTTGATAGTGTAACAACCATTTTCTTTGATGTTGGAAAGGGTATCCCGCTGGACGGTATGTGGACGCATTATCATCCCCATTAATGCTGGGTCTGCACCGAGGTGAAAGACGGAATTAATGATTGCTAAGTTATCGCCGTGCAACCCTGTAGTGCCGATAAGGTTGGCGCTTTTCACACCGCTTAATGCGTTAACAAAATTGGTGCGATAGCGCTTGTTCATTGCGCGAATATCGTCAAGAGATTTGAGAACATCAGCCATTTTGCTTCCCGAGTAAGAATAAAATCAAGACATTGAGCGTATCTCTACGTACTAATGCCGTTTTCGGATGGTTTCCGACTACTCGTTTTCTTGGCGTGCATCAATAACAATACCGCTATCACCCTGCCAAACATGTAACTCGATGGGCTGACAACAAATTTGGCAATCGACTACTTGTACCTGATCAATATCGTTTACTGCGTCTATTTCAACATCGTTAATTACCATGCAATAAGGGCATTCAAAAACACTTGATTCAGTTAAGCTCATTGTCATTCTCTTAATCAAAAAACACTGTTATACGTAGTAACCCTAATAAAAGCTTTGAGGAATTGTTACGTGAAGAAGAAATTGGGAACCTGCCCATGTTGCAAACGGCATGCGTATCTTACATTTCATCACCTGATTCCAAAGAAGTTGCACCGCCGTCCCCATTTTCGCAAACATTATGCTAAAACCGAATTGCAAAGCGGTGTGGATATTTGTCGCACCTGCCACAATGGTATTCACCGATTCTATACGGAAATGCATTTAGGTAAGCACCTTGCGAGTTTAGAGGCGCTGATGGGAGATGACAGGCTAGCTGACTATTTTGCCTGGGTAGCGAAACAAAAAATTATTATTGATAAATAACTGTACGTATATACACTAGCATTGGTGTTTATTGTCGGTGCAATATGAAAAAAACCTTACCTCCTCGTTACTATTTGACGCATTTCAATGAGTTTTTGGCTTTTTTTAATGGAGCCAGCGCGTCATTGTTGCGACCGCAAGATAGACAATTTTTAGAGGCGTTTAATGCCTTGTCTGAAGATGAACAATGCATTGTAGTGCGCGCTGCCTATCGCAAGCACGCATTGTGCAGTGTGCCATCATTCCACTATGAAGAAATCCACAACTCGCTTGCTGTACTCGAAAGCATGAAGGATTCATTTTGGTTTGGCCCTATCTCAAGTGCTGATATTGATGTGATTTGTGCGGTGTTACCCAAGCCAGATTTGCTGGTGGTGTTGAGTGAATACGAGTCAACAAAAGGGCTAAAAAGTAAAAAGAAAGACGACATTGCTAAGCGTGTTTTGACCAATGTGAATGAATTCGGTTGGCGGCCTTCGTCGGTAGATGCCCACTATACGGTATTCAAAGGCTGGCCAGTATTGCGCTATTTAATGTTTCTGTATTTCGGCCATCTCAACGGCAAGTTAAGTCAGTTCTCGATGCGCGATTTAGGGGTAATGCGCACGCGCCAAGACGCCGTGAATGACCAAGCGAGGTTTTCCGATCAAGCCAATGCTCAAGGCGCTTATTTTTACGCTACGGCATTGAAGCAACTCAAAGATGAGAATGTACCATCGTTTTCACTGTCAGATATGCCACACGTCGAGGATACCGCAGCGGTGGCTTTGAAAGACAAATACCTATTTAAGTTGGGTATCGCCGTATTGCCAGACGATGCCGACCAAGGGCTGGAGTTACTGTCGTTATCGAGCAGTGATGCCGCCGCAGAGAAATGGGTGCGCGAAGCGTTTAAGATGGGGCTGAAGGAAGCGGTTAAGCACCGACTAGAAACCATCATCGAAGATCCTGAAAGCGATACGTTATTGCTCTTTGCAGAAGATTTTTACGCTAGAAAATTCGATAAAAAGCGTACGAGTTACGTCACGGACATGCTGCGTGATGCCAAGCGTAAACTCACACTGGATGTCAATTACATTCAGTCTGTTGAAATGGGTGTTATCGCTCATTATCAGAAACACGATATTGTCGCGCAAAAAACGGAAAACCACCTTTGGCGCGCTCTGTTTGGTTTACTGTTTTGGGATTTGTTGTTTGAGAAAGATGGCGTGGTATCTGAGTTCGATCGCCGACCAATGAGTTTGCGGAACAATGACTTTTATCAGCGTTTTCAGCCCGACATTGATGAACGGCTTTTGGGCATAGCCACAGGCGAGGACTTGTATCAGCTAGTCGCGAAAACGGCAGCCGTGGCCTATGGCAAGGTTAACAGTGTTTTTATGTGGTATTCAGGCATTTTAGACCCAATACGCTTGTTACTTGAGCACGTTAACGTTAAGGCCGTAAACGCGCTGATGCTAGCCATGGCGAAAGACTTTAAGCGTTTAAAAGACGGTTTCCCCGACTTAATGATTGTTGGCAAAAACGGCATTCGTTTTGAAGAAATAAAATCTACTGGGGATCAAATACGGCGCAATCAGCTACATACGATTCGCAAAATGCGTGAATGTGGGTTTGATGTCAGTATTTGCCAAGTTGATTGGCATCGCGACCCTAATCAAGCCTACGCAGTTGTCGATATTGAAACTACAGGCGGTGGTTCTCAATATCACAGGATTACCGAGATTGGCGTGGTGAAAATGATTGGTGGCGAAATTGTTGATGAGTGGCAGTCATTGATTAATCCTCAGCGACATATCCCTCAAGCTATCACTCGTCTGACGGGAATCAATAACGAAATGGTTGCCCAGGCTCCCCACTTTGCGGACATCGCCGATAGTTTTGCCAAGTTTGTTGAGGGCTGTGTGTTTGTTGCCCACAATGTGAACTTTGATTACGGCTTTATCAAACAAGAATACGCAAGATTGGAACGCCGTTTTAGGTTGCCAAAACTGTGTACTGTGCGTGAAATGCGGCGGGTTTATCCGGGGTTGCCTTCCTATTCGCTAGCCAATTTAACTCGCCATTTTGATATAACGATGAGCCGTCATCACCGAGCATTGTCTGATGCACAGGCCGCTGCATCGTTACTAAAATTGGCTCATGAAAAAGAACAAGAAAAAGAGTAATCCATCTTAGATTTTTAGACGTAACTACTATGCACTCTGAAAAGTGTGTACGCGTTCTTGCTGTTTGCCCACCTTTTTTAAGGTGGGCTTTTTTTATTTGAAAGACGCAGAAAGCCCAACGAGCCAGCGGTAGTTCCCGTCAACCCAATCCACTCTTGTAAACCACTGGGCTTTGCTTTGCAGAATTTTACCTTTGTTTTCGAGTGATAACGCGTTTCCCGTTCCCAAAAAATCTTCGGTTAGTTCGGCTCTGGGGCCCAGTTCAGGGTCGACATAACTGTAATGAAAAAAGTAGCTGATTGGATAGTTGAACAGGTGAACTTCGCCTTTTTGCCCAACGACAACTTTGAATTCATCGGATCCAATCTTATTAATGTATTCGATGAGGTTAGTTTTGCCATCGCGTTTGATGCGGACCTCGCCGCGTACAAATGGATCGCCAGTCATGTGCTCTAAGCTGAGTTCCGTGCTAAGCCAGTCATTCCAATCAGACGATACTTCAAACTCGCCGTAGTTTAATGCGTGTGGAAGCGATAAGGCGTGATTGGCGCTTTCCAATGTTAACTCCCCTGCTACCCATTCGAATGTATGCTTAGAGGCGAAGTGTTGTGTATATCTTGCACCTTTTATCCAGCCGTATTTTGATAGGCCGGTAGACGATACATCGGCCTTATAGGTGGGGATTACGCCAAATTCGACACGAGTATCGCCTTTTTTATAGCGACCAAATATTCGTCTTATTGCGAAGGTTTGGTTTTCATCAACCGTATTGTAGCTATTGTTAAATCGATCGCCAGTAGCGGCGTAGCCATGTAGCCACCAGTTTTCATTGATCTCAAACTGCGTTTTTAGTTGCAATCGGTACTGCTGGCGGTCGTCGCGCACTTCTCTTTTATCATGGCGTACGTGAACCTTGGCCTCCCACATTTGTGTGGCTGCCCCGCTATTGGCGAGCGAAATAAAGAATAACGCGATAAGCCAAATGAATACTGTGTTGTTACTTGTTTTTCTGACCATTTGGTCAAGTTTAGTGGTTTGAGCAAAAAAAAGCCAGCGACATGTCGCTGGCAAACGGGATTTGGAGGAGGACTCCAAGAGGGTTGTGAACACTTCACAAAACAAAGGAGAAACACATAAAAACGTTGTGGCTAGCTAACACTGTTCGCTGACCACGTGTTAAATATAGCGCTGCTTTTTAATTAATTAAAATAGATAAATTTGATTGTTTTAATTACAAAAATAGAACGAAAGATATGGGAACAGTAACTTATTGTTTTGCATAAAAAAGCCCAGCTTAGTGCTGGGCTTTTAGGTCTTAGAAACGTCTTTACGCTAGGTCAATTAGGCTAGGCCGAGCTTTTTCTCTAGGTAGTGGATATTTGTTCCACCCGCGAAGAAATTCTCATCTGCCATAATGCGCTGCTGAAGCGGGACATTGGTTTTGATGCCATCAATCACCAATTCATCAAGTGCATGGCGCATTCTCGCGATAGCTTCATCACGGCTTTCGCCAAATGTAATTAACTTGCCGATCATTGAATCATAGTAAGGCGGTACTGAGTAACCCGTATAAATATGAGACTCCCAACGCACGCCTAAACCGCCAGGTGCATGGAACATGTCGACTTTACCTGGGCTAGGAATAAACGTATCAGGGTCTTCAGCGTTGATTCGGCACTCAATAGCATGGCCGTGAATCTTGATTTGGTCTTGTTCAATTGCCAACGGCTGACCAGCCGCGATTCGCAATTGTTCTTTGATCAAATCGACACCTGTGATCATTTCTGATACCGGGTGCTCTACCTGAATACGTGTATTCATTTCGATGAAGTAGAATTCACCATTTTCGTATAAGAACTCAAACGTACCTGCACCGCGATAACCAATCTCCACACAAGCTTTACGGCAACGATCACCGATTTTATTACGCATTTGCTCAGAGATACCTGGTGCTGGTGCTTCTTCTACCACTTTTTGGTGACGACGTTGCATTGAACAATCACGTTCACCTAGGTGAATGGCGTTGCCTTGTCCATCTGCAAGCACTTGAATCTCAACGTGACGTGGGTTCTCAAGGAATTTTTCCATGTAAACGACATCGTTGTTGAATGCTGCGCCTGCTTCTGCCTTGGTAGTTTCGATCGCCGTAATAAGCTCATCTTCACCACGTACAACACGCATACCACGACCACCACCGCCGCCGGCAGCTTTTACGATAATCGGATAGCCAATACGCTTTGCAATGCTCTTGTTACGCTCTTGATCGTCAGTCAATGGACCATCTGATCCTGGTACACAAGGTACACCCGCTGATTTCATTGCGTTGATCGCCGCCACTTTATCACCCATGATATTGATGGTGTCGGCAGTTGGGCCGATAAAGATAAAGCCACTTTTCTCAACGGCGTCAGCAAACTCAGCGTTTTCAGATAAGAAGCCATAGCCAGGGTGGATGGCAATCGAGTTAGTGACCTCCGCCGCTGCAATAATGCGGGGGATGTTCAAGTAACTCTCAGTTGCCGGTGCATTACCGATACAGATCGATTCGTCTGCCAGTAACACGTGCTTTAAATTTTTATCCGCTGTCGAGTGTACCGCAACAGTTTTGATACCCAGCTCTTTACAAGCTCTGAGTATGCGCAGTGCGATTTCTCCGCGGTTTGCAATAAGTACTTTATCCAACATAGTCAGATCGCTTATTCAATAATGAATAGAGGCTGGTCGAATTCGACAGCGTCTTGGTTATCTACCAGAATTTCTTTTACTACGCCCGCTTTGTCAGATTCGATCTGGTTCATCATCTTCATTGCTTCAACAATACACAAGGTATCGCCGACGTTTACTTTTTGGCCGACTTCAGCGAATGCTTTAGCCGTAGGTGAAGATGCACGATAGAAAGTACCTACCATAGGTGACTTAACAACGTGGCCAGCTGGTACAGCGGCTTCAGCTGCTGCTGGAGCGGCCTCTGCAGCAGGTGCTGGTGCAGCAGCAACAGGCATAGCTGCAGGTGCTGGGATGCTGTAATTTACAGGAGCAACGGCAGCAGAACCACCACGGTGGATGCGAACAGACTCTTCACCTTCGGTGATCTCTAGCTCGGCAATGCCAGATTCTTCCACCAATTCGATGAGTTTCTTAATTTTTCTAATATCCATGTTCTGTCTCTGTTTAATTTTGCGGTTTGTACTTGTCAATTGCAGCCGTCATTGCCAATTCGTAGCCCAAGGCGCCACAACCAACGATGACACCGGCAGCAATATCTGAAAAATAAGAGTGATGACGAAACGCTTCTCTAGCGTGAACGTTTGATAGATGCACTTCGAAAAAAGGCACTGAAATACTGAGTAGCGCATCACGCAGTGCAATGCTGGTGTGTGTAAATGCACCAGGGTTGATGATGATGGCATCAACCTTACCCATTGCGTCGTGAATGCGGTCAATTAATTCATGTTCAGCATTTGACTGGAAATGACGGAGCGAGACGCCAGCGTCCTCGGCCTTTTTCTCGAGGCCGTTAACAATATCTGTGAGACTCTGGTACCCGTATTTTTCGGGTTCGCGTTTGCCTAACATGTTTAAGTTAGGCCCGTTTATCAATAAAATTTCCATGAAAATGCTGCTATCTTTCGCTAATTGATGTTTATCGGACTATTTCAACAAAAAAAAGTTTCGTTTGCACGAAAAAACAACAAAAACGTTATCGTTTTTCACTTAGTTTGTCGATTATAGAGATTTGTTTCTATTTGGCAGCAAAATACTGGTCTTATCAGGTGAATTCGACGCAATTTCCTATACAAGTTATAGGTGTTTAGTCGTATTTTCGACGATATTGAGCAAAAGAAAACGGGACAGATTGGTACTTACCCTTTGCTTTGGCGTAATACACACCAAAGTGAAGGTGAGGAAGGGAAGAAAAGCCTGTATTTCCCGAATATCCGATCATTTCACCCGTTTTTACTCGCTGCCCTTTCTCTACTGCCACACCGTTTTGCATTAAATGGAAGTATTCACCTGTGGTGTTATCGTCATGAAGAATGATGATGTAATTGGCATACTTACCGTATCGGCTGCTGGCGCCACCTTTGTTGTGTCTGGCTTCGGTGGCAATTACTTCGCCACCTCGTGCAGCATAAATCGGCGTGCCTACGGGCATGGCTATGTCTACGGCATATTTGTCCGGCCCGCGATGAGAAAATCCGCCATTGAACCCTTGAACAATACGAAACCGCTGCCTTGATTCGCCGGGGTAATAGTATTTTGCTTGTGTGTCATGTTTGGCATTGAGCACGCCCGCAGTCCAGCGCGCTGTCATAGCGCGCCAGAAACGACGAGACGATGACGTTGTTGTTACGACGATAGGCAGGTTATCGCTAAGCTGAAATGTTCTTTTGTCACCCCGTTTGGTATTGGGGATATTGTCGAGTGTTACGACGACAGGATAAGGTGAAATACGCTGTAGAACGACGTTGTACTCGTTGTTTTTAGGTTCGAGGGTGACACAAAACCACTGCTCGAAGCAGGCGTCGTAGGCGCGACTGGGCGCACTGTAAAACAGTGCGAACAGAAACAGTACCACAGCAAGACCAATGAATGAGGTTCTAGAATCATTGGTCTCGTGCATGGCGTTTTACTTATTGATTGAACAAGCGGTTAACGTGATTGGCGAAAGGCTCGGCTTTCATAAAGCCGGTTACGCGCCCTTGGCTCAGCTCGTTACCTTGCTCATCAAAAAACATGATAGTAGGCAGACCAAGAATAAAGAACGCTTCTTGGAACTCAGCGCTTTGTGGCGTGTTATCTGTCAGGTCTATCTGCATCCATACCGTGTCGTCTAACGCCGTCACCACATCAGCATTCGGGAAGGTATACTTCTCGAACTCTTTACAAGCAACACACCAATCGGCATATAAATCGACCATCACTGATTTACCTTCGGCGTTGGCTGCTGCCAATTTTTGTTTAAAGTCTTCTAAATCTTTCACCACCATGAACTCTGGGTGACTGACAGCTGCACCGTGGCTGGCATTTGTCTGTGCTGACTCTGAAGAACTAACCGTATGTGCTTGTTGCCCACCGAACGGGAGACTGTTGTAGCCAATCATTGCACTGGCGAACAAGCCAACAAAAATAACCAGTGAACGAACCCCTTTGAATAACGTTGGGTTGGTAGGCTGGTTAACCGTGTAGAAGTAGCTGAATGCCGCTAAACCTAGACCTGCCCACAATAGATTAGACAAATCGCTGATCCACATACGCTCGACAAACATTATGGCGACCGACAACATCATGAAACCAAACGTCACTTTAACAATATTCATCCATGCTCCTGCTTTAGGGAGTAATTTCCCGCCCGTCATTCCGAATAAGATGAGTGGAATACCCATACCTAAACTAAGTACGTAAAGTGAAACGAAACCAAGCACCATGTCACCCGACTGGGCGATGAACAGTAAAATAGCCGTCAATGGCGCGGTGGTACAAGGCGATGCGACAAGCCCAGAAATTACACCCATGATGAACACACCAATGGTGTTACCACTTTTTTGGTTGTTACTTAGATTGTTTAACTTAACCTGCCATGATGATGGCAGTTGTATTTCATAAGCGCCGAACATTGCGGCAGACAGCGCAATAAACAAGGTGATCATCACGCCAAGTACGATCGGGTGTTGCAACATGGCTTGGAACTGTACGCCTGCAGAAGCCACGACTAAGCCTAAAATGGAATACGTGATGGCCATACCTTGGACGTATACAAATGACATCCAAAACGCCTTAGACGTTTTAATTTCTTTGCCTTGCCCAATAACGATGCTGGACAAGATTGGGTACATAGGGAACACACAAGGGGTGAAAGCTAATCCAATTCCCAAAGCCAGAAATGCGAATAAGGTCACTATCAAGCTTTCATCAGACGACAAGCTATCAAGGAGTTCAAATTGGCTAGAACGAACAGGTTCGGAGGTTGCTGTTTCCGCTTTGGCTTCTTCTGTGACATCAGCGTCGCTTGGCGCTGCATTGGACGCACTGACTTCGTTTAGGTAGACAACCTGTGTGGTGGGTGGGTAACACAACCCAGCCTCGGCACAGCCTTGATAGCGAACTTTGACTACGCCATCTTTCACCGAAGAAATAATGGGGTAGTCTACTGCAAGGCTATCGTAAAAAACGTCTGAAATGCCAAAGAATTCATCTTCAATTTGTACCGCTTCGGGGAAAACTGGCTCGCCGACTTCGGCATTTTTGGTAACGACTTTAAATTGCTTTTTATAGAGGTAGTAACCCTCAGCAATATCAAACTTTATGGTTAACGTATCACCCTGCTGGGCAAAGTCGAAAACAAAGGCTTGTTCAACAGTTAAAAATTCAGGTTCATCGCTGAACAAGTCTGACAATCCATTATCGCCACTTATTTGCGCAGCACTGATGCCAGGCAGTGCAAAAATAAACGCCATTAAAAATAGCAGCAGGTGTCGAGTTTTCATTAACGTTACTATCCTATTTACTTCTCTGAGTCGGTTTGCTCAATGACCCATTTGGCATAGTCATCACTTGCTATTGCATCGCGAACGACTACCCATTCTGGTACGTCATAGGGGTGCAGCATGCTGACCAATGCAAACGCATCATCTATACGTTGTTCTGTCGTTTTAATGATGAGTTGGAATTCCCGATCCGTTACTACATCATTTTCCCACCGATAGACTGATGTCACGTCGGCGATAATTTTTACGCAAGCCGCCACATTTTTATTTACCAAAGCCTTGGCTATAGCTGTCGCGCTGGCGTTGTCCGGTACAGTACAATAAACAATACAAATCTTCATTGTTAAGCTCCCTCTTGCCGAACACACAGGTGTGCATACTCAGTTACAAGCACGCAAAAAGAGTGCGCCGGATATGACCTGATTGATAGTTAGATTCTTTCAAGGAAAAGTCTACCACGGCAAATTATACCGTCGCGTATAGGATTCAGTTCATCGTATTGTCGATTTCATAACATTGAGAATTGGCATTTCTCCCCCACATTGTCTATGTAACGGCGTTGGGCCAGTTGTTTTGGGAACAATTTGGCGCGAACGCTATCCAAATATAGGTTGGAGCTAAGCCAAAGAGGTTATTTTGAGAATTTTGTTTTTATTGTTCGCCATTATGCCCATTGTTGAAATCACATTGTTGGTACAAGTTGGCGGGCTAATTGGTGGTTGGAATACCATCGCTATTGTGATTATCACAGCGGCACTAGGGGCGTTTTTGGTGAAGCGAGAAGGCTTGCAAACACTGCAAACGGCACAAGCTAAAATGCAGCGTCAAGAAATGCCAGCCAGAGAGCTAACGGAAGGCTTATTGTTACTGGTGGCAGGCGTGCTGTTGGTTACCCCTGGCTTTGTGACAGACGCCATTGGCTTTTTCTTGGTCTTGCCGCCCAGTCGACGTTGGTTGGCAAGCCGTTTGTCGAGCAAACTATTGATGAAAGTGGTGACGCCTGGCTCGTTTGGTCAACAAACCCAGTGGCAAGGGCATTCTTCCAGTGTTCATGACGACATTATTGAAGGTGAGTTTACCGACAACACGCCAAATAACCCTACAAATCGACTCGATCGGTAATCGACCGAGTTGTTTTACCTACACATTTCAAATTTTTTCGAATTTTTTGTAAAAAAACCTTGAGATCGTGTGGGTAATCCCCCATTTAACCTCGCAGAAACTATTTTAGTCGCATTTGCGGCATTACATAAAAATACGATGTGGAGCGCGATTAACGCCCATGACGTATCAATATTATCAATAACACATTATTGGAATTTTCAGGAGATTTGAAAATGGCAATTCGTCCTTTACACGACCGCGTAATCATCAAACGCGCAGAGCAAGAAAGCAAATCTGCTGGCGGCATCGTTTTGACTGGTTCTGCAGCAGAAAAATCTACTCGTGGTGAAGTCATCGCAGTAGGTAATGGTCGCGTTCTAGATAACGGTGAAGTAAAAGCCCTAGACGTTAAAGTTGGCGACACCGTTATTTTCAACGACGGTTACGGCGTAAAAACAGAAAAGCTTGATGGCGAAGAAGTGCTTATCCTTAGTGAAAGCGACATCTTGGCAATCGTTGAGTAATACAACCGTATCATCAAATATTAGAGGAATTAAAAATGGCAGCTAAAGAAGTACGTTTTGGTGATGACGCTCGTGCAAAAATGCTTAACGGCGTAAACATCCTAGCAAACGCAGTAAAAGTAACCTTGGGTCCTAAAGGCCGTAATGTTGTTCTAGACAAGTCATTCGGCGCACCGACAATCACTAAAGATGGTGTATCTGTTGCGAAAGAAATCGAGCTAGAAGACAAGTTCGAAAACATGGGCGCACAGATGGTTAAAGAAGTGGCGTCTAAAGCGAACGACGAAGCGGGTGACGGTACCACTACTGCTACAGTACTTGCGCAAGCTATCGTAACTGAAGGTCTTAAGTCAGTTGCTGCTGGCATGAACCCAATGGATCTTAAGCGCGGCATCGACAAAGCTGTTGCAGCAGCGGTTGAAGAACTTAAAGGTCTTTCAACGGAATGTGCTGACAGCAAGTCTATTGCTCAGGTTGGTACTATCTCTGCAAACTCTGACGCAGAAGTTGGCCAAATCATTGCTGACGCTATGGATAAAGTGGGTAAAGAAGGTGTAATCACTGTAGAAGAAGGTCAAGCACTTCAAAACGAACTAGACGTTGTTGAAGGTATGCAGTTTGACCGTGGTTACCTATCTCCTTACTTCATCAACAACCAAGAAAATGGCACTGTTGAACTAGATAGCCCATTCATCCTATTGGTTGACAAAAAAGTATCTAACATCCGCGAATTGCTACCTACTCTTGAAGGTGTAGCAAAAGCGTCTAAGCCTCTACTTATCATCGCTGAAGATGTTGAAGGCGAAGCACTTGCAACACTAGTTGTAAACAACATGCGTGGCATCGTGAAAGTTGCAGCGGTTAAAGCACCTGGTTTCGGTGACCGTCGTAAAGCAATGCTACAAGACATCGCTATCCTAACAGGCGGTACAGTTATCTCTGAAGAGATTGGTCTTGAGCTTGAAAAAGTGCAACTAGAAGACTTGGGTACTGCTAAGCGCGTTGTCATCAACAAAGACAACACAACAGTAGTTGACGGTGCTGGCGAAGAAGCGGCAATCGAAGGTCGTTGTGCACAAATTCGCGGTCAAATCGAAGACTCATCTTCTGATTACGACAAAGAAAAACTTCAAGAACGTTTGGCTAAATTGTCAGGCGGTGTAGCGGTTATCAAAGTTGGTGCTGCAACTGAAGTTGAAATGAAAGAGAAGAAAGACCGTGTAGAAGACGCGCTTCACGCGACTCGCGCAGCGGTTGAAGAAGGTGTAGTTGCCGGTGGTGGTGTTGCACTTGTTCGAGCAGCAGCAAAAGTAGCTGATCTTAAAGGCGAAAACGAAGACCAAACTCACGGTATCAACCTAGCACTACGTGCAATGGAAGCGCCGCTACGTCAAATCTCTTCAAACGCTGGTGCTGAAGCCTCTGTTGTTGTTAACGCCATCAAAGGCGGCGAAGGTAACTTCGGTTACAACGCGGGTAACGACACTTACGGCGACATGCTAGAAATGGGTATCCTTGACCCAACTAAAGTAACGCGTAGCGCACTTCAGTTCGCTTCTTCTGTTGCATCTCTAATGATCACAACAGAAGCAATGGTTGCTGAGCTACCTAAAGAAGAAGCTGCACCTGCAATGCCTGATATGGGCGGCATGGGTGGTATGGGCGGCATGATGTAATCATCTGCTAGCCTTTTTAGCCTTTCATATAAAGGGTTTACAACTCGTGTATACCAAAAGGTAGGCACAAAAGTAGACACCCAAGATTGGCAAAAGAAGCTTTGAGAAAGGCGTTGGGTTTAGGCTCAACGCCTTTTTTGTATCTAATCACGTTGTCAAGTCACTTGAATAAAAGCTAGATTGGTAAATACAGTAAAAGGAGGTTTTATGTTACGAAAAGGATTGTTAGTTGTTTGGTTGATATTGCTTTCAACATCTGCGTTCGCTGGTAGGGTTTCAGATGCGTTTGTCGAAGGGGCCTTTGGTGTAAAATGGGGGGCGACTATTGATGAAATTCGCGAAGTCTATCCAAATGGTTCTTTGCAAGAATCTTTCGGTATTCGACGTTATATAGTTCCTCATTCAAAGCCAGTTTTAAAAGTAAAACGCGATAACACCAATATTTCGTTTGCTTTGAATTCTTTAGGTCAGGTGCATGCTATTGGAGTTACCTTTGACGGCAATAGCTTTTCGGAAATCTATAGTGCATTAAAAACTCACTTTGGAGATCACGAAACATCCAATAACTCGTTAAAAATAAGCTGGCCCAAAGATGGAGATATTAAAATGTATCTTGTTTCAATCCCCTCAGGTTTGTCCTTAGAAACAACACTAACCATCGAGAATGTTGCTCCATTTAATGAAATTTCTAAAGAGGAGTTGGGCTTCAACTAGAGCTTTTTAAAGTTTTAGAAAATGACGACCAATGAAGTTAGATTTCTCTTGGAAGTTTTGGAGAAAGATTTAATTGGTGACTTTCTCGATGTAAATTTAATAGCAAACTTTGATTGTAGTCTTGTGCTTCGGCTTCAACTAAGAATTCCACCTCTGGTGTCAACTTTTCGAGTGTTTTCTCAATGGCACTAGAGTCTATTCTAAAAAACTCTTTACGATTATTAACGAGATTTAATCTATGTGCTTTAAAGTGGCGGTGTAGTTCAGCTTCTAGAGCAGGCGCATCCTCTGAATAAATCAGTGCGTGAACGTCAAATTTGAATGGGACACTTGCATCACCTAGTTCTCGAACGCGATCAAGTGGTTCAAGCCTTCTTGTCATACCAATTTTATATACACCGTTACCAAATGAGCCAATGTTGCTAATTATATAGACGTAACCAGATTTGGTTTTCTGAGCCATTGATAGAGCACGTTCTGATTTTGTTCTGGCTTCGTTAAGTTGAGCTTCCAGTTCTTTTAGTTCAGACTTTAGGCGCTCTAGCTCGTCACCAGTTGCTTTATTGACTCTTTCATTGGCTTTAGCGAAAAGTTCTTCGCATTTATGCTGTTCTTTTTCCGCTGCTTCTTGTTCCTTTATTAACTGTTGTTCTTCTCTTAATTGGCGCTTAGCTTCTGCTCGGTCTTCCTTCTCCTGTCTGAGCTTCTCAGCATATTCATATGTGAGCCTAAGTTCTTGTAACTTGAGTTGGAAATAGGGCTCTGTGATTTGGATATTGTTAGACTTATTGAGCTTGTCTATGGCGTCCCTCGCTTTAGATAAGCGCTCTTCCATTCTGCGGATATTATTCCATCTCACGTTTGATACTGCTGCGTCACATTCGTTATTAAAAGCTCTGAGCGTTAGTTTGAGTGCTCTGTTTGTCATAGTTTGACCTTGTCTAGCACTGTTATTAACTGTCCACTCAGTATGACAAACTGCCGCTTGTCTGGCTTTTAACATATCTTTCTGCTGCTCTCGAACAGCCGAAATCTCAGCTTTGAATCTTTCTGATGTTCCAAAGTCGAAGTGAGGTTCATAAAACCCTAATGTGGATAGCTCAATTTTTTCATCAAATACAGCCAACTCTCTTTCAAGTTCATCAAAAAGATTTCGCTTAGTTGCATATGAGGAGCGCAGAGTCTGGATGTTTGAATTGATTGCGTCTGACTCCGCATTAAGTTCTTTTACTCGCGCTTCTAAAGAGCTTATTGGCTTGTATTTATCTAGCAGAGCTGTTGTTCTTTGCCGAGAGTCTTGGAGGAGCGATTTGACGTTTAACAATTCGGATTTTAAATCACGAATTTTTAAATATGCATAGCTAGCAACTGAAAATGTGACGAAAGTAACAATATAGTATGCTAAGTGCCCATGATCCTTTGGCAGAATTTCAAATAAATCCACAACTGATATCCGTATTTTTTTGTCCCTTTTTGCACTTTACATCACGCAATGATCCTTTACAAAATCAAGACATAAAGTTACTGACTTTGAGTTTTCTCAATAAACTTTTTGTTAATTACTCGATCTAATTCAACGCAGGCGCTTCAAATACCGGCTTTTCCCCACACAGTCCTTTCTCTAAACTTTTGAACCACGGGCTCTTGCTATCATGCAGTGGCGCAGACAATGCCTGTTTGTGATCAACCGTAATGAAGGGAGCGTCTTCGGGTTTTCCTGCTTCGGTTAACAAGAAATAGTCAGTTTGATAGGTGTTGAGTAGCAGGCGGTTTGGTGCGCCTGTATCGATAACTTCAGCGCGGGTTACTGCTTTGAATTTAGCGTCTTTACTATCGAGTTTGAGTAACTGCTTGTAGTAATAACCAATATCCGATGGCATTTGAGAAAAGCTAGAAAGCAGCTGCACTAACGTGGTCAATTCGATAGCTTCTCGCTGGAGCATAAAACCGTGAATTGACTCTTGGGCCGAAGATGGACTTTTCCCAATCGTATATGCCTGGAGCGTGGCCAAGTCGTCTAAGTAGGCTTTGCCCTCTTCCGTGTAGCTCTCAAGTGCGTCATTGTTTACTTTAATATAGTAGTCGCTTATGCCTGCTGGCACGATTTCGAACAATACAACGGCGGGCGTGATGGCATCTCGTGCTTCCTCATCGGTTGGGCCCAATGGTTCACAGCGTTCAGAAATAGTGTACCAATACTCTCCAGCTCCCTTTGCGGAAACAGATAGCGAGGCCGCCAACATGAGAAAACCCGCGTATTTCAAAATGGGCATGATGATATAGACATTCCGTAAGGCATATTTATCGCGCCATAGTAATCCACTCAGCGTTAGATGAACAATTTTGGAACTATTATTTTAATCCGTTGACTAAAAAGCGAGCAATTCTTAGCGCATCTTAAAATGTGTGTATACACTTAGTCTAGACGTGCTGGCTTTTGGTATTCGATTTTGCAGCATTTGTACATTACAAAGAGAACAAAACCTGCAGACCAAAACTCAACACGCCCTAAGATACCCTATTGAATTGCCGTTTTTGGTATCGGGAGTGAGTAGTTGAATAAAGCGTTTTTCTCTGTAGAAACATTGGCGTCAGTAGTGCTGGTAAAAAAGAGTGGTTATTGGGATATCGTGACCGATATCGCCTACGTAACTGACTTGGCTGAGACCTTCGCAAAATTTAAAACTCGAAATTTTATCGTCGTCGTAGATATGCGAGGCTGGGTTTGTCCCGATGAAGTGAAAAACTCTGAGTTCAAAACCAAGGTGGTATTAGACAGGCGATCGCAAGTGGCGGAAAGCTGGATAATTGATAGTCCCAAGGACTCCGAACACCTGTTGCAATATGTTGAGTCACCCTCATTAGATTTTGTTCGCAGTAGCGATATGGCAACAATTTTTACGTGGTTAGAGCGGCAATCGATTGGTGATTATGAAATCGATGCCGTAAAACATTGGTTAAACATGCCACCTGATATTGATTCTTGATGGTAGCCTAGTAGAGTAATCTTCAGCATGTCTCGTTTAATGTGGTAGCTATGGCATCTGCGAAATATTCGATTCACATTCACGGTAACCTCATCCTCGCCAGAACAACAGGCGAGTGGGATTTGTCTACCGATATCGCCTATCTTGCCGAGGCATCTTCAGCTTTGTCAGCGCAAAAAGGCCGGTCATTTTATATTATTGTCGATATGCGTGGCTGGCGGGTGACTGACGAAGTTAAGTACGCAACCGTGAAAGACAACCTCGTGCTTGATAGACGCGGCCAAAAAGGCGAATGTTGGCTGATGGATTCAACGCATCAAGCAAATTACCTGTTGCCCTACTTTTCCAATTTTCGTTTTACCCTAGACAGGTTCACCCGAGTAGACCACTTGAAACAGTGGGCAAAAAAGCATAATGACATCGATTTTGATACCACATTGGCAAATTGGTTGGATAAAAAGCCATAAAACTGGTTTTTTTGATGCATTTGCGGTGCGATTTTCGTAGCGCCAAAAGTCATCTTGTCTATAATACGGATCATCTAGATAAGCACTTTTTTTGCATTTTTATACGCCAACCTATGGGTAGGCGTTTTTTGTTTTAGGAGAGGTCGCATTGGCAGACTGGAGCATCGAAGAAGCTGAGAAATTGTACGGTGTATCTCGCTGGGGTGGTGGTTATTTCCGCATCGGTGACAACGGCAACGTACAGGTTACTCCTGATCCTAGTAATACTGATATGCGCATTGATTTCCAATCGGTCATCAATGAAATCAAACAAGAAGGGATTCAATTCCCTGTGGTAGTGCGTTTTCACGACGTACTGCGCTCGCAAGTCGCGAACCTGAATAAGGTGTTTATTAACACCATCAAAGAAGCTGACTACAACGGGCATTACAATGGCGTTTATCCGGTTAAAGTTAACCAGATGCGTGAAGTGGTGGAAGAAATTGTTGATGCCGGTGAAGCTTTTAACTACGGGCTAGAAGCGGGCTCAAAAGCGGAATTACTGACGGTATTAGCGATGAATACCAATGAAGATTCGCTCACCATTTTGAACGGTTACAAAGACGAAGAGTTCATGCGTTTAGCGTTACTAGGGCGCAAACTCGGGCGTCGTATGGTTGTTGTCGTCGAGAAATTTACTGAGCTTCTACTCTTAGTGAAAATTGCTAAAGAGCTCGAAATCGAACCTATGATTGGTGTTCGAGCAAAAATGACAGTGAAGGGCCGCGGCAAATGGGAAAGCTCAAGTGGTGAAAGAGCGAAGTTCGGGCTCACTATCACCGAAATTATCAAAGCGGCGCAATACCTTGAATCTGAAGGGATGTCACATTGCTTAAACTTGCTTCACTTCCATATCGGTAGCCAATTAACCGATATCCGTGCGGTAAAAGAAGCGATTACCGAAGGGGCGAGAATATACGCGGAACTGCATAAAATGGGGTTCCCGCTGAGCTACGTTGATGTTGGTGGCGGCCTAGGCATCGATTACGATGGCAGTAATTCGACCAATGAATCGTCGCGCAATTACAACATGCAAGAATATGTCTCAGATGTCGTTTATGGCATGAAAGAAATCTGTGACATGGAAGGTGTCCCCCATCCCAATTTGGTGAGTGAAAGTGGTCGTGCTGTGACAGCGCATCACAGCTGTGTGATCACTGAAATCGTCGGTGAAATTCGCTCTAACAGCGCCGATATGGATACCACGCCGAAAGACGGCGAACATATGTTTGTGAGAAACATTCGCGAATTGGTAACGGGGTTTGATGACTTAACCAACAAGCAGGAAGTGTTCAACGATGCTTCACAGTGGAAAGAGCAAGCATTAGATGCGTTTAAGCTAAGTGTGTTGTCACTGGAAGAGCTGGCGGTAATCGAAACCTTGTATTGGCAAGTGATGGTGCGATTGCAAGAGCACTATGCCGACGATGAATATACTCCCGAAGAGCTCCAGATGTTGGACTTCTCGTTGTCATCGCAATACTTGTGCAACTTCTCAGTATTTCAATCCGCTGCCGATTCTTGGGCTATTGATCAACTGTTGCCAGTTGTACCATTAATGAGAATGAACGAGCGTCCACAAGTGAATTGTTCACTGGTGGATATTACCTGTGACAGTGACGGCAAAATTGATCAATTTACCAATGGTCGTGAAATCACCGATGTGTTGCCGCTGCATCGCCTCAACGGTGAGCCCTACTTTTTGGGAATCTTCCTCACTGGTGCTTATCAGGACGTGATGGGCGACATGCACAATATGTTTGGTCGGTTAAATGAAATACACATTTTCAGTTACGACGATGACCCAGAAGATTTCTACATTGAGGAGATTGTGAAAGGGTCTTCCGTAGACGATGTGATGTCAGTCATGCAATACAACACGCGAGCGATGGCATCAGACGTCAAACGCCGCATTGATAAGCATGTAGCTAAAGGTGACATCAAGCCTAGAGAGGGTGTGCGCTGGACCGATTTCTACGAAAACTGTTTAAGTGGCTATACCTACCTCAAAACGGATACATAAAACAAAAGGGCGCATTCGCGCCCTTTTTCGTTTATTTAACCTGGTCTAAGTAGCTATCCCATAATTTGGCAGTTGTGCTGTTTATCATGTTTGATTCCGCGTTCATCAGCATCACATACCCAACGCCTCTATCCGGCATAAAGGCGACATCCGCGCGATACCCTTTTACCCAGCCACCGTGATACACCAAGGTTTCACCTTCGAAATTGTATATGCGCCAACCCAAACCGTAGTGCGCATCGAATAAATGGCGTTTCCAGCCACGGCGGTAGATTTCTTTAGTGGTTTTCACTCTAGGCGTAGTGACATCTTCTATAATGGCGTCAGGCACAACAGTAGGGAATTCGCCCAGCATTGCTTGTAGCCATATCGTCATGTCTCGAATGCTGGCATTGACGCCCGCAGCGGGTGAGAAACGGTAATAGTTACTTTCTATTTTTCCTTCTCTCCAGCGGTTACGCGCGATAGCGATATGCGGTCGCGCCCAGTTGTCTTTCGCAATCAAAGCACCCTTACCCGCACTTGCGCCTGTCATGCCTAAAGGAATGAATAGCTGCTCTTGTAATTGCCGATGATAAGAGGTGTTTTGGCTATTAAAATAGGCTTCAATGGTTCCAAACAAGGCGTTTTGGTAGGTATAGCATTTACCTGGCGCACAAAGAGGTTCAAGGGTTGATAATTGTTTGAGCACTCGAGTGAGGGAGTAATCGGCTTCAATTAAATTGTCGTACGCATTTGGCATGAAGCCACTCGACTGGCCAACAATGTGCTGTAACTGCAACCCGTCCATACCCTTACCAGTAAAATCGAGCTCAGGCAGCAAGGTTTCAACGGGCGTATCAAGGGAAAATGTGCGTTGTCGAGCTAGTTTGGCCATTAACACACCGGTAAAGGTTTTGGATACCGATGCCAAGCGAAAGCGAGTTTCAGCATCGATTTTGTTCCCTTTATTGTGCGTTTTGCCATAGACAAAAATCTGCGGCGTTTTGCCTTGCTCGTAAAACACAAAGGCATAGCCAGGAATCTTGTATTTAACCGCTTGAGACCTGACGTAATTTGCATAGCTTTTTAACCACGCGTCTGTCGCACTGGCCGCGAGCGGAAAAAACAGTAGGCAAAAAAATGCTACGCAGCGTGTTAGAAAAACATTAATCATGAAATCGCTTATTTAGGTCGCGTGTTGTTATTGTCATTTAGCGTCGACAAGTGACTCAGCCGAGTATTATGCGAAGTCGCAAGCGCTTTATCAACTTTATCCACATTCAGTGCCGATTTTGTCGCACTAGACCCAGTGTGATGGGATACACTGATCCTATTATTCAGGCATAGGGTGGCAACGATGAGCAAGGTGACAGACGAGCAACAATGCCAACGTTATTCCGCGGCAAGAATGGCCCGAGACTACCGGTTTGATGGGGCTTTTTTCGTGGCGGTTAAGTCAACAGGGATATTTTGCCGTCCAATTTGTCCGGCGCCGCTACCGATGGAAAAGAACGTCGATTACTACACCGTTGCTTCACAAGCATTGGATGCTGGCTTTCGTCCCTGTTTGCGTTGCCGTCCAGATAGCGCACCTGGTTCGCCTGCGTGGCAAGGCGCTGATACAACCTTATCCCGTGGGCTATCCTTACTGGCCGAAAATCATGAACAGTCCATTCCTGACATCGCCGCACGTCTGGGTATTTCTCAACGCTATCTGCATAAGTTGGTGAGTGAAAACTTAGGGCTATCACCACAAAAATACCGCCGGTATAACCAAGCACTATTTGCTAAACAACTTCTCCAACAAACCATGTTGCCAGTCACTGATATTGCCCTTGCTTCCGGCCTGAATTCTGCGAGACGATTGCAGTCCTTGTGCCAGCAGATATTGGATAAAACCCCCTCTCAGCTGAGAGCACAACACGCGAGTGAAACGCCAGAGAGTATCTCGCTCTTCTTGTCGTATCGGCCGCCTTATGATTGGGAGGCGATACGCGAATTTCTCAAACGCCGATTGATTCACAATACCGAGGCTATCGACGAGCAGAGTTTTGCTAAAGTGTTTACCTATGGCAAAGGGATCGGGCGATTTAAAGCAACCCATGTCGCTCAAAAGCACGGTTTCGCGGTTGAAGTGCAAGTGTCGGATTTAACGATACTTCGTCCGGTGATAGCTAACATCAAGCGCTTACTGGATTTAAGTGCCGATCCTATGATCATTGCGGAGTCCTTGAGAAAAACAGGGTTGGCGCAAACCTATATCAACCCGGGTATGCGACAACCGGGGGTGTGGAATGAGTTTGAAGCGGGTGTGCGTGCTATCCTCGGCCAACAAGTCAGCGTGACGGCGGCGATTAATCTACTTAACAAAGTTGTTGCAGAATACGGTGAGAGCACACCTTACGGAACCGCTTTTCCCTTACCTGAAAACATAGCGACGGCATCACTCGAATGCATATCGATGCCAGGCGCTCGCAAAGAGGCGCTGCGGAATTTTGCTGCGCTGTACCGTGAGTATGACTGCCCAAAAGACGCCCAAATATTGGCTATTAAAGGTATTGGTCAATGGACATTGGACTATATTTCGCTGCGCGGCAGAAGCTGGCCAGACGTATACCTTGGTGGCGATCTGATCGTTAAAAAGATGCAGTCTCGTACCCCCATTACGCCACAAAATGGCGCACCGTGGCGAAGCTACTTAACACTGCAATTGTGGGCTTTGAGTGACCGAATAAAGGAGTAACTTATGTATCAAGATTACGTACAATGGCCTCTAGGTTGGCTGCAAGTGAGCGCGAGTGACGCGGGCATAACGTCTATTGTGATGGTTGACGAAAAAGGCACGAGCCATCCGAATATTCACACACAGCAAGCCGTTTTACAGTTAGAGCAATACCTCAACGGCGAACGCACGACGTTCGATTTGGTGTTGGCGGCAGTCGGTACTGAGTTTCAACAACAAGTGTGGCGCGCCTTGCTGACCATTCCGTTTGGTGAGACTCGCTCTTATCAAGATATTGCCAATCAGATCGGCAACCCCAAAGGCGTGCGAGCAGTGGGTTTGGCAAATGGCAAAAATCCGATTTCCATTGTAGTACCATGTCACCGTGTTATCGGAAAAAACGGCGCACTTACCGGTTATGCAGGTGGATTGCGAGCAAAAGAACAATTACTCACATTAGAGGGAGCATTAACGCAGTGCCTGAACTTCGAGCCAACTTAATTTTACTGGTACTTGGTGCAATTTGGGGCGGGTCATTTTTGTTTATGAAAATTGCCGCGCCAGAATTTGGCGTTTACGCCTTGGTAGAAGTGAGAACATTACTCGCAACAGTAGTGTTACTGCCTTTTTTGATTCGCGCCGGAAATTGGCGTGATATGTTCACCTTATGGCGACCCATAGTCGCGGTTGGTGCAGCTAACACGGCTATTCCTTTTGTATTATTCAACTACAGCAGCCTACATTTAGACAGTGGGGTTAACGCCATTTTAAATGCCACAGCACCTATGTTTGGTGCGATTGTTGCTGTTGTGTGGCTAAAGGACCGCCTCAATTTTACGCGGTTGATGGGGCTGGTTTTTGGTTTTGGTGGCGTTATTTTGATTAGCTATCACAAGGTCGGAAATGACATCAGTCTATTGCCTATAGTTACCGCATTATGTGCGACGTTAGGTTACGGTATCGCCGCGTCTATGATGAAAAAATGGTTGTCGGGTAAAGGCGCGTTGGCAATTGCCACTGGCAGCCAGTTGTACTCATCCTTGATGTTATTGCCATTTGCACTCTTTACTTGGCCTGAGGCGCCGATAAGTACGCAAGCGTGGTGGAGCGCTACCGCTCTGGCCGTATTTGGTACTGGCATTGCTTACTTGATGTATTTTTATCTGATTGCCAATGTTGGGCCTACTCGCGCCATTTCTGTGGCTTATCTCGTCCCCCTTTTCGGTGTGATCTGGGGCGCATTATTCCTATCAGAATCTCTGTCGCTTGCCGTAGTCAGTGGCGGTGGTTTGATATTGCTGGGGGTCGCATTGACCTCGGGTACCCTGCGAGTACCCGAGCGGTTAAAGCAGATGTTTGTTAGTCGATAAGCTGCATGCGAACGAGGTTTGCACCATCGCGTTTAGCTTGGTACAGCGCATCTTCAGCATGCGCTGAGACTTCGTTAAGTGAGCGATAGCTGGCGGTGAACGACACGCCAAACGAAGCGGTAATCGATAACTGAGGGTGTGAAGCCGGAGGCGTCATGGTAGCGACTCCATGACGTAAATTCTGGGCGATATCAAACGCTTCATGTGGCCCGGTTTCTGGCAGCAGTATGACAAACTCTTCGCTACTCCAAAGCCCTAGTACATCTTGTTCGCGCAAGTTCACACTGATGAACCCCGCTATTTTGTCTTGGATCTCGTCCGCGATATTGCGCCCATAAGTGTCGACGATAAAAGAGAGGTTATCGATATCGACAATGACCACACTGACCGAGTTGTATTTTTCTACGGCGCTGTTGTAATCACGCTCAATATCATAACGGTCTGGCAGGCGGCTAGTATTGCGAATGACCAGCTCTGGGCGCATGTCTTTTTTGAAGTAATACAATAAGTTGTAGATCAACAAAAACAACGCGAAGATAACGACAAGTAAGGTCACTACACTGAAAATAAAGGCTTGTGAAATGTCGGTTTGCCGTTGACTAAGAGGGCTGAGCAAAAATACGGTCCAATCGAACTGGTTGAGTCTCACTTCTGCAACCAAGTAGTCTTGTTCGTCAATTCTCACAAGTCTGTTGTTCAGTTCTCGCTCTGATTGCACGTCGCTCGGTAACGCCGCGTACCATGGAAGTTCGGCAAGATTAGTGAAATCCGAATACTCGGCAATCAAGTCAGCATCTGATGACAGCATGATGTCGCCGTTGGCGTCGACAAACAAAAAGTCGTAGCCGTACTGCTTTTTGTAGTCTTCAAATAGGTTGATAAAGGAGTTGAGGCTTTTACCTATACCAAAGAATCCAAGGAACTCATCGTCGTCGTTGTAGATTTTGATGTCGATATAAAAGTGGGTGTCTTCCCATTTTCCGATATCTGCGACGGCTTTTTCTGGTACATCTTTGTATTTGAAGTACCAGTTGACTTCACCTGGCACTAACTCAATTGTCGTACGATCTGAATTGTATTGGGTTCGGGCTTTTTCACTGGCAATAAAAAATACCATGCCGAACTCTTCTTCCATGCGAACGAGTGCATCAAAAATGGCGTCGGAATCTGGTGATTTGGTATCCATCAGTGCTACCAACTCTCTCGATTTTCCGAGGGCTTCAGATATATGCAGAGGTTTGAGTAGCTGCTCTACAATCAAAGATATTGCAGGAGACAGAGATTGCTGCTGGGCTCGACTTTGCTCAGCAACGATTTTTGAAATGCTGAAGTGTACTAGGGTCACAATCGCAATAACGACGACGGCAAACAGTAGTAGTATACTTCGGTGTAGGGTCCTAAAGACGTTCACAACTTAAGTACTCTCCATGAGTGGGTGATTTTCCATTTATCTTCATGTAGTGATACGACTCCATGTACTTTCTCACATCATACCCTCAGATTTCATTTGCTGCCAGTTTGACCAACTTTTATATTGGTCAACCAATAAAGCTTGTTAACGGAGTGAGCTTAAATTCACTGACTCTCGCGCAAGTCTTCGATACACTATTGTTTTACGTATTTGACCCTTTGCGCATTGGTGGAGAGAAAATGGCATTTTCAGTGGTAATTTTGGCAGCAGGTAAAGGCACTCGGATGAAGTCGGCGTTGCCTAAAGTTTTGCATAAGGTCGGTGGCATTCCGATGGTGCAGCGTATCATTAACACGGTAACAGACATGAACAGTCAAGCCGTGCATTTAGTCTACGGCCACGGTGGAGATCAGCTCAAAGCTGAATTGTCGGGTGACAACCTAAACTGGTGCTTACAAGCCGAACAATTAGGGACTGGTCATGCGGTAGCACAAGCAGTACCTCACATCAAAGATGACGAGGATGTATTGGTATTGGTTGGAGATGCACCTTTGATTCAGCAATCGACGTTAGAGCGTTTAGTTGATGTCAAAAAAGAGGCTGATCTTGCGCTGCTAACTGTAGAGCTTTCAGACCCTACCGGTATGGGACGAATCGTTAGAGACGGCGATAATATTGTCGCCATCGTTGAACACAAGGATGCGACAGACGCACAGCGTCAAATCAAAGAGATCAACACTGGCATGATGATGATGTCAGGCAAAGATTTAAAGCGTTGGTTGGGGCTGTTGAGTAATGACAATGCGCAAGGTGAGTATTACTTAACTGACGTTATCGCAATGGCGGCTAGCGAAGGTAAATCTATCAAAGCGGCGCATCCAGATTCGTCGGTTGAGACCGAGGGCGTGAACAATCGCGCACAGCTATCAGTACTTGAGAGAGCATTACAGGCAAGACAAGCTCAAGCACTTATGATGGGTGGAGCAACCTTGGCAGACCCGGCTAGAATTGATATCCGCGGTACACTTACCACAGGAACCGACGTTGTTATAGACGTGAACTGTGTTTTTGAAGGTAATGTAACCTTGGGCAATAACGTAGTGATTGGCCCGAACTGCGTATTCAAAAACTGCTCCATAGCTGATAATGCAGTTATCGAGGCGAACAGTATTGTTGAACAAGCTGAAGTGGGAGAGTTTTGCACGGTTGGGCCATACGGCCGCCTTCGCCCGGGAGCGGTGATGAAAGCCAAATCGAAAGTCGGCAACTTCGTTGAAATGAAAAAAGCGGTGCTGGGTGAAGGCGCAAAAGCCAACCATCTAACTTACTTGGGTGATGCGGAAGTGGGGGCGAATGCCAATATCGGTGCTGGCACGATTACCTGCAACTACGATGGTGTGAATAAATTTAAAACGTTAATTGGTGAAAACGCGTTTATTGGTTCTAACTCAGCACTGGTTGCTCCGGTTGAAGTTGGCAATAACGCAACGGTGGGAGCGGGTTCAATTGTTACCAAAACCGTTGAAGACAACGAGCTAGCCATAGCTCGTGCTAAGCAACGCAATATTAAAGACTGGCAACGCCCAACGAAAAAATCGTAGCGTTCGTCTATCACAAACTCTCTAATAATCCCTTGCAATCGGCGTTTAACTCGCCGATTGCCCACTCATCGAAAAACACTGACGTTCATTTTCAAAAACGCTTAGCCTCAACTAACGTTCCATTCGTTTTTGGCTCGCTATGCGCATTTTGGGTTGCTTGTTTCTCCTGTTATTTTTACCTTGTGCTCACGCAAAGGTAAGCACTTTGCTGTTTGACTCTCAACGAGTGGATATCGAATGGCCAAGTGACATGTCGCAAAAAGAGCAAGCAGACACGCAAAAGTGGCTTAACGACGTGCACCAAGCGCTGACCTTGGTTTACGGTGAACTACCCAAAGACCAACTGTTAGTTAAGCTGTCACGCTCAACAGGGTCTCGTTCCCCTGTACCTTGGGGGCAAATCAAACGCACGGATCCCAATCAAGTAATTCTGACAATCAATCCAGCACTCGGTTATGACAAACTCATCAATGATTGGACTTTGTTTCACGAGCTAAGCCATTTGTTGATCCCTTATCGCGGATGGGGAGATTTATGGTTGTCTGAGGGGCTGGCATCCTATTATCAAAATATTCTGCAAGGTAGAGCTGGATATTTTACCGAGCAAAAAATGTGGCAAAAGCTGGTGGCTGGATTTGGTCGTGGAGCAAAGGTAAAAGGCAGTGTGTTGAGTTTGAAGCGAGCCGGCGACAACCGTGCTCGCGGGCAGATCATGCGTACCTATTGGTCTGGCGCGTTATTTTGGCTTACAGTTGACGTGGATTTACGACGTTATCACGAATCCTCACTCGATCAGTTTCTTGCGCACTTAAAAGCATGTTGCGAAACGAAACATATGTCAGCGAACGAAATCATCGCTCAGCTTGTGACCTTTTCACAAAGTACTGCCTTTAATGCCTTATTTCTGCAGTATCGACACTCTACCCGCATGCCAGATGCACAGCCTATCTTGGATGAACTGGGAGTGGTTGGTGCTAACAACTCTCTTCGCCTTACTAATGATGCTTCGCTATCGAAACTTCGTCAAAACTTATACCAAGGTATGTAACTAACTAACGAAACTTTTTACTTTCAGGACGATACTAAGTGTTCATTATTTGGTTTCGTTTCGAAAATATTTGTTTCATTCATTGTTTTTTTGGACTATATTTGTTTCGAACCGAAAGTTATGGTTGCGAATTAGGCTTGTTATGCAAAAGCGAAACACTCAACAACGTCGTCGATTGATCATTGAAAAGCTTGGGCTGGAAGGCGAAGTGTATGTCGAATCGTTGGCAAAAGAGTTCTCTACTTCGGAAGTTACGATTCGAAAAGACTTAGCCGAACTAGAGAATAATGGCCTTCTACTCCGTAAGTATGGCGGCGCAGTGCCATTGCCAAAAGAATCTGCTGAGCTAACGACGCCAGAGTTTTCGATTCGCAAGCAAGTAATTGCTCGAGCTGCCGCAGCGCTGATAAACGATCACGATAGAATTATTATTGATAGTGGCAGTACGACAGCAGCATTGTTACCTGAGTTAAAAAAGAAACTAGGCTTGGTGGTGATGACGAACTCTATGGAAGTAGCCAACACCTTGCTAGAGTGGGAAAACGAGCCCAAAGTACTCATGACTGGTGGAACTTGGGATCCGCAGTCCCACTCGTTTCAAGGTGCAATGGCGGAACAAATGTTAAGAGCCTATAACTTTGACCATGCGTTTTTGGGTGCCGCAGGCATCGACGTCGATAGAGGAACAACTACTTTTAACGAATTAACACAGCTAAGTAAAACCATGGCAGAAGTTGCCAACAATGTTGTGGTAATGGCGGAATCGGAAAAGTTAGAGCGAAAAATACCCAACATTGAGCTAGATTGGGACAAGATTTCAGTATTAGTTACTGACGATAATGTAGGTATGTCGTCGGTAGAAAAAATTAAACACCATGGCGTTGAAGTAATATGCGCCGAGCAAATTCAGTGAGGAACGAACTATGTGTGGCATTGTAGGTGCGGTAGCAGAGCGTAATGTCGTAGAAATTCTACTAGAGGGATTGAAGCGTCTTGAATACCGAGGTTATGACTCGGCTGGTGTGGCTTTGCTCACACAAGAAGGGCAACTGACGCGTATTCGCCGTACAGGTAAGGTGCAAGAACTGGTTGACGCTGTTGGTGCACAAGAGGCGCTTGGTTCTACGGGGATTGCTCACACCCGCTGGGCAACTCACGGTGGTGTGACTGAAGAAAATGCTCACCCACACAGTTCCAACGAGAGAATCGCGGTGGTACACAATGGAATCATTGAAAACTATCTCAAACTACGCGAAGAACTCGGTGCAAAAGGCTACTTTTTTGCCAGTGACACTGACACCGAGACCATTGCCCATTTAGTGCACTCTGAGCTCGAGAATCACGAAACTCTACTGAGCGCTGTACAAGCGTCGGTTAAACAGTTCCACGGCGCTTATGGCACCGTAATTATGGATAAACAAGACCCGTCAAGGGTTGTTGTTGCTCGCTCTGGTAGTCCGCTCGTTATTGGTTTGGGCTTGGGTGAAAACTTTATTGCTTCTGATCAAATGGCGTTGTTGCCAGTGACCCGTCGTTTTATCTTTCTTGAAGAAGGTGATGTGGCAGAGATTACTCGCCGCTCGGTATCGATTTATGATGCTGAGGGTAACCCCGTGGAACGCGAAATCATTGAGTCGTCTGTTGAACATGATGCTGGCGACAAAGGTGGTTACCGTCACTACATGCTAAAAGAGATTCATGAGCAACCCACTGTTGTACGAAACGCTTTGCAAAATCGCGTGACTGATACTGGATTGGTTGAAGGAATTTTTGGTGAGGGTGCTGAAGAGATTTTAAGCCAAGTCAAACACGTACAAATCGTTGCTTGTGGCACCAGCTATCACGCAGGAATGACGGCACGTTATTGGTTGGAACAGTACGCCAACGTCTCGTGTAATGTCGAAATCGCTTCTGAGTTCCGCTATCGCAAATCGGTTGTTCACCCAAACAGCCTATTGGTAACCATTTCTCAGTCAGGTGAAACCGCTGATACTTTAGCCGCATTACGCCTTGCTAAAAAGTTAGGCTACACAGCGAGTCTGACCATCTGTAACGTGCCTGGTTCATCATTGGTGCGTGAATCTGATTTAGCCTTTATGACGAAAGCCGGTGCCGAAATTGGTGTGGCCTCAACTAAAGCATTCACCACTCAGCTAACGGCATTTTTGATGCTCACGCTAGCCATAGGACAACATCAGGGGATGACGTTGGCAGACAAAGAAAACATCGTGAAGGCGTTATCTAGCTTGCCAAGTAAACTGGAAGAAACCCTCGCCATTACTCAAGGCATTGAAGATTTAGCAGAAGAATTCGCAGACAAAAATCACAGCTTGTTCTTAGGGCGTGGCGACCAGTATCCTATCGCGATGGAAGGGGCACTCAAGCTCAAAGAAATCTCTTACATTCACGCAGAAGCCTATGCCTCAGGTGAACTGAAACATGGCCCACTTGCGTTGATTGATGACGAAATGCCGGTAATCGTTGTTGCACCAAACAACGAATTGCTTGAAAAGCTGAAGTCGAACGTAGAAGAGGTTCGAGCACGAGGCGGTATCATGTATGTTTTCGCAGACAAAGATGCAGTATTCGAGAGTGATGACACAATGCGAGTGATCAACGTTCCTCACTGTGATGAACCTATCGCGCCAATCATCTACACGATTCCGCTGCAGTTGTTGTCATACTACGTAGCCCTTATCAAAGGTACGGATGTCGACCAGCCTCGTAACCTTGCAAAATCAGTAACGGTTGAGTAAATCGTTGATTTAAAAAGGGGTTCGTGTAGACGTTAATTATAGTTGGAAACGTCTAAATAAAGATGGAAAGTAAAATACTAATTCGTTTTCAGGGTTGGGGGGCGAAAGACTTCAGCCCCTACGAATTGTTTACATTTTTTTTAGGGTAAGTTGTATCTTTGTTCTGCTACAAGTTTGCTAGGCACCAGTAGACTAATAGCATATGATTTCAAATAGGAATCTATACCACGAAGGATAGACAAAGGACGGCCCCTTTGTTTGACCAATGGATATACGCACCAATACTTACGCAAATATACCTTAGCACTGGTAGTTCCAATTATTGGGTCCACTTCCAACTAACACTTTCGACACTTATGACCCCGGTGATGATTTGCAGTTGCGTATTCGTTATCAGCATGGTTACGGGGTGATTTTTTTCAATGCTGCTCAAAACAAAAATGTGATTGCAAATCACTGTGGTTTGAGCAAAACGAAGTTATTCTTCTCGAGAAAGACAACGGAAAATTCAATTTCTATCTGGTCAAAACTCGTGACACTACCTTAGGAAAGTGGAAGATGAGTGTTGACGATTTATACTTTTTTAGGGACTAGGGGTCTCATTACGGCATGTAAATGAGTACTCTGTCTGACTGTTCAAGACAATAAAAAGAAGTTCGGTTTTTTGTTTTGCTAGTTTCGCTTTTCGCCAATTTCTGATGATGAACAACAACAGAATAAATGCGAGCAATTCTACAAAGTAGACATTGAATAACTACAAAAATACCTGAATTCGCATAAAGACCCTTTTGCACTGTAATGTTTGCTAAAAGTGAAGAGTCGCAACGTGTTAGCTTTTTGGTGCGCCTGATTCATTCTTGTTTAACTAGTTGAGCAATAGCGCCTTGTCTGAGCATTACCTTAACCAACAGTTGCGCCTTGATTAACTCTACAGGTTGATCTGTATTCAAGGCTGTAATAAACCGTTTGGTAAGTACATTTAGGTTTGCCAACTGCAATTGTTCAATCAGTTTTTGTGTTTTCGCCGTGTTAGTGTAACGGCAATCCATGCCGATTTCGGTCCTGGCCAATAGTACGTCATCTACTTTTTCTAGCAACGCGCTGGCTTCGCTAGTGTCTTCAGAGACTGAGTGGAGTTGCTCGGACTTCACATTGGGCGATGACGACACCAGCTTACTCAAAAGTGAGCGAGGTTTATGGGTCCGATGATCAAAGCTCAGTTGCACAGTCTGAAGCCTATCCTTGTCCAGCAATGCGACAGATAACGGGCGCAATTGATACTGACCAGCGCTGCTTATCAATTTTAAAGTGATGAAGGAAATGGGGCGTTTTTCTTTTTCCAGTATTCGGTTGAAGGTCTTTACCCATTGATTGAAATGTTCGTCCGCAGGCAACGACAGTGGCAGCCAACGACGATGTTCATCCTGAATCCACGCAGTCCAAGTCTGAGTGTAAGTATCCAACTCAAATGGGGTTGTTTTGGTTGGTTGCACAAGCGCGAATACGTCCTGTTGTTGGCTGATTCTCCTTGCCACAACAGACGTTAGTTCTTGCCAGTCTGACACACTACATTTTCGAATTTGCTGGACGTGTGTGTAGGCAGAAAACTCATTCTCAACTTTGGTGGTCGAGGAAGTCGATATGCGCTTATCGTCACTGACCTTACAGGCGGATAGTGTCAGCACTTTTCCAAGATATCCCTGTGGCGATTTACTGCCTTGCCAACCGATAGCTGACGACAATGTGGTCTCCAAGTTGAATGACGACGCAGATACACCCCAACGACCGATATTGACCACATAGGGTTGATCTGTTTCCACATCCCAAAACAATAACTCAAGTCCCTGGGCTGTTTGACTATGGTAGGGGGTTGCAGCACATAACCACAGATGCCCGAGAGAGCATTGAGTGTACTGACGTCGCAACGATCCTTTGAGCTGGCTTAACTGCTCATGATTCTCCGCTGCGAGCAGAGCCTCTGCCAGCATCCAGCATTGACCAAGTTTGTCCAAGACCGTATGGCTATCACCCTTGGGGCCCGCATTGACCTGATTTTCGAGGGTTTCAGCCAATCGCAATAAATTACCCGTCAAGCGCGGCAGCCTCTCGGCCCGGCTACCCCATGCCAGGTTCCGTATGCGTTGCGGTATCTGTTCCGGTATATGCATGATGCCCATTTTTAGCACAAGGCCGAGTTGTTCAATGATGTCACCAATCAGCTTGCGATCCCCAACATCTAATTCCGATGATGGCGTATCCAGCCACTCAAGGGGCCAATCTATCGCTTGTGAAGTGGAATGCTGCCATGCTACAAGGCATCGCAAGATGCGTTGTTTCCGCTGACTCTGTGACGCTTCAGTTACGATTCCATCTAGCCCCTGGCCGAGCACATAGCGACACTGTTCGCCACTGTTCAATTTAATGTCAGCAGAAGTTTTTGAGACGGCTACTTCGCATTTGCAATTTTCATTTTGCTGCCACCAGAGGGCACATTTCGCGGTGTTGGACTTGCCCGCCCACTTAAACAAACTCTGCACAACTGTTTCACGCAATTCCTCTAATGGTGACAAGGCGCTACAGTCTTTTGGCTCTTGCTGCTGTTCTTCGCCACGGTGGCTGTTTAGATAAAATACGGTGGAGACAATATGGACACATAAATGAATAGCACTACACGTACACTGCGCTTTCTCAAGGTGTGTATCAAAAAAGACCATCTGATGCTCGCCCAACTGGACTGTTCCCTGTTTGGGTGTATCTTCGACGATGGTAATTGTCGATCTAGCAGAAGCCTTTATGGCTCTGCGCACAAGCCCAGGACTAGTTAAGTCGGCCAGTACATCAGCATCGTAGTTTGTCAGACGTTCACGCCAGCTCATGAATCCATCACCTCAGCCAACCATTCAGCAAAGCGATTCGGCGACATGGCGCCTACTTTCATGCCGACTTTTTCAAGCTTTGCACACATCTGGTGGTCATATAATGCACCACCCGTTTCGTTCAGTGATGCCAAACCAAGTAGCGTAACTTTGGCTTCAACCAGTCGTTTGGTAACTTGCATCAACTGTTGTTCACTGCATCCTTCGTAAAAATCACTGATCAGTACAACAGCCGTTTGTTGTGGTGTATGAACCAAAGACTCGCAATAAGACAGGGCTTTGCCAATGTCCGTGCCGCCACCGAGCTGAACAGTCATCAGCGTCTCAACCGGATCACTGCACATGTGTGACAAATCCACCACGCGGGTATCAAAAACCACCAATTTGACATTGACTGCGGGCAAAGCCGACAAAATCCCTGCCATGATCGCTGCGTACAACACCGAGGACGCCATCGAACCACTCTGATCCACGCACAACACAACGTCCCACGGAAGTTGCTTTTTCACTCGACGATTAAAATAGAGCTCACTTAGGATGAGTTTACGACGCTCTTTGTCATAGTGTTTCAAGTTACGCCGAATACTTTTTTGCCAGTCAAAGTTACTTGCAATAGGTTGATAAGAACGTTGATGGCGATTGCGACGGCCTGAAAATGCACTGTCGATTTCCATCTTTATCTTCGCCTGAATTTCCTCCACCACTTTGGCAATAAGTCGTCGCAACTGGGCCAATACTTCAGCGCTCAACTTGCCTTTGAGCAGCATCATGGACTCAAGCATCTTCTGGTCTGGTTCGATTTTTTCCAGCACACCGGGATCCTTCAACAAGGCCGTCATATCAAATTTTTCAATGGCATCGGTAAACAGGGTTTTACAGGACGATTCGGGGAAAAGCTCTGGTAACCCAGACAACCAGTCCAACATAACGGGTGCGGAATCGCTACTATTCCCACCTTGGCGGCCAGCACCCAAATCAAAGCCACGCTGTTGATATTGCCTGTTGTAAAGGTAGTCGAGGGCATGTTGACGACGTTGATCTTGCTTGCTTAGTGGGCTAGAGGCTAATGATTTATCAGATAACTTACCCAGCAAAAGGCGCCAGCGACGTTCTGTGTTATTCACTTAACCACGCCCCCATCGGATCCTGTTTAAGTTGTTCAAGCGATGCAGTCTCAAGGGTTTGCAAGGCTCCAATCTGAGTCGGCGTAAGTACTGCGTGTGTTTTATCCAGATTCATCTCGGGGCGCTGATTAATGGCTTTCAGTTGTCTGGCGACATTGTCAATTTCAAGGGGAGTTAAATCAGTAAACAGGTGCTTTAACGACGGAAGCAACTCAAGAAACCTGTCTTCCGGCAGTTCATTGAGTAGATTGTTCAATTGCTGCAATACTTCTGGTACCCGCCAGGTCAGCTCTCTCGCCACACCCAACAACCCAGTGAGAAATTGAATAAGTTGATCCGTTGGCTGGTGGGCATGGACTGTCTGCGCCAGTATTTGATTTAACTGATCAATGTCCAGCTCACCATGCAGGAACAATATACTGGCACAGGCACCACGCAGCGTTGGATGGCAGGTCCGGTTCCGTTGCAAATCTGTCACTGCGCTGAGATAAGCATTTTCAACTGGGTTGTTTTGCCGGTAAAGGTTATCAATCGCCAACAGCGGTTTAGCCTGAGATATTGCAGCCTCACCTTTAAGGGTTTCCAGACGGTTTAACAGGTAAATCATCTGTTGCCAACACTGACGATAGAGATTCGCTATATCGACATTCAGCTTTTCGCTTTGCAGATAGGCTTTGCCATTTTCCAGATTAAGCAGTTGCTGACCACAGCCGGCAAGTGACATTAAATCTTCGTCAGACACGATAATATTACTTAGATAGGCTGCCAGAATACTGGCCTCTTTGTGAAGCCCCAGCAGGCTAGCCTGCAACAGGGTTTCGGTCGCCAGGTTTGAGCGATTTCCCTGACCACTTTGTTGTAAATGCTGCCCTGTCAGGCCGAGTTTTTCGAGCGCCACTGCCTTTAAACTGGTCCCGCGGAACTGCAAGTGCAACAGACTGGATTCTACCAGGGGACTCCAGGCATATTGCCAGTGCTCTTTTACTAGGCCTAGTTGCTGCCCATGCAGAAAATCTGGTCCGGATTGCTTTGCACAAAACCCTACATCCAACCAATTCATGAGATGAAAATAGCGACTGATAGCTAAATGTCTTTCGTTTGAGTAAATGTCGAGGCAAATTGTTTTACTGAGTGTCGAATCGTACGACAAGCCCAATTGGATACCCTTATTATAGGCTTCATTGATCAGTGGTGGTTTGACGGTAGTGTCGCTAAGCTGGCCGAGCGTATCACCACATAAAACGCGTCTGGCATCACTCAACAGCTGCATACTTTCATTAATAGACTGCTTAACAAAACAGGCTTGCACTGCGTCCAATATTTCTCTTCGCCCGGGACCCCGGCGGTCACGCAACATTGCCAAACCGTGTAACATTACGCTTGCCGCTTTTGCATCAGAGGTACTGATAGATTGATTTAACTTCTGGTCGCGATTGTCCTGAGCAATCTGTACCAACATTTCACTTGCTGCTGTCAACAGCGGATCGGTTTGTTCTCCTTGATGGAGTTGCCAAAGGCGCTGAAAGTAACTCGGTGTTGGCATGCCGGCACTGTAGCCATTGAGCGCGTCCATCTGATCGAAGCTGTAGCGAATTAGCCAGTTGTCGCTTTTATTGCCAGCCGGCTGTTTAATGGCCTTTTCTTTTTTCGCCTCCAGCAAGGCTGGGGTGTGAAAACCGCCAGTGATCACTACAATAGGCCCCTGATGCTCGGTAGCGTAAATATTTTGTCGCATGAACTGTTCACGTTCTGCATCTCCGCTGGCTTCCAGTTCGGAGGGCTGATAGTCATGACGAGCTAGCGCACAGTATGCATATACATCTTCAAAGAAAGTACGCCAATCCTGTAAATTATGGGTATCTCGCTGCTCAAACATGACCTCCCAACTTTCCTGATGATCGAGACAGCCCTGTGCTCGGGCAATTCCGAGCAGAAACTCGCTGTGTTGCAGGTAACGCTCCTGTAACATGTTGTCCAGCAATTGTTCCTGCTCTCCCGTCTGCCTCTCTTTGTAGGGCAAGTCTATGAAGCTGACCTTCGCGCCAATCTGCTTGGCAGTCTTGATTGCTTGCCATTCGGGGCTATATTCGCAAAACGGGAAAAATGCTGAATGCAGCGTGTCTTGGTCCGTTCGTTGGCTCAGTATAGCCACCGGAGGGAGCGTCCCTTCGTCCTGGCATGCAGGAATAAGCGCCGCGCAATCCCGCGGCGCCTCTATTAAAATAGTCTTTGGTTTTATTTCACTGATTAGTGCCAGCAACGCCAGGGCGCAGGCCGGACTATGGTGGCGGATAGGGACAAAGTACAGATCTGGCTGCCACAACCGTTGAGCCTGTTGCTCTAGAGCTTTGGTTATCTCTGCTATGTTATGGGGCAAGTTTTCCGATGGCATTTACAAAGCCTTTCCAATGCTTATCTTTACGGGCTCGCTCAACACCGACTGTCGAGCAGTAATGGGAAACTTTTTTTATATCATCCGCGTTGTCTTTCACCACGACACCCCAGAACTGTGATGCCAGAGCATCTGCGGTAATAACACCTTCTCCCATATACACGCTTTGCAAGCCTGCGGAATACACAACGTTTACCGCTTCAGCTGTCGACATTACCGAGCTGAGTTCCTTGAGTTGGGTACCATTCTGGGCCCTGCCGCTGCGCATTTCATGGAATACCGTGACCATCATAGACACGAGGTCTACCGGAGTTGTGACATCCTGATCAAGCCACGAAAACTGCTTGTTTGCTTCCTGCATCACCAATTCGGTTTCAAAAGCGGGATCCGCGATGGGTAACACAGTTTCAAAATTAAATCGTCGCTTAAGGGCCGATGACATCTCATTGACCCCTTTGTCGCGAAGGTTAGCAGTGGCGATCACATTAAATCCTTTTTGCGCTAACAACCGCCCTTTTTCACCCCATTCGGCCACCAGAACCTGTTTGTCAGATAAAATTGAAATAATAGAATCCTGTACCTCAGCCGAGCAGCGTGTAATCTCTTCAAAACGCACCAGTTGGCCTTGTCGCATAGCTTCGTAGACCGGGGCAGGTACCAGGGCCTTTTCTGTGGGCCCTTCATCAAGCAACAAAGCATAGTTCCAGGTATATTTGATCTGATCTTCAGTCGTACCTGCGGTCCCCTGAATTGTTAGGCGCGAGTCTCCACTGATAGCGCTTGCCAGCAATTCTGATAGCAGGGTTTTGGCGGTGCCGGGCTCACCCACTAACATTAATCCTTGGTTACCGATCAGCGTAACAATAGCGCGCTCTACCAGACTGTCATTGGCATAAATTTTCTTGCTGATGTTCAATTGATCATCACCCAGAATGAAGGAACGGACAGCTTTGGGACTTAGTTTCCAACCGGGCGGAACTGGGCCTTCATCATGTTCGGCAAGCCGCTGTAACTCAGCGGCATAGAGCTGTTCGGGAGGCAGTTTTATATGCCGATTTTCAGTCTCAGTGTTTGCTGGGATTACCATGGAATTTTTTTCTCCCAATCAGGATCAAAGCCTGCTGTTTTGTCGGCAACCGCTTTCAGGTTCGACATTGCTTCTGCAAACAATATTGGCGGTATGTCGTTGAGCACAAGCAAGTTTCGCTCGTCAAACCATGAGCGGTTTGGATCGTGTTTGCGAAAACACATATAGTTCAGCGCAGCTGTCACGTTTTCTTCGGGTAAGCAATTACCGGTGAAGACAACCATTACGTCAATATTTAAAACCGGAAACGCTTTGTGATAGGTGTAGAAGAATCCGCCATCTTCTGCCTGGCCGCGTTGGTATCCTAGCTTGGTGAATACTCCTCGAAGGGTAAAGCTGTCGGACACGTAACCGTTGAATTGATCGAGCTTTGTTGTATCTTCATCGAAAGAGTGTTCAACAATCTGCTGCGTAAACTGACCAAACAAGGTTTTGATCTTGTAATCTTTAAGATGTGCAACCCAATTGTCAGCCAGAGGTTGCGTGAGCAACGAGCGGTGTGTGATAGATACTTTGCCATGTGAGGGCAGCGTGAAGTCTTCGTCATCAACTTCAATCAATGCATTGTCTTCGGTTATGCGAAAACACGTCTGCCGCAGGTCGTCTTGCCATTGCCAGACGAGCTGTTGGGCAAGACGGTTCGCGAGTGGATGTTGGTAAATGTATTCCCGCCATTCCTCTACTGGCCAGCTGCGATTGGCACACATGGCCTCATAATACCTGCTGGTAGTTAGCGAAATTACCTGCTTCAATTCTTTTTTGCAGGCGCTGAATGACGCTTTTGCTTCTTTGATCAATAGAGGATCATCCGACTGTCTAGGCTGCGGCAGTGACTTGATAACCTTACCCGACTCATTAAACAGCACGGGTTTCATTGTGGCATCTAATTTTACCTTGAATTGCCGCGAACCGAAGTCGAGGTTTAACATGCCCTGGTTGTCAAAACCGGCTGTAGGCAGAGTGCGGTCAGCCAATTGTTCAGGACTCCAACCGTTTCGCTGTGCAATACTTTCGACCAGTTCGCGTGCCAGCTCCTGAACAGATTTAGTTCGGTAGCGACGGGATACGGAGAGTAATAGTTGAATAATAAGTGAGTCATTACTAGGTGCCATCGCTTTGAGAAACGACTCAATCTGCGCCCTACGGGTATAGTGCTCCTTCATGTACTGACGCAGCACTGAGACAGCTTCCGCACCGTCCATTAATGTGCACAGCGACAAGATTCCTTTATCTTTAATTGCACTTCCCAGATACGTACCCAACTGCTCATTACGTACTGCGGTAATCGCGTCTTCCAGTGTTTTTCCCTTGTAGTCTTCGCCCCAACTTTGTTTTGCCCAATTCTGATAATGTTGAAACAAACTTGGCCCGTGCGCAACGGCATAGGCCTGTGCATCCTCGTAGGCAGTTCTCTTGGTATCTTGCGCTATAAATGCACTCATCACAAAACGGCCCAATGCATTTGCGGATTCAGGGCTTAGTAACTGTAAATACTTAACAATGAGCTCGTTACCACCAGGATCTTTTAATTTACATGCCAACACAATCCACCACTTGGCAATGGAGGGGTCTAATTTACGGCCGGATTTCCATCGCAGAATTGGCAAGTTGTCAAAGGGAAACCATTCCAAACTGACCGGGATTTTCTTGTTCAGTCCGGCCTCGGCTTCTTTGAGTAATGCGGACGGTGTCAGCAAAGACGAAATGTCTTTACCTAAGTTCTCTAAAGCACCCAGGAAAGTGGCGCGTGCGGCTTCGCGTTTTTCTTTTTTCAGCGCTTCCTGAAGTGCTGGGATCGCATCGGCATTATTGATTCTGGCTAGCCAGCGTGCGGCATTCATTCTGACTTCCTGGGCATTCGATTTCAGAGCGAACACAACTTTCTTATTGATGTCGGGAATCTTTTCCATCAGCACTTGAGCACGCAACCGGTAGGTTTTACTTTCGCCAAGGGCAATTGTCAGCAATTGACTCTGGATAGAGGTGGGTAACACTGGAAAGGTCGCCAGGATTTCCAATACGCGGTCTAAGCAAACGCCGGTGTAGCTATCTTTGTTGAATTCCTGGAAACTTGCCAGAATTGAGTCCAATTGAGTTGAAAATAATGGCCATATACCGTCTTCAGGAGTCTGCCTTATCAGAATATTTTTTTGCCAATGGGAGTGGGTCGTTTCAACGTATATCTGGTCTTCAGGCCACCCTTTCAGTTTGAGCAGGTCATCGAGCGCACGCAGGTCACTGATACCTCCAGAGGCACTCGTAAACCATTGATAAAAAACGCCGCCGGTAAAGCCGTTGTGATAACGCCCGTGGTTGTTTTTTTCATTCTTATAAAGGTTGAGAATATTGGTGATCTGGACGCTAGGGTGTTTAAACACTTTGTCCCAGTTGACGAATTGAGACATCGTGTATTGATCATGCTTGGCACTGGATTCCCCATTGAGGACATCAATCACTTCCACTGCATCTTTTTTACCAAGCGCCAGAATTTTCTTTTGGTGCTCCTTTTGCCATTTGCTTTCAACAGTAATTGTTCGCTGCTTCGCCTGAATTTTTTCGATATTTTCGTAGATCATGTGTGCCACTTCATCACTGACTTTGTTTTCTGCGTCAAGTGGCTTGTAGTCAGGGAGTGGAGGAAAACTTGCCCGATCACCTTCGGGTTCGTCTACCTGAGTGCCTAACAGCATTTCTAGGTATGCCTTTTGAGCTTTTGTGCTCTCTTTTTCCAGCGCTGACTTGAGCAAGGCTTCTGCTGGTTTGCCACAGTACTGATTGATGAAAGTTGCCGACTCTTTTCGCTCTAGGGCATTACCTTCAAACAAAAATGGGGTCAACACTTCAATGATTTTGTCTTTTGACAGTTTCTGGAACATTTTGGCGGCTTCTGAGCGCACTTGCTTGCTTTTGTCAACGCTAACTCTGAGCACAAAGTCTTGTAATTCGGTATCTAAATTCATTTTTGCAATAAAGCTTAAAAATTCAGCTTTACCTTTAGCGCTTAGGCTCGGAAATACACTGCTGGTCAAGTAGTCTTGATGGTGGCTAAAGAAGTTTCGAAACTCCGGGAGCGTTGCATATTTATTGAGGTATTCCCTAAATCCCCAGTAGCTGTCTCTTTGTCGACAATCAAATACATAGCGGGTCCAATAAGCCGGGTCCAAATCAGCAGCTTTGCATACTGCCGAATGCAAATTCAGTGAAAAATTGATGTACTTAAGGTCGCTCTCCATGTAGACGTAATTGGCATTTTCCTTGGTAACGTAATAAAGCCAGTCTGTCAGCAGGATATGCAACCAATCGGGAAAATCAGCATCTGTATGCTTGTCAATGTCATCGTGTAACAGCTCTGCAAAGAACTTCCCCATTCTGACCAACATCTCAGGCGGACAAGTGTTGTTCTCCACCAATTGATAAAGACTGTAACGGGCTTTACAAAGGGACAAGCTCTTTTGGCGGTTCAGATATTTGGAAGCTGCAATATCGCCAAACAGTGATTTTCCATCGCTGAAATTAATGGCTCTGGCATCTAATAACACATTGGTTTCATCGCCGGTAAGGATAAAGGTTGCTGCCTTTTCGGCGAGAGCATGGTGATTTTTACCCACAGGAGCAAGGGTGCCTTTCACGCTGGCAGTTACGGGGTCACCTATTAACTTCGACTTTAATTTGTCCATAAAAGCCATATTTTATCTCCTTATATAAGCCACAGGTATTTAAACTTCGAAGGTGTATTTGAAGCTCAGACAGTGAATGATTTGAAGCGATCAATCAAGGGAATTTTCCGGTGACAGCAATCAATTCAACGATATTGTCATTCAGATTTTCTGCCCGGACCAACCATTCGATGTGACCTACGCCGCCCACAATTAAAATAAGACAGGGGCTCCGGCTAAAACCTTCGATCCAACTTTCCAACTGTAGTTTACAGATGACACTTGTAGACGTTAATTATAGTTAGAAACGAAAAGGGGCAGGTAACTGCCCCATTTTCGTTTAGGTTTAATATCGACTGCCAAATATCACGTTTGAGACTAACCCAAATATTACAATCATTTTTAACTCCTGACAGAGCCCGCTTTTTACTTATCTATTTGTACACATGTGGATTTATCGGAAAATACTGCTCTCTCGTGGACAGGATTATGCCTTGAACGATGAGACTCGTGAGCATTGCAATAAATACACTATTAAGGTCAAACACTTTGGCTGCGATAATGATTAAGATAAATATCTGGAAGATGCAAAATGATATAGAAAGGTAATTCAACTTACTTCTGCGTCGGTCTTCATACTCAGACGGAGTCGCAAAATTATCGGTTTTTTTGCCATAAAGCGCCGATAAAATCATCGCTGACATCACGATAAACATAAAGACATTAAGCCATCTTAGTTTTTCTATATTAGAAACAATGTCGGAGTTTTGGATCGAACCGTTCACCATATTTGCGATAATCAAGCAGATTACGAATAGGATGACCGACACGCTCGAAAAAGCCGCAAAAATCGTGTTTTTCTCCCCTTCGCCCAAAGTGGCGTGTCTTATTTTTTCGGGGTAGCGCGCCTTCATTGCTTGGCTGTTTTTGGTGCACCAATACCCTGACAACAAGAGCGGCAAAACTTGGATACCAGCAACCATTATCATACTCCGACTGAGTGTCACAGTATCAAACCGAAAAACTAGTGATAATGTTAGTACTATCAACCCGATAAAAGCCGCAAAATAATCGAGTCGTTTGCGATGTGACAAGCGCTTTAGTTCTTCACTTTCAGGTCGCACGTATAAATTGGGGAAGTGAGATTGTGGATAGTTAGCAAACAGTTGCGTTCGATTTGCCCGCCATTGAAGGGAAACATAAATAGAAATTGAAAACAGTTGGATGAAAAACAACACAACGACCGCTATATGCAAATAATCAATTTTCATTTTATATCGCCTAGTCTTTCATCAGTTCGTTGAATGCGATTCTGATCTCCGAGTCTGTTAGCCCTGTCGAACGCAGCGATTGTATGGTTTCTTGCAGCGTTTCTCGGGCTAATTTACTCAGGTCAATTTCACAGTATTGTTTAGCATTTTCATTGATGAACGTCCCTCTGTAGCCTTTCCCAATGATGATTTGGTCCCTTTCCAATAGTTTGTAAGCCTTGGAAACCGTATTGGGGTTGATGCCAAGATCTTTCGCTAATCTTCGGATAGAAGGAATGGCACTGCCTTCTTGCAGCGCATTACTGCAAACGCCGGTTTTTATTTGTTCGATCAATTGCGTAAATATTGGAACGTCACTTTCGATATCGATCTCGATATCCATTGGGTCTGCCTTTCAACGAGTTTTACACACAGTATATCAAATCCTTTGAGTTGTACCACTTGATTTAATAGTACATGTGATCTATATTTTTAATGTACCACTTGAATTAATAGTACAACTGTACTTAGTAGGAGATTAAAATGAAATGTAAAAGCACGTCTAAGTCTGACTTGTTACATTCGGCGATATGGGCCATTGCATTAGTCGTTCTCGCGTTTATTACTGCCGAGCACGACTATGCCGATAAATTCTTTTTGCTGGCAGTGTTGGCATATGTTTCGACGCAAACTATCCAAAGTAGAAGGAGCTGTAGATTAAAGCCAAATTTGGTTAACCAAGAAGGATCATCCGAATGATTACTCAGTTCAGAAAGATCGGTTTGACCGTGCTGAGTGTGATTCTGTTGTTGAGCGCTAAAGCACATTCTAGTGAAGATATTGTTGGTTCATGGTCCGGCAGTTTGAAAGCTGGCGTGCAAGAATTCCCGCTAATTTTTCATGTAAAGCTAGAAAAAGGTGAGTTAACAGCAACACTCGATAGCCCAGCACAAGGTGCAAAAAACATCCCTGTTAGCGAGGTAGCCTACGACGACGGAAATATCCGTTTTGAAGTCTCAGCGGCTCAAGCGGTATATGTAGGTACGTATTCTGCCGATAGCGCAAAAATGGAAGGTGTATGGAAACAAGGCCCAAATGAACTACCTTTGGTTTTAACCAAATCCAAAACTAGTCAATCTCAAACGGCAATTTCACGCCCACAAAATCCAACTAAACCCTATGCATACGACGAAGAGTTTGTCGCTTTTAAGAATCATAAAGCCGGAATTAGGTTAGCTGGAACGCTAACACTTCCGACTGGAGCCCAACGTGTACCGGCGGTAGTGATGATTACTGGCTCAGGGCCACAAGATCGTGACCAAACATTCATGGGCCACAAAACATTTTGGGTGCTGGCTGATTACTTAACTCAAAGAGGTATTGCTGTTCTCAGGTTTGACGATAGAGGCATTGGTGGTTCAGAGGGAAATTTTGCTCAAGCCACCAGTCTGGACTTCGCTGATGATGCAAATGCAGCCGTAAACTTTTTATTGTCACATCCTCGTATTGACCCTAACGCCGTTGGCCTCATCGGGCACAGCGAAGGTGGGTTGATTGCACCAATAGCCGCGAGTCAAAACAAAAATGTTAACTTTATTGTCTCCCTCGCGGGGCCTGGTTTAATTGGTGACGACATCGCAGTTCAGCAAATTTATGATTCTCTCCGTTTCGCTGGATTGAGTGAAGAAAGCGCACGTGCTGGCAGCCAAATTACTAAGAGTTTAAACCAAACTGTTTTGCAAAATAATAGTGAAACAGAGCTAGCCGACTCGCTACAGACAACCTATCAGCGAGTCTGGGCGTCTCTGCCAGAAAGTGCCCAACAAGACCTAGTAGCGATAGGTGGTGGGACGTTGTCGAGTGCGAGGGTCGAACAACTTAGCTCACCATGGACCAAATACTTTCTACAGCACAACCCTAGCGATTACCTCTCTAAATTAACTATTCCTGTGCTTGCCCTGCACGGTGAAAAGGATACTCAGTTAGAGGCCTCGGCTAATTTGGCTGTGTATGAAAAGCTACTGAAAGGCAAACATCCGATGAATCGCATTGAGCGCTTTCCGTCACTGAACCATCTTTTCCAACCTGCAAAAACAGGCCTAATGACGGAATACGTTTCTATTGAAACGACGTTTTCTCCCCATGTTATGGACGTTATTGCGCGTTGGGTAAAGCGAGTTAATCGTTAGCTTTTGTGACAGTAGGAATATAAAGCATGCATGAAATTGAAAGCATTATTCACACATGTGACAAGGCGATTATCGACGAAGACTTTGATGCGTTAATGGCGTATTACACTGAAGACGCAGTTTTAGTTGTCACGCCGAATCAGGAGGTCAAAGGCAAAGTCGCCATTAAAAAGGCGTTTCAGAAAATAGCGGACTACTTTCAGAATGGATTGAGTGTTACCCAAAAAGGCATGCATATTATTGAAACGGAAGAGACGGCTTTAGTACTGGCAAAAACCGTCGTTATGGCACCAAACCGTGGGAATGAAATGAGGAATGCAACCTACGTTTTTAAAAAAGTGAAAGACAAATGGTATTGCTGTGTAGACAACTCATACGGACATGACTGTATTATTAACTGAACGTGTAGCCGGCATTTCTGCCGGCTTTTTTATTATTGGTTTTGAGCTGGCGCTTGTTCAGCGATGTGGTACCAATGATCTTGAATAAACACGATTTTGTTATCTTTAAATTTAAAAATGGCTAAACGTGTTGGGCTTGAGTTGAAGTCGGCGTCATCGCGATTGCGATATCGGCTCACAAATTCTACCGCGGCTGTCTGGTAACCATGAATGATTGAAATCACCTGGGTATTTGACGCAACCGTATCATCGTAACGGCCTAAATCCATCTGACGCAGAAATGCTTTTCGCCAAATATCCTTGTCAAACTTCGCCTCATATTCTTCGTGAAGATAGGTAACATCGTCATGCAGAACTGCCAGAAAATCTTCGACATTTTCGGGAGTTGAATCCTGAATAACTGCCTGATTTATCTTTGCATAATAGTCGTTGATCAGTGCAGACTGACATTGATCATTACAATGTGTATTGGCCATCGCTTGTGTGGTCGAAGCGAGAAGTAATAGCGTCGCAAACCTTTTCATATCCCCTCCTTTAACAAAGCATTATTTTAACGGATCGCGTCATTTTTTAACATTGAAGTGCGATGAGTGGCAGATATATAGGATTGTCTTAACTTACTGAAATTAAAATGTTATTTTCTTTTATCTTGCGCTTTTTTTAGCGTATTCAATGCGGGCTAACTGTGACGATTTCGACCAAAGATATTGAGGTTCTTAACAGCAAAAATACCACAGTGGAACGTTAGAAAATAAGATACAACAGGTTACCCAGTTAGTCATTCGCCATTTGTATTGGGAATAATTATGTGAGTAGCTATAGTTATTGGTGATGTGCAATCTGCGTAAAATGCGCTTTGTGTTTATCGCCGGAGTAAAAAACGGGTCATTTTTGTGCTCAGTTTACTTACTACCGCAATCTTATGTGCAAGCTTGAAAACCTGTCTACGATTGTGCTTTTAACATTTTTTGTATTTGTACTATGGCCGCTTTGTCTTGCCGTATTCTTTGTTCAAAAGCACGTTTTTTCTCTTCTAGCGCGTTTTTAAACTCAGGGCACAAGTGGCCCAGTTCTCCATACCTTTGAAGCCCTTGTTGAATTTCTTTCAGAGAAAATCCGATGGCCTTACCCTGTGTAATAAACTGCAACGCCTTCAAATGATCGTGCGTGTAGATTCTATAACCATTGGCACTGCGACGTGGCGCAGCCAATAGCCCAATATCCTCATAGTATCGGATGGTATCTCTGGGTAATCCGGATTTTTTTTCGAACTCACGAATTTTCATAAAGTATAGATTGACTGTTGAGTTACTCCACACTTTAGCATAGTCAAAAAAGGAGTACTTATGAAGATTACACAGATTAGAAACGCTACAATTGTGATTGAATTCGCACACGGAAAAATGATTGTCGACCCTATGCTGGCGAGACAATCTAAATTACCAAAACTTCGATATTTCAAAAGTGACAAACGAAACCCTTTGGTTGATTTACCCACGTGTTTTTCGCGTATTGCTGAAGAAATTGATTTCGCTTTGATCACACATTGTCAAAAAGGCCATTTTGACCATCTAGATAGAGCTGGAGTTCGCTGGTTAGCCCAACGGCAAATCCCTACGTTTTGTACCTCCAGAGACAACGGCTACTTACAGAAGAAACAGATTGAGACAAAGGTACTGGCCGATAAGCACAATGCATTTTTTGACGGCAGCATTCAGCTGATCCCTGCGACACATAACAGAGGTTGGCTCACTCCTTTCATGGAACACGGCACGGGCTACTATATTGCACTTCGGGATGAGCCAAGTGTTTACTTAATGGGGGATACGGTGCTAACCGATGCGATTCGGAGTTTTATTCGCGAAAAGCAACCTGATTATATTGTCGCCCCAACGGGTAAAGCGCAATTTGATATAGGCGCACCTTTGCTACTCGATGAAAGTGAAATTTTGGAGCTATCTGAACTGAGTACTGGAATTATCATTTGCAACCATATGGAGGCTCTGGACCACTGCAGAATTAGTCGCAGCGACCTAAGGTGTTTGCTCGATAACTCTGGTGTGGCACATAGATACCGCATTCCCCATGACGGTGAAACGATGGAACTATCACTCAGCCAATTGGCATTAGAGTAACCACTGTTTCACACCAATCATGACAGCATAAATCAGTGCTTGGTGAATAAAGTAAAAACTCAGTGAATGCTGCCCCAACCAGATGATGGGACGCATCCAACGTGAAGGATGGCGGCGTTGCTGAGTTTGGTCGATATAGGTGCCAAAACTCAGCCCAATGAGGAATACCCCAAACCATGGGGTGAGAGGCACATAATCCATTGATCTTGGGCGTTCACTCATCATTCCCGTGATGTATAGCCAGCTCTCCGGCCATAATCCAGGTTTCCCCATCCATTGATAGAAGGCAATGATGACAATACCGACGATAAGGTTAAACATTGGGTAGCGGTAACAAAGTGGTGCTAGCAGGATGGTCAGGGTAAAGAAATGAAGTACTCCAAATCGCACAAAATTTCCCGGCATGGCAATGTATGTGGAAGCCGTGATGAGTAGTGCCAATGCACCGAGTTTTAGTACTCTTCTTGTTAGCCGTGGCCAACGTATCCCCTTTTTAGTACTCAGAATAAACGCCATTCCGGAAACGAATATAAAAGTACTGAGGCCAGTGGTCTGCCATACCTTCCAAAACAGCATTTTGTTGTAGGCGACATCAGTAAAACCATAGCTATGAAGGTTATACACCACATGAAATATCGGCATGCTAAGGCAAGCGATACCTCTTACCAAATCAACCCACCATACACGCGTTGTTGATGTCATTGTCTATGTCCTTTGGCAAGGCTGCTAAAACACCTTGCTTTGCTTTTCACTGCTGCCTATCCCACACATTAACGCTTTTTGCGTGACCTTGAAAAGAATGCATTTTTTTAACTTATACTAAGAGACGGATTATCTTAGTTTGTAGCGTGTGGGCTGGGAAATTTAGACCGTCACATTGATATTGAACAAAGATAAATAGCTAATAAGAACTGATCTTAACCTCGACGAAATACAGAGTAACGAATATGAAAATTCACGGTAGTTGGAAGCTTTCGGTTGTCTGCAACGATACCATGTTAGTAAGAGTGTTCGGAGCCTGGAACAAAGAGGCGTCAGAGGCCTTTGCCGACGAGTTCAAACAAACTTCCCGCCCTCTAATCGATAAACCTTGGGCACTTGTTGTATGCATGCAATACGGTGAACTCGTAGTACCAGAAGCGATAAGCGTACTTGAAGCATTAAACCAGTGGGCAATTAATAACAATTGTCGCCGTGAGGCCAACGTCGTTAAGTATCAAATTCACAATCACCTAATCGATCATACTCGTGGGAATGATGTGAATGAGTATGTTCAGCGTTCGTTTACCGAAATGGCGGAAGCTATCAGTTACTTAAAATCACAGGGGTTTGCAGATTCTCTCAGTGTCTCGCATGCCGAGCAGGCATTGGCTGAATAGCTGCCACTGCCCTTATTCTTTATCTGAGTGACTGAGTTCACAACCTACCTTTGTCCCATCGATGAAAAAATATACTAGTATTTAGTTAACACTAGTGCTATCTTATTACTAGTGATAACTAAACACTAGTGTCGATGAGTAAGAAAAATAACGATGTTAATGAAGCAGACGTACTTGACCAACAGGTAAAGAAGTTTCAGAAAGAGCTAAATTCTGGGACCGTTGCTTTGATGTTGCTATCGGTGATCGGGCAATCCACGTCGCCTATGTATGGCTATGAGATCGCCAAAGCCTTACAACAGGATAACGATGGCAAACAAGGTGCTATTTACCCCGTATTGCGAAATCTGCATAGCAAAGGCCTCCTCGATTGCGAAGTGAAATTGTCAGAGAGCGGGCCACCGCGAAAATACTTTAGCATCTCGGTATTGGGCAAAAAGGTGTTAGAGCAGTGGCTATCAACATGGCGAGCAACCCAAGCGCAAGTTAACAACATTTTAGGTCTGAGTGAACACGATGAATAAACCATATGAAGACATTCAGCTCTATCTCGATGAGCTGAAAACCGCTTTGCTAGGGCAACCTGCTGGGCTCGTACAAGATGCATTGTACGATGCCGAAAGTCATTTTATCGACGCTTTAGCGAATGGTGAACAAGCGAATATGAGACAGTTGATTGATGAATTTGGTAGTCCTCAAGAGATCGCTACACAGTACATCCAGTTTGAGAAAGACTCTCAACGTTTTCTAAACGGTACACCATCGAAGTCGCCATTGTTCAATGGCTTTTTTGAACCGTTGTCTTGTTTTCAAGATTACAAATCACTGAGTTATTTTTTCATCGCTTTTCCGCTCAGTGTCGTTTATTTCGGCTGGCTAATGCTATTTGGCTTACCTGCGCTTATGTTGTCTATATTAGTGGTTGGTTTGCCGTTTCTTGCTTTGTTTTTAAAAACGCAGCCATACCTTGCACTCTTCGAAGGCCAGCTTATCAATACGCTGCTAAGCACTCGAATGCCCAGAAGACCAAACCGAGTAGCGCAATTAGATGGAACTGGTTCTCGCTTATGGCAGAAGATTTTGGGTACATTAACGTCTGCTCAAGGGTGGCGAGTGATTGTTTACAGTGCCGTCCAATTGCCTTTAAGCGCCACTTATTTCGCAGCTGTTTGCATAGTGTTTATCGGTTCGCTGGCGCTAATAGTGACTCCTGTACTTGATCCCATTATTCATGCATTTGTGCCCCACGCTGCGATTGATATCGATTGGTATTGGTTTCCAGTAACTACGATAGTTGGTGCCATTGGCCTGACTCTGTCTTTACACATAGCAAGGCTACTGACTACTTTCCATTCCAGTATCGCCAGTTACTTACTAATTCGGCGCTAAAAACATGTTGATGGGTTAATTGGCTATTACGTCAATTAACCCTTGCCGCTGGTCAATACAGGCGAGTGGTTTTCTGCTAACGCTATTATTCCCAATAGAGGTATTACTATGGCTTCATCAAGTCGTACTTTTGTCGTGCTCGAAATTCTATTTTTCGTTGTTTTTGCTCTTGCAAGTAAGTCTATTGTGTTGCTTTGGACGCCGAAATACGCAGGCCCTATTACCCTAATTTTTACACTGGTAGTGTTGACACTATATCTACGTCGGCAAGGTAAATCTTGGGCACAATATGGTCTCAAACCACTCATCGGAATCAAACCTAAGTTGTTGGTGATACCGCAGGCCGTCCTTGTCTTTATCAGTTTCGCAATTGCCGTCAGTAGCGTAATGGCAATTGCTGAACACTTTCAGATTAGCGCGCTACTCGAAGTCTCGGAGGGCGTAGAGGCGCGGTTTGGGGAAGTGCGTGACAATTTACCAAAGTTACTCATGTGGTTAGCGATAATTTGGGTATCCGCTGCTTTTGGTGAAGAAATGTTTTTCCGTGGCTATCTCGTCACAAGGCTGCAAGAAGCATTACCTAGCTCTCGCCTTGCTTCGATTATTGCGGTCATTATACCTGCTTTGATCTTTGGTTATGGACACTATCACTACCAAGGTATTAGAGGCTTAGTGATGACTGGCTTAATCGGTGTTGCTTTCGGTATTTCTTATCTCGCACTAAAGAAAAATCTATGGCCGGTTATCTTTGTGCACGGAATGATTGACTCACTCGGGTTCATTGGCCTTTACTTAGGTACTGACTAAACTGACGAGTTACTTATTGGATAAGTATTGTTGTATCGCTTGCCAATCTGGGTATGTGGGGGAGCCGAAATGAAGGAGCTCCCCATTAAATTTATCTTGCCCGTGGCCTTCGGTGCGATCATCTATTAGAAAGTCGCCTTTCAGGAGAGACTTATCCGGGCTGATGATCAATCGTTCGGTAAACTCTAACCCCAAATATTTCTCGACCCAAACTCGTTTTTCCGTGTATGACATTGGGTTGTAGATGGAGGGGGCGGTCAATATATAAGGCTTGAGTACTGGGGACGTTAACAACCAGTTCATGGTATCAAGCGCGCCTTCGATAGGCGCTAAATTAGCATAAAACCCATATTGTGACTGTGGGAAAGCAACACTCGGTGTGGCACTTAATGCTCGATTGAATGCATGAGTGTAATCGCATAACACATCGTCCATGTCTACATAGATGATCATAGTATGGTTCACAGGCTGAGGTTGCGTTCAAAATTTACAATGTCGATTCCCGGTTTTACTTTGTATAGCTGCGCAAGCCTGCCACCAGACTTCACTTTTTCATCGAGAGTTTCGAGCATACCCGAGGCTTCTATTCTTCGTATTAAACTCTTTCGCTGAATACTTTTACCAATGATAGATTCGATAACGGTCTTGAGTTGTCCAACGGTAAAGTGTTCGGGTAAACAGTACACGGGAATCATTGAATAAAGTGCTTTTTGTCTCAATCGCTCTATTGCCAATTCGACAATATGTTTGTGATCAAATGCTACTGCTAGAGAAGCTAAGTCCTCAATTTTAACCCATTGAGCGTCCTCAACAGTTTCTATGTGAGGTGAAGCATGCTGCTCGGCGACCAACGCATAATACACCAGTGTTACGCTAAACCCTCGCGGGTCACGGTTTAATCCAGATAGTGTTTGAAGCTGCTCTAAATACTGAGGATTAACACTGGTTTTTTCTTTTAGCTTTCTTCGCGCTGTCATATCTGTTGTGTCATCGTGCTCGATGTCAACAAACCCGCCAGGGAGGCCCCATCTACCTTTGAATGGTTCGTTCGCTCGTTTAACCATGAGTACTTTTAGCGAGTTTTTTTCAACGGTGAAGAGTACGCTATCGACGGTAAACAGAGGGTTCTTAAAATCATTAATATTGTATGCAGCTGTCATATCGGAATTTTCGTTAGTGTCTCTACGACACATTACACGATTGATAACAAAGTTTCTATTTTAAAAGCACCAAGGCATTTTGAAATTATTTGTGTCTTTATGACATAAAGTTGTTGAAATTGTATTTTTTGCTTGATATCTTATTTGTGTCTCAGGGACACAAATAGGGGTTTGCAATGAAAGTATTTAGCTATGATGAATCAGGAAAGCGAAAATCTATCGGTTTTGATTGCTTTCAGTTTGCTGGTGGTGAGGAGCATATTCGTTTTGAATCGTTTCAAGCTTCTGGCCTAGAAAAGTGCGAAATTGTCGTTCGGATCACTAACTCCTCGGCCCTGATTCGCTTGCTACTTGCCGTTGATGCATTGAAACAAATGACAGAAGAGCGTGTTCCAATAGAGCTCGTCATGCCATATTTTCCGTATGCCAGACAAGATCGAGTGTGTGTGATTGGTGAGGCGTTTGGCGCAAAGGTGATGGCGGAATTAATTAACCGCATGCAGTTAGAAAAGGTCACAATCTGGGACGCACACAGTGACGTCTCTCCTGCTCTGATCAATCGAGTGCACAACGTGGCGCAATCAGAATTGATTGCCAAAATTGATGACTTGCGCGCACACCTATCATCGGGTGAGTTGTTATTGGTTTCTCCGGATGCCGGTGCAAGTAAAAAAACGATGGCAATTGCCAAACATTTTGAGGGCGTGCCACAAGTCGTTCAAGCACAAAAAATCAGATGTCCAAAAACAGGTGAAATCCTAGAAACCAAAATTCTTGGCAATGTTTCAGGTAAAAGGGTGCTGATAGCAGATGATATTTGCGACGGCGGAAGGACCTTCATCGAATTGGCAAAGGTACTCAAGCAGCAAGGCGTAGATCAAGTTTACCTGTTTGTTACCCATGGCATATTTTCGAAAGGGATAGAGGTTTTTGAGGGCTTGATTGACAAGGTTTACACCACTGATTCCTTTAGGCCGAAAAGTCAGTATCCACAAACGAATATGCTGAATGTCTTAGAATTTTAAGGAGAGCACTATGACAATCGTTGCACCGACTATGCAAAAAGACGTCTATAAAGAGTTTCACGCCAGGGCGTACCACCCGGATGTGACGGAAGTGTACGCAAACTACACATCTAGGAGCGGAAAACTCAGCAACGTCGAAAACAATCAAAAGGTTGTATTCGTAGGCCTTCAGTATTTTATCAAAAGCTATCTACAAGAAGAGTGGTCATCTTTTTTCGCGGCAAGTAAAGCGGAAGCAGTCAGCAATCACAAGCGCATCATGAGCGCGATGCTGGGATACCCAGTTGATGTAAGGTATTTGGAAGATTTGCACGACTTGGGGTATCTGCCATTAAAAATAAAAGCGCTTCCTGAAGGGACGCTTGTGCCTTATCAAGTTCCGCCGCTAACTGTGGTGAATACAAAAGCCGGCTTCGAATGGTTAACGAATATGATTGAAACGGTTTTAAGTTGCGAAAACTGGCCGATTCAAACAAGTGCAACAACTTCTTTGGCTTATCTCAAAGTATTTAATGAGTTTGCTGCTAAGACAGGACTGCCAAAGGATTTGGTTCCGTTTCAAGGACATGACTTTAGTTTTAGAGGAATGTTTGGGAAAGAGGCTGCTGCCATGAGTGGTTTTGGACATTTGGCATCTGGGTTGGTTGGCACGGATACGATTCCTGCAGTGCTGTTTGCAGAAAAATACTATGGCGCTGATGTCGACAAGGAGCTAGTAGGCTGCTCTGTTGATGCAACCGAGCACTCGGTGACTTGTTCTTGGATCATGGAAGGTGAAGTCGAATTTTTTCAATACCTTATGACGGAACAATCGCCAACAGGAATTCTGAGTGTTGTTGCCGATACGTGGGATTTTTGGACACTAGTGACTGAATATTTACCGAAGCTAAAGCAAGAGGTGATGAGCCGCGATGGTACCTTGGTTATCCGGCCTGACTCAGGTGATCCGGTGAAAATCTTGACGGGTTACAAAGTCTCTCCCAATGACGATTACAGTAAGGCGTTTGTATCAATTGAGGATGCCGCAGCTGCTGCACTCGCTGACGGCTTTGAAGCATTTAAGTGGGAAGACCAATATGTGTCAGCCGAGACGGAGTCGTTAATGCGACTGATGCCGTGTGAAATCAAAGGATTGATTGAATGTTTATGGGATGTATTCGGCGGTAGTGTTACTGCAAAGGGGTACAAACTTCTCGATGACCGCATAGGTGCTATTTACGGAGATGCAATTACATTGGAACGCCAGAGGCAGATTTTACAGAGACTAATGGAGAAAGGTTTCGCCTCGAAAGTGGTATTGGGAATAGGCTCTTATAGCTATCAATACGTTACTCGAGATACCCATGGCTCGGCCGTCAAAGCAACGAGCGTAGTAAAAAATGGTGAAAGGGTTGCCATTTTCAAAGCACCCAAAACCGACAGCAAAAAGAAATCTGCCAAAGGGTTGCTAAAAGTTGAAATGCTCAACGGTGAGTTGGTATTAGCTGACGATGTCACTACACAGGAAGAACAGGAGGGGCTGTTAGAGGTGGTCTTTGAAAATGGTCAATTAGTCAAGGAGACCACTCTGCAAGAGATCAGAACTCTAATCGCTCAACAGATTTAATGAAAAAGGCAGCGACCTTGAGTCGAATACCATATGAATATTGGAAGTAATGCACAGTTAATCGCTAAGTTAGAAGAAGGGGAAAAAGTTAAATTTCTCTTCTTTTGGGGCCATCAAGAACGTGGTTTAGGAATAACGAAAAAGTGTCTGAGCCAATGGTATGAAAGCCCGTTCGAGAAGGATGGCATGCAATTTCTGACAGCTGAACATTACATGATGTTTCGCAAAGCTATGTTGTTTGGTGATGTCGCTGTTGCGGAAAAAGTGCTGCAAGCGAGAACTTCTGGTGAAGCCAAGCGCTTAGGTCGCGAGGTTCGCAATTTTGACCAAAAAACGTGGGTTGCGCATAGGTTTAATATCGTTGTTGAGGGCAATATGGCAAAGTTCTCTAGTACGCCTGACTTAAGGGACTTTTTAATAAACACAGGTAACAGAGTGTTAGTTGAAGCAAGTCCAGTTGATCGGATTTGGGGCATTGGCTTGGCTGAAGATTCGCTCGAAATAGAAAATCCATGCACTTGGGATGGACTCAATTTACTTGGTTATGCGCTTATGGAAGTGAGATCACAATTAATAAGGAATACACATGGACAAAATTATCAATAAAACATCCAAATATCTCAGTTTTGTGCTGCGTCATCGACCAGACTCGATTGGCTTGGCGCTAGATGAGTTTGGTTGGGCCAGTACCCATGAACTGATCGCTAAAACGAAAGACATTGAACTTAATGATGTGATACTGCAGCGGGTAGTTCAGACCAATGACAAGCAACGTTTCGCTCTATCTGAAGATGGCAAAAAAATAAGAGCTAACCAAGGACATTCGATTGACATAAATCTCGCATTGACGCCCGCCACTCCGCCGAAAATACTATTGCATGGAACTGCGGAACGCTTTGTTTCAAGTATTAAACAACAGGGGTTAGTTCGTAAAAACCGACATCACGTACATTTGAGCGCTTCCGAAGATGTCGCCATATCCGTCGGCAGCCGATATGGCCGACCAGTTGTATTGAAGATAGATAGCGAATCAATGGTCTCCGCGGGACATATTTTTTACCGTACGGCAAACCATGTTTGGCTCACAGAGAATGTACCCCCGCAGTTTATAGGTTTCCCCACCGAATAGTATAAGACGGGCAGGGAAACTCAGAATCGACTTACGCGTCAAAACTGTTGAAGGGTACGGGTAAGATTTCTTTGAGCAGATATTTCTTTTTGAGCCCATCTAGGTTGCCCAAGTAAATAGGCATTTCGGGGTCGTAAAATTCAGAGATGACTTGCAAGCACAGTGCGCATGGCGGCACAGGGTCTTCTTGATCGGCAACTACGATCAAATATTCCATATCTTGTTTGCCAATCGTAGCAACACCATTCCAAATCGCATTTCTCTCGGCACAGATTGTTGCGCCGTAGCTAGCATTTTCTACGTTGCACCCGACAAATACTTGCTCGGCATTTTTGAACTTAACAGCAGCACCTACTTTAAAACCGGAGTAGGGAGAATAAGAATTTTCTCTGGCAACGAGAGATTTTTGGTAAGCGGCCAGAATTTCAGGTTGTACTTGAATACTCAATGTATGCCTTCCAGGCTTTACGGTGTATCGGACCAGAAGCATAAACACCATTGAAAAACTATGCAACTGGTCAAGTTTTTGTTTGCGCTATAGTACTGTAAATAAATAAGATTTTTATTTATTGCAGGTCAGGTCCAAATTATATGAGTAGCATGGAAGGTGGGTTTTGTACTCTTTTCGTGCAAAGTTAAAAACCGTCAAAACAAGGCGTCCCAATAGTCATCCAGTATTTTGATACCGCTTTTTAGCGGACGTGCATAAAAAGCGCTGCCGTGCTTGTCGATCAACTTCATTGTAGTGAGCTTGCCCAACGCATCTTTGACATCAAAATCCAATACACAATGGTGTTGGTCTTTAAACCAATGCTCTATCACTTCATCGAGCTGAGCTTCGGTTAAGCCTTTCTCACTATGCTTAAGTAAAAACACATACGCTAATAGTGCCTCTTTGCAATCTTCTTCCTCTGCGGCGTCGAGCAGGGTGTGAAATACGCCCGCATTGTTGTCGAGGTTTTTAAAATAGAGGTTGTCAGATAGTGCCTTCATAAAACGAATCTTTCGATTCTTGAATTTTGTCCATTCTTTGAAGATAAAACTGCCAAATACGCCCATTCCAATTCCAAACGTGAGCAAGTGTTGGGTTGTGACTTCAACAGACTCTTTGCTCAGGCCAAGCCAGAATGCCAATAGTGAACCAAGTAAAACAATGGAGGCACCTAGCTTGGTTACAAGAACAACAATACCGCCAACCGCTGCTGAACCGCCGATGACCACTTTATCAATGGGCCTCATGCGAACTTCGCTATTGGGAAATAGCATTTCGAGATCGGCTTTGGGTACATTCTGAAAGAGTTTTACTGTGGTTGCACCCGGTGTGAATCCAACTGGTGTTTTACCTACCTTTTCAAAGTGTTCGGTATCTTTAAACGTAATATAGATGGCAACTCTGTTGTAGTTTGTGAAGTGAATCTGTTTTTTCTTCAGGCCAAAAAAACTGGTTAACGTTTCCGTTTGTTGGGTTTCACCTCTGCGATAAAACACAACGTCTTTGAAGTCATCGAACGATACCTCTAATCTCACTTTGAACAGTGATTCTTCTGTTAAGGCATCTTGTAAGTCTTCATCGGTGACTTTTTCAAAATTCGCGGCATCCAACAATTGCGAGAATGCATCGGCGAAACGCGTTTGGCTTTGTGCTTTTTCACTATCGGATAGTGTTGCTGTAAAGCGTGTGTCGCTATCAGGATCAAAGGGGGCATAGTTGTCTTTAAGCGTTTCTAGCTGTTGGTGATAGTCGAAGTGAATTCGATTTACCAATAATGCACACAACGTATCGAAATCATGCATTGCTTCAGCCGGCAACGTGTCTCTGCACATCTTGATGATGTCGCTTTTTCGATAAGGAATAAACCGTTCAAGTACCATAGCCTTTCTACTCAAATCTGACTGATAACTACCATACGCTAACACAACTAATCCGAAAGTAGAGTTAAACCAAAGGATTAGACTGATCAAATTGTAATCTCTAGGAGGCTGATATAGCATCTTACGCATCAAAAACGGAGCTTACTGATACTATGCAGTCTAAACAACGCGGTTTTACCCTCATTGAACTTATTATTGTCATTGTTATTTTGGGCGTACTGGCCGTAGTTGCCGCTCCAAGATTCATTGATATTACGAGCGACGCACGAGTCGCTGCATTGCAAAATTTAGCAGGGCAAATGCGTTCAACCGTCGATCTAGTGCAAGCCAAGGCACGAGTGCGCGGTATTCGACCTGTGGCGACCAATCCAGGTGGCCTACAGTCAGACTATCAAGTCGATTTCGGCTTTGGGACTGTCGAAATCGATTTTCGAAACCTATGCCCGGAAAGTGAGGGTGAATCAGGTGACCAACTCACATTTCCCGACTTTCTTGATTTAGGTGGCGAGTTTGGTGAAGCGGCAAATCAAAGAACCAGCAACCAATTTACCGCAGTGGGTTACGTATTGCCTGCAAGTGGCTTTTCTACGACAGAGGGGTGTTACGTGCTTTACGATTCGTTTGGCACTCCAGACTGTACCATTCAAGTTGTTGATACTGACTGCTAATCGCCTGAGTCAAACGGCAAATAACGATACCCAGCACCGTAAACAGACTGTACAAAGTCGTGGGTGCTGGTGAGTTGTTTTAACCTTTTCCTTAAATTTCGAATATGGCTATCCACAGTTCGGTCTGAAACGACTCTGTAGTCTTGATAAATGTTGTTGAGAATAAAGTCTCTGGAGTAAATGTTCCCAGGCTTGCTTTTAAGCAAGCTGATCAAAGCAAATTCGATGGCAGTTAGGTCAATCGTAACATCGTTAAATGAGACTTTAAGCTTTTCGGCATCAAGTGATAGGCTGTCTTGTGTGGTATGGACTTTTTCTGTTCGACGTAAATGTACGTGCACGCGCATCGCCAGTTCCATTGCGCTAAAAGGCTTACACACATAGTCATCCGCACCCAAATCAAACCCGATAAGTCGATCGGCCTCTTCCACTTTTGCCGTCACCATAATAATCGGAATGTCTGTGAACTCACGCAGTGCTTTGCAGATATCCGTTCCCTCTTTGCCCGGCAACATGAGGTCTAAAATGACGATATCAGGCTGATGGTGTCGCACAAAATCTTCGACGTCTAAACCATTATCGATATGGGTAGCTTTAAAGCCTTCCTTGCGCATAAATCTGCACAACATATCCGCCATATCGTGTTCATCTTCGACGATCAGTACATGCTTAGTCATGGATTTTTCCCTTTTGCGTCAGGGGTAGCCTGATGGAAATTCTCATGCCGCCAAGTGTACTTTGTTTTGCGCGAATTGTACCCTTGTGGGCTTCAACTAAGCTTTTACAAATGGTTAAGCCGAGGCCGCTACCACCGAGTTTTCTGCTTCGTGATTTATCCGCTCTGTACAAGCGCTCAAAAACCTGATCGAGTTGGTCGTTATTTAACCCTGGTTCACTATCAAATAATTGCAGCCGCAATTCGCTACTATTCATGTAGACTGAAAGTTGAATTTGACCAGGCGCATCTGTGTAGCGACAGCTGTTAGACAATAGATTGTTGAGTACTTGTTTTACCCGCGATGCATCGAATTCGCATGTGGCACCGTCTTCAATTTCAATATCGAAACTAAACAACAATCCCGCTTGATTGGCCGCTGACGAGGCATTGAAACACCATTGTTCGAAAAATGGTTTGATCTCTACTGGTTCAATCATCAAGCCTAGTTCTCCAGCATCGGCTTGTGCGAGCTGAGAAATATCGCTAATCAGCAGATTGATACTGGCTAATTTGTCGTGAAGTAGCGCATAGGTTTGCTTTGGATCGTCTACTAAATCGTATTCGAGACCTTCTAACTGGAGTTTCAAAACCGAAAGAGGGGTTCGTAACTCATGGGAGATATCCGAGAACAAACGCGTTTTTCGTTCGGCATTGTCTTGAAGTAGTTTGGCACGAAGCGCCAACATCTTGCGTTTTTGCATGCCCAGATAAATGACTACAAACAGGACAAGGGCAACCAACATTGATACTAATATGACCTGTTTTCTTGACGCTTGTGCGGTAATAATCTCAATGGATTTTAGGTTGTTTTGCTGCTCCAGTTCGACGATCTTTTTTTCTTTTTCCGTTGCTTTATACAGGATTTCGAACTGCGCTAAACGGCTTTGCTGATTCAGCTTTTCTTGCTCGCGATATTTTTCGTTTTGTAGGGCTAACAGATTCGCACTCTCTTGCCAAAGCGCTTGCTTCTGTTTAACTGCGATGAGTTTATTCAGTAGCTTCATCGCATTGTCAGACACATCGCCAGATTCGATTTTCGTTACTATTGGCGACAACAAGTCTGCCGCCAGATCTAACCTGTTATGTGCAATTTGATACTGTGCTCGCGCCAGAGTTAGCTCCGCTGTAGCGGCCTGTGGAAAGCGAGCTACACTGTCTTTGTGGTACTGTGTTGCCAACGGTAGATCTTGTTGAGCAAGTGCAATTTCTATCAACTTGCCGTAGAACCTTTCTTCGGAAATGGTGATATCAAACGCCTTTGCCCTCACCAGTGCTCCAATTACCAATTCAGACGCTTTATCGTATTGTTGTGTTTCGATGTACAAATCTGATAAGCGCGTATTGATAGAATTTAAAATACCGGGGTAAGACTCTCCATCAATGAGTTTTAGCGCTTTGGATATGACTTCTTCCGCGGTCTTGTAGTCCCCAGTGATGCGATATATCTCTCCGATGCTAGCCATGGTATTCGCGGCATTTGCAGTAGTATTGGGGTTGTCGGTTTGTGTTTGGTATATGGCCAGAGCTTCTTGATAGTGCTTTAGTGCCTTTCCATAGTCATAGGTGCGAAGATTAATCCTCCCCATGTTATTCAATGCACTACCCATTCCATCGATATGATTTAAGTTTTGGTAAGTCTCGAATAACGCTTGGTAGGCTTTTTCCGCGAGAATAAATTGTTTTGCGTTGGCGTAACCCACTGCTTGATTAAATTGAATACTCGCCAATGCCTTGGCATCACCGAGCTTTTTTGCCGCCACCAAGCCGCGATCTATTAGTTGTTTCGCTTCATTGTATTGTGCACTTCGCTGATACGCTCTGGGCAGGTAAATCAGCAGTTGGGTTTCTAGTGTTAAATCGGGAAACTCGTCCAGCAATGACAATGCTTCTTCGCCATAGAGTTTGGCGTCCTCCGCGCACTTTCTCCAACAAGTCTCGACCAATTGCACGAGTAAACGAGTACGCTCTGCGCTATTGCTACCCACTGCGTTTAGTGCTGCAACTCTCTGTGCTTTTGATGCCAGTGCAGGCCCCTTCTCTTGCGCCACACCAAAGGGAGATACGAGTAAAACTAATAACAAAACAAGACAAAGTGGATTGAGTTTTGACATCTCTTTCTTTTCTGATAAACACAAACAGTTTAACGCTCAGTGTAGTGCATTACTCGCAAGAGAATGTGCAGATACTGAGGAATCTCTATGTGTTTTAACCCATAAGTTAGTAGATTGATAGGCTTTGTACTGAACGTAAGGGTAAACCCGTTTTACACTGAAGCATGCATTGTTCGAGCACAAGGCTATGATTGATTTCAATACGGCAAGCTTGTATGTTCGAGCACATCAATGAAGGGAAAAAGCGCTAAGTATAATAGCGAAAACCCAAAGCACTATCCGCCAGGAGACAGAACTCAATGACAAAACGATATTTGCGAACCGCCGCTTCTGTGGTGGCAACGGCCGTTTTTGCTGCCAATGTGTCGGCCGATAACGCCATGACTTATCAAGACGTATTCGACTTAGAATACGCAGCCAATCCTGTTGTGATGCCAGATGGTAAGCATGTCGTTTACGAAAGACGCAGTATGAATATCATGAGTGACAGTATGCGCCGCAATCTTTGGACAGTATCACTCGATGGCGAACAAAACATGCCACTGCTGTCTGATAGCAAGAATCACTACAGCCCTGTGTTCTCCCGTGACGGCAGAAAAATGGCTTACCTATCTAGTAAAGAAGGCAAAGTACAAATTTATGTGCGTGATATGGCTTCTGGAAATACGGCAAGGGTAACGGATGTAGCAATGAGCCCAAGTGGGCTGAGCTTCTCGCCAGATGGTAAACAATTGGCTTTCGCAATGTTTACTCCGACAAAGACGAAACCCATGTTTAGTTTGGGATTTAAACCCAAGGGAGCGAAATGGGCTGACAATCCTCAAGTGATTGAGCAGACCTTGTTTCAACGTGATGGCGCAGGCATGAAACGCCCGGGCAACATGCAAGTTTACGTTGTCCCCACTATTGGAGGGACTCCGAGACAAATTACTCAAGGTGCACATGACCATGCTGGTAGCCTAGCTTGGACCAATGACAGTAAGCGCCTGATCGTCTCTGCAAATACCCGTGAAGATGCTGACTTTGACGTATTTAATAGCGACCTGTTTTCGATTGATATCAATACCAAAAATGTCACAAAGCTCACCGATATGAGTGGGCCAGAAGGTAGTCCAAAGGTGAGCCCTAACGGCAAAAAAGTCGCCTTCGTTGGGTTTGAAGATAATGGGAAATCGAATCAAATCGGTGAGCTTTATATTATGGACCCTGATGGTTCTGATATCCAACGTCTCACTCCGGATTTAGACCGCTCTGTGGGCGGAGTGCGCTGGGCGGCAAACAGCAAAGGGCTTTATTTTAGCTATGATAACAATGGTCAAAAAAATGTTGGCTACGTCAGTCTATCGGGCAAAGTGAGCAATAAAACTGATGATTTAGGCGGTACTACACTTGGACGTCCTTACACGTCTGGTGATTTTGATGTTACGCCTTCAGGTGATGTGGTATTTACCGAGTCTCTCGGCAACCGACCGGCAGATTTAGCTGTGGTAAGTAAACGCGGTAAAGTGACGCGTCTTACTGACCTTAACGGCGATATTTTTGACCATAAAACACTGAATAAGCCTGAGCTTATGACAGTAAAAAGCAGTGTTGACGGTCGAGAACTACAGGCTTGGATTGTCACGCCGCCTGATTTCGATCCTGCCAAAAAGTACCCTTTGATTTTAGAGATTCACGGTGGTCCTCATACCGCTTACGGCCCTAACTTTTCCGCGGAGGTACAACTGTTCGCCGCCGCAGGTTACGTTGTGGTGTACGGTAATCCGCGGGGTTCAACATCTCAAGGTGCAGAGTTTGCTAACCTCATCGATAAAAATTACCCGTCTCAAGACTACAACGACCTAATGGATATGGTCGATGGTGTCATTGCTAAAGGTTACGTAGATGATAGCGAGTTGTTTGTTACAGGTGGTTCAGGTGGCGGTGTGTTGACGGCGTGGATTATTGGTAATACTGACCGTTTTAAAGCGGCGGTGGTAGCCAAACCCGTTATTAACTGGACCAGTATGATAGGCACGTCTGATATTTACACCTTTATGTCACGTTATTGGTTTACGGATGTACCATGGAACGATTACGAGCAATATTGGAAGCGTTCGCCGCTATCTCTCGTTGGCAACGTTAAAACACCAACTATGGTACTAACTGGTGAGCTAGACGTAAGAACACCAATGAGCGAAAGCGAACAATATTATGGCGCGCTGCGTTTAGAAGGTGTTGAGAGTGCTTTGGTACGCATGCAAGGTGCGTATCATACGATTGCCGCGAAGCCATCGAATTTAGCTCGAAAAGTAGGGCATATCTTGGCGTGGTTCGACAAATACAAAGAGGACAGTACTGCGAAAGAAAAGCAGTAAACTTCAAGAGCGTGCGCGCTAATAGTCAGTGTGCGCAGACTCTCACTTCGAAAAACGCCCGACATTGACGGGCGTTTTGTTTTTTTGAGGCACAATCAAAGCAGCCAGCTTATCGCTTAATTCTTTTTCGTACCGCTCTGGCATGCAGCGCAGATGGAATGATGACCATTAACGCGATGATGGCTAATACCCATTGGTAAGTTGCGCCAAGAGTGGTCAAATTCGTGAGCTCACCAGCGTAATCACTATTCACATGGTGAGCAAATGCGACAGGACCAATAGCCGCTTCCCAAGCGGCCGAAAACCCATTGCTAAATGCACTTTCCCAGCCCAATGCCGACAGCGCTGCATACGCTTTGTAAGCAATGGCTGAGGTGCCGAATGCGATAACGCCAATGGCCACGGCGCCAGTACTGAAAATGCCAATGCCGACGCTACCTATTGTAATTATGCCCACCGATACAATGCCTACACTGACAGGCGCGACGGCTACACCACCCCATGCAACAAGTAACCCGTAAGCATGGCTGCCTCCCGCAATCCAGCCATATGCGGGTGGTTCGTTTGGCTCTAAGCTACCCAGTTGAATATGGACTAAAGGTACACCAAACAGTGTGAGTTTGGTCTTGATATCCCGTCGGTTTGAGCCAACTTGATCTATCTCTCCAGAAAAAGCCTCGGGTTGGAAAATTCTCTCCATACCCCTGATTTCACGGGTTTTATTGAATAGTTTGACGACCAAAGCAAAATACGTAGCGACAAATACTAGGACCAGTGTATGCGCTGCAATAGATAAGCTAAGGTGAAGCGACTCGTTTGTATCGGCAACAAGTTTTAAACTAAACAAGCCTCCAACAAATACAATTGCGGTACCGATAAACGCCACTACAGAGCGTATTACGTGTTGCCTCTCACGCTGGGTTCGAGATTGATCGAGGCTTGCTTGTAAACCGAAAAATGCACTGATTAACCCAGAAATCGACGCCATAAATGTCACTAGCGTAGCAAACTTGAAAGCACTGCCCGTTTTTATCGCACTGCCACCTATGGCTGCTGCTTTTGCAGGCGCCGGGATAACGTTGATCGCCAGTAGTACTGCACTCGTAAAACCTGCGCCAGGCTTGCTTTTGGCCAACGCGTCTTCGACGTAATCCGCCAAGGCTTGTTTGAGTAACTTTCGCCCTCGTGATAATCGTTGCTTGGTCGCTTCTTCGGTTAAATCGAGTTCCATAGCGACGCGAGAAACCGACTGTTGTTCACGATAGAAAAGTATCAATGGCTCGCGATAATTTGCATCGAGGTTTTTAATCGCTTGCCACATCAGTTTTTGTTGTTGGTCATCAATTAACTTTTCATCGTTTTTCGGTGAAGTATCACAAACTGTTGTTTCCAAACTCTCGTCAGTGTCGAGAAGAGATGCGTCTGTTGAGCGGCGTCTGTGATGGCTAATTTTAAATCGCAGTATTCCGCACAGCCATGCTTTGAGCTTTGCAGGCTCATGTAGCGATTCCAGTTTGCGCCACGCCTCAACAAACGTTTCTTGAGCTATGTCTTCGGCGTATTTGAGATCACCAAGCGAGGAATACGCCAACGAGCACAATAGGTTTTGATAGCGTGTCACAATATGGCAGAACGCGTCACGACTCCCGCCAAGAGAGTGCATGACGAGTTCAGCATCTCCTGCGCTGGCGAAGCGAGCTTTTCGATTGAACATAAAAATTTTTGCCTTTCAGTCTGTGTAATGAGTATGTGCCTTATCGCTGCGAAAAGGTGACAAATTTAAAAAATTATTTTCTTTTCATTTTTCTTGTCACCTTTTTTTATCGGCAGACCACTTGTTGAGTAAGACGCCATTTTAGGCAGCTCACTCAACTTGAATACGTGGAGACAAAAATGACTTTACCTCTTAATACCTCGATTTTTGCAGCGGTGCTTTTGATTACCGCCAGTCAAACTGTCAAGGCTGATATCCCCTCTGTTGTAGACAGTTTCGACCATCAATCAGAAAACAACTTTGGTGTCGCCAGGCAACTGTTGACGGACCAAATGGCTGGCGGTGCGACATCTGCCACAGCCTCATTCAACGAGGGGATAATGCGAGTCTCTGGTGATATTTCCCCTGCTAGGGGACAACCCGGTTGGGCTAGCACGGTATTGGTTCTCGAGCCGAAAGGGGCACCTCAGAACCTGAGTCAATACGAAGGGGTAGCACTGACTATCCGAATCAATCAGGGCGCTTTATCTGTATCAGCCAATAGTACAGATGTGACCAACTTTGACTACCACGCTTCACTCGTTATGGCTCCCAGTGACGGCCTGTTTCACACCATAAAATTACCATTTAACGATATGCGCCGTACTTGGTCCCAGCAAACAGACTTGAATACCGAGACTATTCAAAGTCTGAGTATTGTTGCGTTTGGCCTTCAAGCTGGGCCTTTTGACTTCGAGCTTGACCAAGTCAGTTTTTACTAAAAGGGCAATACAATGACTGTTCAGAGAATGCACGATATAGACGTAATACGCACCATCGCGGTTATGATGGGTATTGTCTTTCATGGCGCTTTGTCTTTTATGCCGTCGTTTATTGGCTGGGCAGTGATGGATGTATCGACTTCGAGCGCGATACCGGCATTAGTTGTGATTAGCCACTCTTTTAGAATGCCGCTTTTCTTTACGCTCGCTGGCTTTTTTACCACCCTTGCCTTGAGGCATTGTTCGATATGGAATTTGGCAAAAAGTCGACTCATTCGGCTCGGCATTCCCTTTATATTAGGTTGGCTACTACTCAGGCCACTGTTAGTTGCCGGCTGGATTGCCGGCAGTCAAGATATGCAGGGAGAGATTAACTTCGCATCAGTCTGGCAAGGCACTCTGGCAACCTTCGAACAATTACCACAAGGCTTGTTCACCGGCACACATTTGTGGTTTTTGTATTACTTACTATTGGTCACAGCGATTATGCTCGTCGTCTATTCAGTGGCTAAGCCGTTGTTGTCTGTAAAGACGCAAAAGCGTGCAAATTGGCATCTTGCGGCGACAAGACTGAGCGTCGTAGCGATGACTACTGTTTGTATGTGGTTTATGTCGAGTTGGAGTATCGATACGCCTGATAAATCACTCTTACCCCAGCTACCAGTATTAGCGTTGTACGGGATTTGCTTTGCCATTGGTGCGTTGCTCTGTCAATGCAACGCACTTTTCACTGAGCTGACACGCTTATCTTGGTATTCGTTAACAACAATGTGTTTTGCCATTACCGCTTGCTTGTATTTAGCGAATTTCGAACGTCAATTTGGCCACCCGTATTACGCCGTTATCAAGCTCGGTTACGCGCTAGCCTATGCCGTTACTATGTGGTCAATCATTGCCAATCTGATAGGCTTTTGTCGTCGTTTTTTTGCAAAGCCAAATGCCATCTCTCGCTATCTAGCGGACGCTGCATATAGCGTGTATTTGTTGCATTTACCTGTGGTGATTTTTGTCCAGATTGGCGTTTCCGAGCTCGATTTTTCATGGTGGATAAAGTTACCACTAGTCTTTGTTGTGAGTTTGTTTGTCTCATTAGGCTTGTACGATGTGCTAGTTCGGGCAACATGGTTTGGTAGGTTACTCAACGGTAAGGTTAATCGCAGTATTGTCTTAGCGTTTGTGATGCAAGGAAGGCAACGAGGTAGTGATGAAAGCAAGCGGATTGCATGAAGAAAAAATCAACAAAAATCATTGGTTTGTTTTTGTATGTTTGTACTTACTTACATTAGTGAGTCAAATTTTATTTCCCTTTTATCACGCCGTGCAGCTTGGCGAAAATTATTTGCCTCAGCTGTTGCCCAGCGTCGCTTTTCTATCGATTTTGAGTCTGCCTTCCATAGCGATTGGTCTAATGTTAGGGCCCAAAATAGGAATTGGTATCGTTAATGCAAAAGCCGCAGATAAGGCGTTTTTCGGACTGACGTTTGCTCTAGTAACTGGCGTGTGCTTGGGTGGTTTACTGTTGTTGTTACGGGTTTGGTTAAGCCCTTATCTACCGGAAGAATTGCCAGATTATGGTTTTCGCGGTGTCATTGGTGGCGTGCTAGTGTCTTTAGGTGCGGCAGTCGGCGAAGAAGTTTGGTTTCGTTTTGGCTTACTGACATTAGTATTGTTCCTCATCCAAAAGTGGCGAAATCAGACGCTTTCCCATTTTTCCGTTTGGGCTGTGTTTGTGACAGTTGCGGTTTTGTTTGGAGCAGCTCATCTGCCACAACTCGTGTCTTACGGGGCGGGCAGCAGTTTTGCAATCGGCGCGACGATAGCTGGTAATATGGTGGTAAGTCTTTTATTTAGCTGGTGTTTTTGGCGTTACGGTTTAGCGTCAGCCATACTAGCCCACTTCAGTGTTGATATCGTTTTACATTCTTTATCCGCCATCGCTTAGCTCGAAATAAAAACAAATTAAGTGTAAATTTTTTGTTGAATCTTCAATTTTGTTTGTCTATTATGCGCTCGCTCAATCGTTGAGCGATTACTTTTTCGTCAATCCACTAACTGTAAAGGAGTAGAAAACATGATGTATTCGAAGCAACCCTTTGCAGGTCATTTCCGCTAAGTAGCAGGAAGCTAGTCTATTTCGGTAGCTTTCCTATAAAGCTACGCCCCGGTCAAAAGACCTGCCAATCACCTTCGTTTTTTTAAACATTCTCGTAAGAGAAAGGATTTGGTATATGGGCACAACCATACAAAAACTCGCTGAATCGGTGAGCCTAATTGCATCTGCACAAACGTGGATCGAGGGCAAAGCGACTCAGCAATTGATTAAAACATCACAACTAAACGACATGCTGCACGTAGCAGGCATGCCAGATTTGCACCCAGGGCGAGGCTATCCCATTGGTGCAGCGTTTTTTACAAGAAACACTTTGTACCCTGCGCTGGTCGGCAACGATATTGGCTGTGGTATGGGCCTTTGGCAAACGTCAGTAAAACTAGCCAAAGTGAATGTAGAAAAATTAGCTAAGCGGCTCATAGATGTCGAAGACCCTTTGGACAGTACATGGGATGCGGAAATTGCCACTTTAAAACGGCAAAAACGCATTGAAACAGATGACTATGACAAGGCGCTGGGCACCATAGGAGGAGGGAATCACTTTGCGGAATTTCAAGCGATTGATGATGTTGTTGACGAGGCGACATTTGCAGCCCTTGGACTAGATAAGTCTCGATTACAGTTGCTAGTGCATTCGGGGTCGCGCGGTTTAGGGCAATCCATCTTGGTAGACCATGTGAGTCGATTTAGTCACAACGGCTTAAAGCCGCCTGACAGCGACTTTAGCGATTATCTCGAGAAGCATGACGAAGCCGTTAGGTGGGCAGAACTGAATCGAGATCTGATAGCAAAGCGCTTTTTACAAGCGATCCGCGAATCGGGTCAACCGATTCTGGATGTGAATCACAACCTCGTTGTTCCTAAGTCTATTGATGGACAACAGGGCTGGTTGCATCGCAAAGGTGCGACGCCGAGTGACCAAGGATGTGTGGTGATTCCCGGTTCGAGAGGTGACTTTAGCTATCTAGTTAGACCTTGCGCGCTGGGTAAATCGCACGATGTCAGCCTATTTTCTCTTGCTCATGGCGCGGGCAGAAAATGGCAACGTGGTGACTGCCAAGGGCGGTTAAGTCATAAGTACAAAAAAGAAGATTTACTGCGCACAGCATTAGGTAGCCGAGTGATCTGTGGCAACAAAGAACTTTTGTACGACGAAGCCCCTCAGGCTTACAAAAAGTGTGCGTCTGTAGTGGGTGATTTGGTAGACGCTGGGCTGGTTTCTATTGTTGCGACACTTCGTCCGGTATTGACCTTTAAGACCCAAGGAGAATGTGGCAAATGATGTTACTACAACTCTCCTCGGGACAAGGGCCGATGGAATCGTGCTTTGCCGTGGGTATGGCTGCGCAACACGTTGTGAGGCTCGCGGCAAAAAACGGTATCGAGGCTAGCGAAGTGGAATCGGTAATGGCAGATAAATCGGCCTGTTTTCGCTCTGTTTTACTCAAATTAACGGGAGCGTCAGACGTGTCAGTTAAGACGTTCGCTGAACAATGGAATGGGTCAATGTTGTGGGTATGTCCGAGCCCGTTTAGAACCAATTACAAACGCAAAAATTGGTTTTTTGGTGGTCAAGCGTTCGACCTACCCGTTGTTGAGCACGACGCGGATATCGAGTATCAAACGTGCCGAGCTTCAGGTGCTGGTGGGCAACACGTCAACACCACTGACTCTGCGGTAAGGGCAATACATCTCTCCTCGGGAATCAGTGTTCGGGTGGAATGTGAACGCAGTCAGCATGCTAACAAACGACTGGCGACGGCGTTGTTACTGCGCAAGCTTGAAGAGCAATCGTCTCAACACGAGGCAGCACAAGCTCAAGCGCGATGGACTCAACATTGGTCGCTAGAAAGAGGAAATCCAGTGAAGGTGTTCAAAGGACGCACTTTCACATTGGTTGAATAAAAGGAGATAACCATGATGAATGACATTAAAGGTGCGCTCTTTTAGGTATTAACCTAACGGAGCGCAAAATGAAAAAAGAATCGCGGTTAACAACAGCTTATGGCGAAAATGAATATGGCCTTGCTGATGTGCCTCACAAGTTATCCAGTGTCATGGTCTCTCGCATTTTTAATGGTGACGAGTCCGGCTGCTCTCATTGTTTTCCTCATGGTTATGAGACGTTCAATGCCAAATGGCAAAAGCAGCAAAGGAACTGGAAATCTTATAGAAAAAATCAATGGAAAGTATGTCGCAGCGCGAAAGGGGCTGGGCATCAAGGTGAAAAAAATGACAGTGATTACTGCAGCAATTAAACATGGAAAAGTCAGTATTTCTGCTGATACGCAATTGAATTTCGGTTCAACACAAGTCAATGCGAAATACTTAAACAACTCGAGTAAATTGATTCGAGTCAACAACAGCATTATTGGTGTAACAGGGTGGTCGGCAACTTGCCAAGTGCTTGAGCACTTGGCGAAAGTGCAGCCAGAACGTTTCAAACTGAACTCACGTTGGGAGATTTTCGAAACCTTATTGGGATTACATGAAAAATTCAAAGACGATTATTTTATTGAGACCAACGAAGGTCGTAATCAACCCGTTGAATCCAATCAAATCGATGGAATTATAGTGAATCAACACGGTTTGTTTGAATTTGGCAGTTATCGAGAAGTGCACCAATACGAACACTTCTGGTCAACCGGTTCGGGCCGACGATTTGCATTGGGTGCTATGCACGCTATGTATGATACCTCGGCATCTGCACAAGAAATCGCAGAAGCGGGAGCGAAGGCCGCGGCGGAGTTCGACGACAGTTGCAATCTGCCGCTGAATACAACCGTTATCGATCTCGTTAATACGCACTAAGCCAACATACTTGCCCGCTGTTAAGGCGGGCTAATAGTAACTTCATTTAAGAGGATAGGGTCATGTAATTCCCACTCAGCACAAGGTGAGATATGGATGCAGAGTGCTTCCGGGATCACCGTGCCAATTGAACAGGGCCAGCGTTCGCTGGCGTCCTATAAAAGCGAGTTGGAGTTTTACAATGAAAATTAAATATCCTCGTACCCCGCACCTTTCATGGTCTCCCGGGGTTACGAAAGACGATACCCACCTTCAAGATTTTACTGTTTTTGAGGGTAAGGAGGTCGTCATCACAGAAAAAATGGACGGTGAGAATACCACCATATATCGAGATGCGATTCATGCTCGGTCATTGGATAGCCGCTATCACCCTTCACGAGCTTGGGTTAAAGCGCTTCAAGGAGAGATTGGCTATCGAATTCCCAAAGGGTGGAGAGTGTGCGGTGAAAATTTATATGCAAAGCATTCGATTGATTACCGAACTTTGCCAAGTTATTTTCTGGCTTTTTCCGTTTGGGATGAGGCGAATTTTTGTTTGAGTTGGGACAGAACCAAAGCCTTTCTTTTATCGTTGGGGTTGGTAACGCCAAAAGTCTTATATCAAGGCATAGGATCGCAAAAATTACTGCAGGGTCTGACAATAAACACTGAGACGCAAGAAGGCTATGTCGTGAGGCTAGCGGACTCGTTTCACTATGATACTTTTGCAATAAGTGTGGCCAAGTGGGTAAGAAAGCAGCACGTTAAGACAAGTGCCCATTGGATGCACAATGAAATGATAGTCAATGGCCTGGTTTCTCACTTTGATGATCAAAAGGAGGAGGGGCATGAGTAATTTATGTTTGTGGCTAGACAGCCTAAAAACTCATGGCAAGCCATTATTTGAAGAGTGTCTAAGCTATCTTGGCGATAGTTTTCCATTGCTCAACAAGTTTGAACAAACGGAGCAAGACAGTGAGTGGCATGGCGAAGGCAATGTAGCAATTCATACCAACATGGTGCTACAAGAATTGTATGTACTGCTCGATACCCAAGCTTCATATTTGAATGGAGAGCAACGACAAATACTCATTCTATCTGCGCTACTGCACGATATTGCGAAACCAATAACGACTCGGCGTCGAGATATCAATGGCGTGGAAAGAGTCGTTGCGCCTAAACATGAATTGATAGGTGCAAACTATTTGGCATTGCGTTTGATCAAACTACCTGTTTCTTATCAAGTGGTGTCAACGGTGTTGGGATTGGTTGCATTTCACAATATGCCAAAGATGTTAATCGTGAGAAAACAGCTTGAATTCAGTGACTTTTTTAGCTTGGCGTGCAAAGCCGATCTTGCGCTTCTGTATTGGTTGGAAGTCGCTGACATGCGTGGTAGAGAATGTGCTGACTTCGACTTACAAATGGAGTTGTTGCATCAATATCGTTTGTTTGTTGAAGACTACGCACTGTGGCATGTAGAGCAGCCTCAACTTCCTTTGTTGGCGCAGATCCAGGCTTTTACTGACGAAAGCCGACAAACATTCTTAGAGTGCTATGCAATCAATCAACTTGCCACAGGCAGCGTGTGCACTGTGCAAGAGGCCATCGCAAAAAACTTTGAATCATGCCAGCAGTACAGCCACTTTTACATTACATGTGGTATTAGCGGTAGCGGCAAAACAACTTGGGTCGAAAACAATCTACCCGATTTTGAGAAGATTTCATTGGATGATATGCGGGCCAAGATAAACGGTAAACGCGAAAGCCAAAAGCGTCGTGGACAAGTGTTACAGCATGCCAAAAAAGCGCTGAAGTGCGCGCTAGCAAACAAACAGAATGTGGTTTGGGATGCCACAAATTTGCGCAGTGATTTTCGCGAGGCTTTGTGTTTAATTGGAAAGCAATACGGCGCTTTGACTACGTTAGTCGTATTCCAGATAGAGGAAAAGCAGATACGGCATAATAACCAATGCCGTGCCTATGCGGTAAGTGATGATGTGATTTCCAAACAGATTAAACACTTCGAATGGCCATGGAAGACTGAGGCTCATCGCACTATAGTGGTGGGAAACAGTGGTGAAACAATCTCGTCGTACGGAAGCTTTTAGCCACAAAAAGTGTTCAACATTTTCTAAGTCGCGCCCCCAGAAGGGGGCGTTTTTCAAATCGTGTGTGCCGTACTTCGATTATTAAAAAGGAGGGTTATCGGCAGGCTATAAGCGAAGGCGATAATAGCTCCAGATGTCATCATCGTTAAGTCATAGACGCACTGCGCTATGGCACTTGTAATATAAACATCTGACGTAAAGTAAAAAGGCAAATAACTGAAATAGGAGAGAATATACAACCACCTTCCCCAATTCCTAGTCATCCACATTCCAACATACGCCCCGAGCATGATAAAAAGTGAAAAGCAGGCATATACCAGTTCAAATGTCTGATTTGGAAACACACTTTCAGAGGACAATGAATCTGCGAATTCGTAAATTTGATATACGCTTTCTGAGGTATAAATGAAATCAATCGTTCCGCCGAGGACAAGCAAAGCAATGTTGAATGCTATTAATAATTTAAAGTGGATTATTGTCATTATTTTGTATTTTTGCCGTTGAACTGGCTTCAGCTTTGACTATCTCAAACAGAAGATCGACCTTTTTGTGTAGTTGTTTGTTTCTTTCATGGCTGCCTATTAGGAGTATTGATGTTATGGGGATAAAAAAGTAAATCGCCTCTTTGCCCGAAATATCGGGTAGAAATAACACTACCATTATAAAGACCACAAATAGGGCGATGGATATCATTGGGCTATCTAGTGGGGATGGTTTCATGTTTTCGAACGCCTCTATTTGTTTTACTTTCGAATAGATAGCTTGATGGGTGGCTTCGCTGTTTTTCATTTTATTCTCCTTCCTTGTGGTGCGAGAAAGCGCTGTTACTATCAATAATCTGCGAATCCTTACTCGGCTTATTGCTTTGGTTTCAGGATTTGTACCCAAGTTGCGTACAGGCAGGCACCAACAATACCCCCATCAATAACGCCGATGGCTGTATGCACAGCAAACTCAGATAAACGAGCTGATTCATGAAACACATTGGCGAATAAGACGAAACTGCTAATACAGGCCGTATAAATCAGTATGCCAGTCCAAAAATGGCCTCTGTATGATTTATCACGATTATTAACGACGGTATAAACATACCAAACAAGCAATATTGCCAACCCGGCTATGCCACTGCCATATTGATTCCATTTATACAGCGGCAGAGAAAGTACTTCTCGATGCCAGAATGTACTGTTGACGACAAATACGCCGTAAGAGTGACTGGTCGCGTCCCAAAGTATATGACTATATGCGCCAATCAACACACCAAGTGCTATTGTCAAACGAGGCGTTCTCTTCGATGACGATGCTCGATGGGGTAAATGTAGGAAGCTGAGAGTCGGCTTTTCTATATATAGGTACCACAGTGTCAGTATTAGTAGTGATGGAAGGAAACAGTAGACTAAAACGCCCAATATAGAATGACCTGGGGCTTCAGTTGGTGTCAGTGACAAAAGATAAGGAAAGTCAGGAGACATGCTGCCTACCGCTACTGCGGCGATTGGGATTCTTCCCCGTGAGGCCAAAGACAAAGGTAGAGATACGACAGCGTGTGAAAACGTGTATGGCATTGTAAATCGTCTATAAAAAAGCCGCGTTATGCAACGTCAACGTGAAATCTCCGCTCGAGTGAATTGCTCGAATAGTATTTTTTTCGAACATTCACTAATGCATCTGCAGTCAATTACTCGATAGGACAAACAACTAAGAAATTGCTATCGACTCAAAAAAGCCTCTCTATTCCCATAGACTCGTAGCATATTGCGTCGATTACAACTTTTTATTTAAATAATATTGATTTGGGTTGCCGATTTTTACGGTCTGTTGACAATAATGGGAAGCCGCATTTAGAAGTCAGCCTTTTGTATAAATCACTACAACCATTCATTACAGGTCGATAACAAAATCAGGTAAACGAATCGTAAAACGCTATTACGTCCACATCATAATATATGACACTTCGCAGTTATTAGTTTTGTTTTTAATTCGAATAAAGATTTCTTTGTTTGTTGCTATGGAAGTCAGCAGGCCGGAATAGATTTCTTCAAACAAAACGTGGTTAGAATGCAGGGTGAGAAATTGCCCTTCAATTAATGTACAGTCCAATGATTGTGTCGAGACCTTCGGTTTGATAAGAACTCTACCATCGGAATATCCGGAGACATACAGTCGTTCTATTATGTTTGTGGCCTTTCCTTTACACCCGTCTGGAGTGCAACTATTGGCATGCAAAAAACCAGAAAATAGAGTTAGTGCGGCGAATATAAATCTCATTGAAATAGTCCTTAAAAAGCAGTTTTCCGTTATTTCCGACTACCAAAAAAATGGTCGTCCTAGCTTTTGTTTAAGCCCTCTTGATGGAGGGCATATTTTAGTTCATATGTAGATTACTTTAGAATTTTGATGTACCTAACCACTGTGCCAGAATGCAAACACTCGTCTGTTTCATAGCCAACGATAACAGTTTTGTTCTGCGCGTGAGCTGCAAGTGATATTGAAAGAAAATGTTCGGCTAACGTATCTGAGCTATCCAATCTAAAAAGTTTATTAGCTGGGCATGTGGTATTTGGTATGCCCTCTTTGGTTTCAATAAAGACAGACTTAGTGTTTCGGCTCATTCCTACGTTTTCAATAGTGAAAATGCTCTCCGCAGAATGGGAAATTGCGCTGATACCTGTTAGAAAAATAAAAGCTAGTTGTTTTTTCATACGACCCTGTATTTGAAGTTGAAAAATCCTTTTGGGGCAGTGTAATAAGAAACGGATTTATTGAAAAGCGGTTTTACTATGCGCACAGCAAACTACAGTCTTTTGTCATTTATAAGCTGTGGCACTCAATGTGACGCAACGTTATTGCCCGATAAACTAACATCTTAATAACTCTATCCCCTGTTCTCAGCAGCCTGGATTCTAGTTGAGGGAATCTTGTTATGTAGTCTAAAACCATTCGTGCATAGCTATCCTTATCATCGGATTTCCAAGTACCCTCGGCGAAGCAGTGATAAACGTGGCAAGCTTGGTTGAGTAAAAATGAAAGGTTTGTTGCATTTTCTCCTTCTAGCCCAAGGTCATATTGTACTTCACGCCAACCATCGTTTTTGGGGTGTTGCCAATTGTTCATGTGACTCCCTGCCTTCTAATTATCGCAGAGCTAAACAGTTTACTTGGGATGTTGAAAAACGCCCTCTGGTGAGGGCGATACTTCATAGATGGCTTTCCAAAACTGATGTGAAAAGCTGATTTAGCCTATCGAACTCGATCTCTCTGGAATCTGGAGCCGGCGGATTTTCGGTATGCCTTGCGAGCTCAGAAGCGATAAAGGCGTTGAGTTCAGGCACGGCCGGCGCATATTCCTTTTCTAGGCTAACCTTTTTGCGCGCAAGTAAGTCGGATATCGCCCTATCGAGGGCTTCATCTTCTGATACCAAGGCCCGAAGCTTGGCAAACTCAATTGGTGCTGGTTCGTCATACTTTTCTATCCATTGAATCGCTAACAATGGCCTAAGTACATAAAAGTATTTTTTAAGCGGGACGACGTCCTTTTTTAAGTACTCTCGGAAGTTACCCTTTGCCATATGCAAGTAGTGATAAATTCCCCTTTGAGACGAGGCAACACTGGGTAACAATTGTCTGGCATGCGTCGCGAAATGTCCTCTATCCAAGTACACGATGGGCGACTGAATCCATTCGATGAATGCCGGATTGGATTTCCAGAATAGCTTCAGTGCCTTTCTAACATCCCATCCATTGATATCGATTTCATCGACAATCGGGTATTCGATTACGTCGCGTTTATCTTCCACATCCAAAGTGAGATACCAGTCTTTTTGACGTGCATAGATAAAGCGCACATCATAGTCACTGTTGGGACTTGCGAACCCCCATGCTCGGCTACCCGATTCCACTGCAAGTAGCACTTTCACGTTGTGCTGCTTCTCAGCCAATGCAATTCGTTTTAATACCTCCTCACGTACTGTGTCAGGTATCGCTGCGGAGTGTGTTTTCGTTTCCATATCGTTTTCATGACAACGTCATGACTCCATTTTAATGTCTCTAGTTTATTGGTGTTGCTCTTTGAGGTAGGCTCGAATTTCATCGATTTCTTTCACCCGAATCCATTCACCAATCGCTTCCCCTGTTTTACCCATATTGATGGCTTCACGCGCAGCCGCTTTCTTGTCGAATCTCATCAAACACTCAACCAGCGCCTTGGCAAAATCTGCCTGCGGATAGGCCGTATTGACCATCGTTGGCCCTCTACCTTGTACATCGCAGATACAGGCGTTAAGGACTTGCTCTAGCCTTAAAGGCTGAGCAATTGCATCCAACTTCGTCACCAATAACTTATGCAGTTTCTTAGGTGTAAGACTAAAAATCCGATGACATCGCGTATGATTATCACTCATCATTATGGCTATTTGGGTAAGGTAGTTCGGCAGCTTCAAACGCCGACAAAATGCCTTGATGACCTCAACCCCTTCTTGTTCATGTCCGGCTAGACGGCCATGGGTTTTGTAGCTCGAAGCCTTGCCGAAGTCATGAGTCAGTGCTGCAAAACGGGTGGATAGGTCAAAGCCCAACTCTGCCGCTCGCTTTACCACTAACATGGTATGGGTAAATACATCCCCCTCTGGATGATATTCAGCGGGTTGCGGAATACCCACCATAGCTTCAAGTTCGGGAAACACACCAAAACCCAGCAGTATTTCGAAATACAGATGCGGGTGAGGTTCCATCAGCGCTTTTTCGGTTTCCTTCCACACACGCTCGGGGACCAAGTGACTCATCTCGCCGCTGTCACGCAAAGACAACATCAATCTTTGAGTATCAGGGTGTATTTGCCATTCATTGCCATATCTGGCCATGAAACGCGCTACTCTCAAGACCCGCAGTGGATCTTCTGCAAAAGCCTCGGTCGTGTGCCTAAGCATTTTTGCTTGAAGGTCAGCATAGCCATTGTATGGGTCGATGAGTTGCCCGTTGTTATCGAATGCCATAGCGTTGATGGTGAGGTCTCGCCGAGCAAGGTCGTCTTCGAGTGTAACCGAAGGATCGCTTGCGATATCGAAACCGTGATAACCTCTGCCAGATTTTCGCTCTGTACGCGCTAGGGCGTATTCCTCTTTACTCTCTGGGTGCAAAAAGACGGGAAAATCGGCACCAACCGGCTTAAAACCACTGGCCAGCATTGTCTCTGGTGTTTCACCAACAACCACATAGTCGCGGTCTTTGGATGCGATACCCATCAATCGGTCTCGGACCGCGCCGCCAACTAGATAGGTGTTAGATAATGTGCCCATTGTGCTCAATTCCTTGTTTGCATTACATTGGGCTCATTCAAATGGTGAGCCCTATTCCAGTGATACTATCCACAGTGTATCGGACTGCGGTTGTACCGTTATTGATAACCCAGTGATGTGTCTGATGACATCAATGTTTGTCAGGGTATGCGTACTGGGTGCCGTCGTTGTGAATCGCCCGCCGTCTGCCGCAGCCATTAAAAGCAGCAATTGATCAGCCAAGTGTTCTTCAACAATCGCACCTGACTGCTGCCATTTTTTAACGCGTCCCGCGCACCGTTTCCCGATGTTTTCAGCACTTACGCCGACTTCGCCTGTCACTTCAAACACATTCGTATGGGTTTTCGCGTTCACATGAATTTGAAAACTGTTGCCCGGCCCTGGTGTTTTCACTTGCTCAACCGTAGCTTTTGCCGTACCCCAAGAAAGTGACTTTCGCGCCGCTAGAATTTCTCGTTCACCTATCTTACTTTGTAGCCCGCTCACTATTGCTTTGAGTGCGCTATTCGCCTCAATATCAGAATGCAGTGTTTCACCATCAAAAAGGTCTAGTTTGTTCACTTGGGACGTCGGTTCAATGTGTATTTGCCACTTCCCGCCGCCCGCGGGATAAAACCCCAGCGATGTCACTTCGACTTTGCACGCAATTCCGGCTCGTTTAAGCAGCGGTAAAAACGCTTCAGTAAAAAAACACAGCGACGGCGACATACCATTGTGTGTGCCGCCTTCAAAGGACACCTTTGATGGACCGTCGGCCATTCCCAATGCCAGCAAAATGGTCTGGCATACTAAAACTGTGCTGCCTGCCGAACCAATCGCAAAATGATAGTTGCCCGCTTTTACCTGATTGGGCGCAAAGCGAATTCCCGTTGAACCTAACTCGGCTCCGTCGAGTATCGCATCACAGATTTGCTGCGCGGCCATTACCGATGTGAGGTGTTGGCGCATCAATCCGGGTTTTTGGCGATTCGCTCGAATGTTCTTAATTTCAATAGGTGTTTGGGTCAGCATCGACAAGGTCAATGCTGACCGTAACACTTGACCGCCGCCTTCTCCTTGCGCGCCGTCAATGATTAGGTATTCCATCTTCTATCCTTTTACACACACGATTTGCTTGAGGGTGTATACCACTTCAACCAAGTCTTGTTGCGCTTCCATGACTTTCTCAATGTCTTTGTAAGCGTGAGGGATTTCATCGATCACCGATGCATCTTTTCTGCACTCTACACCTTGTGTTGCATCGATCTGGTCTTGAATATTAAACACTTTTTTCGCTTTGGTACGGGACATAACGCGTCCCGCGCCATGGCTACAACTATTAAAGCTCTCTGGGTTACCCAGCCCTCTCACAATGAATGAGCGCTCACCCATACTACCTGGAATAATGCCCATCTCACCTGCTTGTGCTCTCACCGCGCCTTTACGCGTTACATAGCAGTCCTTTCCAAAATGATGCTCCCGTGAGATGTAGTTGTGATGGCAGTTTACCGCCAAATCGGCTGTCGAAAAGGGTTTGGTAATCTGCTTACGCAACGCCGAGATAGCATTGATCATCATAATCTCTCGGTTCTTTTTGGCAAAATCCTGGGCCCATTCAACGGCTTCAACATAGTCATCAAAGTATTCACTACCCTCTTCCAAATAGGCCAAATCCATATCGGGAAGGTTGATTTGGTGACGCTGCATTTCTTTTTTGGCCAGCTCGATAAAATAGGTACCGATTCGGTTTCCTACGCCGCGAGAGCCTGAATGCAACATGATCCATACCGCATCATGTTCATCCAAACACAATTCCAAAAAGTGATTCCCCGTCCCCATCGTACCCAAGTGATTGACGTGGTTACTCTTTTTTATCGCTGGATGTTTTTCACAAATTCGTTCAAACCGCGCTTCCAGTTTTGCCCATTCTCCTGCGACAACATCCGGAATGTTGTACCATGCACCGCGGTCTCGTTGCCCTCTGCCTCTCGACGTTCTACCGTGAGGCACCGCGGCTTCAAACGCATGACGGATACCTGACAAATTGTCGGGCAAATCGCTTGCTGTCAGCGTGGTTTTGGTTGCGACCATACCACACCCTATGTCAACGCCTACTGCTGCTGGGATCACCGCATCAACAGAGGGAATCACACTACCAATGGTGGCACCTTTACCCATGTGGACATCCGGCATAACCGCAATATGAGAGTGTACAAGTGGCATGCTGGCGATATTCTCAAGTTGTTGCTTTGCTTCAGGCTCGAATGGCACGCCTTTGGTCCAAGCTTTGATAGGCGCATGGCCTGTTTTTTCAATTAGGTTGTATTTCGTCATTCTCATTTATCCTTTTGATTGGCTGATAGATAAGCAGTGCACCAGGCACTGCTTGGGTTTAGGCAATCTTTACTACCCCATTCATCAGCCCTTCCAAGCCACCGTATACGGTTAGGCTTTCAATTTTGTCGGCAACTTTTTCCAGTGCCTCTAGCTCTTTTAAGCGCATCAGTGTTGGATTGTTTTCCATAACCTTAGCGGTATTGTGTAAGCTTCTCGTCGCGGATGTTTCTTCACGACGTTTGATTACGTTGGCCTCAGCGGCTTTTTGCGCCTCAACCACTTGGTTGAGAATCGCCTTCATTTCACCGGGCAAAATAATATCTTTCACACCGACAGCCCTTAAGTTTATTCCCACATTGGCTAATTGGGTTGCAACGAGCTCTTTTACGGTTTCATTCACATACAGTTTGTCGATTAGGATATCGTCGAGCGTTTTTGTCCCAACCGCTTCCCTAAGCGCCAGCTGCAGTGTCTTGTAGACGTAGTCTTCAAGCTTATCCACACTCCTTGCAGCCAATTGCGCATCGTCCAATTTGATGCTGGCGCTGAGATTAATCCGCAAGCTCACCCTGTCTTTACTCAGGATCTCTTGTCCGGATACTTCGAGCATCTGAGTTCTGCAGTCAAACGACTTTACTTCTATCGTGTCATTGAACTGCCAAAACCCATGATGCCCCGGTTCGAGTTTGCGTATGTAACGCCCGTTGATATACAACAGCCCAACATGCTCTTTTGCCACCACGATTTCTGCTATTGGCTTAACCGCCGTTGTTCGCTCACTTCTTATCAAACGTGTGGCGGTATTAGCACCAGCACGATTAACTAAAAACATTAATTTACTGTCGACATCGAGGTGTTCATCAATTTGAACGCGTTCAAGTTGATAGTCTCCTGCATCTGTCCACAAATACAGGTTTTCTCCGGGTGCCACTATGCCCCGCAACATTCCATCGACGAATAACAAGCCCGCCTCATTGGCAGCCAACGACCAATGGGTAATGTGTTCGTGTAGAACCGCATTTTGACGATAAAGCCGTTCGGTATTTTTCTCAGAAAAATACACGTTGTTAATGTCAAAACTGATGAATTCATATTCATTTTTTAAGTCGAAAAACTTGTGGTTTCCCGGCGTCAGCACGCTCACTAATTGTTGATTTTTAAACGCAAGCACGCGTTGGTTTTCAGCGATTTTTACGGTTTTGCCGAAAAGTGTATTCAGTATCATGGTTAAACTCCTTTTTCTTCCTCACCTTGTGCGAGGATGTTGATAAGGGACGCTAACGTCGTTCAGCCAGGCCTTGGGTTTCATCGTATCGGGGAGCTTCCTGCTTGCCGATACGCATTCACCAGTGGCGTAGTTGAACAAGGGGTCAGTGCCGCTTATCAACCTTGTTATCTCTTTACATGTTTTAAGGGTGGGACTCGAACCCACAACCAACGAATTAAATGTTCGCTACTCTACCTATTTGAGTTACCTAAAGAGGAGGATTCGAACCTCCTAATTGCTTGGAACAATCTCCTATCCAAAGGACAATTTGGCGATTAAGGTGGGAATTGAACCCACGACCTGCGAAGTCATTTCGCCGCTCTTTCCAATTGAGCTACTCAATCGATTCGTTAACCAAGGCATACACAGTCACAGTGTTCAGTGCACCGGTGTGATAGTTTGAATCACAACCATATTGGCAACACCCTATCTATTACAAGTGATGTGCCAAGGTATGAAATTATTAGGAAAATTATTTTTATGTTAATGAATTTGTTGGTTTATTTTGTTTTTTGGTGAGTTTTTTAATAAGTGTTTTGAGTTGATTAGTAACTTAAAATATACTCATATTTATACGGATTTATCTATTAGGATATATTGATTTGAAGAAGACAGTGGCGGTAAGTTTAATCGGAACCCAGCTCGACTATGTCGGGAAGCGAGCAGACCGTTGGGCTAAATGGCGACCTAATGTAAGCCTATGTAGCCAAGATGACCTGGTTATCGATGAACTTCACATGATTCACGATAATCACAGTGAGCGCCTTGCAAACAATATCGCTGTCGACATAGAGAGTGTGTCGCCGGAAACTTGCACTACCTTACATACTGTCAACTTCGCCAACCCTTGGGATTTTGAGGAAGTTTACGCCAAACTATACGACTGGTGTCATCAACAAGAATTCGACACAGATAGCAATGATTACCTGTTTCATATCACTACTGGCACTCATGTCGTGCAGATATGTGCGTTCCTACTCACGGAAAGCCGACACTTTCCCGGCCGTCTCATTCAAACCTCACCTGATAGAAATAATCCAAACCGTTCAATCGGTCATGTTCAAATTATCGACTTGGATTTATCAAAGTACGACCAATTGGCGTCGCGCTTTGATATTGAGCATCAGGAAGGTAAAGACTTTCTAAAAGGCGGCATAGCCACTAAGAATAAGGCCTTTAACCAATTGATTGCGCAAATTGAGAAGGTCGCGATTCGTTCTACCGATCCAATGTTGCTTACCGGTCCAACGGGCGCAGGCAAAAGTCAGTTGGCAACGCGTATTTTTCAATTGAAGAAGCGTCGCGATATGCTCAAAGGCGATTTAGTATCGGTAAACTGTGCCACGCTGCGTGGTGAAAACGCGATGGCAGCACTGTTTGGGCATACCAAAGGCGCGTTTACAGGTGCACAGAAGGAACGCGATGGTTATTTGCTGACGGCCAATCAAGGCGTACTGTTTTTAGATGAAATTGGTGAGCTTGGATTAGAAGAGCAGGCCATGTTGTTGCATGCTATTGAGAACAAAACCTTCTATCCCGTCGGCAGTGACAAAGCACTACAGAGTGATTTTCAGCTGATTGCGGGTACCAATCGCAATCTTCAGCACGAGATTCAAAACGGTCGATTCAGAGAGGATTTGTTCGCGCGTATTAATATGTGGACTTATGAACTCCCGGCACTGAAAGATCGCAAGGAAGATATCCCGGCCAATATCGATTTTGAGCTGTCTTTGTATGCTCAAAAGATGGGTGAAAATGTACGTTTTAACAAAGAAGCTAGAGCCCAATTTGAGCGCTTTGCAACGTCAAATGACGCAACATGGCAAGGCAACTTTAGAGATTTAAGCTCTGCCATTACACGGTTATGTACATTAGCTGACTCATCGCGTATTGCCGTTGGTGATGTTGACCTAGAGATGTCGCGACTACGACGTTTGTGGCATTCGTCAAACGCACGTTATGGCGACAATTCTCTTGAATCTTACCTGTCAGTTCAGCAGATTGAAAACATCGACAATTTTGACCAGTACCAGCTGAGCTATGTACTCAGGGTGTGTCGAGAACACAAAAGTATGGCCTCGGCAGGACGCGCGCTATTCAATGTGAGTCGTACTAAGAAAGCCCAAGCCAACGATTCTTCGAGACTACAAAAATACCTCGCGAAGTTTGGTTTAAAATGGGCTGATGTAAACAGCTGAGCTGCGTTACAAACTCAGTTTCATCTCAATCATATTGGATGTAAATCCGGCCTTTTCATAGGCGCGGATGGCGGCGTGGTTTTGTGCATAAACATCGAGGTAAAAATGGTTCACATCGAGGCTTTTACTCCATGCAATTAGCTTATCAAGGATTTGCTGGTTGAGCCCTTTACCTCGGCAATGTGGTGCCACAAACATAAACCCAAGATAACAATGAGATTCGTGAACTAGTGAGGCTTTCGAAGGCCTAATTTGACCATAGCCAGTCGCGACAACTTCGCCTTCTTGCTCTGCCACCAGTAACAAGGATTGTTCACTATCAAGCAAATCAGGTAAGTCGTAATAAGTCGCGTCGTTTGGCTTAATGGCGTCATTGAAAGGGCGTTCAGCCTCGACTACCGCCTGCTCTAAAGCGAGAAGAGCAGGCAAGTCGTTGTGTGTCGCTTGGCGAAAAATCATGTTCATGTACTCTTTTCACTTTCCTTACCCTTTTAGTATGGCCAGTGAGACTAGATTGCAATTCTTTCACCGTCAGCCAATAGACGATAGTACTTTCCATCTTCTATCAAAAGGCCTTCCGATGATTTCGGTGGGAAACTGGCACTGTAATCGTCTGGGTGTTTTACGTCGATTGCGAAAACTTGGTTGTCGAGGGATGCATTAACTCTAAACTGCAATGTATGGCCAACAACAACGGCCTTAGCGTCCAGTGAGGTCAGACTTTGCTTCACCTGATTAGCGTCGACGTCACCTCGAAAATAACCGCGATACCATGCGAGGCCTGTCTTGGTGGACGTGAGTAAATCGACATTGTTGTTTAGCGTCGCATTGGGGTAGTAAAACTGTCGATAGTGCTCACGGACCGTTGCGTTCATTTCATCAATCGACATATCTAACTGATTGATGTCTGGATGAATACCGCCGTGAACGAACAAGTGTCCGTTAATATTTTCGATAACATTTTTACTGGCCAACCAACGGCCGATAGCGGCATCTGGCCCGAACAATTCGTATTGTTGGCGTTGCAAAATCCCCGCGATTGCAAAGTACTTATCCGCCGCGGAATGAAAGTTACCTTGTAGATTTTTGATTTCGTGATTGCCAACAATGTAGTGCAATCGACCGCCTGAACGCAGTGCTTCTTGTTCGAGTTTATACACAAACCACAACAAAGGGGTGGTAGAGAATCCGCGGTCGACCATGTCGCCAATGAGAACCAAGTGGCCAGAGCCAAAGCGCCATTGATTGTTGCTATCGATCACGCCATGGGTTTTGAGAAAGTCGATAAATGTCCCTAAGTTACCCTCCAAATCGGAAATCGCAACAATAGGAGCCGTATCTGAGTACGTGGAGGGCGGTGTTGCAGAAATGGGTGAATAATCTACCTGAAACGTCGAATTGGTAAGGGGAAAATATACATCCAGTGAATGAGTTTCATCCGGTTTTAGCGTTAGGGTTTCTTTGTAAAAACCCTCTTCCCGATTGCCTCTGATGTATTCTGCTTGCAAGTTTTCGCCCTCAAAGAAAACGTGAGGTCCTTCATTGCCGACGGTTTTAGCGAGTTGGTCTGCGGGCAGTCCTACTGTGCCGTGTTGACTGACTAGCACGGCAAATCCAACAATGAGCAGTATTACCGTTACCGCTGAAAAATGGCCGAGATATCGAAGTATGGTTTTCATGGGTAGAGATCCTCAGTCTTAGCGGTATTGCTTTAGGACACTGAGCAAACGGTGTGTTAGCAATAAGACCGCGACACCACAAATAATGCCAACGGGGATCAGCCACATGCCAAGCAGTTCTTGGCTAGATACTGGCGTGTGATCAACGATACCGACTACGACACTTTGACCGTGGTCATTTGCCCATACGCCCACCGAATCAGGTAAAAACACCTTTAACGCGCCGATAGCGATAAGTACTAAACCAAGTAAGTATCCTACCAAGGCTGTGCCAAAGAAAATGCTGGCGGTGACCCCTTTTTTGACTGTTCGTAATGCATTAAATCCCGGTGGGGGTGGCGTACCCATTAGCAAGTGATCACTGTATTGCTGTGCTAGCTGACGAGGTGAGCCGAAACGAGCTAAAACCTCGTCAATTTCGATGGGACTACCTTGAGTTTCCGCATTATCGATGACGTCATAAATGTGACTTTCAATTTCTCTAATCACTTCGTTCACTTGTGCCGAGTCTAAACGGGACATGTATTTAGCTAGAGTAGATAGGTACTGATTGATCTGTGTATCGTAATTCATAATGAGATCCTTAATCTTAGAACGTCGCCGGTCCGGGATTGGCGAGTAAGAATTCCATATCGCTGACAGACTTACGCCAGCGATCCGTTAAGACATTGAGTTTTGTTTCCCCATCTGCTGTTAGGGAATAATATTTTCGAGGTCTGGTTGTTCCCTCTTGTACCCACTGTGCATCAACAACACCGTCTTTTTTTAAACGGTCGAGTAGCGGATACAAGGTACCTTCGGTAATTGCGGTGGTTTCTAATTTTTGCAGTAGGTTTAACAATGCTAAACCATACAGTGACCGACCTTTCAGCGCGGCAAGGATAACCATTTCAAGCGTGCCTTTGCGCAATTGGACGTCCCACTTCGCTGCGGAGTTATCTTTTTCCATCTCATTCACTGCCTATTTAATGTGCTTTTTATTTTATAATGCAATATACCTTGTAATGCAAGGTATATTGTTGAACATAGTTTTTGGGTATGTGCCATACGCCTTTTTGAAGCGCTCTAAATCAACATTGAAATTTGCTTTAAGTAATTGTATTTATTTGTTTTTAAGGTTGTGTTGAATTGATTTTGATGGCGTGGGAAGGACCCAGCGTTGACATCGCCAATAAGTTGGTGAATGATGGGGTGGTCAAAAAAACATCGTTTTCGGAATTCAATGAGCTATTCGATACCCATTCTTGGTAAGTCTCAAGTCAGCCTCTTAATGAGTGGTTGTTCTGCTGACTTCCATCTCTCGGAATGGTTTGACGAATAGGTTCGTGTGCAACGCTCGCTCGAGCTTTTGCATCTATAGCTGACGACCGTCGGCGCCTTTTAAAACAATAAAAAAGTTGAAGGAAAATTGAATGAAAACGTCAATACTTTTGTCGTTTGCTGCGGTATTTGTGGCAAACACAACTCATGCCTGTGTTACCGCAGAAACCGAAAACAACAACTCGGAAGCCAATGCTAACGGAACCTTGTGTAGCGGAGTGTTAGTCGAAGGCAGTATCAACAATCGGCGAGATCAAGATTGGTATTTTTTCTCCGTGCAAGAGGGCGGGGAAATAGCGATTGTATTAGATCATAACAGCCGAGATGATTTTGATTGGGATCTGTATCGCACCTCCGGCACCGCGGTCGCATCAGGCGCGAGTTCTCGTGTACCTGAGACAGGAGCTTACGCTGCTTCGTCGGGCGATTATTACCTTAAAGTCAGCCGTTACGATGGTACAGGATGGTACGATTTAACCGTCTCTTTTCCCGACTCGGGAACGGGCAGTGCCGCCTGTAACACATACGGAAGCCGACCGGCTAAACCCAACTCAATAGCGTCGAATTTGGTTGGAAATCACGAGGATGTTTGTCCAGAGCTACCGAGCCAAGGCGCCGTCCTATTGATGGGCGGTGGTACTGACGTTGATGCGTCTTTCAGTCAGCGCGTTAAACCGCATATCAGTGGCGGTGATGTCGTGGTGCTGAGAACTTCTGGCACTGACGCTTACAACGACTATCTGTTGCCATTAACAGGCGCAGACTCGGTAGAAACCATTATTGTCGATTCTGTTGCAGACGCTAACTCTAGTTATGTTGATTGGGCTGTACGGTCAGCGGAATTTGTATTTGTATCTGGTGGTGACCAGTCTGAGTATTTAAATCTGTGGGAAGGCACAGCACTGCAACAGGCGCTTGATCACGTGTATGGCAAAAACGGTGTTATTGGCGGCACATCAGCCGGAAATGCGATTCAGGGCAACTATGTATATGACCCTGATGGCGTTCTTGGCGCCATCAGTGAAGAAGTGGTTACTGATTTATGTCACAACACGATGAATATATCGCCGGCATTTTTACAAACACCTGTGATGTCGAACATCATTACCGATACCCATTTTTATGAGCGCGACCGAATGGGGCGAATGGCCGTAATGTTGGCATCTATCGGCATTGGTAAACAGGCTATTGGTGTTGACGAAGGCACGGCTATGTTTGTCACTGGCGATGGTAGTACTGTTATAGATGGCTCAGGGCGAGTGTATGTGCTTACTACTGATAGTCAAAGCCGATTTGAGCAAGTGCAATGTGGTAGCCCCGTTGTCGTAACGGATCTGGTTACCTACGATTTGCGCGCGGGAGATACATTCAACGTGCTGACGGGCCAGTCTTCACGCACGGCCTATCGGATTAGCGTCGATGGTAGCAATACGCGATTCTATTCGCCGAGTAACCCATACTGATCAATCGTAGCGGGGTACTGCCCCGCTAGTTTCGCTTGCGCTGCTTCCATGTGCCGCCATATTGATATTCTGGGTAACTTTGTTTCATTTGGCGTTGGCAGGGTTTACAAGTAAACAGCCATTCGCCAGCGGATGTAACTTTAATCCTGAACAGCTCTGGTGCTGTCTTTGCGCATTCATCACAAGCTCTGGCGTGTCTTTTTCGCTGGGATTTCCCCACTTTTCGACCTATCTTAATCTTTATGCATGTCTACTGAGAGATTTTACCAAACGGATCACTTTAGCCTTATTGCTAATACGGTTATCACTACTGAGGCCGATAACATACCCAAACCACAAATACAGTTAAGGACGCAGAGATGGACGATTTACTCAATCAATCGAAAATAGAAGAGTACATTCCACTAATCATCGATTTCAGTACCAACGTACTGCTCGCAATTATCATTTTGATCGTGGGCATGTATGTGGCAAACAAAGTGAATAAGATGATTCACAATTTAGGTAAGCGCCACGAAAAGTTAGATGACACCCTGTTTCGTTTCTTAGGCAGCGTAGCGCGCTATACGATTTTAGCCTTTGTTGCGATTGCCGTGCTCAATCGTTTTGGTGTGCAAACCGCTTCAATTGTGGCACTACTTGGTGCGGCTGGTTTGGCTGTCGGCTTGGCGCTGCAAGGGACCTTATCTAACCTTGCCGCGGGTGTGATGTTACTGATTTTCCGTCCGTATAAAGTAGGTGACTTTATTGATGCAGCGGGTCGCTTTGGTAACGTCACGGAAATCGACTTATTTACGACAATCCTCGAGACGTTTGACCGTCAGCAAATCATCATTCCCAATAGCCAGATTTGGGGCAGCCAAATTATCAACCACTCCCATCATCAAATTCGCGGTGTGGATATGCGTTTCGGCGTGGCCTATAAAGAAGATACGGTGAAAGCTCGGGAAGTTATCAACCAGGTGCTTGAAGCTCACCCCCATGTATTAAAGGATCCTGCCCCTTTTGTTGAAGTGGAAACGCTAAACAACAGTTCTGTCGATTTCTTGGTTCGCCCATTTTGTGAAGGCGCACATTACTTCGATGTTCTTTATTCTGTGCCGGAACAAATCAAACGTGCGTTGGATGACGCACAGATAGAGATTCCATTCCCGCATACTAAAGTTATCTTAACCAAGGAAGACGAGTAGTCTTTATCGTCCGTAGGCGCCAGTGATGGTGCTTACGGCCTGTTGAATGAGCGTATCGTCGTCGAGTTGGCTGAGAGTTTTAGCTGATTTCCCTCCATTGAACGCCATGATTACCGGCTTTCCGGTGTATGGATAGAGATTAAACCATTGGTTAAAATGCCCTCTGGGCAGCCCATTGTCAGGTGTTGCTATCCAAGTTACATCTTTATCCCAAAATACATCCTCAAATTGCAAATACACTTTATCCAACACACCCATCCCTAATTTCGCAATAGCTTGTTGTTTAGTAGGTGGTAGAGCAGGAGAAAATGTGATGTGTTGTTGTTTGAGAACCCCTAATGGAATGGTAATCACCACAGCATCAAATTGTGCAGTGCTGTTATTCTGGAAACCCACAGAGACGCCATTTTCATTGTAATTAACCTCATTTAGCACATGGTTAAATACGATATGTTTGCTGTCAGCGAGCGTTTCGAAAACGTTGTGATAACCCTGAGTGAAGATGACTTCAGCGCCGTCATAATCATCGTCAAAAAAGTAAGCAAACTGGTTCACCTCAGACAAGCTAGCGCCAGCTGTGTGTTCGATATCAACCACTTCATCGAGCCATTCTGGTGGCGAAGTCATTTCCTTACCATATCGATTTCGAACGATATAGCTATCATCTGTTTCTACCGTGACAAGTCGTTGCTGCTGAGCAATGGCGTAGATAGGGTTATCGTTAATGCCATGAATCCATGACGCCCCCAGATCCAAGGGGATGCCTAAGGCGTTATCGGTGTGAATGCGCCCTCCAATACGGTCACGGGCTTCGAAAATAGTGACGGTTTTTCCGGTTTTTTCCAATGCATCGGCCGCCGCTAATCCACTGATACCCGCACCGACGATGGCCACATTTTTCGCTTGAGATTGGTTGAGGTTTTGCGCCGCTATTAGTCCAGATTCGTAGGCTGCATGAACAGTACTGTTGTAATCAGGGTGAGTGGCTTCACCAGCAAAGAAAACGCGATTGTCGATTGGGGCGGCTAGTGCGTTGATATGCTTGCGTTTTGCCCCTTTGGCGATAAAAGAATACGAGCCTTGGCTAAACGGGTCTTGGCTCCAGTTGGTTCGAAGGTAACCCAATAGTTTGCGAGTAGACGGTTGAGCGCCGGTCCAAGGCGTTATTCCCACAAGTAACCCACAACCTGCGGCCTGTAAAAATGTACGTCGTTTCAAAGCGCGTCCTCGCTATATCGCTAACACTCAGATGCACTATGGTATCATAAAGCCTAACTCAGCCTTGGGCTGATGCTTTTTTCCTTGCTGCTAGTTTTGCTTTGTAGTGGGCTTTATCTGCGATGTAAATCGTCTTGCGTACTTCGCAATAGACTTTGGACCTGGCCTTATTGGTTAGCTGAGTCACTTTGACAACTTCCATCTCTTTTTGAGCGGCAATTGTTGCTTTGATATGGTCAATTTCGTCTTGCGAGTAGGTAAACTCGGCGTATAAGTCTTCCAGCGCTGGCGCTTTGAAAAAGATTTCTGCCGACTTATCCCAAACGATGTAGTTGCTGTCTAGCAAATTGATTAACTGCACCATGGGCACGGGATCCACAGCTGAAAATAAGCTGCCACCAAAGATAGAGCCAACGTAATTCCTGTTTTTGTAGCTAATCGGCAGCTTGGTCACAATTCGTGAGATGTCATCTGACACTTCAACTAATTTTGCGGTACTGCGGCGATACATAGGGGAGAGATTGAACCCTAGTCGCAATGTGCGGGCTTTCCCAAGTAATTTGGGGCCGATCTCTGCTATTTTTTGGTACATGTTTTCAACCCTTTCGGAAAAGAAACTACACTGCTTTTTTGCGTTTATCAGAGACGCGCATGGTGATGTCTGCGTGAAATACTTCGACGCCATTGGTGTCGAATACACCCACCGGCATCACAACATCTTGTGGAGAGTCCCAGTCAAAGTGTTCTACTTTACATATCGCTCGCAAATCAGTTTTTGCCATCTTCAAATACTTAACTTCCATACCAACGGGTATCCATCGAAAGTCACTGTTAAGCGATACATCAAGGCAGGTTCCACCAGCTAACTCTGCTGCATTACACATAGCAATGGCGTGGACGGTATTGATGTGATTGAGGACGCCGCGTCGTTTCTTGAACTGTATTTCTACGCATCCTGGTTCGAGCGTGGTGAAAATGGGTTTAATTGTCGAAAAATAAGGGGCTTTGAAACATACCATCTTGCTGACAAGCCAGCGGCCGAAACCACTGCCACCCAACGTTTTCCACAATTTAAGTAATGGGCTCTTTGATGGTTTATATGCCATATCTATTGGCTCCTCTTCGTAAACAGGTCAGTAATGTGATGTAAGTATCGCGACACGATTTCTAGCTCTTCGTCTTCAAATCCATCGTTCATTTCATGATTAATGTCATTGAGTAGTGCCATACCTTGAGCAAGAAGTAATTGGCCTTTCTCCGAGAGACTCAAACGCGACGCTCGAGCATCATTGGGGCAAGGTGTTCTTACAATGAGCTCTTTGTTTTGCATGCGTTTAGCTAAGCCGCTCACTGCAGAGTTGTCTAGCATCAAGGCATCAGCGAGCTCTTTCATCAAACAGTGCTCTCGCTCTTTCAGTACCATCAATGCACTCAGTTGCGTCACTGAGATTCCCAATGCGGCGCGACAACCTGCATCCATGGATTTCATCATCGCATGGCGGGCTTGGTTGATTTGATAAATTAAACGTCTTTTTCTTTGCATGTCGACACTATAAATTCAATATAGTTGACATGTCAACTATATAGTTTTGATGCTAACAGCTGCGATAGTAGCGTTAATCCTGTGTCAAAGTTGAGCACGAGGGTTGCGACTCTGGTATATTCCAATTCAACAAACGATGACAGGTGTGCTACTCAATACTTGAGTAGGACTTAATTGGGAATCCGGTGAAAAACCGGAACTGTACCCGCAACTGTAAATGGCCATTACGCGACCATAAGTCAGATACCAGCCGTCATGACAACAGCATAACTCGTGCGGGAATACACGATAGTGAGTGATGTGCTTTTATCTATTTGGTGAAAGCCGACTTGCCTATTCTCGCCACCCTATTAGGTGGATCATTTGTCTAGCGATAACGCGCTTCAAGCTCGTCAGATTTCTTTGAGCATCGGCCAAAAGGTCATTCTTCACGACATTGGCTTGTCTTTGCCAAAGGGTAAAGTATTGGGTGTTTTGGGCCCCAATGGTGCTGGCAAGACGAGTTTATTAAAGGTCCTATCTGGTCAACGCGCTTTCGAAGGTGACGTGGCATGGCAGGGTATGCCTATTCGAGACTATTCGATCCAAGGCTTAGCTCAACAAATTGCGGTAGTAAACCAGGTTAACGATGTCGTGTTTTCGGTGACGCTACAGCAAGTTGTGAGAATGGGGTTGTTACCGCATAAATCATTGCTCTCCCGCCACACTCGGCGCGACGAACAGCGTATAGAGCAGGCTATCCAAGCTGTGGGGTTGGAGCATAAACAGCATCAAGAATTCAGCAGTTTGTCTGGTGGTGAGCAGCAACGCGCATTGATCGCGAGGGCGCTAGTTCAGGGTTCACCGCTTTTGATACTCGATGAGCCTGTTAACCATCTAGACGTGTATTATCAGCACCAAATCTTGCAACTGTTGCACGACCTTGCCAGCCAACTCAATGTCACTATTGTGATGAGCTTACACGATATGAATTTGGCCGCGCAGTACTGCGATAAGCTGGCGTTACTCAGTGAAGGTCAACTGGTGGCATTTGGCCAGCCAAATGAAGTACTAGAACCAAGTTTGCTCACTGAGGTGTTCAATATTACCTGTTCAGTAGAAGGCAGTGGTGAGGTGCCCAATGTCGTATTTAAACCCGAGCGTAAAACGGTTTTAGATTTAAGTGAGTGGCCACAATGAGTGCGCAATTCAAATGGTATGGGATGGCTTTCGTCGCGTTCACAAGCTGTGTATTGGCACTGTTTTTTGGCGCCGCTGAACTGCCGCCAGAGCGCATTGTGCAATGTGTTGTCAGCGAGTGTGCCAACGCAACGGATTCGCTAATATTCTGGCAAATTCGCGTGCCAAGAGTGGCAGTCGGTTTTTTAGTTGGCGTCGGATTGGCGGTCGCTGGGGCGACATTGCAAAACGTTACCCGTAACAGTTTGACCGATCCGTATTTATTCGGCGTGGTTGCGGGGGCGGGCCTTGGGGCCAGTATCGCAACCTTGCTATTCAGTGAGTCGGTTGCGCGTCAACTTGGCTTCGACGTCTTGAATTCGGACGCGGCGTTTTCTATTGCATTGCCAGCTGCAGCATTTATAGGAGCACTCTTTGCTGTCGCCTTGGTTCAAGTCTTGGTGGCAAGTGCGCTAGGACGCCGAACGGAACACCTATTGTTAGCCGGTGTTGCCGTTTCTTTCATGTTGGGGGCTGTGTCTCATTTCTTACTCTTTCTCGCCGAACCTTTTGCTGCCAATAAAGTGGTATTTTGGCTGATGGGAAGTTTGGCGCGAGTTGAAGCTTGGTACGCTTGGGTGATGCTGCCTATCGTCGCGTTTTGCGTCTTGGTCCTGTTGTTATACGGCAGGCAAATGGACGCCTTATTGCTGGGAGACGAAAGTGCAAAATCACTGGGTGTGAATGTGCGATTACTACGCATGCTTTCTCTTGCTATTTGTGCGGCCTTAACTGCCTGTATCGTCTCCTATTGCGGTGGCATTGGCTTTGTGGGGTTGATGATTCCTCATATTGTTCGCAATTGGGTTGGGGTGACGAGTCGCTCACTCATCGTGGGATGCGTTTTGCTTGGCGGGGCGTTTATGGTGACTGTAGATATTTTCGCCCGTGTGGCTTTATCTGGCCAAGAGATCCCAATTGGTATTATCACGTCTGCCATAGGCAGTGTATTTTTCTTTCTCGCCATTCGTCAAAGGAGCGCCTAAACCGTGTCATCACCGAGTCGTTGGGTTATCCCGCCTTTGAATGAAAAGGTTACCGAGCATGTACAACAGACAATCGACAATAAGACTAAACCCCCGGGTTCTCTTGGAAAGCTCGAATCACTAGCGTTGCAGTTGGCGAAAACGCAATTGACAAGCAGTGATTCTGGGCCGCTTGTTATCGAGAAACCTGCGATCCTAGTGTTTGCCGCTGACCACGGGATATCGAAGCACAATGTGAGTATTGCGCCAGCAGAGGTGACTCAGCAGATGGTGCTCAATTTTTTAGCTGGTGGTGCCGCAATAAACTGTTTTTGTCGACTTCACGATGTGCAGCTCAGTGTGATTGATGCCGGTATGCTCAACGCGCTTAGTTCAACGTCAGCACACTATTTCGAGCACAGGTTGGGTGCTGGAACGCAAGACATCAGTGTGCAGGATGCCATGTCGCAAGAACAGCTCTCTCAAGGCCTGAATTTTGGTGCGCAAATAGCCAAGGTGCATATTGATGCCGGGTCCAATGTACTGGGGTTTGGCGAAATGGGGATTGGAAATACCAGCAGCGCCGCGGCCCTGTTGTGTGCTTATTCGGGCTTAGAAGCGAGTAAAGTGGTAGGTCGAGGAACTGGTATATCCGATGCGCAGTATGACGCTAAGGTCGCGCTGATTCAACGGTCGTTGGACCGTGTTGCGGCTGCTCAAAAAGCGTCAGTCAATCAAACGGAATATATACTTGCCGCTTTGGGAGGCTTTGAAATAGTGCAAATGATCGGCGCTATGCTTGCAACCGCCGAACAAGGTAAGACTGTGGTGGTAGACGGGTTTATTGCTTCCGTCGCCGCCTTGTACGCTTGTGCCATTGCTCCTCGGACAAAATCTTACATGGTATTTGCACATGTCGGTGCCGAACGAAGCCACCAAATGGTTCTTAACTTAATGAACGTACAACCGTTACTTGATTTAGGTATGCGGCTAGGTGAAGGCACAGGTGCGGCTCTCGCTATGCCGATGCTGAGAAGTGCGGTGGCATTTTACAATGAGATGGCAACGTTTGAGAGTGCAAATGTCGATGTCTAATAATCGTGATGAGTTGACGCCTTGGTCGGCACAGTGGAACTACTTTCGCCTCGCGCTTGGCTTTTTTAGCCGTATTCCAATGGGCAAAAGCGTCGTTTATCAGCCGGAATTCATGCATACCTGCACACAGTATTTCCCCGCTGTGGGCTGGCTGCTTGCTGTGTTACTCGTTGCTATGTACCTATTGGCGTCAGCTTTACTTGGGAGCTTGGCAGCAATAGCGCTTGTTATCCTTGTGAGTGTGATGTTAACAGGCGCATTGCACGAGGACGGTTTGGCTGATACCTGCGACGGTTTTTGGGGAGGCCTAACTGTCGAACGTAAAATCGATATTATGAAGGACAGCCGCATCGGCACCTATGGTGCGTGTGGTTTAATCTTAGTGTTAGGCGCTAAGTTTTCCCTGCTTTACTCATTGGCTGAGCTAGACGTCATTATCCCAGCATTACTGATTGCTTACCCTTTATCCCGCGCAATGGCACTGACACATGTGCAAGACTTACCATATGTTTCGGACCTTGGCTCAGTAAAAAAGAACAAAAGTGACCCGCTGGCGAAACCCGTTTCGACGGCACATTTGTGGTTTGTTTTGATCTCAGGTTCGCTCGGTGTGTTCCTGCTTCCCTTTTTTCACATTACCATATTGGCCATAGCCGTCGTGCTTCTGAGATTTTGCTTACGCCGTTGGATGAAACATCACATTGGAGGCTTTACTGGGGATGTGTTGGGAGCCGCTCAGCAAATTCAAGAGCTGGCGATTTACATGGTATTGTTAGCGTTAGCCAGGGGGAGCTTGTGATAGAACTAGTGTTGGGTGGAGCGCGATCGGGTAAATCTCAGTATGCTCAGAGTCGTGCACTAAAACTTACCGGACCGGTTACTTATATCGCGACAGCACAGGCAACCGACCGTGAGATGTCTGACCGAATTGCCAGACATCAAGCAGATAGACCGGCCGAGTGGACTCTGGTGGAGCAACCTTTGGCCCTGCATCAGGCTATTCGTCGTTACGGTACCCAATGTAATACGATTTTGCTTATCGATTGTTTGACATTGTGGTTGAACAACGAGATATACAACGGCGTGACTACCTCTTTTGAATCGCTTACCAATGAGTTGACCGCATCCTTAGTCGATGCCAAAAGTGATGCCATTTTAGTTAGCAACGAAGTGGGGATGGGCATCGTCCCAATTGGCGAAGTCACACGCCAATTCGTCGATTGGCAAGGTTGGCTCAATCAGGCTGTGGCGAAATGTGCTGACAGGGTGACGTTTGTCGCAGCGGGTTTACCGCTGCACCTCAAGGGAGACAATGATGAGTAAGTCACGACATACTATATATTTGCTTCGCCATGGTGAAGTAGACGGTCCTGCTGCCATTTATGGTAAAACAGACGTGCCTGTCAGCCACCAGGGCTGGCAGCAGTTGCAAAGACAAGCAGCACGACTAGACTCGGTGACGCGAATTGTGACATCGCCACTAAGACGGTGTCAGGTCTTCGCAAACGATCTCGCGGTAAGTAAAGGTTTACCGTTGAACATTGAAAGTGACTTTAGAGAATGTGATTTTGGCAAATGGGATGGTGTTCCTTTTGACGATATTCCCGAAGGCGCATGGGGAGAAATGGAAGCGTTTTGGGCATCGCCAGCGAGTTGTCAATTTGAAGGAGGTGAGCACCTTAAAGACATGCATCGTCGGGTGGCGCAAGCTTGGGATAACCTGATTGGTGAACTGCGCGACTCAACCACACCAGAAACGGTGTTGGTCGTTGCTCATGGTGGTGTGATCCGATTATTGTTGGCCTACATTCTCCATTTTGACTGGTGGAATCCAGCCATATTCAGTCAATGGCAAATCGATTACGCGAGCTTAAGCAAGATAACGTTGGCGCAATTCGAGAATGCCAAACCCAATGTGCAGTATGTCGCTATGCCTCATGGTTGGGAGGCCTGAAGGTCTATGCTAACCAATACATTGATGGTGCAAGGTACGTCGTCTGACGCCGGAAAAAGTATGTTGGTAGCGGCGCTTTGCCGTTGCCTATATCAGGCTGGTGTCAGTGTTGTGCCTTTTAAGCCACAGAACATGGCTTTGAATAGCGCGGTGACAGCAGACGGTGGCGAGATTGGCAGAGCACAAGCGGTTCAAGCTCAAGCGGCGGGTTTGGCTCCTCATGTGGATATGAATCCTATTTTACTCAAACCGAGTACAGATACCGGCGCGCAAGTGATTGTCCACGGTAAAGCCATTACTGACATGCAAGCCAAGTCTTATCACGATTATAAAAAAGTGGCGATGGATGCTGTGCTTCAATCGCATCAGCGCTTAACTCAGCAATACGAATGTATCGTCGTAGAAGGTGCTGGCAGCCCCGCAGAGATCAATCTCAGAGAGGGCGATATCGCCAATATGGGGTTTGCTGAGGCTGTAGACTGTCCTGTTGTTTTGGTCGCAGACATAGATAGAGGTGGCGTTTTCGCCCAGTTAGTAGGCACACTTGACCTTCTCTCACAAAGTGAGCAAGAGCGAGTCGTTGGTTTCGTAATCAATAAGTTTCGCGGTGATATTGCCCTATTAGAATCGGGTTTAGACTGGTTAGAAAACAGAACCGGCAAGCCTGTCTTGGGGGTTTTGCCTTACCTGCATCATTTGCAGATTGCCGCTGAAGATGCAGTCAATGTAGAGCAAAATCTTGATAAGAAAGATAAAAAATTAACTATCGCGGTACCAGTGTTTGGTCGAATCAGCAACCATACCGACTTCGATATGTTGCGTGTGGTACCCCAAGTGGATTTGATATATGTGCCACCGCATAGTCCCATTCCGCCGTGCGATTTAATAGTACTGCCGGGCAGTAAGAATGTCAGAGCAGACCTCACTTTGATGCGTGAAATGGGCTGGGATAAGGCGATTGCAAGGCATCTGCGCTATGGTGGCAAGGTGCTGGGAATTTGCGGTGGGTACCAAATGCTAGGCACAGTGATAGCTGATCCTAACGGTGTAGAGGGCAGTCCGGGTGAATCGCAAGGGTTGGGCTGCCTCATGGTCAAAACGATTTTGCAACCAGAAAAGCAATTGACCCAAGATGAGGGTGTACTTTGCCTTGATGACGAAGACGTTAGTGTAGCGGGATATCAAATTCACGTTGGAGTCACAGAAGTGGCGGAGTCTCGTTGTTTTGCAAAATTAACGGATGGCGTGACTGATGGTGCCGTTAGCGAAGACGACCAAGTGGCGGGTACCTACCTGCACGGCGTGTTCGACAAACCCCAAGCGCTAGAGAGAATTTTGGCCTGGGCCGGGGCTGACGTTACGATTTCTGAAGATTACGCTGCGATTCAAGAGCGTGAGCTTAATCGGTTAGCTGATATGTGTCGTACTCATCTCGATTGGAATAAGATTAATCAATTCATAGGACGTAAAGGTAATGACAACTGACAATGACAAATCGCGTCATAAAGCGCGGATGCAAGAACACAAAGCGAAAGTGGATGAGCGGGTTGCTCAAGCACAAGATGAAAAGGGCATATTGATCGTGATTACCGGCAACGGTAAAGGCAAATCTACATCGGGCTTCGGTACGGTGACACGGGCGGTTGGCCACGGTCAAAAAGCTGCGGTTGTGCAATATGTGAAAGGGACCTGGCCTTGTGGTGAGCGAGATTTACTGCAAGCTCATGGTGTGCCATTTCACGTCATGGGAACAGGGTTTACTTGGGAAACACAAGACAAGGAAACCGATATTGCTGCGGCAAAAAAAGCGTGGGAACAGTCTAAAGTTTGGTTACAAGACCCGACTATTAACTTGGTGTTGCTCGACGAGCTCACTTATATGCTGAGCTACAAATACCTTGATGTTGACGAAGTAGTACAGACACTACAAAACCGTCCAGTGATGCAAAACGTTATCGTTACCGGCAGAGCCTGCCACCGCGCAGTGATGGATATTGCCGATACCGTCAGTGAAGTGAAATCCGTTAAACACGCCTTCGATGCTGGAATAAAAGCGCAAGTCGGGATTGACTGGTGAGTCGTTTCGTTTACTTGATTGCGCTTTGGCTGCTCGCAGGGTTGGCGTGGGCGAAGGACAATACGGGTCCCCGTATTGTCGCACTTGCACCGCACATTGTGGAATCGCTATATGATATTGGGGCGGGCGATTACATCATTGCCACCACTGAGCATGCTGATTATCCATCACAAGCAAATCAAATCCCGCGGGTGGGGAATTACGCGCGGTTGCAGATAGAAAGAATTGTACAGTTGGCGCCAGACGTCATTATTGCATGGCGTACGGGAAACCCTCAGGAGGACTTAGCAAGGCTTGAGAAATATGGCCTCAATATCGTTTACTCCAATCCAACAACGATGGAAAGTGTTGCCCAAGAACTTCGCATGCTAGGCAAGATAACAGGTCACGAACAGATGGCTGAAGAGGTGGCAAGTGCTTACTTACAGAAGCTTGATGGTTTGAGAGCTAAGTATGCCGATGCGTTGGCTATTCGAGGATTCTATGAAATGTGGGCGCGGCCGTTACGCACCGTGGCCAATAAAGCGTGGTTACAACAACATATGGAGTTGTGTGGAGTCGACAATCCCTTCGCTACCCTTAGTGAGGATTACCCCTTGGTCAGTTTAGAGCAAGTGTTGGCTGCCAACCCGCAAATTGTCGTGCAACCCACCCCGCATAGCGCCACCAATAGTGATGCGCTGGATTGGACGCAGTGGCCGCATATTGCTGCCTCTAAACATGGGTTTGTTTTTCATCCCGATGCCGATAAAACCCATCGTATGACGGTGCGAATGCTCAACGAGGTTGAATTGCTTTGCGAGCAGATTGATGCTGCGCGAGTTATTTATCATACCAAGTAATTATTTGACTTATTGACGTGGCGTGGATATCTTTCACGCCGCTGTCTCAGGTGCCTGTGGGCTGATTACCAACTCAGTCTGGACAGGGTAAACGGGAAGTATGGTAAGCGCACTAAATCGTTCCAAGTTGGAAGTGTTGGTTAGTGTTGTCAATCCATCGCTGCCCCCGCAACGGTAAAGCATCAAAGAATGTTAGCCCGATACCGGCCTGCAATCTGTTTGAAGATAATGACAGTTAAACGCGAATGAAGCGGAGGGCTTCATCGGAGTATGTAAATCCTGTTATTTGGGCTTTGCCACACAAGGCGTAGCCAGCTTGAGCATTCTCTTCTCCCTCCTTCAATCGTCTTATTTATTAGATTGAGGAACACAAAAAGTGAAAAAACTCACTTTAGCATTGGCGGTCAACGCCATCTTGGCTTCGGCAGTTCAAGCCGAGGAACAAGTTGAAACTATCACAGTTACTGCAACGCGTGCAGCACAACAAACTTCACCTATACTGGCCACTCAAATTGTGATTGGCAGAGCCGAGATCGCATTGGCGGAAGTGGAATCACTGCCGGAATTGTTGTCGCGTTACGCTGGCATTGATGTATCTCAAAACGGTGGGCGTGGTCAAACTGCATCAGTCTTTATTCGCGGTGCTAGCTCGGATCAAACACTTGTGTTGATCAACGGGCTCAGAGTGAATACTGCGAGCAATGGTGCGGCGACTTGGTCCACCATTTCGCCGGAATCTATCGAGCGCATCGAGATTGTAAAAGGCCCTCGCGCTGCTGTATGGGGTTCTGATGCCATTGGTGGAGTGATCAACATCATCACTCGAAAACACGTACCGGGTAAAGTGACGCTCAATGCCAAATACGGTACTAACAATACTCAGTCTTACTACGTTGGTACTGGTATCGCCCATGGTGATGGTGCAACGACAGTTGCTGTCAACCATGAGAGCAGTGATGGCTTTGACGTATTAAAAACGCAAGAGCCCGATGAAGATGGCTACGACAACCTCAGTGTTTTGGTAAATGGCAGCCAAAACGTATCTGATGATTTGACAGTGACTTGGTTGCTGCGCGCTTCAGAGCAAGATACAGATTTTGATTCCACGTATTTAAACCGCGCAGAAAATAAAACCAGAGAATGGTCACTGGGTGCGAACTATCAGTGGCTAGCGTCTGACGTTGCTAACACCACAGTCGTTACTTTGGGGTCAACACGAGATACCAGCTTGTCATTTGGCAATGGTCGTGAACAAGCCAATGGTGATTTGTTTGAAACACGCCGAGATCAACTTTCAGTGGCCAATACCACAGTGGTAAACCCTGCGTTGTCAGTTGTGCTTGGTACCGACCAATACGAAGAAAAGGTCGCATCTACTACCGCATTTGCCGAAACCAGCCGTCACGTTCAAGGTTACTTTGGTCACGCGTTGTTTGCGCAGAATGCCGTAACGGCAGAGTTGGCGTTGCGATATGACGACGTTGAAAACATTGATAGTGAAACCACGTACAACGCAAGCGTGGGTTATCAGTTTAACGATCAGTGGTTAGTATCCGCTGCCGTTGGCTCAGGTTTTAAAGCGCCAACTTTTAATGATTTGTACTTCCCGTTCGGCGGTAATCCTGATTTGTTGTCAGAGACTTCAGATACTGAAGAGCTAACGGTTCAATATCAACGAGATGCGTGGGATGTTGCGGTGAGTTGGTACAATACAGATATTATCAATCTCATCGAATGGGCTCCGGATGCGAATGGTATTTGGCAACCCAGAAACATTGCAAGTGCTGAGATAAAAGGCGTAGATTTTACAGCCAATTACGCTGGTTTTGGTGGAAAACACACGTTTAATTACGGCTATCTTGACGCTGCTAATGGTAACACTGGTGCTCGTTTAGTAAGAAGAGCGAAGAATCAGTTTAGTTATCAGTTCATGGCGAATTTCGGCGATACAGATTTGTTACTCAACTATGAGTACAAGGGCTCTCGTACTGATAGCGGCCAATACTTAGCGAGTTATCAGTTGGTTGACATGAGTGTGAATCACCATTTCAATGACGATTTGTCAGGCCAATTCAAACTACAGAATGTATTTAACCAAGACTACGAAACCGTATTTAATTACCAAGCCTTGGGCAGAGCGGTGTATTTTGGCTTAACCTATCAACTGTAAATGAAAAAGGGCATCCATTGGGATGCCCTTTTTTATAGTGGGTCTAGGGTTAGCAGGGCGCGAATTTGCCCTTGCGCCATAGGAGAAGACCTATGTATGACCCCTTGATGTGGCGTTTCACTCCAAGCTTCACCCTTGAGTAGTGATACGTCATACACGGACGATTGCGCAATCATACTTTGCTCAATATCCAGCTTGGCTATCGTGTCGCGATTACCTAGCTCTCTTGGCAACCATTGTGTGCCTTCACCCAGATAAGTGCATACTAGCCTTACCGGAATGTTGTCATAATGGAATTTGGGGCACATGGGTTTGTCCATGACTACAAATCTCAACCCAACACTGTCGCAGTCGAACAAACAGGTCAACATATCCGACAACAAATAAATATCGTCGATAAGCGCCTGCTGCCCATCTCCTTCAGGGAGGCTCGAACTTAAGGTTTCTTTGAGTTTGTCTAACTCAGAAACAAATCTCAGACCAATTTTTAGCCGCTGTTTTTGACTCAGTATGTACTGCTCAATACTTCGCTGAGCATCGCGTTGCCATGTGGCAACGCTGACATGCTCTTGTGTAATACTGCCGAGTATTGTCGGCGATTGGCTTGCGATAAATGATGCGTCTGTGGGATGAATCAGCATCATTACCCTCTCCTTTGTTGTTAGAAGTTTGCTCGCACGCCCATGGCAAAGTTTCTGCCAGGTCGAGGTGCATCATCTTTAAGGAAAGACGTATGCACTCGCGCTTCTTCGTCGGTTAAGTTTTCACCATGGATGTAAAAAGTCATATCAATGTCTTCTACGGTCATGAGGTAAGACAACGAGAAGTCAACAAGCGTGTAGCCGTCGGTTTGAGTCTCGAATTCACCGATGCGATCTTGGTCTTGATAGCGCGTAACGGCAAGTTCCATTGAGAGTTGCTCGTCAACGTAGTTGAAGCGAGAGCCAAAGCGCAATGGAGGCGTTCTTGGTAAATCACCACCGCCATTTGCTAGGCGTGCTCTCACGTAATCTGAGTGAAGCGTAACCTTTAACTCGTCCGTTGCTTGCCAGAACGCTTGAGCTTCGAATCCGTGAAGAATGGCATCACCAGTACGGAACAAGAATACAGGCAATTCGCCTTCTTCCTCGTGGCCATGCTCTTCTTCACCCTCATGTTCGTCTTCGTGGCCTGCTTCATCGTGTTCGTCTTCCTCACCATGGTCATGACCGTCTTCGGCAAACAAACCAGTATTTGTTTGGAAGTAATAATCATCCACACGGTTATAGAACGCGTTAAGTACGATACCTAAATCGCCTTCGTATTTACGGAAGGTCAAATCGATATTATTCGCCGTTTCCATTTCAATGGAACCGCCTGCCAATTCGAATTCTGGGTGGTCTTCGTCACCCGCTAATTCAAACAGAGCACCAACCTCATAAGTCCGAGTACCAATGTGTGGACCAAACGAAAATAGCTCAGCGGCTGAAGGCGCGCGCTCAGAGCGAGAAACTGATACCGCGACGTTGTAACCTGGCGCAAAGTCCCATACTGCACCTGCGCTCACGCTGACAGGAGTGAAACTCTCGTTTGAAGCAAACACCATTGCCTCTTCATCTTCATGGCCATGTTCGTCTTCATCATGATGCTCTTCGCCTTCATCGTGATGTTCATCTTCATCATGAGAGTGCAAATCAACGTGCGGTAACAGGACTTCGTTAGCATCGATAGTGACGCGCTCTACACGTGCACCCAACTGAACCAATACATCACCAAAATGCTTCTCTTCCATCACGGCTAGCGCGAACATTTCTGTTTCTGATGGCGGCGTAAATGCCTCTTCACCCTGTGCTGAGAAATCACTGTTTTTGTAGTGCACGCTCAGGCCACCGCGCCAACCATTTACCTCGTGATGAAGAATATCTACGCGGCCTTCAAGTGTGTCATTTTCAAAAGTGGTACCCACAGCGCCGCCTTCGATTTCACTGTGTGCGTAGTCGGTATAGGCGAAACGGCTGTTGATGGCACTGACGAAGCCCTCTGCAAAATTCAGTTCACTGATCAGTTGGAAACGATCTTGCTCTAAATCAGCGAAAACCGACTCTTCTTCTTCATGGCCATGGTCGTCATCTTCACCTTCATGCTCATCTTCGTGTTCGTCTTCATGCCCATGACTGTGGCCGGGAATGCCGTATTCACGATCGAGTCTGCCGTATGAGAAACCGACAAAGCCGTTATCGAGTAAATAGCTAGTACCTAGCGTAAAGCCACTAGATTCCTCACCGCTGTTTTCGACAAATCGGTCTGGTGAATCACTACCGAGCTCCGCCGGTCCAGGAATGTCATAGTTTTCCGCGTCGCGCCAGAAACCATCGATGTGGAAAGCGATATTGTCACTGCCAGTATTGACATTAACCGCTGTAAGCTTTTGTTCGTTAACGGTATCGTATTGAGCTAATACTTCACCGCGAAAATCCGTGCTGCGGGGAATGCGGTCGTCGACTACGTTGACCACACCACCAATCGCACCACTACCGTAAAACAAAGTCGCGGGGCCACGTAAAATTTCAATCTGCTGGGCAGTAGATACTTCGCTCGCTACAGAGTGGTCAGGGCCTACACGAGAGGCGTCAGAAACGTCCAACCCGTTCTGTGTAATTTGTACACGAGGGCCAGTTAAGCCACGGATGATAGGCGTACTTGCTACCCCAGCATGAAAGTTAGTATGAATACCGACTTCGTTCTCTAGCGTATCGCCTAACGTGGCTTTTTGCTCGCGACGCAATTTGTCGCCAGCGAGCACGCTGACCGGTGACGCTGACTCTATGATAGACGCGTGAAGCGGTGTTGCTGTGACATCGATAATTTCGATAGGTGAACGAGTCAACGTTATTGTGCCAGCATTGGCTTGGGCGATTTCAAAATTTTTGTGAACATAGCCAGATTTGGTCACGTGCAACTCGACATCACCTTCGTGATCGATATTGAGTACAAAGTAACCTTGGTCATCCGTTTTCACGGTGGTACCGTGACCAATCACAGCGACATTGGCGTTAGCAATAGACTCGCCTTTTTGGTTAACGATTTGACCCTTAATTGTTTGCGCGACAGCGGTGCCTGTTAATAGCAAAGACACAAGGCCTGCGACTGCGGATTTTCTAAAATGCTTGGTTTTCATGATATGTTATATTGTAATGTGAGGTGTCGTAAAAAATGGCCACATTCAGCGACCACATAAATCTTTCTCTTTTCTGGTTATGTTATATTGTATCAATAAGATTAAAAAATTAGCAATTAATTTGAGAGTAAGTCTCATTTAACGTTTATCTGTGCATAAAAAAAGGGGGCTAGGCCCCCAATTACCGTGCGATTAGAAGGTATATGAAGCGCCTATAGAGAAGGTTCTTCCAGGTTGAGTAAATTGGTTGAAATCCGTATCAGGCGTTTGCCCAGCGATACTTTGATAAGGGATGTACTCTTTGTCGAGTAGATTATCTACTCTGGCGGTAACGACCCAATTGTTGAGCTCGAATTGACCAAACAGATCGACAACACCGTAACCTGAGCTTTCTGCTAAGTTGTTTCCGTCGCTATCGGTTGGCACATCAGACATGCTTCTTGCTAAGCGCCAAGCCGCGGTAAGTGTAAACTGTTCAAAATCATACGTCGCCAAGACACTACCTTGAAGTGGGTTTAAGCTCTCTAAAGCCTGGCCATTTTCATCGTTTTCACCATCGATGTAAGTCGCTTGCGTAACGATGCTAAGTTTATCGGTAGGATATAGTGTGACGCCCAATTCGATACCATCTATCGTGACGGATTCTAGATTTTGATATTGGAAAATCGAGGTGCTCACCCCAGGGATAAAGGTGGGTTCTGTTCCAATTAACGTCGATTCAATAAAGTTGTCGAATTCCGCTTTGAACACGGCAATGTTGGCGCTAATCATATCGCTGTTGTAACGCAATCCGATTTCATAGCTCTGGCTTTCTTCAGAGTCTAGATCTGGGTTAGGCAAAATTCGATAGAACGGCTCAACACCATGACTCTGATAGGCTTGGTCATGAGGTGGAATTTTGAATCCTTGCACGTATTGTACATAGGATTGCCAGTTGTCATTAAACTGATAGCGAAGCGCAACTTTAGGCGAAAAGGCAGTTTCGCTAATGTCTTCCATTAATGCAGAATCGTATAGCTCGTCTTCTTTGGCTTCTAAACTGTAGTAATCCAATCGGCCGCCTAACACAATGGATAAATTGGAAGACGCAAAATCGATAGTATCTTGCAAGAAGATTCCCGCCATCGTCGTATCCGCCCCAGGGAAGGTAGGTTGGGGTTGATTGGTAAAGGTTATCGTTCCGTCGGCAGCGGTGCGCGTTTTAAAGCGTGGACGCGTTGTATCAAATACGTCGTAATCGAGTCCATAAACCAAGGCGTGAGATGTATCACCTGAGACGATGGATTTATTGAACAAGGCTCTCACACCGAATATATCTTGATTAAAATCATAGTCATTTTCATCGATGTTACCTCGGCTCGGTACGATGGCTTCGCCATCTTGTTCGTAGCGACTGAAATAAACTTGGGCTTGCCAGCGATCGAACAGAGCGGTGTCGACTTCTGCGAAATAATCTGCAGAAACTGCCCAATTGGTATCTTGGTTGTGAACCTCATTCGTTTGTGCTGCGATAACTTGGTCGGTATCTTGGCTAAACCAATCCAAAGTAAACTTAACGCCACTGGTTTGAGACAGGGCGCGTTGAGCTTTTAAGGTAAGCGCCGTTGAGTCGGCATCGAAACCTGGCAGAGATTCATCGAAGTTTTGTACTTCGCCGCCTTGACGTTGAATCGCTGTAATACTTGTTTGCCATTGTCCTAAGTCCTTAGCTGCCGCCAAGTTAACATTTGTTTGCTCGCTGTTACCGACGTAGCCAGCCCCCAGTCTGAGGTAGCTATCTTCGCCGTTCAAGTAGTCTAGGGGATCTTTTGTCGAGACAACGACAATACCACCCAAACCGTCCGAGCCATAAAGAGAAGATGCAGCGCCTTTTGCTACTTCAACTTGCTTAATATCTTGAACATCAAAATTATTACGACCAACAATTAAGCCTGTGCCTCCGGCGTAACTGTCATTTACGCGACGACCATCTTTGATATATACAAGACGGTTACCACCAATCCCTCTGACATTGACTGCTTGAGGTGATGCGCCGTTTCCTGTTGTAGTAATACTTGGATCGTAACGGAACATTTCATCGAGGTTCGTGACCATCAGGCGTTCAATTTGCGCATCCGTGATGACACTTACGCTGCCAATCACATCTTCTAGCTTTTGTTCTACGCGCGAACCGGTTACCACCATGATTTCGCCGTCGAATGCGTCTGCAGCTTCCTCGGCATTGGCAAATGCTGAGGTGATGCTGAGTGCCAGCAAGCTGTACTTCGCTGATGAAAGTAGTCTGTCGTTAAGTGTCTTTGATAGGTGTTTATCGGTTCTACGAGGAAACATGGTGTAACTTCTCTTTATATGCAAATAGTTCTCATTTGCATACAGGCTACAGAAATAATTTTTAAAGATCAATAGAAATGCAAATCATTATCATTTAGTATTGTCGAATCTTAACCGCCACGAGAAATAATCATGATTCGAAAAAGCCTCACTATTCTCTCTGCGTTATTTGTAGTGCAGACCACAGTGCATGCGGATGATAATGCAGCCCGTAACATTATTACTGCAGGTGGAACGCTTACTGAAATTGTGTTCGCACTGGGTGCCGGAGACAGAGTGGTTGCGGTTGATCAGTCTTCTACGTTTCCGCAAAAGGCCACGCAATTGCCGTCAGTTGGGTACTATCGCGATCTGGCGGCGGAAGGTGTTCTATCTGTGGGCGCCAATACACTGTTAGCGTTGGAAGGTTCTGGCCGAGAAGCTGTACTCGAGCAGTTAAAACGCACTGGAGTCAAAGTGGTGCTGTACGACAAACCTAGCAGTGTAGATGAACTTGTTGAGTTGGTAGAAACGCTTGGCCGAGACCTCGGTCGCGGTGCACAAGCGGCGCAGCTAGCACTCGACATCAAGGCTTCGTTACCGGAAAAAGCAACGTCGACCAAGGGCAAAGGGCTTTTTCTGCTTTCTCTGGGAGAGCGTGGACTGGTTGCGGCTGGAGAAGATACGGTGCCGAGCTTGATCTTCGAGTACGCAGGCATTGGTAATCCGGTTAAGCATAAGGGATACAAAGCGGTCAATCTCGAAACGCTGACAGTAGAACAGCCTGACTTCATTATTGTGCCTAGTCACGTTGCTAGAGGTTTAGGTGGCAAGGAAGGCATATGTCGCCAACCTAGCTTAGCGTTACTCAAAGCTGCGAAAAGCTGCAACGTTCTCGTTATAGATGGCTTGATGGCCATGGGTATGACCCCGCGCCTTGCTCAAGCAATTTCACAAGTTTCTGCATTTAGTCAGCAAAAATCATGACAACCTCTGTTCAGTTTTTTCATGCGCAACGCAAGATGGTGTTTTCCTATCAGATTGCGCTCGTCGCACTATTGATAGCCGCAGCGGTGATTACGTTGGGATATGGTCCTGCCGGTTGGGACTGGCGATTGGCCTTTGCCTGGCTTAGCCCCCAATCATTTGATGAATTCAGTCAGTTACAGTTGAACGTTGTAACTCAGATTCGATTACCTCGGTTCTGTCTCGCCGTCCTGATTGGTATGGCTCTGGCGAATACTGGGGCCGCGACACAAGCATTGTGCCGAAATCCGTTAGCCGACCCTTCCATTATCGGGGTGAGTTCCGGAGCGGCGGTAATGGCAGTATCGGCGATAGCGTTCGCGCCTGCTCTTGGTTTTTCAGCTGATGCTTGGCTTCCCTATTTCGCATTTGTTGGTGCATTGGTAGTCACGCTTATCGTCTATAAACTGTCGATGCAAGGCAATCAAATCAACGTAACCACTCTCATATTGATAGGCGTGGCAATTAACGCATTGTGTTTCGCGTTGATTGGGTTGGTGAGCTTTTATGCCGACGACAGTGCGCTTAGGCTTATCAATTACTGGACGATGGGCTCTTTAGCTGGCGCTGGTTGGTCATCTTTATTAAAAGGGTTGCCGTTGTTACTGGTCGCATTAGTTGGGCTATATCTACTACGCGAGAAAATCAATCTGCTGTTGCTAGGCGAATCTGAAGCCCGCTATCTGGGAATCGATATTGGGCGGCTCAAAGGTCAAATTGTATTACTGACGGCCCTTGGTGTTGGGGCGGCTGTGTCACTGACGGGTCTAGTGGGATTCGTTGGACTGGTTGTCCCTCATATTACGCGTCTATTGGTTGGTGCGAATATGAGTAACATGTTGCTCGTATGCGGTTTGATCGGAGCGCTTATGATGCTTGTTGCAGACTGGTTTGCGCGAAATCTTGTTACGCCCGCAGAGTTGCCGATCGGTATCGTTACTGCGATGATCGGAGCGCCGATTTTTGTGTATTTACTCTACCGCCAACAACGGGAGCACCGTCATGCTTGAGTTGATTGAAATGGGAATAAAACGCGGTAGTCGGCAAATTTTGCAAGGTTTAAATGTGGCGATAGACAAAGGCGAAGTTGTCGCCCTAGTCGGAGAAAATGGCGCCGGAAAATCCACCTTACTTCATACGCTTGCCGGCAGTTTACCCTACTCAGGGAGAGTGCTATTTCACGACCAGCCACTGAGCGAATGGGATACCGATGCTTTAGCTACTGAGAGAGCCGTATTGCTGCAACATCAAAGTGTTGCTTTTAGCTTCAGCATACCTGAAATCATCGGTATGGGGCGAAGTGCTATCGCAGAATCCCGACAACACCGAGAGGCACGTGTTGGTGATTTCATTTCGCTTTTAGCACTGGAGGCGATGATTGAGCGTCCTATAACCCAACTATCAGGAGGTGAGCGACAGCGCGTGTTTATGGCGAAGTGCCTAGCTCAATTAGACGCTTTCGCACAAAACAGTGAGCAAAAGCTGATGCTGCTGGACGAGCCTACTTCGGCGCTTGATATCCGTCACCAACATCAATTACTGACTTTAGTCAGGCAATTCGCAGATCAGGGTAATACGGCGATCGTGGCAATCCACGACCTCAATTTAGCGTCGTCCTATGCGGATAAAATATTGCTGCTTCATCAGGGAACGGCCATCGCATTTGGTACACCGGAGCAAGTTTTGACCAAGGTAAAACTGGAAACGGCGTACGACACACCTATGCACATCGGCTACCACCCAGACCTCAATAAACTAATGATATTTTCAGAACCTAAGGAAATACACAGATGAGAAACCAAGCTGTCTCAGACGCTAAGCGACTAGTAAGAACGCTAAATTCAGGCGTATTGTCGACCATCTCGAAAAATTTACAGGGCTACCCATTTGGGTCTGTCACGCCATTTATGTCTGATAGTGAGGGTGCGCTATATATTTACATCAGCGATATTGCCCAACACGCTAAAAACATTCGAGAGGATGCTAGGGTTAGCGTAACGATTTACCACCAAGCTGAGCGTGGTGACCAAAACGAAGAAGGTCGGGTAACGTTCGTAGGCGACGCTACTATTGTCGAAGGGAACCAGCATGAAGAGCAACTACAACGCTATGTGACTTTGTTTCCTGAAGCGAAAAAATACACCGAGGCTCACGACTTTCATCTCTGGAAAATTGAAGTCAAACGGGTGCGCTACATTGGAGGCTTTGGCAAAATTTTCTGGCTAGAAAAAGATGAGTGGATTGCCGGTGGCTCACCTTGGGACCTTCAGTCAGAAATGGGCATGGTCAACCACATGAACGAAGATCATCAAGATGCGATGGAGGCAATACTAGCGCATCATACAGGGCTCGTTGATGCTGACGTAGTGATGAGTGGTGTTTTGACTGATGGTTGTTATCTTCAGACTCACCAGAAGAATGTATTTATTCCTTTTCCTTTCGTTTGTGAATCGTCTACCGATGTGAGAAAAGCATTAGTGGCGTTAACAAAAGACGCCAGAGTGGCTATAGCAAGCTGAGATCTTTGGGTTGATGTGGATTGACTCGGAGCAGCGCTAGCTTCGAGTCAAAAGCAAATACGCCACCCCTCGCACTCATTTTAGCTTGGGCCATTGCTTGATTACAGCGTTTTAGAAATGCTTCTGTCGACAACGGGAAATCGTATTGGCACAAGCCAATAGTGAGTGAAACTTTAAGCGCTTCTTCTCTGATTCTCACGGGGATGCGTTGCGCACTTGAGGAAATCGAGAGAGCGATCTGCTCCGCTTGTGCCAGTTCAGCTCCAGGCATGATAAGAATAAATTCATCACCGTTAATACGACCCGCGACGTCACCTTCCCTTAAAAATGTCTTGATGACTGAACCTAATTCTTGAATGACTCTATCGCCGACCATACTTTCAAACAGGTCATTGGTACGCCTTAAATCGTCTACGTTTATGATGGCGACAGAAAGTGGGTAATCATTTTTCTTAACATTATTGATCTCGTCGCCAAGTGCGGTCAGTGCACCGATGCGGCTTAATAAACCCGATAAGCCGTCTTCGTTTTCCAGTTTTTCAAGGCGCTTTCTATGGCGTTTAGCATTCATTGCCGTGAAAACAAAGAGGCCACTCATCAAGAACGCCCCACATGCAACAAACAACAGTATTGTATTCTCTCTCGAGCGCACGGAAAGTTGAGCGTCTTGCAGGTTAATCTTTTGTTCTAGCAAGTCAAACTCGCGTGCTTTTTCGTCTAATTCATATTTAGACCGTAGCACGTGCAATTGCTGCGTGCTGTTTTCACTATGATGTTTTTCTTTGGGCTTTACCGTGGCATTGAGAACACTAAACGCCTTGTCGTACTCCCCTGCTGCCGCTAAATACTGTGCAAAATTTTCATCTAGCTGAAATTTTACATTGGGTGGAATACCGGCATAAAGTGTTTGGTAAGCTTGGGCAAAGTATTCCCCCGCTTTCTCGATTTCATCCGCTTTCAGCGCGGTCATCGCCATATTCATGTAGGTTTGGTTAACTGTCGCGGGATTGTCGCTCTTGGTGAAAATCGCTAACGCCTCTTTAAGTAACCCATCCGCCTCAGATAAGTCACCTTGCTGCATCGCGATGCTCGCTAACTGATTTTTCGCATAAGCGACGCCTTGCTCATCGTGCGCAAGCTCTGCGTAATGTAAGGATTCGCGAGTCGCTTCAGTCGCATCAATCAATTGTTTCAGCATTAAATAGGATCCGCCCAAATCATAAAGAGCGATACTCAGTTCAAGTGAATTGTTTTGCTCTCGCTGAGCCTCAACGGCTTCGAGCAAAAAGGGCAGTGCGAGTTCATGCTCAGAGCGATAGGCATAGACCATCCCGATAAATCTAGCAATTTGTCCTTTGCTGATCAGTGCACCAGCATTGGGTGCTAGCTCATAAGCATCTTGAAAATGGGTTAGCGCAGCGATGGAGTCGCCCAAATTGTTATGCAGTTTTCCACTGGTGTAGTGAGTATACTTTACCAACTGTATGTGGTTTTCATTTTCTGCCCATAACAACGCTGGGGTGATGTAGGGCAAACCCTCACTCGGCTTACCGGCAAAAGAAAGCGCTTCAGCTTCAAATAGCTTCAATTGGTGGTACAGCCAAGGTTGAGTATCTACGGATACGTTTTTTAAACCTTTTCGCACTTGTTCGTACGACTTAACTGGGTAGCTAAGTTCAAAGTATGCGCGGCTTAATATGGCGTAATATTGTGCTTTTGTTGTGTCTGATTCTGCTTTTAACGGTGGCGACGACAACAGTTGTGTTAACACGTTTTGCGGTGTGTTGAGTGTTTGGAGAAGTAGGTTCTTGTGTCGTGGTTGCCAATCTCGCAGTGCTGCCTCCGCCGCAAAGGCACTATGTGTACCAGCGGTCAAAGTAAAAAACAGAAAGGCAAACAATCTATACATCGCTATCAGATCCAGGTGATAGTTAAGGCTTTGGCAACGCCGAACGTGGTATTAAAGACCTTACGACGTCTACATTTATTCCATTACATAACGTTAGTTGAAATTGATTAATTAAACAACCTGTAAAGCTGTCAGTCCAGTTCGAAGAACACATACTGTGAAGTGGTGTGGTTTTAGGGGGTGACTACGCAGTTTGCCCATTGATTCGATAACGTTTCCACAACCAATAAACGCCAACGCCGATTAAAAACTGAAAGGTCAATATCAACCAAGCATTGATGTTTGTTTGAGTGATGACAAAGCCGATAATTACGACAGATAAATAAGGTGTCAAAGTATCGATAAGACGATTGGTACGTTTTTCTACATCCACTGACTTAGCGTAGTGTTTTAACTTGATTAGGGACAAGATACTCAGCAAGTAAACCGTCATCCTTGAAAGAACACTCACTACGGCTAGCCAGACGAAGCCACCTGTCAGTGAAAGTAAGCAGGCTAAACCTCCCAAGAACCAAGCAGAGCAATGTGGTGTGGCATGCCTTGAATGAAGTTTCCCAAACCACGATGGAATTTCATCGTTAATTGCCATGGAGTAGGTCAATCGAGATGTACTGATCATATTCGCCATTATATTCGCCGCAATGGAAAACACTGCTGCAAACGCCATGATTATTGCTCCCACTTCACCTGCAACTATGTTAGCGAAAGCAACGAGTGGCGCTGCGTTTCCAACATCATGCTGTACTACGCCGATATAAATGCACTGTATCAAGGTGTACAAGAGTGCAATTGCAATAACGGTATAGGTCAATGCCTTGGGTATCGTATTTTTGGCATCTTTAGTTTCATCACCCGTTACTACAACAGTCTCGAAGCCAATAAAAGCGTACAAGGCCAGTAGAACTGCTGTGGTTAACCCTGCAGTTTGCGATGGCATAACAAAAGTGACTTCAATATCCGCCTGAAAAGCGCCAACGACTAATATACCTACTATTGGCACGAGTTTAAGCGCGGTAAACCCGTCTAAAAATCGCATAGCCGTTGAAATGCTTCGCACATTAATAAAAGTTAGGGTCAAGCATATCGCTACGGCAATTACGCTTTCATTCACATTGATTCCCCATGCCTCTATGTTGAGATACAAGAGCAATACATGGGCATTGGCTGCAATGGCTGTCGCCCGTGCGAGGTAAAACAACCAGCCTGTTTGAAAACTGACAAACTTACCAAATGCGGCATGAGTGTAGAGGACGGGGCCCCCTGTTCCTTCTATGCGTTTGGCCAACTGAGAAAAGCATTGGACAATACAAAGCATCAGTATTCCGAGGATCGGAAAAATCAGCGGGCTAGCATTACCGAGTATGTTAAAGAGTTTCTGTGGCAAGGCGAAAATCCCTGCCCCAATGAGCCCATTCAGAACAAGTAATGACGCACCGATAATCCCAATTTTCTGCTTAAGATGTTGCATGATAAGTATGTAAAATAATTGTTAACTATAGCTTCTCACACAGCTCTCAATAGTACTAGTACTATTTTTCAAAAATAATAGTGTGTACTTACTATCAATAAAAAAACCTTAAATAATGGTTAGTAAATGCTTGCTTTTTAGTTGTTGAAATTTTATACGGTTTGTGTTGTCATACTAAACAGATCACACATTGTTACCCAATAGCGTATGTGTGTGCTGATGCTGAAGAAGGTCAGCCAGTAGAATTTCACTTTGAATGGGGTCTCTTTGCACTAGCGTTGAATACAGCTTTTGGTAAAGTGGCATGGCGTCTTCTGTATAACGCTTGGTCAAATAAGTGGGCTTGTCTTCAGTTAAAGATGCCGAGGTTTCGAAGTATTCGGCTATGTTTTTGGCAGCGGTGTTTCGACAAGTTGTGACAAGCAACGTCCAGAAACGGCGCTCTAATGCACCAAACGAAATGAGTTCGTTCCTCACGAAGGCAATATTCATTTGTTTGGTGAGAGCTTCAAATTGAATTAGCTCTTCGTTGTTCGCTTTTTGAACTGCAAGCTTAGCTAAGCTTGGTAACAAACAAGCTTTGGCTTCTGAACTTTCGAGCGGACCAGTTTTAGGGTTGTTTCGTGAAATAGCGACTAGCTCGTTGTGTTCACTAACATAAACACCAGAACCTGGTTTGATGGTAATTTTGCCCAGCACTTCTAGTGCAATTAGTGCCTCTCGTATGGTCTGGCGACTTACCTCAAAAACGTTTGCTAGCTCTCTTTCCGCTGGCAATTGATCGCCGGGGTTCAAGCGGTCTGATTCGATCAGTTGTTCAAGAGAACGCGCGATCTGAATATAAAGGCGACGGTTTTCAGAGACGTTTTTTTCAGTTTTTTTGGTATGCATAGTATTGATTTTGGTCTGTCCAAAATTTATAAACTTAATTGCATAATGGGCCAATTCACTAAATCGGACAAGTCAAAACTCTTCATTACACGGATATTTGTCGCTTTTTACAATCCTGTTGCTTTCCATAGTATGAATATTGAACACGTCTAGTTGACGTAGATACCTAACTTTTTTCCGGAATGTATTAGACTTAAGTACAACGATGACTTTTATACTGAGTGGAGAAAGTGTGGTGACGGTTGAAGCAATTCAGACTTGGGAAGGGTGTTTAAAAGAGGTTAAAACCACTTTTATAGAAAACCATATTGATCTCAATCGCGAGCAAAACTTTACTTTTTTCTTAACCTTTGGAGATAGGGAATCAGCACATTTGTGCTGTGATAGGTTGATGGCCTTGTCTTATCAAACTAGCCTCGAAGGGCCCGGACCAATATTTGGTGATTACTTGTGTTTCACGCGCGTTACATTCGCGCCCAGTGAAAAAGCTTTCTCCACGTTTTTGCAGCAATGGCTAAGTATTTGCGACGTATCGAATGGCGAATATGAAGGGTGGGAAGTTAATTCGGATGCCACTGCTATCGCTGAATCTGACTATTTGAATATTGCCCAAGAAATGCTGGAAACCGTGAGGTCTTCTATTCAACCACATCATGACTATACACAGATAGATGCCGCAAACTTCAAACACCTAGACCTTGATTTTTACCAAAAAAATCAAGCTGATTTAGAAGGTTTTGGATTTATATATATGTGCGATATTGAAGACCAAACCATACCATCGATTACGAGTGAAAAGACCTTCATTCGTGTGATGACCCATCCTCAATCATTCGCTGTTGCGGCCTTTTATTTCTTACCCAGTGAAAATACAGGCGCGCTGGAATTCGAGTCTTTATTAACCGACGGTCATGTTGTTTCTCATATCAATTTGAATGAAAGAAACGAACTGGCGAAATGGCCGAATATTTCTCAAACGTTTTTGCCTGATTCCCCGACTTCGGCCGATCTTTACGCAAGTCATGTAGCATCACTAGACGAATTATCTAACAGCACCGTGCCTGTGGATAACTACCAAGCACTGATTGATATGCAAAACACAATGAATGCTCATAAACATGAATATTTAGAAAGCATCGGTTGGATTACTCGCAGTTTTCTCGAAAAACAAACGTTTGGTGATGAAAAAATGGTGGAGGGAGTGCTGAAAGCGGTTAACAAAATACTTTCAGAAGAGGCACTAGTTCCCTAATGGTCTCAGTGAGTCAAAAAGTAAAATTGTAACCGTTTACTTTTTTGCCACAAAACGCCAATTTCGTACTACACTATGGCCCATATACATGCCAAGACTTCCTGTTGTTACGAAAATGTCTAAGCTCTCCTTATCTAAATTTCTTTTTGTGCTTTTGTTCTGCTCTGGCTCATGCCTGTCGTTTGTCCGAACGGCAGTAGCTGATATCGCGACAGAGGTGGCTGAGCTTGAAGTGGCACTAGCTAGCCAATCTGGTGAAGATAAAATCATTACCCTCCGTAAACTAATAAAGCTTACGAAAAAGTTCGACACCGGATTGGCCATCAATTATGCCGAATTGTTGGATGGTATTGATACCGACTCCAATCCGCGTCGTTATCTCGGCAATATTCAGGAACTAGCCACTTTATACATGGTGGTATCGGATAATGAAAAATCCAATAAGACGATAGATAGACTCATCTCTGAATCTGAGCGATTGCGAGTACCCGAAATGGTGGTTGAAGCGCTGTTAGTGCAGGTGTCAGTAGCTGTAAATAGTTCTAGTATGGAGAAGGCACAAGCGCTCTTGTCCGTATCGAGGCAAAAAATGTCTGACATTAATAATCCTCATATTATGGCCCGATTGAATTACCAAGATGCGATCGTGCATTTTTACATGGGAGATAACGAGAATGCGTTGGCTCTGGCAAAAGCTGCTATTCCGGCTTTTGAGCAAGCCAATGACTTATCAATGCGAGCTGGTACAGAAAATCTCGTGGGTATATTTTACGGCTCGATGGCACGTTACCAAGAATCTCTACATTACCTTTTAAAAGCGTTGGATAGCTTTGTTTTATTAGAAAATCAGCAGAAGCAGCTGAGTGTTTACAACAACCTCGCTGTAACGTATGACCGCCTAGAACAACCGCAAAAAGCCCTAGAAATCTATCAAAAAACGATCCAACTTTGCCAGGCTATTGGCGATGTGCAAAGTGAGTCTTTAGCGTTATTAAATATGGCGAGCGTTCATTATGATTTGGGGCAGCGGGAAGATGCAATTGCTGCATTAGTTAGAGGTGACAATCTAGCCAAAGAAATCGATGACACAAGCTTACGAGCTCGCGCTTATAATCTCAGATCGGAATTGGCATTTGATGAGGAAAACTTTATCGAGTCTGAAGCTCTGGCGAAAAATGCCATTGATTTAGCCAATACGATGCAAAGCCCGTTGACGCAGTTTGCTTCTTACCACCGTCTGACTAATGCGTTAGTGGCACAACTTAAACTCGAAGAGGCATTAGAGTCAGCGAAGACAATGCTGGCACTAGCCCACGGCAATAAAAGTAGAGGTGAAGAATCGACGGCTCTACTGAAATTAGCCGACGTCTACAAAGAATTGGGCCAATCAGCACTGGCGTTAGACGTTTATCGAAAAGGAATGGAGCTGCGATTGGAGCTACTCAACGAGCAATCGGCAGAGAGCCTCACTCGTATGCAAGCGAGGTTTGAAAGCCAGGAGAAAGACGCCGAAATTGCCCGAATGACGCTTCAAAATGCGCTGGAGCAAAAACAACACAATGCTGAAATAGCGCTCCAAAAACATCAAACTTACCTCATTGGAGGAGGCCTTACCGCCGTATTTGCTATCGCTTTACTGATTTATATGCGCGTGTCACAACAGCACATGAATACGCGTCTGAAAGCAGAAATTAAAGAAAAAACCTATCACTTAGAAAAGAAACATGAAGCGCTTGCCATCGCCAATCAAAAACTCGAAGAACAAAGCTATAACGACCCACTGACCGGACTGGCAAACCGACGTTTCGGCATGACCTTTGTTCCGCAACAATCCGACGAACTGTTATCTTCAGTGCAAGCGGAGGATTCGGGAGATCGACACCTACTGCTGGTTGTCGACATCGATCACTTTAAATCAATTAATGACACCTATGGTCATACTGCCGGTGATTTAGTGATTCAACACGTTGCGAAACTTCTGCGTCAGTGTTTCGACGAGTCTGACTATATCATTCGTTGGGGAGGCGAGGAATTTCTCATAATGATGCGCTATTCGACTTTCGACAAAGCGGCGGAAAAGGCAGAAACGTTGCGAGAGGCCGTTGTCAGTCACAGTTGTAAAATTAGCGACAAACACGAGGTACACTGTAGTTGTTCCATCGGTATTGCCCAGTACCCGTTTTTTAGTGACCGACCTGAACACTTGGCTTGGACTCAAGTATTGGAAATAGCAGATAAATGTTTGTATGACGCCAAACAAACTGGTAGAAATCGATGGGTAGGTATTGATTCTACCAATTTAAAGTTTGATGAAGCCCTATCGAAAACACTTCTACAAAGTACCCTTAGCGAGATACAAAAACAGGACAAAAAACTCGTTGTAAAACGTTGGGATATCTAACTAAAATCGATGGTGATACAGCAGCGATACGTTAGTGAGAGTGCTGTCATTAGTTTGCTGAGTGTTAACATCAAACACGATTGCACCATTCTTACTGGTTGTTGTTCGTGATGTCAGACGATAGCTTGCGATTGGTGAATGTGCGAGTTTATTGACTGCCCACCCGATACTAGCGTTGATTTTAGTATTGTAAACGGCGTAGAGGTGAGCCCCAAGCCTAGGCTCTAGATACACTTCCGAGCGTTTAAAGTTTGCTACAGCGCCTACCGCCATTTCTACAAACACGCCAATGTCACTGGTTGGCTCATGACTGAGGCCGAAACTTCCTTCTACATTGGCAACAAGCGTGGAGTTTAAATTGCTATCAAAAAAGCGAGTCAGTCCGACATGCAAACCGCTTGAAAAGCCTCCTGTTACAGTGCTGAAAGGCACCCTCGATTTCATACGGTAGAGCGATAGGTTGTCGAGGTGAATTTTACTTCGATTCAAGTCGATTCGTATTTGAGTATCTGCCAACAATAGTTGGTTTTCACCAAAAATATGGCCTTGATTATCCGTAATGTCTGACGCTACAGGAAAGTATCGAAATAGGATGGCGTCACTACCTTCAATTTGCCCCATACCTATTGCAATCAAACTTTCGTCTTGGGCATCGAGTGGGCTTTTATACTCACTAACGTCCAACTGATAACCAGCAAACTTGTCGTCAAACTGTGCAAGAGCGGCTTGGTTGGCGTTATGTTGCTGCTGAGATAGCTTGCTTTGGCTGTACCATAGATTGTTAATGCTTTTTAAGAGTTCAAATTCGGTGAAGCCAGTAGCATTATTAAACAGTGCGATAGAATCAACTTGTCCATTTTGTAACACTTGGGCAAGTGAAGTAACTCGAGCTGTAGGTAATTGCTCCATCAACGCATTGGTTTTCCAACGCTCAGAAGGCACTACGCGAGTATGACTGACCAAGTTAGCGTGGTTTGAAAATTTCACGATATCAATAGGTGTTAACCAAGATGCCATATCCTTAAGTGACTCTGGTCTCGCGATCGACAGCAAAAGTTGCGTGACGGTTGCGCAATTGTATTCGTGAAAAAAATACGACGGTGTATGCTGACCTAACTCCCAGATGGCATCTCGAATAAGTGCTCTTTCCTTGTCTGACAGCGTTAACGTATATTCCCAAATGTTACGTTGTTCTCTGTTTCGATAGTGGGCCTGCACGGGGGCATAGGGTGCAACCTGGAAAATACCTTCTTTACCCGTAACCAAGCTGTCATAAAGGATCTTGGCCGCATTGAGTGAATCTAATTCGGTGAAATAGGTAATGCCGTGCTGGACAAAAGTCCCGTTGTTATTGGTACCGTCTAACCTCAGCATAATATGGCCCATCATTGAGCTCGCTGAATTAACATTTTCTGAGGCGTAAACTAATACATATTCGTCATTTGGAACAAAGCTGAGGAACTCTTCATAATCGGTACACGGTACCGATGATAATGAGCCAGGTTTGAGGCTTAGTTGATCCTCGATAAAACGTTTGCGAGCTGGATAGGCGCAAGCTTGTTCTGGGTCAGTTTGGCTTAATCGAATGGTATTGACGAGCTCGGTCTCTGGATCGAACGGCGTTGACAAGTATACACTGGTTGGATTAATCGGTTGAGCATTCTTGAGATGCAGCAGGGTGTGCCATAAAGCAGTTTGGGCAATGCCCTTCTCGATGGCTTGTTTCTCTAGCGAGCGAGTATCTATAAGCTCAGCATAAACGGTAGTACTGAGTGTAAGGAGCATTAAAAAGGAAGCCAAAAGACTTCCTTTTAATAAATAATTAAGCAAGGTTCTTAGTTACAAGAAACAGTTGCTGAATCCTGATAGCGCCACATTTTTTCTGAACCATAATCAGTTGACGAACCAAATACGCCGCCGCTGATTACGTTGATGAAAAACGCTGATTCTACTTCTTTGTTCAAGCTAACGTCTTGGCAGTTTGCTGCATCAGCTACCAAAACTTTGTCTTTGTTTTCTTTTTTAACAGTGACAACGCCCGGAACAGTTTGGCTGCGGCCATCAACGGTAACTGTCGTTGTTTCACCGTTTGAAGTCGTCACGTTCATTTTGTGAGTTTCTTCGGTAAGGATGGTCGCACAACCAGAAGATAGAAGTGCTGTAGCCATCACAATGCCTGTGATTTTTGCTTTCATGATGTTTCCCTTTTATTGTGTGAGCCGTTCATCGGCAAATGTCAATATAGGGAATTCCAACATAAAATCAACAGCTTTATGTTGATATTGGCTATGCACTTATGCAATGGCAGATGCTTTTCGCTACTTTTTACGCTGCACTTCAAACTCTACGGTTAATTTTGCCGAGTAAACAATTTCATCGAATGACTGCGCCGCGGGTGCCTTAGATTGGTAGCTTTCCCGAAAGGAGTCTGATCGAACACGGTTACCGGTCACTACAATTCTTTCAATATCTTCGGCCCCTGCACTACCGTTCTGTTTGGCCCAGTTCTCGTAAACATTCACTGCAATCAAATCGACGCCTAACGCCTGTTCATAAAACGTTTTTTGTTTGAGAATCTTTTCCATCGCTTGTTGCTTGACCGCAAGAGAGAGTTCATCTTCTTTTGAGTGTTTGAACATGGTCGACCCTATATCGACCTCTTGGTACTGGTCGGCTAGCTTTGATATCGCCTCCAAGGATTTACCATCTTCAATCGTAATAGCCATACGGTTAACCACGCTATAGCTTTTGGGTTTATCGCCAAACCACCCGTATTGAGGCGACGACGAAAACTCCGAGCTTTTTATCTTTGTCTTATCTAAGCCTTGAGCAACAAGGCTCGTGGTTAAGCGTTCCCTTAGTTTTGAATTTTTTGCAATCGCATTTGAGAGTAGCTTTTCTTCTGTTTTGACCACAACACTCACGATAGCAATGTCGGAGTATGCTGTTTTTTCCGCAGAGGCACTGACTGACATTGTCTTTTCTTGTGGGTGTAAAAACTGCCGCAATTCTTCTGGCGCGCCTTTTAATTCTGGCGTTGCCATAATGTTTGATGAAAAAAGCAGTGACGAAACAATAAGTAAATAACGTTGCATGGCAGTTTCCTTTAGTTTTGCGCTTGGTATGTCGCGGGTGTCATACCTGTCCATTGTTTAAAGCTTCTCGAAAAGTTTGCGGGTTCGCTAAAGCCAAGTAAATAGGTGACCTCACCAATACTTCTATTGGTATTGCGCAAATACTCGCAGGCCAACCCTTTTCTAATATCGGTGAGTAATGCCGAAAAAGATGTGCCTTTATCGGCTAACTTTCTTTGTAGCGTTCTGCCGCTCATATTGAGCGATTGCGCCGCTTCATCTTGAGTGGGCGTGCCAGAGACAAGCGCTTCGATAATATTAACGCGCAATTGCCCAATAATGTCGCGTTTGTCATGTTTGCTAAGGTAGTCGGCAACCACCTGGTCGTTGACGCGAGCGAGCATGGGGTTTGCTGAGGCTAAAGCAGAGTCTAAACTCTCTGCATCAAAAAATAACCGATTGGTTTCGGCATCAAAGGTGATGGGGCAGCCAAAAAATTCGTCAAACACATCGCAACTAGTGGGTTTGAGCCGCTGAAGTTCTACCTTTACCGGATTGAACTGCATATCTTTAGTAAACCGACAGTATTGCAAAAACAAGCCCATGGCGGCGTCGAGTGAGGCGGGGGCGGCAATACCCTTGGGAACGGGCAGTAAAAAGCTCACACAGTATTGCTTCTGACTTTTTGTTAGGGTGACTTCGCCTGCAGTTGAAATAAGGCGGTAGTATTTTACCAAGCGTTCGAAAGCATCTTTGAGCGTGTTACTGGCCATCCAAGCAAAGCCGAGCCCATGAAGCGCAGCGGGATGCATTGTCTTGGCGAAGGCGAGGCCGAACGCTTCATCCCCCGTCGTTAAAACGCTTTGCCGCCACACTTGCTGTAACTTTTTTGCCTCGAGTCGGGCATCGGGATTTGACAGTGACGTTGTGGTTAAACCGGCTTGCTCAAAAACAGGCTGGGGGTCGCATCCATACTGTTTCAGCGTGTTAAAAAGCTGGTTGGCAATACTGCTGTGAGTCGTGATTTTGTCTGTCACCGATTACCTTGTCCGTATTTGATAAACGATTGGCGTTTATTGATTAACCGTATTTGACTGTCTTGTTTAAAGTACAACTCATCAACAAAACACGCAAATTTATCAAACAAGAGGTGACTTATATGAAGTTTTCTATTTATTCCATTTTGGCCGCAGCCTGTCTGGCATTTCAAGTGCAAGCCGGCGAAGAACAAAACGCAGTGTGGAAAGGGGTATACAGCAGTGACTTTGATAGTGTTCAAGTATTAAACGAAACCACAGGCACCTTATCAGGTAACGTCTACGTAGCGCCGCTCGACCTATCGCAAATTGAGGTTATTGAACGTCACAGTGCTAAGCCCCTAGGGAGCAAAGCATGGACGTTAACCGATGAAGAGAAAAAAGGCTTACAAACGATGTACACAAAAGCATATCGCGCACAGTTTGATTCTGTTGATACCCTTCAATTGGTTGATGATGAAGCTAGCGCCGATATTGTTGTCAAAACGGTTGTAGAGCGTATATATCCGCTTGCTCCAAAGGATGAAATGGGTAGCCGCGATCCTTGGACATACTATTTCTCAAATGGGTCGGGGTCGATGACAGTGCGTTTCTACATTAGCACGAAAGACGGAACTCACTATGATATTAGCGATCGAGATGATGCTGGCAGTCTATGGCAACGCAATAACCGGCATACTAACATAATGAATATCAACCGATTATTTACACGTTGGGCATCGGACATTAAACATCTGTTGTCTTAAATGGTGCTGGCTGCCTTTTGACAGGCAGCCTTGTCATAAATGCGCTATGTTAATTCAATAAGATCTCAAAGTAGACAAACGCGGTAGGGACGAAAAAACCGTAAAACAAAGGCGACTATGGCCTAGGCTTTTCTCTCAATGAACGTTACAGTGAGGTAGCGTTTCAACAAAGGCAAGATCATGATACATAAGCGAAAAACGATATTCCTATCTGTTGTACTCAGTCTGGGTTCTAGTGGGGTGGCATTTGGGCAAAACGATTCTTTACCCAGCTTTGAACGTTGTTTGCTGACCGAGTTTCAACAATCTGAAGGCAATCGCACCGTAGAAGACATCCGGGCTGTTTGCCAGCAACGAGAGGAGGAGGCGCTATTGGTTGAAACGCCTTCGAGTGTGTTGATATCTGACACCCAAGTCGCCCCCGAAAATATGGGGTTAGTATCATCGAGAATTGTCAGGGAGCGATTGACCGAGTTTGATCCCTTTGTGATTACGCCTCATCAAAGGAATTATCTGTTACCCGTGTTAACGACTAATCAGGTGAACCCTGATGCTTACGCTTCGATTGAAGAGTTTGCTGAAAATTTTGAACAAATTGAGTCAAAGTTTCAGATTTCACTCAAAGCGCCATTGAATTATGAGAGTTTGTTGATAGAAGGGGATGCCCTGTATTTTGCGTTCACTGTCGAGGCATGGTGGCAGGTCTATTCCGACAATATTTCCAAACCTTTCAGGGAGACCAACTATCGCCCTGAAATTTTCTATTTAGCGCCATTGCCGTTTCACCCATTTGAGGGGAATACGGGTTTCATGTTTGGTATCGAACACCAGTCTAACGGCCGAAGTCAGTTGCTTTCTCGGAGTTGGAATCGAGTGTATTTGAATTTCCTGTATGAGAAAGACAACTATGCACTGTTTATCAAGCCTTGGTGGCGTTTACCAGAGGATGAAGACGAGTTCCCCGGCGATCCTGACGGAGATGATAATCCAGATATCGCAGATTTCATGGGGCATTTTGAGTTTGGAGGCGTCTATGAGTGGGGAGACTATGAATTTTCTATGATGGGGCGTCGTAATTTCAGTACATCTAATGGTGCGGTAGAGCTAGGGTTATCCTTCCCATTGTGGGGCAAGCTAAGAGGGTACCTTTTTGCCTTCGATGGCTATGGCGAGAGTTTGATTGATTATAACCATTCCCAAACGCGTTTCGGTTTAGGGATTGCTTTGAATGATATTTTATAGCGCGATGCGCATTGACATGAATTGAGGGTTAAAAATGAAAACAATACAAACAGCCTTGTTAGTTAGCACACTTGCACTGGTTCTTGGATGTTCGCCAAGCGCTGATTTAAGCAATGAAGAACCCGTACTGCGCCCGGTGCGAACCCAAGTTGTCGCGCCTGCTGACTCTGCGCCTTACAAGGATTTCAGTGCGGTGGTTGATGCTTCGCAAAAGGTCAATTTGGCATTTAAAGTCAGCGGTCGTATCGTTGAAATGGGAGCGACACTCGGCGAACCAATCAACAAAGGAGACTTGATTGCACGTCTTGACGATACCGATATCAAACTCGAGGTAGAGCAAGCTCAATCGAGTTTTGATAAAGCGAAGTCGGATTACAATCGCGGCAAAGAGCTGATAAAAAATAATACGATTTCGCAAGCGGATTTCGATACCCTTAAGTCTCAATACACAAGTTCATTAGTGCAATTGGAAACCGCTCAAAACCGTCTGGCTTATACTCGTTTAGAGGCTACCTTTGACGGTGTTATTGCTCAAAAAATGGTGGAAAACTTCGAGGAAGTCAGCGCGGGACAAGCGATCGTTGCATTACACAATATCAATACGATTAACTTGAAAGTCGACGTGCCTGAAAGTGTGATTATTGGTGTGAAGCCCGGCGAACCCGCCCCCACCTTTAAAGCCAGTTTTACCGCCATCGAAGGTGTGGAATTTGATGTAAATTTCAAGGAAATTTCCACCCAAGCCGATGACGTGACGAAAACATACCAAGTTGTTTTCACCATGCCTAGCCCGACGACTAATACGATCTTACCTGGGATGTCTGCTCGAGTGAGAGCGACCTTACCTCCCTCAAGAGGCACCTTAGCCAGCTACTATCTACCTGCCCAGTCGGTATTAAAAGACAACAAAGGCAACTATGTTTACGTCGTAAAAGCCAATGGTGACGGCTCAGGCACCATTGAGCGAAAAGAGGTAACCGTTGGCGATATTACTGTTTATGGCATGGAAGTGTTCTCTGGTGTGGTTGAAGGAGAGCATGTTGTAACCGCAGGCATGAGTAAAGTGACGGCAGGCCAACAAGTTAAGTTCAAAGCGTAAGGAGCGAGTCGTGGATATTACTAAGCTCGCGCTCAATAACAACAGAACGTCGTTCGTTCTACTCGCAGCCATCATGATGTTTGGCATTATGGCATACAAAACTATGCCTAAAGACTATGACCCAGGCTTCATCATTCGCACTGCTCAGGTCATCACTTATTTTCCGGGTGCTAGTCCCAAACGTGTGGAAGAGCTGGTAACCGATAAGATTGAAGAAGTCGTTCAAGAAATTCCAGAATTAGACTTTGTGTCCAGTGAGTCACGCACAGGTGTTTCCATTGTCAGCGTTAACATCAAAGAGAGTTACAAGGAGATGCGCCCCATTTGGGATAACCTCAGGCGCAAAATAGAATCGATAGAAGACGATTTACCCGACGGTGTTCAGCCTCCAACCGTTAATGACGAATTTGGCGATGTGTTTGGCATTGTTGTTGGCCTTACCGCTGAAGGCTTTACTTACCGTGAAATGTTCGATGTCGCAGAGGAAATTAAAGATGAGTTTTTACACTTGTCACAAGCGGCAAAGGTCGAGATTTACGGCAAACAAGAAGAGCGTATTTTTATCGAGTTCGACAATGCAAAGCTATCGGATTTAGGTTTGTCTGCCTCACAAATTAGCGCTCAGTTGGAAGACCAAAATATCATCATTGCTGGTGGGTCGATAAATTTGAATCAGGAGCGATTGTCGTTAGAACCCACAGGTAATTTCGAGCGTTATGATGACATCGGCCGCACTTTGATTCAAATGCCCGGTAGTGACCGCGTGCAATACTTGGATGAAATTGCTGAGATCAAACGCAGTTATATAGAACCTGCACAAACTATGGTGTCAGTGAGCGGCGAACGGGGCCTGACCATCGCTATCGCGATGAAAAAAGGCGGTAACAACATTGTACTGGGAGAAGAAGTAATTGCCGCGATGCGCCGGATGGAAGCGATTTATCCCATCGGCGTCGAGTTAGATCTCATATCGTTTATGCCACTTGAAGTAGAAGAAAAGGTCAACGATTTTGCTTCAAATTTGGTGCAAGCGATAGTCGTAGTGACTGTGGTTATGTTACTGACCCTAGGGCTCAGAACAGGTCTCATTGTCGCCGCATTGGTGCCCAGTAGCATGGTGGCAAGTATCTTAGTCATGTCGTTGTTCAATATCAGTATTGACCAAATTTCACTGGCCGCTTTGATCATAGCGTTGGGCATGTTGGTGGATAACGGCATTGTTATGTCGGAAAGCATTCTTGTACAAATGCAAAATGGCAAGAAGGCTTTTGACGCGGCATTGGATTCGGCGAAAGAACTCAAAATGTCGCTATTGGTATCATCATTGACGACTGCCGCGGCATTTTTACCGATATTCCTAGCGGAGTCTTCCACGGGAGAATACACGGCATCATTATTCAAAGTTGTTACCATTACCCTGCTGTGTTCATGGACTATCTCCATGACCATCATTCCCATGTTGTGCGTTTATTTTTTGAAAGTTCAGCCACAGCAGGCTTCGAATAATGAAACCGCATTTTACAATGTCTATCGCAGCGTTCTTGTTAAATTGCTCGACAATAAGGTGATCACGTTAGTGGTGGTTGCAGGTGTCTTTTTTGGCGCAATAAAAGCGCTGGCGCTTGTACCAAGCTTGTTTTTCCCACCGTCTGATCGCCAGTACTTTAAAGTGGAGTTGGAATTGCCTATCGGCAATAAAATAGAGCATACGCAAGCGATATCTCAGCAGTTGGAAGCTTTTATCGAAGCGGATCTGCAAGTGAATGACAGCAGAGAAAGCGGCGTAACAAGTTGGGTGAATTACGTCGGCTCAGGTGGTCCTCGCTTTTTGCTTTCTCACAATCCAAAGCCGAGTAGCGCCTACTTTTCGTTATTTGTTGTGAATGTCACCTCTGCAGATGTGATTGATGACATGATGGCGAAGATAGAAAGCTACGCGTTTGACAACTTTCCTGATGTCTTGGTCAAGCTTCGTAAAATAGAAAACGGTGCGGCCATTAACAACCCAGTTGAGTTTCGATTGATAGGTAAGGATGAACAAACACTATTCACTATTGTTGATGAGCTGAAAGCCAAAATGGCGGCGACACCGGGGTTGAAAGCGATCAGTGATAACTGGGGCTTGCCGATTAAAAAGTTAGTTGTGAATATCGATCAAACCCGAGCGCGCAGAGCAGGTATTTCGAGTAAAGACATTGCCGTGTCATTGCAAACCGAATTGTCCGGTCTGGAATTAACTCAATTCCGTGAAGGTGACAATGTGATTCCTGTCGTGATGCGTTCATCTGACGCTGACCGCCAGGACATAGGGCGTCTAGAGTCACTTTCTGTGTATTCTCAATCGTCAGGTTTTTCCGTCCCGCTGCGCCAGGTGGCAGATATCGATGTGGTGTGGGAGTCTGCGACGATATTGCGTCGCGATCGTTATAAAACCGTGACGGTTGGTGCGCAAATTAGTCCAGATATGACCGCTGCTGAGGGTTTCGATGCATTGATTCCATGGTTGGACGAACAAAAACAATCATGGCCATTTGGTTATGATTACGAGCTCGGCGGTGAAGCGGAATCATCGGGTAAAGCCAATGATTCGATTGCTGAAAAACTGCCAATTGCGCTTCTTATTATCATCTTGTTGTTAGTGGGGCAGTTTAATTCAATTCGCAAAGCTGGCATCGTAATGCTTACTATTCCATTGGGTATTATTGGTGTCGTGCTTGGTTTGATTGTCGGGCAGTCGTTCTTTGGTTTTATGACGTTACTCGGCATTATTTCCTTGGCAGGTATCGTTATCAATAACGCTATTGTATTACTTGAACGTATTGATCTTGAGCGCGACGAAAACGGTCTCGATCACTTCGATGCCATTGTTGTCGCCGCTCAGCGTCGAGCAAGGCCAATCATTCTGACGACGGCGACGACCATATTTGGTCTTATCCCATTGTATCTCGGTGGCGGTGAAATGTGGGAGCCAATGGCATTGGCAATCATGGGGGGCTTGTTAGTCAGTACGATATTGACGCTATGTGTTGTTCCAGCTATCTACGCCATGCTATTTGGAGTTAATCGAACTGCCAACAGTACTATGTAGCGTGCACTAGTAAAGAAAAAGCCAAGGTTTGACCTTGGCTTTTTTTATAGGATTTCTAGAAACTCGACAAGTGCGGCTATTTCTCTTTTGTTTAAATTGAGCGGCACGATGAGCTCGCTGGTGACAGGAAAAAAGGGGTCATCTTTGTGTTTCCCTCTGGGTTTGGGACGAAACCCTCCTTTGTTGTACTGCATGATCATCGGAGTAAATTCCGTAAACAAGCCGTTGTGCATCCAAGGTCCAGTGAGAGTCACTCCCAGTAAAGACGGCGTTCTAAATGCACCGGTATCCTTTGGATTTTGGGTATACATCACTCTGCCTAGGTCTTCAAAACGCCTACCGTACATATGAAACCCTGTCACATGGAATGCATTGTCACTGAGCAGTGGCCCCTCATGACACGTCATACACTTAGCTTTGGTTCGAAATAGGTGTAGCCCCTCTAATTCACTATCTGACAACACGGCTATGGCCTGTTGGGGGGAGGTTTGAACAAGCTTGATGAAGCGTTGGTATTTAGTATCGGGAGCGGGGATTGCTCGTTCAAATGCCACTAATGTCATCGCAAGCATGGCGGGAGTGATTTCTCGGAGACCGAATACGGCATGAAAAGCGTGTTGGTAGTCGCTCGAGTCATTGAGCCGCTTTATTGCTTCTTCAATCGATAAATCCATTTCTATGGGGTTCTCAATCGGCTTCAAAGCTTGTTCTGTCGCCGTTAACGCACGACCATCCCAAAAGAAGCTTTGCCAATGGTCTACGCCAAAAATAGGTGGCGTATTTCGAGAACCGATTTGCTGATCTATGCCAACAGCACTGCGTTGACTATCTTGGAATATGAGGGCCTTATCATGGCAACTCGAGCAGCTAACCGAGTTATCCCGAGACAAGATTGGATCGTGGAACAAGCGCTCTCCAAGCGCAATTGCTTGGGCACTTGCCGGTGCAGTGGTATTTTCGAGTGGGCCTAAAGCCAGTGGGGCAAGATTATCAGCTGTGCTAGCGGCAGGCCATTGCGCGATGGGCTTAGCGTATTGTTCACGCAAGCTCTCTGCAGCAATGATAGGCAGAGACAACAGACCAATCAGTAGTAACAGTGAACGCGTTATTGCCATTGATAACCCACCTCAAACCAGACAGAGCGCCCTGTTTCGATACCCGATACACCGGGCGCAACAGCGTAGGTGCGAGAGTCAAATAGGTTTTGGATGTCGACTCTAAATCGCAATGCATGTTGGCCGTATACCTCTGGTACCCAGGTAGCAGATGCATTCACTAAGAAACGGCTTGGAATGTTAACCAGCTCATAGACGGGAATGTTAAGGGCTTCTTCGGCGTCACAAACAGAGCATATGCGCAGCAACTGACCACTCGATTCGACGTCATCGGTGAGTACATAGTCATCAAAAGCTTGCCGATAAGAACCAGTTACACTTGTGGTCAAAGATTCTGTCCACCCGGCGGTCCAGCCAAAATTGAACGCCAAGGGCTGAGAAAATTCTGTCTCCGCCAGGGTCAAATTATTCAGCGTTGTTTCTTCATATTCGAAACCGGACTCGGCGCTGCCAGTGCGTAAGAAAATCAATTCATCAATCGGTGCTACATTGACATCCTCTTGCTCGAAGCTGACGTCCTCACTGATTTGGTAAGTCGTATTAAACCAAAAACTACTCGTGTCGTGTTGCCAGGCCCATGAAAACGAGATGCGATCATTTTGACCTCTGCCGTTGTTGGCTTGAGTACGATAAAAATAACCATCAGCCTCGTTATAGACGGGGGCTCCTGTTACGCCAATTTGGTCTTTGCGCCAACGTTTCACATATTCAAATGCGTAGTTGCCCCAGTCAGTGGCTTGCTTCCAGCCAAGTACAAATTCATCGTTAAAAGGCGTTTTTAAATTGTCGAAGCGGTAACGAAAATCGCTGCCGCCAGAGAGTGGTAACCAACCTTGCAACTGGCCATTTAAATCAATTCGACGGCGTTCTAATGTATAAGGTAGTTGTGCTTCTCTAACCGCATAAGAGAGCAAATTAGTGTCGTAATAACGGTTCACCCCAAATGTGATGAGCTTATCGCCATCGCCAAAGACACGGTAGCCGCCACTCACTCTTGGCGCAATGTTCACATTTTGTAAAAAGTCATCGTAGTCGACGCGAATCGCCGCATTAACAGTTAAGTCGCCAAAATCAAGACTGTCGGTAGCGTGAAAAGACACGTTTTGAACGTTAACGTCAATCAATTCTTGTGGATAAACGCTGCGAATGGCGAAGTATTGTGGTGCGATTGTCACTATGTTGGAATAGGCCAATACATGTTGAGGATTGTTGAAATCCAAAGGTTCACCCAATTGCGTTTCCAGTTCTTGTAATGTGATCGATGTGGTCAATTCGACACAGTCAAAAATAGCGCCGTTACAATTGAGATTGCTTACGCCCGTTATTGGAGAATTGTACCGATAGGTATCGTAAAAACGTTCGCGTTTAAGGGTCTCGTTATTGTATTGCACGCCGACTTTAATCGCGTGTTCAAGGCCAAGCCACTCGAAGTCGTTGAACGTCAGTAGGTTATCGAAGAAATAGGTTCGCTGGGTTTTCTCCAAGTCGCCATAGCCGCCTTGGTTCGATACCGCCGCTTCTCGCGTTGGGTCACCTATTCCCCATTCTCTGCCTCGTGCTTTAGCCCAAGGGTAGAAGTGAGGTGGCGCGTAGCGCGAGTTGTAACTTTCAGCAACGCTAAGTTGGCTTTTCAGTGAAAACGTATCGAATCCATGTTCCAGCTTGATGCTCGAACTCACGCCTCCGCCTTCGATTTCAAAATCACTGTCTAGTGTATTGCGGATAATATCGTTGCTGGTATACGGCGAGTAGTTTGCGGTTAGCGTCAGCTTGTCGACCCACAAATCTCGTTGCGTTACTTTGATCAACACATTGGCGTTTTCCCTTTCAGTCAACACGGGTTGATTTAAACTCAGTTCACTAATTTCGCTGGTCGTGTAATTGGCCGCGACGAGTAAGTCGTGGTGGTCACTTAGGGTAGTAGAAAAGCTAAGGTTCAACACCTGTTTTTCGAATGCGGGTGCAACAGGAGCATCTGCTTCTGTTTCTGTAATGTCTTCTGCGAGAAAGGTCTTGTAGTTATTCCACTCACTGCGAGATGTGCGGTAATTGAAACCAAATTCAGATTTTGCATAACTTTCTCGGGTTTCTACCTCGACAACACCACCACTAAAACTCCCGTATTGGGCGGGTACATTGTTAGTGTATACAGTAATGTTATCAATTATTTGTTGATTGATATTGAAGGTTTGAGTGCTGCCATCGACATCATTGATTTGCGACGCGTTTGCCCGATAAGAACTGGGGTCTTGGCGACTATTGAAGTTCATCCCATCAAGGAAAAAGCCGGTTTGCCATGGCTCTGCGCCCATAATGGAAACCCGTTGGGCTTGAATTTCACCTTGCTCTGAAGCATCAAACTGTTCATCACCCAATACAACACCGGGAAGTAATCCCAATAACTCGGTGAAATCGCCACCTGTTCTGGGGGTGTACTCGATAAAATCTCGGTCAAGGGAGAAGCGCCCTTCCACTTCTGGGACTTGTAAACCAATGAACCGGCCTTCGACAAGGATACGCTCGATTCGCTTGTTATTCTCTTGTTCGTCGACACACGCTTTGCGCTGGGCTTCGGTCATACGATTTATTGCGCTTTCAGAAACGCAAAAATCACTCGCTTGAGTGATTGAGTCTTGCTGCTGTTGCGCGTTGGCGTCATAAGAATAAGCCAGCGCTGATAACAGCAGCCCGCAAGGGGCTGCATATTTCATGAAATGTTACCTTTGATTAGTCTTTGTCGAGAGGGTTGATATCGTTGGGATCGTCGATACCGTCATCATCAGCATCGTTGTCGATAATCAAGTTTGATTCGGTAATGGCTTCTTCACTTGCATTGAGTAAGAAGAAGTTAGGTAGGCCATCTAAGTCCGTATCAATATTGGCAACCGCTGATGCTGGAAAGTCATCTCGACTGGCGAGTGTTTCTGAAACCGTAGCGAACAGAGGCTCTCGGTCGGCTTCGGTATATAACTCGTTTAGCGCAAGTGCATTGGCTGATTCAAACTGACCAATCCATTCATATTGCTCAATAAAAGTTTCATAGACATCGATTTTTTCACTGTCCGCGAAATCATTGGTTGCAGCCAAAAGTGTATCTAGCAGTGTTTTTGACGTAGCGAGAATACTGGCAATCGCTTGTGGGTATTGGTCATTGGTACCGGCGTGCTTTTTGGTGGCAAGCACGAGATAATCAATATTTAAGAAGCTATTTGCATCGTCGGGCTCAAAGGCTTCTTCTAATTCACTTAAAAGATCGTCGATGAGGTCGACTCTTTCAGCAATATCGGTCGCTGCAGCAACCCTTGTCATGGCGTCGGTTGCTAGCGTTGAAAAAGCCGTCGCTGCAGCGTCTAAATAACCAAGTGAAGCGTAGGTATTGGCAAGGTAAATACGTCCAGAGAATAGATCGTCGACATCCGTTTGTGTTTCTACAACGCTTTGGGCGTTAGTCAGTGCCACGAGCGCAGCGTCATCATTGCCAATGGTATTTTGGATCACTGCGGCGTTAACCCAAGCGTGCATCCTTTGTACTTCTGATGCGCTAGTATCATTGCCATAGTAGGTGCTCACCAAGTCTAAGCATTGGCCGTAAAGCGCAGTTTGTTCGGCTTCGGTGCCGCCGAAGTCACTATGTAATTGTACGAAACGGGCACACCCTTGGTTCTCAACAATTGAATCTACTGTGTATCCGGCGTCATTAAAGTAGGCATCTGTACCTAGGGTATTGATTGCCGCTTCGAGTAATTGTCGTGCTTGCGCGTCCAAGCCAGCGTAGTGCAGGAACCACGCCGCACGTTTATCGTTAAATCCATTTTCATCCTGCTCAACCAAGGCTTCCACAACCAATACGGTATCGTCGTGAGTCGTAGTGAAGGTCGCAGTCAATTCATTGATGATGGGCGTAAGGTCATTATTATTTAACGCTGCAGGAATGAGGCTGTAAGCGAAGTGATCTCGGTAGGCATTTTTCGTATCTCTATCCGTTGGCCCTTCTTCGGCTTCCACTAGCATCAGTGGTAGATTGCCTATCTGTGTGTCGGTTGTATTGGCTGCTACATAGTCAGGGTATAAAGCAGCAAATGGACCTGCCAACAGGCCAATACCGGTTGGATAGCGGCTAAGCGTGCCATCAGCATGCTCGGCGACAGGTAAACTGTAGTCGGCGTCGTAATCTGCGGGAACATACAATGCAATACCTTTTGCTAACAGTGTTTTCGCTTTGTCAATCATCACTGCCTTTTGCTCATCACTACCTTGTAAGCTCATTGCGTAAGCAGAACGTGCCGTTTCAATTAGCGTCAACGCTTTGCTGGTAAAGTGCAATATCCCGCGGGTTTCATCGAAACTGGTCGTATCGGCAATGTGCTCAGCAAAATCAAGGGTCAACTGTGCCGCGTCAAACGTCGCACTAGATTGTTCCGCAGCAAATGCTTCAACTTGGCTGGCCATTAATTCGCGAGCCAGTATCGCGAACCGGTTGTGAGCAGTCGTGCGCTCTTGCGTTAAATCCGATAAGGCGTCGGCATAAATTCGCACTATGGTTAGTAGATCTGTGGCTGCGGCGAGCTCATTCGCTTCAATATAGTCCTCGACCATAGAACGATAAAACTGTGTATCACTATTGCCAATATTGGCTAGACCGATTTCGGCAATATAGGCGTTGTACTCTGCAATAGCCGCCGTACGAAATGTTTGAGCAATGTCCTTTGCACCAATTTCATCAAGTTCAACGGCTGCATCTTGATATGCCTCAGCTTTACCTTGTCGGGTGATGATATTGTTTGTGATTATATTTCTACTCAAGTCAGCGAAGCCCGCCTGTGCATAGCCAATAGCAATTTTTATATAAACTTCTTGCGCTACTTCGGCGTCGGTAATTTGAATCGCGTCGCTATCCCCGTCATTCAGAATCATCGCTTCCGCTTGGGTGATGTGAGAATGTATAGACGCATAGTAGTATGTCAGTTTATCTTCATTGGATGCGTAAGATGCGCCAAGGTCGATAGTTGCCGTGACGGGGTCGCCGATGCCATCACTGACGCTAACAACAAAACTATCGTTAACCGTGGCGAGTTCATTAGTGGTGAAAGTGAATGTCCCTGTTGAGCTGTTGATTTCAACCGTGCCCTGCTGAGGTTGTGTAACAACAGCAAAAGTAAGGGTGTCGCCATCTACATCGGAAGCATCAATCTCCCCATTCGTTTGACCATTACTACCAACGACAAGAGAGCTAGTATTGATAGTAGGTAAATCGTTTACATTGTTTATCGTAAAAGACAGATTTGCAGTAATGGTTGCAATGCTATCTGAGACGATAATTGTCGCGGCGTCACTGCCAAAGTAATTGCTGTTGGGCGTATATGTGAATGTACCGTCCTGATTGACTGTTAAGCTGCCATTTGTGGGTGCTGCGCCTATGGCATAGCCCAAAGTATCGCCATCTGCATCTGATGCATTGATACTACCTGCTACCTGTGTATCTTCATCCGACGACAAGGCAACAGAAGTGTTGGCAAGTGTGGGAGCGGTATTGCCACCGCCTCCGCCGCCACATGCAGTAAGTGAAAGAATAGCTCCGGAGACAAGAATCGATTTCATAATCGATTCAGACATGTTGTTATGGGGGAAACGGCTGACCATCAATACCAACTCCATAGGCAAAATCAAAAGGAGCGGCATCATAATTAATAATGCAAATGAGATCAATTCTCATTCGTGATTAATTTGTGATTTTTGTCTTTCACTATTCAATAATGATCAATGGGAATTGTTTATTTAATTTTGGATACCAAGGTGTTGCGTCACTTTTTATATTGGTTAAACCCATAATCAAAAGCTGCTCTGGTGACATTGTCCAGCCTCGTGCTTGTCTCTCTATTGCAATTTTGGCTATATCTGAGCGCAACCCAATAGTGAGCAGCGAATGATCAATGCCTAATCGCTGAAACAGGGTTTTTTCCCTGAGAATGGCACGTTTAATAACGTCATTGTAATGTTGACGAAGACGCTGCCATTCTTGACTGCGTTGTGGCTCCGTCAGATGGCCAACCATATTATCGATATCACTGTCACGCCAATAAGCGGAGGCAGCATCGCCGTGCCATCCTAAAATGGCGTTTGCACCCAGCCACTTGTGGTGGCCTGAAGTAAATACATAATTGGCGCATGAAGAAAAGCAAAAAGTATCGACACGCACGTCCAAGTTGTACTCTAGTACGAGGTCAGCAAGGTCCATTCCCAAGTCGATGTTTCCACCTCCACTGGTTATTGCAAGTAACGTAGGCTTATCCTTTGCTTGCTCGTAGAGTGCCTGAAATTTCGTATTGTTTTCTTGTGAAATTTCACCAACGTAATGCAGTGTTTTACCGTCTAGCGACACTTTTGCATCGAGCGTCGCACTGAAAAGTGACAATAACAAACCGAAGAAAGGGGTACTGAACAATCGAAATAACATGGCGACACCCAAAATGAAAACGCCGGAATATAGCAGGGATTGACCAAGGCTTAAATAGTGAGAAGGGTAGTTGTGGCCCGCTATTTAAGCGGGCCGCGTAGCGTTTTATTCTGGGCAAGGTGCGCCAGCAGCAGCCCATAGATCGACAAATTGTGCCGTTTCTTCAATGCTGTAAGGCGCAGGCTCACGCCCTGGGCCGGGCTCCCATCCCCAGTGCACTAATTTGTCATGGCGAATATGAGCGGCGATAGCGGCTAGGTCTCTACCTCCATTGCGTTGCGGATCTTTGATTTGTTCACAAATCTGTTTAGAAGTTTGCTCCCACCATACCATTTGAACAGGCGCTAACATCCATATTGGCGAACCCGGCGGACCATGGGGCTCATCTGAATTCGTTTGCGCGTGGCAGGTACTACAAATGATCGAATCTGCTCCAATTCGGCTGACTCCGGCATCGATGTTCATCCCGTGGAAACCAGGTTCGCCATAGCTCGGTCCGGACCAGCGAGGCCTGTTGTCCTCAGGCACATGGCAATTCACGCATCGGGGATGAGAAAATACTTCGTAGAGCTTTTGCCAATGGGCTAAACCGTCCCTATTCTCTTGTGCAGTAGCGAATGGAACGATGAATAATGATAACAAGCTAATTAACAGCGCCTTTTTCATTTGTCTTCCCCTACACGAATCGAATGTGTTTGTTCATGGGCATTTCGCGAATGCGTTGTCCCGTTGCAGCGAAAATGGCATTCGCTAAAGCCGGCGCTGCAGGTGGCGTACCCGGTTCGCCAATCCCTTTGATATGGTCACTATTTTCCAGAATTTTGGTATGAATTTTCGGCGCTTGGTGCATGCGAATGGAATCGTAATTATGAAAATTAGTTTGCTCGACTTTGCCATGCTTAACCGAGATTTCGCCCATCATGGCAGCGGCTAACCCAAAGTTAATGCCGGAGATAAGTTGCGCATCAAGGTTGCCCGGATCTAGAGCTATACCGACGTCCGCCACGGCATAGACATTGATTATTTTGATGCCAAGGGGAGTATTTTCTACTTCAATAACTTGTGCAACGGGTACACCGAACGAGGTCACGAATGCGAAGCCCATTCCGTGGTTGGCGGGCAATTGTGCTCCCCAGTTTGCCATTTCAGCTGCGCTTTCGATGACTTTTCGACTGGGAACATGGTCGATAAGAGACAAGCGCATGGACACGGGATCTGCACCAGCCTCAATAGCGAGTTCATCCATCATGGATTCACAGAAGAAGCCGTTTTGCGAAGCACCTACGGACCGCCAAGAGCTTACCGGTATACCATGTGGAACGCGGTAACCCGTTACGCGATAGTTTTCTATCATGTAAGGTTGATCCCACGCGGCTTGTACTATTGTGGCGTCTGGGCCAGGCATTGAGAGACCTAAACGGCCCATTTGTGATTCCATGACGGACGGCGATGCCATTTTTACATCAAGTGCCGAGACCGATTTCCCCTCGGTGACGCCTTGCATACGAGCGATGGCAAACGGACGGTAGCAGTCATGGGTCATGTCTTCTTCTCTGCTCCAAGTCACTTTCACTGGTATGCCTTCAAGCTTTTTCGCGACTTGAACGGCATAAACAATAAAGTCCATTTCTGCCCGTCGACCAAATCCACCACCCAAATATGTCGTGTGAATTTGAATATTGTCTTGAGGGATACCCGTTACGCGTTCGGCTTCTTGCAGAGCAAATGTCGGCGATTGATTGCCAGCCCAAACCTCTAGCTTGTCGCCAGATAGTAGTGCCGTTGCATTCATCGGCTCCATCGTCGCATGGGCTAGCAGCGGCGCACGATATTCTCGAGATACTACTTGGCTGCCTGCTTCTGTAAGTGCGATGCTGACATCGCCATCATTGCGTTGCTGACTATCTTGCTCACCATCAAAAGCTTTCACAGCCTGAGCAAAAAGCCCATCAGTATCATCTGGGTAGCTAGCTTTTTGCCATTCAAACACAATTTTTTCGGCAGCTTTAAACGCATACCAGGTATTGGTAGCGACGACCGCAACGCCTTTGTCTTCGATGGCGAAAATTTGCTTCACACCTCTCATCTTTTTGGCTTCGGAGTCGTCATAGCTCAGCATGCTACCACCCAAGTTGGGGTTCATTTTGATGGTCGCATAAAGCATGTCGTCATGGGCAACATCAATACCAAATGTGGCTTGGCCTGTTACTTTGTCTACCATATCGATTTTGGGCGTACTTCTGCCCAATTGCTTCCACTCACTTTTGGGCTTGAGCGTAACGTCACTGGGTAGGTCTACTGATGCGGCAAGTGAAGCCAGTTGTGTATAAGGAATTGAGGTGCCATCGGGTAAAACCACGTGACCATTGACGGTTTTCAATTGACTGGTAGCCACACCATGCTTCACTGATGCCGCCTCAACTAGGGCATGGCGGGCAGCAGCGCCAGCAATGCGCATTTTTTCGTAGGCATCCTTAGCTGATGATGAGCCGCCAGTGATCTGCATGCCGAAAAATTTTGCCGGTACGGCCATAAATCCACGCACATTTTCTGCCATAGCACTTTGATCGTGTGGCGGGAACGGCGTGCCTTCTTCGAGAACTGCAGCGTTGTAATAAGCCTTAGATGCTGGGCCGTGCTCAACATTGATATCAGCAACATCGATATCGAGTTCTTCGGCTACTAGGGTCGCCAGTGTAGTGCGAACACCTTGGCCCATCTCTGCCCGTGGAGCGATAACGGTAATGCCTTTACTATCGATGAAAACATAGGGCGTTAGTGCCGCATCTCCCGGCGCAAGGCCTTTTTTTAACGGATTTGGGTAAGGCTGTTTGTATTTGTAATAACCAAACAATACACCACCACCCAATGCGACAGAGCCAATTAAAAAGGTGCGGCGCGTAATTTTCCCAAGGGTACTCATGCTTTACTCTCCTGGAGCTTTTTCGCTGCCATTTTCACCGCACTGCGAATTCGAGGATAAGTGCCGCATCGACACAGATTCGCTGACATCGCTTTATCAATCGCTTGATCATTGGGGTTGGGGTTTGAGCGAAGTAACGCTGCAGCTGCCATGATCTGCCCCGGTTGGCAGTAACCGCATTGAGCAACTTGGTTTTCTACCCATGCCTCTTGTATGGCACTCATAGCATCAGGTGTGCCGTGGCCTTCGATAGTGGTGACTTCTCCGTAAACCTGCCCCACTGGTAGCGAGCACGAGCGTTTAGCTACGCCGTTAACATGGACTGTACAGGCACCACACATGGCGATACCACAGCCAAACTTAGGCCCTGTAATATTCAACTCATCGCGAAGTACCCAGAGTAATGGCATGTTTTCGTCAACATCGACGTCATGGTTAGCCCCGTTTACGTTTAACTTCATATGTCACCCCTTGCCTGTATTGTCGGCTGACTGCGCCTTGTCGCGGATAAGTGTGGACGACAAACCAAGGTTTGTCAGTTAAACCGTCGTCTAATATTAGCGGGAAATACGACAGATTCGTCCACGAGTATAACGCCTTACTATAACGCTAGGTGATCAAGTGTCACTTGCTAAGTGCGACAACTTACTCGCAGAGCATGCCAGATTATGAGGGTGGCTGAGCGGTTTTTGAGGAATGTTTTAGGGCCTCATTGAGCGTTTTTAACTCGCTTGGTGTGAGGTCCCGCCATTGGCCTGGTTTTAGCGAACCTAATTTGAGGTGCATTATGCGAGTGCGTTTTAGTTTCGTCACTTCGTACCCCAAAAACTCGCACATTCGGCGGATTTGGCGATTGAGGCCTTGTGTCAGAATGATAGTAAACTTAAATTTGCCTCGTGATTCTAAAGTACACGGTTTGGTTACCGTGCCAAGAATGGGAACGCCCCGCGCCATTTTTTGCAAGAATCGACCACTTATCGGCTGGTTGACAGTCACTTCATATTCTTTGTCATGCGCATTTTCAGCGCGCAGTATTTTATTAACGATATCACCGTCACTAGTCAGTAAAATCAAACCCTCAGACGGTTTGTCTAACCGCCCAATTGGGAATATACGTTGCTTGTGGCCGATGGCGTCTACGATGTTACCTTTTACATGTCGCTCCGTGGTACAGGTAATACCAATGGGTTTATTGTATGCGATGTAAACGCGATCTGATTTATCTTTAGCTACAGCGCCGATTAATTTTCCGTCTACTTTTACGCAGTCTTTTGCGGTGATTTTGGTACCCAGCTCAGGCTTTGCGTCGTTGACTGTGACACGCCCTTGTTCAATCAATTTATCAGCCTCTCGGCGAGAGCAAAAGCCGGTATCACTGATGTATTTATTGAGCCTTTTAGGCGTATCTTGCGTCATGAGTAGCTTCCTACGAGGGGATTAAAGTTGGTGTAGTTGCTCAGCAACAATATCGAACGCGCTATTATCACCTAAAGTACGACTCAGGAGTAGCGCTCCTTCTAGAATACTGATCGCATTGATGGCTTTTTTGTGTGCTTCTTGTCGGTCTATGTGCTTTTCTGATGCCAATGCTTGCGTTAACCATTCAATATTTTTCTCGAAAAACGCTTTGGTTTCTTGTTGTACTTGTACTGGAAGTGCATCCGACTCAGCGCCTAACATGCCGCACAAACACATTTTTTTATCTACCAGCAATGCATGCCTGAACTGATCAGCAAACACCTCGAGAACCGGCCTGTTTTGGTTTTCTTGGCTCGCTAAAGAGAGCATGAATTTTTCAGTGTACTGGCGCGCAAGTTCTGCTCCTAAATCCGCTTTCGTTGGAAAGTGATAATGTACACTGGCACTTTTTATACCCACGGCATCGGCGATTTCTCTGAAGCTAAAATGGCCATATCCCCCGACACGGGCGCGGTCTTCAGCTTCTTTAATTATTTGCTCTCTTTTGTTCATTGAATCTTGTCTCAACGGTTATCTTGTTGCCTATTATTTAGTAGGTAGGTGGTGCGCGCAAGTTTTTACCAAGTCGGCTCGAAAAATGCGCCACATTGGGGCAGGCTAGCACTGATTTAATGCAAGTTTTTCGTTTTTTAAAGGCGCTTGAAACAAACGCGCAATGACTACTGTAATTCCTTAATTTTATTGTTATGGTGTCGATTCTTTTGGGTTTTCGAGTAGTTGATTATGTTTAGAAATCACGCGTCATGGCTGTTGGTTTTGGTTCTGTCATTTTTCACACTGACCGGCTGTGTCATCATTAAGGAAGAACACGCAAAAAGTGCATTCGGGCCAGTGGCTTTTGAGCAAGCCGAGATGACCGCTGTTGTCGTCGCTTATGGGCCGGAGATGGAAGGTATTCTCGGTCGTATTGAACAAGACCCTGCAGCGAAAATTACCCACACCAAAACGTTCAAAGGCATAACTTATCGTTTGGGTTACTACCATGATGAACCTATCGTGGTATTCGCCACGGGGATGAGTATTGCAAACGCCGCGATGTCGATGCAGATGGCGCTAGACTACTTTCCGATTAAGCAAGTGGTATACATGGGAATAGCAGGTGCTGTGAATCCGCAGTGGCAACCCGGCGACGTTATTGTTCCTGCTCGTTGGTATTATCACGACGAGAGTGTTTACACCAATCTAGACAGTCAGACAGGAGAGTATGTCCTGCCCTCGTACTATCAGACCTTTTTAGATGAACAGCCAGCGAGACGTGCCAAAGACCCTCATGTTCCGAATTACAAACCTTTTGCCTTTATTCATCCAGACGAGGTCCTCATTATCAAAGAAGGTATGGATGAGCCAAAAGACACACCCTATTTTGCCGCAACGGAGAGGCTACTAAAAGCCGCACAGCGCGCGATGGATGGGATGCCAGCACAAATGGTTTTGTCACAACGCGAGGCGAATTTATCGGTTGGTGGCAATGGTATTACAGGCTCTGTATTTATGGACAACCGCGAGTACCGCAAATGGGCACGAGAGGTGTTCAGCGCAGAAGTCACGGAAATGGAATCAGCAGCGGTGGGTCAAGTGTGTACTATCAATGAAGTGGATTGGATGATCATTCGAGCAATCAGCGATTTAGCTGGTGGTCAAGAAGGTGTTAATACCGAACATCTATACGACAAAGAGGTCTCTAGAATTGGCGCAAACGTGTTGTTTGCCGTGTTAGACGAATTGGCAAATTAAAAACAGGGGCAGTGGCCCCTGTTTTACCAATTGGACTAGGAATTTCTAGAATACTAAGGTGTTTAATGCCTTGGTATCTGCAGAGCCCGACAGCGTATCGCGATACAATTGGCAAATCGCGTCGATGCCATTGATTTCAGCAGGATGCATAAAGGGTGCAACTTGGCCCGCGAAGCTTTGCCAAGCCTGACTGTACTGCCCTAAGAAACCTTGTTGCCCCCACTCTTCAGTGCGTTTTTTGACTTGCGCTGGGGCAAAGAAAATCTCGGCTTCCAAGGCTTTTTTGTTGGGTTTTTGCGACGCATTCCAATCTGTTGCACCAATCAGAGTAATGGTTGCCAGTGCGTCATCTAAGTGATTTGATAAATTTTCCATTAAGCTGCCATTGGCAGCGAAATCCAGCAACCACGCCTTCTGTGTTCCTGCTATCGCACTGAGTTCATCATAGCTGTATACCTCATCGTAGCAGTTGAGTGATCGCGTGAACTCGACGTTACTTGCAGAAGTGAGGCCGATGACTTTGTATGCTTGATTGCGATTTGCTTTGTGTTTCATGAGCAAATGCGCCGTCCCAAATGCCGTTTTACTCGATGCACTCGATAAAATGATCGCATCGTGATTAAGGTGTTCACCAACGAAATCATCTAGAACAAATGATGTCATAAACAACGGACGGAAATTCAGTTGCCAGGTTTCTCTCGCTGGGTTATATCCGGGATCCTTTGCACATCGTAGGTAATTGTCGTAGACAGGGCTGATACTTTTTCGCTGTGGGTGATGGTCATGAAAACCAAAATCGGTCACTTTACCCGGCGCGACTACCCAATGGGTCGCCATCGGCAAGTAGCCGAATAACTTTTCGCCGACAGCAATATTGGGATGCTTGGATGCAGCGACAGTCGCAAACCCCCAGACGGGAACGATACCAAACCCTTCCGGCGCGCCAAAGAAACCCCAATAGCCCATACTATGGCCTAATGCGGCATAGGTTATGTTGTTGGCCGAGAAGCCAAAACTGTCCGTTTTTAGCAAGACTTCGCCGTCATTCAGTGTTGAAGTATCAATCACCGAATGGTGTGCTGAGATATCGTGTAAATCCGATTGGTTGACCCATAACTGCGTTACTTCGCATACAGACATAACCTTCTCCTGTGTTAAGGTGGCGCTCTATTTTTTCCCTACTGTGGATGAGTATCTGACTGATCGCGACTTTAAAATCGCAATAATCAACTATTGATACTAGCTATGATTCTGCCAAGTGCACGTCATCAGCACCGTTTTGAAGTGAGTAAATGAAATGGCAATGCAAGACCTGAAATACCCTGTGATCACAGCTGGCTACATAAGCCTGAGCCTGATGACGGTGAACAATGCGATGGCGCAAACGTCAGAGGTTGGCGGCGCTCAAGTTGATGTGGCGGCGATAGAACGGATTGTCACTACGGCCAATCGGGATAGTGCGCTGGAAGCGTCACTGCCGTTTGTCATTGCAGGTTTATCGGATAAGCAAATCGAACGCATTTCGCCCAATCATATTCAAGAGTTAATGCGCCAAGTCTCGGGTGTTCACCTACAGCGTGGAAATGGCCAAGAGTATCTTCCGGCATTGCGTTCGCCAGTGTTAACTGGTGCTGGTGCTTGTGGTGGCTTACTCATGGCTGAGGACAATATTCCGTTGAGAGCTGCGGGTTTTTGTAACATCAATGAACTATTTGAAGCCCATTCTGAGATGGCAGAACGCATTGAAGTGTTAAAAGGCCCGGTATCTGCACTTTATGGCTCAAATGCGATTCACGGTGTCATCAATGTCATTACGCCTGATACGACTACCGATATGGCGAGTCTGGGGTTAGATTGGGGCAGTTTTGGGTACAGTCGCGCACGGATTAGAGCGGGTAAATCCCTCGATAATGGTGGCATTGGTATCAATACCAGTGTCGCACGCGATGGCGGCTACCGAGATGCAGAAGGTTTTGAACAACAGAAAATCAATGTTCGACATCGTTTCGAAACTAGTGCCTATTCCCTGACTTCGGGGCTGACCTATACCAACTTAGACCAAGATACTGCGGGGTTTATCGTTGGTGAAAACAGCTTCCGTAGCGAAGCACTGTCGCGACAAAATCTCAACGAGGGAGCTTATCGCAAAGCGGAGTCTTTTCGATTGTGGTCGAGAATCGATACGCAATTTGATGATATCGATGTAACGATTACGCCTTATTTGCGTAATCAGGATATGGCATTCTTGATGCACTTTTTACCGGGTACACCGATAGAGGAAAACGATCAACGCAGTGTTGGTGTGCAATCTTCGATGGGATATCGCTTCGATGAGAACTATTCCCTACAGTGGGGAGTGGATGCGGAATATACCGAAGGCGGTCTTAGGCAATTTCAAAACGAACCTACCCAAGGCTCAAATTTCTTGGTAGAGACGATTCCCGTTGGTAGCCACTACGATTACAGTGTTGATGCGACTCAGATTGCGCCTTTTATCAGTTTGACTGCGACGTGGAACCGACTCACAGCGGTGGTCGGCGGACGATTCGAATACATGGGCTATGACTATATTAATCACCTGCCAACAGGGCGAACTCGGGATGATGGCAGTACGTGTGGTTTTGGTGGTTGTCGCTACAGCCGCCCTGCTTCAGCTGATGTGTCTTTCTCACGGTTTTCGCCCAAGTTAGGTGTGAATTACTCGTTGTCTGAACAAACGCGTTTGTTCGCCAATGTATCTCGCGGTTATCGAGCGCCTCAAGCCACCGAATTGTTTCGATTACAGCGCAACCAGGTGTTGGCGGATTTGGATAGTGTCACAGCCCAGCAATACGAAGTTGGCGTGAAAACCTATCAAGACAGCTGGTCACTTGTGGCGTCGATTTATGAGCTCACTAAAGACAATGTGATTTACCGTGATAGTGATTTCTTCAATCTCAGTAATGGTGAAACACGCCATCAGGGCATAGAGTTGAGCCTAAGTGCGAAGCTAAATGAACTGTTTAGTGCAAGGCTAAATGGTAGCTACAGTCGTCAGACTTATGAACACGAACAACTTATCAACGGGGTTCAAATTCAAGGCAATGAAATTGATACGGCTCCACGATGGTTGCTAAATGGCGTGTTAGTCTGGCAGCCTGCGACTCACTTTAGCACTGAGCTGGAGTGGCAACACATCAGCCAATACTTCACCGATCCAGAAAATTTACACCAGTACAATGGTCATCACCTGTTTGCTCTCTATAGTCAATGGCAAGTGACGGATTCGGTACAACTGGGGTTGCGCATACAAAACCTATTCGACAAGCGATATGCAGAGCGAGCTGACTTTTCTGGGTTCAGTGGTGATAGGTATTTTCCAGGGAGACCGAGAAATGCTCAGCTGACCTTAAATGTGCAGTGGTATTAGACTAAAAGGCAAGGCTGCGTGCTTGCATCGCAGCAAAAATAAGGTATTTTGAATATTTAGTCATTATCTGCAGCAAGATGTCGGAGTATGGTGATGCAATCAATCCACGGCAGTTTCTCCATTACGACCCAAGGGGTCGTCACCCGTGTTGTTGCTCGTGGGCCGTGGAATGAGGAGTTTGTTCTCAGTTTCATGGATGAATATCGCAAGCATATCGAATTGCGCTCCGGTTCAGCTTGGTACGATATCATTATTGCTGAAGGCGAGAGCCTATTCATTCCAGAAGCGGAAGTGACATTGAGTAAGGCTATGGAAGTAGCCTATGCCAGCGGACTAGAGTGCTCAGCAATTGTGTTGGGTAGTTCAGTGGTGGCGCAAAGTGCACAACACCAGTTTCAGCGGATGTTGGAGGGAGCCGAGATCCCTCACGCGTTTTTTGACACCGAAGCACAAGCCATAACGTGGCTTGAATCTAAGGGCATGGCTGCCTAATCACACTGATTTTACTTCTTATTGTGTAACGACTTTCGAGTGTCTCATTTGTGAGACATAAAAGAAGGGGGCCACACATCCATATGTAAACCCAAAACTTGATTAACGGAAGAGAAAATTGGCGAACTGCACGTCCCTGTGCGAGTTCATTGAAACGGTACTAAGAACCAATAACCAGTTTGTCGATAATGCCATTCACATCATTCGTGTTTCGCGTGATGGCTAAAGCAAGTTCTCGTTCAAGATGGTTGTTAACAAAACCTTTTAGTGTGACGATGCCATTGCGGGCATTGACATCAATTGCTAACCCTCTCACTGAGGCTTCAAGCAACAACCGAGTTTTGACTACGGTTTCCACTTTCGCATCCAATTCACTTTGTGCTTCTTCTAACACTGTGTCGCCATCATCCTGATCCGCGATTTCGATGCGATTATTCACGTCTTTTACGCCGTAAAGCGACATAATCAATTCTTCAGCCAATGCTCGCTCTACACTGGTATCGACATCCCCTCTCAATGTCACTACGCCTTTGACAACGTGAGTTTCTATTGAGAAGGAATTCAAATTGTCATTCAGTAGTAAGGTGGTTTCCACCTTACCTGCCACCCAAGCGTCATGCGCTTGCTGCTGCCATACTTGCTCGTCGGCGTATGCGCCGCTACTCATAGCTAACAGGGTAAACAAGACGAATCTTTTCATTGTCCTACTCCCAGTGGTGAGACTTGATATTGCTATAGCGAGCTCCGTGCCAGTTTTTTAAATTATTGTTTTTGTTGGTTATTTTTATTTTTTGTCTCAGATTTTGTTAAATCAGGCGTGAATAATGTCGCGATTTGGCAACACCTTATGATGGAAGCGTAGTTTTTCAGCTTAGCGCGAACAATAAAGCATCAATTTAATGATTTTTTACGTCTTCGTAACATTTTTGCAAAGTGGCTGAAGTGGACTAGTTTTAAGACATAGCGCGCAGAAAACCCCTTTGGGAGTGATCTTTATGTTCGACAAAATATCAGTTCGAAACCGTCTGCTATTGGTATCAATCGTACCTTTAGTGGTTTCAACGTTGGTCATGGTGATACTGGTACAGAGCAAACTCGACAATCTCATCGAGAAAGAAGTGGAGACCGCGGAAACCCTGTTGCTTGATACCAAAAAAGCCGAGTTAAAAACCATAATGCAGATGGTTTATGCCACGATTAAGCCCATATATGAGGCGGGTGGGAGCAGAGACGAAGCGGTTGAATTGATGCGCAGAATGGAGTTTGGAGAAGACGGATATATATTCGGGTACGATGCAGACGCAATCCGCATATTCTCTGGCTCCTCCGACGCGAAAATTGGCGAAAGCTACGCTGATTTTAAAGACGTCAATGGCGTGTATCTAATTCGAGACCTGATTACTGCGGGTAAACAAAATGGCCGAGGAACGGGCTCTGAATTTGTGGCTTATCATTTTCCTCGCCTAGGACAGACGAAAGCAGTTGCGAAATTGTCTTACTCAATGTATCTGGAACGCTGGCAATTAATGATAGGCACAGGTGTCTACATCGATCAGATCGAAAAGCAGGTATCCAAATTCAGCGCCCAGAGTTTAGCGTCTGAGCAGGAGCTTTTAGTTTCGATTGTCATTTCCGCGGTGGTCATTTTAGCCGCGCTTGTGTTTTGTAGTATTGTGGTAATGGGGTCAATTCTCACACCACTGAGAGCGGTCACAGATTCTATTCAGCGACTGTCCAGCGGTAATGGCGATTTGACCCAACGTCTTCCTGTTAATGACAAATTTGAATTGGGTCAGCTGTCTGCGGGCCTCAATGCACTATTGGAATCGCTTAGCCATCTCATCACAAGGGTGAAAGATGTGTCGATGAATGTGAAATCAGAGAGTGGCAAACTCACCGCTGAAGTCATGCGTATCGAAGAAGTTAGCTCACTTCAACACAGAGAAATCGAACAAGTCGCAGCCGCTACAACCCAAATGTCACAAACTGCGCAACAGGTGGCGAATAATGCTGGCAGTGCTGCCGATGCGGCTCAACTGGCTGACCAAAATGGTCAACAAGCTTTAGTGAAGGTGGATGAAAGTATCAATGAAATGGACCAGTTGAAAGAGGAGATGGAAAAGGCGAGTAATGTCGTAAAACAAGTTGGCCACGACGTGGAAAACATTAGCGCCGTCTTGCAGGTTATTGAAAACATTGCGGAACAGACAAACTTGCTGGCATTGAATGCGGCGATAGAAGCAGCAAGAGCGGGCGAACAAGGCCGAGGATTTGCGGTGGTAGCTGATGAGGTGCGCAATCTCGCGAGCAAAACCCAAGGTAGCACTGAAGAAATTCAAGAAATGATCAGTAAATTACAGACAGGTTCGCGTTCTGCCGTGTCGGTGATGGAATCAAATATCAGTCGAAGTGGTGCGGTAGAAAATAGTATCGCAGATACGTCAAATAGCTTGTCGGAAATCGCCGGTTCAGTTGAGACAATGAACAGCGTTAACACACAAATTGCGGCCGCGGCGGAAGAACAGAGTTTGGTGGGTGGTGAAATCAGTAAACGTATCGCGGAAATCTCTGAACAAACCACAGAATTAAGCCAAATTGCGGTAAACAGCTGCAAGAATGCTGAAAAAATGGGTGCCGTCACCCATGATTTAGAGTTAATCGTGGGTCAGTTTAAAGTGTAAGTACATGCCGCTTTTCAGCGGCATGTAGCACATCACGGGCGCGACAATAAATAATGGAATGCACTACTCGCCTAGGGCTTGGAGCTGCCTAATTTCACTAATCGACTTTGGAAACGATAGATAGCTGTTTAACAATACTGTGTTTTTTAGGCTCACCTTTCAGCTTGGTTGATAAAGGGATTTCAGAGCTCGATTTAGTCGAGAGTTGCTCTTTGTGCTTGCCTTTTGTTTCCGCTTTTTCCGAAATTTTCCATAGCAATTTTGCAAAGTCTCTCAGGTCTTCTGGTGCCGCATAAATCGTGATTTCTTCCGCGTTGATGTCTTTTTCTACTGTGATCATGGTGATTCCGAAAATACGGTTAGATGCGTTACATTATAACCTTTTTTGACTGTGCAAAGACAACGACCTCCGGCAGTGGAATCAGCGTTTAGCGGGCGATTTTTCGAGTAAATAACGTTCCAATGAATACTGGCCACAATAAGAGAACGGAGGGTTGGCAGTAAAGTTTGTAAAGACTCCAAATACAGCGAGAGGTCAGGTGTTCAACCGTAAATGCGAGAGCAGCCAGCACAAAAAATAATGCGATAAATGCCAGGCGAACATACCACCAATCTTGGCTTTTAATACCTGTGCGGCTGCCCCAGATTGCTGACACGAGGCCATTTGAAAGCAACAACTCACAAACCAAACCTACACTGGCGCAAAGCAACCAAAAAACCGTTGGGTAATAGTCAGTATTGGGAATTAAAGAGAAGATATCGAACGTAAGTACGCCGACTAATACTAGCGAAAATACAATCAAAGTAGCGATTAGCATGCGCCAATACAATGACCACACCATTAGCGACAACCGTTTGTGTCAAAATACAATTGGCTCGACAATAGCATATTGCCGTTGAGTTTTTTACTTTAACTCTGGAGGCGTTAGTGAATAAGGTGCTGACCAAGCGTGTTGTATAGCACTTGAATGTTCAATGGTTTGGCCGCAAAACCATCAAAGCCGGAAACGGTATACTTTTCAATGTCAGTGCGCTGCATGTTTGCACTGATGGCGAGTATAGGAATCTGTTTGCAACGCTCTTTTATGCGAATACAGGCTTCTATACCACATACGTTCGGCATATTGATATCGAGAAGAACGGCATCGAATTGATATTGCCCAAACGCATCAATTGCTTCTTGCCCATCACAGGCGAAGATAACAGTGGCACCAGTGTGTTGAAGCATGTTTTCAAGTATCAGCCGATTAATCTCATTGTCCTCAGCGACCAATATTGTTTTGTCCTTAAAATCGGGTGGCGAGCTAGATTGAGATCGCGAGTGAACGGCAGTGTTTTGCGGTTTGATAACCCACTGGCTACCCAATAATTTATCTACGACATCGATTAAGCGTTCAGTTGATTCAATAGAACGTTCAAGCAAATGCACAGCATTAGGGTGATCTGGTTGCTCTCTCAAAATCTGGAGTGCGCCATAAATACCATTGATAGGTGTTCTGATTTCATGGCTCAATTGGGCAATGACATTGCCATTGTCTGTCTGTTTGAGGTCATTAATTTTCTGCGAGATATAGCGCAAAAAAGCGTCTTCGTTCGCGTTGCTCTGTTCTGACGTCAATGTTTGTTTGTTGCTCAAGTTGTTCATCATCTTCCCGCTACTGCGTTCTTCCAATGAGCGTTCTTCTGACAGTTTACCGCGATGCCGAGTCAGGCTTGAGTCAACTTAAAACGTCAGTGATTCCATGATTAAAAAGTGCCGAAAGTGTACCGAAAAAGAAGTGCTACGCAATTCGACAATAGAGTAATTTTTCTACATATAGCCTCAATTATTGTTTTTGATACTAATGTAACGACCTTGTTAAATCACGCGTAACGCCAGTGTTTGCGGGCTTTTGATGATAATGAGACGAAAGTGAGTAAGTAGGTAATACGTGGATTACATCGAAAATCGTATACCTAAATTAAGACCTTTTCGCTGCCTCGTTAACCTTCGTTTTCAATAGGTTTTAGACTTTAGTTGTAAGTTAAGTGCGTCATTGAAGCGCGAAACAAAGCTATTGTCGAAATCACTTTTGGTAAACATAAAACAAACATCTTGTTGAATGACGATAAAATTTGCTTTTTTAACGCCACGAATATCTCTTTCTTTGATGATACTTTGTATGTTGAGTTGGTCATCGACAATCAAGTCAATGGCGTTTTTGGCCAGCATTAAAACTCGTCTTTCGGCCGTCTCAATATGGGCAAATCGATGACGATAGTCTTGCTTGACTGCGTCAAACTCTTGGCCGTAATAAGCTGACATATTGGTGGCAACTGTGGATGTCTCTGATACGGCTAATAGTGACCGCAGAGACTTGAAGTTGTCAAAATTTGAGTTGGTGTAAAACACACTGATGATTTCTTTGCGATACGGTAAGGAAAACCAATATGACTGACTTCGTTCTTGAGTGAACGTTGCGCCAATAACGGTATTAAAGCCCAAATGTTTGTTTTGTGAGGTGAGTCTGCGTTGTGGCACATCAAAAAGCATATCGATATTGACGTTGATGTGATGTGCAACTTGTCTCAATATATCAATATCTGTACCGACGAGTTTGCCATTTTCCATGTAAGAATAAGGGTACCAATCAACGTGCTCGGAGACGGCTAGCACGATGTTTTCTGGCTTTTGTGGATTACCCAAAACGCACCAGGGTATTGTGATCATGAGGGCCAAGAAGCCCAAATTTATTCTACGATTTAATCGCATCAGCTTACATTGAGTGGCTTGTTTAAATTGTGTGCCGTCACTTGAGTATGTCACAGGCGTCTCTAATTTCGACTGAAAATCAAAAATTTATACTAATGATTAATACGTAGCATACGTGTTAGATTATCAGGCGCATTGGCTTAATTTGTAGCCAGTTAAATTCAATTGTGAAGGGATCTTACAATCATATGAAAGCATTCAAACTCACCGTTTTATTTATTGTCACGGCGATAGTCGCAGTAATAGTGTTCCATAAAGAAATAATCACGAGTGTCCTAGTACCTCAATATATTGCTTGGGCTCATGAAACAGAAAAGCAGGGCCAGAAAATTGGCGTTCCTCTTAGCCAAAGAGAACGTCAATTAGCTATCGATATCGGAGTCCAAAAACCTGAACTGGTGCGAATAATTTATGTTGATGAGGTGCCTTTTCCCCATGATAACTTCGCGCTGAAAACGCTTGGTGAGGCCTTGGGCTTTGTCGGAGAAGGCATCATAAACAATGCTCAAGTTTTTGGTTATTCAATTTACGTGCGACATGGTTTTCAACTCGATAAACCCAAATTAGCTCATGAGCTTGTTCATGTGCTGCAAATTGAAAGATCGAGTTTGGATGAGGTAGTGACACAACATTTTGCCGATATGTCAGTGTATAGCTATGAGGAAGCGCCTTTGGAAGCGGAAGCGTTTTTGGCCAATGAAAAGTATAAAGCAGGTTGGTAGCAACACGGTTAATCACAATAATCATTGAGGTGGTTTTGACTATTGATACTGTATCAATGTAAACGTCGAATGTTTCCTGCATCGAGTTATCATAACGATCTCTTGTTTTAACGGAGCCTGTTGTTGAACTCTTCATTTAGCCCATTTTCACTTGTTCTCAAGGGAGCCATTGCGGCGCTTCCATTGAGTATCGCTGTCATACCATGGGGCATTTTAGCCGGGTCGTATGCCATTGATGCAGGAATGAACGCGTGGGAAGCCCAAGCAATGTCTGCAGTGTTGTTCGCCGGTTCTGCTCAGCTTGTTGTGTCTGGCATGTTTAAGGCTGGTATTGGGCTTGGTACTATGGTGCTGACCACTTTTTTCATTACATCTCGCCACCTTCTATACAGTGTCGCCATGCGCGACAAAATTAGTCCGTTGCCGTGGTACTGGCGCTTGTTACTCGGGCATTGGCTTACAGACGAGCTATTTGCCATTTGCAGTGGGCAATCCAATAAGGCTTTTACTCGATGGTATGCGGCAGGGGTAGGAGGATCGTTTTATTTGATATGGAATATCGCGAGTTTTATCGGTATTTGGGCAGGAAGCTTCTTCCCTGATATCCAATCTTGGGGATTGGATTTTGCTGTTGCCGCCACCTTTATCGCCATTGTGGTGCCACACATAAAGACAGCTCCAGTGTTAGTGTCGGTACTCGTATCGGGAGCCAGCATTATCTTCTTTACACTCCAAGCTGTGCCAGGAGCACTCATGTTAGCATCGCTACTTGGTATGGTTGCCGGGTACTGGTGCGAAACGCGATTAGACAGTCAACGGCCAAGATTGAAAGAGGAGAGAGGGCAATGACTATCCTGATTATCATTTTGTTAAGTGCAATCGTATTTGCCAGCCGTTACCTGTTTCTTGAGCCAGCAATCCCACTGAAGTTAAATGAAAAAATGCGGGTGCTATTGAGCTATTCTATGCCTGCGGTTCTGACGGCGATTTGGGTGCCAATTGTCTTTCTTCCAGAAGGAGAATTAGCCGTAACATGGCACAACCCATACTTAGTTGCGGCGACATTGGCGTTCGTGCTGGCGCGCTATACCGCTAACGTATTATTAACCACCATCGCCAGTATGGCGGTATTCGTGGCGTTAAACATCTTTGTTTAGATAATAGCCCTTTCCATTACTGATACTTTGAGTTCTTGTTGGATAAGGGCAAGCCCCTTGATCATCCTGTCCAAGGCCAAATTCCCTAAACAGAGTCGAATATGCGGCGTTGTTCGACCATCGCAATAGAAAAAGGCCGAAGGTAGGACTTCCACATTGCGACTGTGCAAACGGCTGATGATTTCGGCGTTGTTAGCGGTGGGCGAGTGTTTGAGCCAAATATGAATGTTTACTGGGTCGTACGCGAGGCGATAATCCTTTAAATAGTCTTTAGCAATAGCCAAGCGTTTTTGATTTTCTATCTGACGTTTTGCGACTATCTTATCTACGTCACCTGCCAGTAATAGTTGATGGGCAAGTGTCGTGATAATGGGAGAGGTCATCCAGTTTTGAGCCTGGATAATACGAGTCAGAGAAAGTTTGAATTCCGCTGGAGCGATGAGCGTGCCCATACGCAAACCCGGCGATACACATTTTGAAAAACCCGAGATGTGAAACGTTCTTTCTGGAGCCAGTTGCTGTAAAGCCACCACAGGCTCGTGATGCAGGTAGAGGTCGTCTTCTAGGATGAACACACCATGACGTCGCGCAATGTCTACCAAGGCTTGCCGGTGAGACAGTGACATAGTGATACCGGTCGGGTTGTGTGCAGTCGGAAGCAAAATCAATACTTTGCTCAGCGACGCTTTGCAGGCCGCTTCGAATGACGCCAAGTCTAACCCATTGTTGTCTACTTCGACGACCAGAAGCTTCAGACCGAGAATGTCTAATAGTGCTTTTTCCCCGGGGAAGGTGGATGCCTGTACCATCACGGTATCACCTTTGCCACAAAGCAACATCAAGGCGGACATCATTCCTTGTTGAGCGCCGTTGATGAGAAATACATCGTCCATATGGCACTTGGCGCCGCGCGTATTCAACCATGAAGCAATGGATTCTCGGTGAGCAGGTTCGCCGATAGTATCTCGATAGCAAGACCACATTTGATTGTCCCCAGTTTTGGCTAACGACGCCAAATGGGGGGCGAAATAAGACTGCAAATCCATTTCAGCTGGCTGATTAATTGTAAAGTCATAAGAGGTTGGTGCACCGCTGACCATTGTCGGCAAGGGCATTTTTGTGGGTTTCGTTCCAGATACAAATGTTCCTTTGCCCTGAGTTTTTACGACAAGCCCTCTCTCGGCAGCGTCGGCATAGGCTTTGTTTATCGTACCTGCAGTGACACCAAGGGCGTCGGCTAACGATCTTACTGTCGGCAACCTTTGACCTTTCCTCAGTGTACCGCTGCGAATATCACTCGCAAGACAATCGACGATTTGTCGGTAAAGATGAGTGCTACTCGTTTTTTGGATACAAGGTTGCCACATAACTTTCTTCTTATTGATAGGGTATCAATTAAATAATTTGATACTGCACATTTCTGTCTGAATATATCAATACGCTATGTTCAGGAGATACGCAAGTGAGTTTCGATACCATTTTTATGTTAACCGTGTTTGCAATCAGTATGACTTTTACCCCTGGACCAGCCAATCTAACCCTTTTGGGGACGAGTGTTCAGGTGGGAGTGAAACGCACAATACCTATGTTGTTAGGTGTGGTTTCTGGTTTTTTTCTTACCGCGATAGCGGTGTGTGTGGGATTAGGCGAGTTGTTTCTTCACTTTCCTCAACTTATGTTGGTCGTGAAAGTGCTTGGTAGCCTTTATATCGTCTATCTTGCGTGGGGACTATGGATGGCTCGTAGAAACGCGATGGAGAGTAAAACGGTGGAATATCCGGGTTTTTATCGCGGATTGTTAATTCACCCTCTTAATCCAAAAGCATGGTTTATGTTGATTTCTGCATATGGTCAATTCATCGAACCCGATTTGGCATTGCAAGGCAGTGTGATGTTAATCGCCGTATTCAGTCTCGCTGGCGTTGGCGCCAATTTTACTTGGACGTTGGTTGGCAGTTCTCTGCATACATTTTTGCGCGATGAGCAAAAGAAAAACGGGTTATTTACATTGTTATCTCTCGTGATGCTCGTAATGGCTATCACTTTGTGGATTGCGTGATACCCCAAGACCAAGATGGGCAGCATCTAGCGGCTGCCCTTCCTTAACACTGCATTGGCTGTTGTGCATTATTGATTTGTAAAATGAACCCTTCTCTATTGAGTGCGAGTTCAACTTGGTCCCCCACCGATAGGCCAGTCTCTACACGCTGATCCGCTTTGAGATCGGCGAGCAGTCTATCCGAAATAGCAATTTGGTGATTGTCACAGTCTGACATAACCCATCGCCCCTCGGTTTGCTCTAATCTGACTACGCGAGTACTTGCGACTTTTTGAAGTGCCAAGCTTTGTTCAAAATCAGCCTGATATGCAGTGAGCTGTTCCCGATATTGTTGGGCGTTAACACCGAAATGTTCTTCCTGATAAGCGTGTACTTCTAAAGCAACCAATGAATCACTGGGGTCGTGATAGGTCATGACCTGATCGGTAAAATCAAACAAGCCGACCAAAATTGCCAGTACAAAACCTGCGGCTCCCATTGCTGCCCACTCGCGATTGAACCAAAAAGGTAGATAGCCGCTCTCTTGTCGCTCCGCCTCTTGCATCACTTGGCGTTTTATTTTGGCAGGCGGTATGTGATTTTGCTTACTGCGCTCATAGGCGGCATTAAGCTGTTTATCCAAATCATTCATGGGACGTCTCCAATGCCTTACGCAGTTTTTCTCTCGCATAACGCAAACGGGTTTTGATGGTTTCTACAGGGGTGTGGCAAATCTGGCTGATTTCAGCCAGGCTGAAGCCTTCTTGCTGTAAGGAAAACGCTTCTTTTTGTTCAAACGGCAAACACGTCAGACAATCGTGAAAACGGTCTTGGCTGTGTTCGTAGTTTACCTCACCGGCCAGCGCGTCAAGGGCTTCGGCGCTGTGTTCAAAGCGAGATACTCGTCTGATTTCGTCCAGTAAGGTGTTTCTCGCGAGCGTGAACAACCAAGCTTCAAATTTACCTTGGTCGCCATATAGATGTTTCTTTTCAATGACTTTCAACCAAGTTCTTTGTGTGATATCAGCCGCAGTATCCGCATCGGACATGACCAACAAATAGTAATACAACTTATTGTTATGCTGGTCATACAAAGCGGCGAGTGCCTGTTTATCGTCCTTCGCTGCAAAACGAGACATCAAGCTCTCTGGTGAGGGAGAGCTTGAAAAAAAGTCCTTGATTGAAACCAGTAGCCCAGCTCTGGCATAGCTCATCAAACGTCTCCTTATTGATCGAGCTTGAATTCTAATAATACATTCATATTGGGTTGACTAACAGCCGTGCCATTAACCACTGTAGGCTTGTACTTCCACCTTGCTAACGCTCTTCTAGCCGCGCGGTCAAAAATGCGCTTTGGCTTGGCGTCTATGACACTAATGTCTTGCACAGTGCCGGTCGGCGAAATCGAAAATGACAATCTTACCCAACCTTCAGTGCCGTTTCGAGCCGCATCAACGGGGTATGTGGGGTCAACTCTAAAAATAGGCGTGGCCGTGCCATCGGTAATGCCACCGCCAACCGATGTGTCTATGGTGATGTCTGTCACCGTGTTGATAGGCCCTATGGTGAAATCAGTTACCTCGTTGTTTGGTGTTTCGTCGGCGCGAGGCAATTCTTTTGGCGGTGGCTGAATTGGCTTTTCCATGGGCTTTATCTTGTTTCTTTCTATTACCTCTGGTTCGTCGACATCCAAAACGACGGGCCCCAGCGTCACAGGCTCTGAGGGGTCGATAACAACATGATCTTGCTCGATCAGCTTAGCCATAACAACAAAAAGACCGAAGGTTATCGCAACGCCCAATGTGATGCTGCCGAGTGCTCTAACAGTTAACTTTGGTTGTGGTAATGTTTGAGTGATGGTCTGCATTTTTCTTCCCCTTTTTTTTAACTCAACGGGTGAGAAAAAGGAAAGGGGTGAAAAAATGTGAATTTATTTTTAATCCACGAATAGGTTGCGACCCATGCTAACTACTTGTAGTTTGATATTTGTGGATGAAAAGCGGCACGCGTTGGCTACCTTCAACATCGCCGATTGATTTTTCAATACTCTACATCACTAACGAAAAGGAGCTTTCATGAACTTAAACCAAGTGACCTTAGCAGTAAACGATATGCCTTTAGCTGTCGCTTTTTACACCAAACTGGGATTTAACTTAATTGTGGATACCGAACATTATACTCGGTTTGAATGTCCCGAAGGCGACTCCACGTTTTCATTGGTACTTGATCCTAACGCGGGAAACAACCCCACGGTGATTTACTTTGAGCACGAGCAACTTGATGAATGGGTAGCTGACATTGCAGCAAAAGGCATCGAGATCGAGCAGCCCCCTACTGACCAGTCTTACTTGTGGCGCGAAGCAATTGTTAGCGATCCAAGCAACAACAAGATTAAACTGTATTGGGCTGGTGAAAATCGACTGAATCCACCTTGGCGCGTAAATTAGGCCGTTGTGGAACTAAGCACCTAAGTGTTGTTTTCGTGTTGCCTCCGGGCTACGACCGTGCCATTTACTGAAGGCACGAATGAACGAATTGGGGTCATCAAAACCCAACATAAAAGCGATTTGGTTTGATGGAAGGTTGGTGTCTTTCAAATAATGTAGCGCTAATTTCTGTCTTACATCATTGAGGACTTGTTGAAAGCTGAACCCTTCAGCGTTGAGTTTGCGTTGTAACGTGCGCTTACTCATGAAAAGCCGCTCGGCGACAGACTCAATTGAGGCGTTACCCGCGGGAATCAATTTTAACAACAAGCTTGTTACCTTTTCTTTGACACTTTGCTGTGCAGTGACTTTCGTGAGTTCGGTGTTGAGTTGCGGCTCAAGAAAATGCCAAAGGCTGTTATTTTGAGTGATAAAAGGCTGACTTAGCGCCGCATCATCAAAGGTAATAAACGTCTCCTCGCCAAGCGTTGGCGTTATCCCGAAGTATTCACTAATGTTTGGTGACATGGACGCTGCTAAAGGAGAAGCAATCTCTACAGGTTTAATGTGCTTGCGAGTGCATAGACGTAACAATTGTAAGAGAAAAATGCATTCGGTTAATCGAAAACTCTCAGGCATGGCCTCACCTGTGAGGGTAGAAATACTGTACTGCGTGCCAAGCTTTACGCGATGTGTATTTAACGTCATGGGCCCAATAAGTGGTTTAAACCTTTGCAACCGTTTCGTTGCCATCAGCATATTCTCGCTGCATTGAGCCGCGATCAAAGCGGGACTAAAGGTTTCTGGCGAAATAGCCGTGCCTACTATTAGGGGATGGTCTGTACTGGATGATGCCTGCTCGCAAGCTTCCCACAAGGCAACAAATTGCTTGAAACTGACTTTGGGATTCACTTGTTCAAAAATATCGGAAGGGATTTTGGCTTGGTGTAATACCCGTTGTACATCAAGGCCCAAATCAACCATGACGATTTTCCAACCCATTTCTAGTGCAAATTGCGTAGTCAAATTAGTGCTTCCCAAAGCAAGGATAACTTGATTATAAAAATGCACGAGGGAAAAATCACTTGCTAAATGCGCCAAGCTACTCGCACAAAGTGACACTCGCTAAGTCAAAGTGGATTGCATCGCATTGAGAACGTCTTCAGGTGTGGCGCGGTATCGGAAGTCTTGGCTGACTAAGCGCCATCCAACCTTTTGTTCTTCATTGATGATAAATACGCCAGTCAGTGGAATTTTCCAACGTTCTTCAATCAATGAGGGGGAGATATCCACGCTTTGTAAAAATTCTACAATAAAATCCGGTAGCTCAACGTCGATTTGGAACTCATTGATGATGTTGAAATCGGGGTCGGATACGATGTGAAAGCCTTTTTCTTCGAAGCGACGCCAGTCGTTTGTCGCAAATTCAGTTTCAGGCGTGATGGCAAAAAACTGGGTATTAGACGCTTTAAAAATAGGCATAGAGCTGTGGAACAAATCAATGTAGTAATTGCAGTAATCACACCAGTCACTGCGAAAGAAAATAATAATTGCTGGCCCGCTTTCTAGCCATTGACTCAGCGGCTGGCTTACCCCGTTGCTGTCTGCGATTTCAATATCTGGTACCGGCGCATCTATCGCTATCAAGCCCTCGGACATAGGGGCTTGAGCGAACCAATCAATCATTTTTTCATAAACATGACGAATGTCTGCTGGGAGTGACTCTACCGTATTTGTATACATAGAGGTCGTATGTTGATAAACACTTTTTCTATTTTCTAGAGGCATAAATGACAAACTAGGTAGTGATTTCGTTTAAGTATAGACGAAACTTAATATAAGTTTATGACCATGCCCAACGTGATTTGCTCACGCTGGGCATAAAGTAACGCTAGGAGCCAAAATGATAGCTGACGGAAAGTACTACTTGTCTGCCTGGAGCAAACAACCTATCGCCAACGTTGATATCGACATTGGCAACACGGTTTATGCCAGCCAAATGAGGTTGGTAGGTTTTGTCAAAAAGGTTATGTAAGTTGAGACCGAATCTCATTTTTGAGCTGAATTGATAGCCTACACTGGCGTTGACAATGCCATACCCTGGGCTAGTTTGCTCGCGTTGTAACGCAGAAACGCGAGTCTGTTTTTTGGCCAGTTGGGCTTCTAGCTTCAGATCAAGCGGACCTTCTAGATAGCGCATGTGCGCGCGCAGATTATCCGGTGCTATTCTGAACAAGTTGTCATCAATATCATCTCTTTGCCCCCGAACGATGCTGGCAGTGAAGCCGAATGTCATAATTTCATTGGCTTGATATTGTCCAGAAACTTCTGCACCCCACAGGGTGGCATCAACATTCTGCCATTGTAATGGCGCTGTGTTACCCATCATCATAGTGATCATGGTTGCGGCTGGGTTCATCGCAGGGACACCAACAATGTAATCGTCAACTTGTTGGTAATACGCATTGGCCGAGAGAGAAATCTGATTGTTTTGCCAGTCGATTCCCAGGTCAATTTGGCGGCTTGTTTCTTGATCAAGTGCAAGGTTGCCTAGATAGGTGAAACCATCCGCGAGCCCGGCAGAGATGGTAAGTGGCAACCAAGTGTAGAGCTCAGTGTAACTTGGTGCTCTGCTCTTCTGCCCCAAAGCCATGTAAGCTGTTGTCGAACTGTTGACGTCGACACTGGCGTGTAAGGTCAGATCAAGCAAGTCATGGGTAATATCGCGGCTGCTTTGATTAAACGTATTAACAAGTGTGGCGACATTCGAATTCATCATTGCCATTGTAGAAGACACATTACCCGCATCACTATTGACTTGGGTGTATCGGGTACCGACTAACCAATTCCAGTCTTGATATCGGTTTGATAACTCAGAGAAAATCGAGTAGCTATCACGAGTGACGTCATTGAAATTGGCAATATTCAGGTTTTGCAAAATGGGGTTGGTTATCAAAGAATTGTGCTCGTCGCCTGCGATTTCAATACCGCCGTGTAAACGGCCGAAGTTTGTTTGTGTGAAGCCGCTGAGTTCTAGGCCCAACGAATTGGCGTCAACAGTATTCAACCTAGCCATCGGGTTCATAGTGTTTCGTTGGGAAACGTTGTCCATTCCATGATCGTTTTGATTGCCAAAAAGGGTAACTTCAACGCCGCTATGGTCGTCTGATGAATACTGATACTGTAATCTGTACCAATTGGCATCGATATACAGGATATCCATCCCAAGAGCGGGTGTGCCTGCGTTGTCTGTTCGTAAGATTTGGTAACTCACATCGAGCGCATGGTCGTTATGCCTTAGGCCAAAGGCGAGTTTACCGCCTGTTCTGTCATACTGATAATTTGGAATTTGTCGGTTATCTCCATCGGCTAGCTCATCGGCCTTTTGGCGTGTGAAAGAGACGAGGCCATAACCTTTATCGGTACCGAATCCCAGAGAGCCATTGGAATGGAAGATATCTCCCCCATTTTGAAATAGGGTGCTAATACCGCCGAACACATTGCCTTCATTAAACAGGTACTGGTTGGTGTCAGTCTTCACCTCTACGTGACCACCAAGTGTCTCAGGTCCAGCGCTAACGGGAGCAATCCCTCTAAATAGTGTGACGGCTAAATGGGGCTGGACGATAACATGAGAAAGAGGAGAGTCCATCGCGTTTGGACCCGCGCCAGTGATAGGCGCTCCGTCGATCTCGATATTCACTCTGTCGCCAAATAAGCCGCGATATTGTAAAACACGGGTTGCACCACCATTGGTGTTCACATTAACACCGGGTAGGTTAACAATACTGTCGCTAAAATCTGGCGCAATAGTTCGGTTCGAATCCAAAGAAATCTGTTGCTCGTTGACAATTCGTTGCCCCGTGACGGTAACGACCTCAGTTTGACTTTGATTGGCGAAGGCGTTTTGACTCAATAACGCAGCCGTCATCGCGACTGCAAGTGCAGAGGGGTTTAAGTTTTTCATGAAAATCTCTTATCCATTAATCACGCGTCTTGCTTTACGCAGACGCAATAAATTTAATTGTTTGTGTAACTGCGGACTAAGAGCGTATTGGGGGGCCTCTGACGAAGGCTTTGAGGTAGGCAAAGCTGGTATATGGGCGTGCAAACAAGCGCTGAACTAAAGCGCGGTAACTCACTAAACTCGTGGTTTCATATACGGCTTTGTGCAATGTAAAGGCCTGCAAGTCTCCCTGCACCTTGCTTGTACAGTCGACTTGGGGCACATCGTCATCGATGAAAGTTGATGGGTCGACAAAAACGAATTGTCCCAACTCGTCAGATTGAGATATCGACACCCATTTCATGGTATTCCCCGAACAAATTAATGTGACATCAGCGGGCAAGTTTTCTTGCGCTTGATGCATTTGCCAGCTTGCTGTACCCAAGGCGAGCGCGTGCTGCATAGCCAGTATGCATATTAAAGCAATCCATGTTAGTTGCTTTGTTGCTCGCACCATTGAAACAGACTTATGTGGGTAGTCGATGTTGACAGTCTATCCAATAAATTCTGAAAAATCCCAGTATTCGTGAAAACTTTGACCTGAATCTAACGATTTATTGGTTTGGGCAACAGCAACACTCGAAACCTGAGATACCATTTAACATTATCCATATAGCGTGGCGTTAGGCCTGTAGGGACACCGATTTATTTTGGTAACAAAAATGGATTAAACTGATTTTGCTAGCGTAGTAATTAGGCTTGAATTTAATGACAGATTCAGGCTTGCTTAACTCATCGGATAGACAATTGAACTGACTATGCATCATCACCATCACCACCATGAATCGGACACCGACCGGATCGGTTGGGCATTTTGGCTGAATTTTATTTTTACCATCATCGAATTTATCGGTGGATTGCTTACCAATAGTGTTGCCATTATGGCTGATGCGGTTCATGACCTCGGTGATACGTTATCAATAGGTTTAGCTTGGCTTTTTGGCAAGTTAGGCCATAAAAAATCGTCAGACGCCTTCTCATATGGTTACAAAAGATTGTCTTTACTCGGCGCGCTGATCAACGGCTTCGTGCTGGTTGTCGGTTCCGTTTGGGTGCTGACATTGAGCTTGCCCCGAATACTTGAGCCTGAAATGCCGATGACACAGGGTATGATTGCGCTGGCAATTTTAGGTATTTTGTCAAACGGGTTTGCAGCCTACAAACTGCACGGTGGCCATACGATGAACGAAAAAATGCTCAATTGGCACCTGATAGAGGATGTACTGGGCTGGATTGCCGTGCTCGTCGTTGGTGTGGTGTTGTTGTTTGTAGAATGGCCGATTTTGGACCCGATATTGTCAGTGCTTTTTACGGGTTTTATCTTGTTTAATGTCGTCAAGCATGTATCGCAGACCGTAAAATTGTTTTTGCAAGGCACACCCAGTGAGCAGCAACAAGAGGCGATTCGTCAAGCCGTACTTGCAGTAGATGGTGTACAAGCCATCCATCACATGCACTTTTGGTCTCTCGATGGCGAAAGCCATGTGTTCACCGCTCATATCGAGATAACTCAGGAAGCCAGTGTTTCTTGTTTGATTAGCGTAAAGCAAGATGTCGCTGATGCCCTTCGCCCTTTCCATCTGGCACACACCACTGTTGAATTAGAAATGCCCGGAGAAGCTTGTCGCGATGAGGCTTGTGTGCCAGCCCATGGCCATTCTCACTGATGGCCCTTAAACCAATGAATTTTAACCCAAGTCCTCAATATAGGTCGCCTCATGACAATAACACTTTCTGCTGATTCTCCGATGAGGCACCCAGATTTTATCTTCGGTACTGCGACTTCGTCGTATCAAATTGAAGGGGCGAGAGATGAACGCGCCACATGTATTTGGGACACCTTCTGTGCTACGCCGGGAAAAATTAAAGATGGCAGCAATGGTGATAACGCATGTGAGCACCTCATTCATTGGCGAGAGGATGTGGAATTGATATCGTCACTGGGATTTGATGCTTATCGCTTTTCTATTTCCTGGCCGAGAATTCTCAATGAGTATGGCGACATCAACCAAGATGGCATCGACTTCTACCTCAACATGTTAGACACGCTTATAGAAAAAGGGATTAAGCCATTTGTTACGCTTTATCACTGGGACCTACCTCAGTGTTGGGAAGATAAGGGAGGGTGGCTAAATCGCGACACCGCCTATGCCTTTGCCGACTATGTTGATGTAGTGACAAAAGCCTTTGGTGATCGAGTTTACTCTTACGCTACTTTGAATGAGCCTTTTTGTAGTGCTTATCTGGGGTATGAAATTGGTGTTCACGCCCCAGGTAAAGTTGGTAAAGAATTTGGAAAAAAAGCCATTCATCATCTGTTATTAGCGCATGGTTTAGGGATGCGCGTTTTGCGCAGAAATAGCCCTAACAGCCAAAATGGCATCGTATTGAACTTCACGCCAATGTACCCAGAAACGCCGAACGATCAACAAGCCGCAGAGTTAGCGCACACCCATTTTAATGATTGGTACATACGACCGATTCTAAAGGGAAGCTATCCGGCATTGATTGACGACATACCTCAAGCACATCGGCCGGATATCGCGCCGGGAGATTTAGCCATTATAGCTGAACCTATCGATTACCTTGGCGTGAATTACTATTTTCGAGAATTCGTTTGTGCAGATAGCAAAGAAGGATTCAAGCAATTGCCACCTCCTGCCGATAGCGAAGTTACGGCGATGGGATGGGAAGTGTACCCACAGGCATTGACTGAGCTACTATTGAGGTTTGATCAAGAGTTTGATTTGCCGCCGATTATCATCACTGAAAATGGATTGGCTAGTGATGACGTTAACAGTAACGGCATTATTGATGACAAACAGCGTCAACGCTATTTTCAATCTCACTTTGCTGCGGTCGATAAAGCGATGGTAAGCGGCATCGACATTCATGGTTATTTTGTTTGGAGTTTAATGGACAACTTCGAATGGGCTGAGGGATATGAAAAACGCTTCGGGATTGTGCACGTTGATTACGATACCCAAGTTCGTACTCCCAAAGAGAGCGCCCGACAATTGAAATGGATACTTTCACAGAGATAATGGGCTGGTGCCTTATACTTTAGTATAAAGTTATGCTTTATCATAAAGTTGCAAATGTACCAGTAAAAATAAAAACACGCGCGAAACACAGTTAATCAGCAGTTTTCTGATAGTGAATTAGTAAAATTGTCTGCTATGCTAGTGTTTTCTTTGCCTGACAATGAGGTTAGATATGCTGGTACTCAAATCGAGCTACGATGCCAAGCTAGATGAAATTACAACACTACGAAAAGAAAAAGAAAGATTGTATGAAGAGATACGCCAACTTAGCGACGAGAACCAAGCGCTAAAAGCGAGTCAAACACAAACCACTAGCCATCAAGCTAACGAATCGAACCAACTTGTCAACGCCATGCTGAGTTCTCTTAGGCAACTGGAGGGCATTCGACAAACAGTATTGACCTCTTATGAGAATATCGACAAAGAAGCATCGGGCATTGAGGGCGTCAATGGCGTATTTGAAGAGTCGTCATCTTCATTAGACAAAATTATCACGGATATGGACGGCCTAAGCGATAAGATGGGCACCATGAGTGAAAGTATCTCTGGCTTATCTGAAACCGCAGACAGCATTAATAAATTCGTTAGCACTATCACAAGCATTTCTGATCAGACAAACCTTTTGGCGCTGAATGCGGCTATCGAGGCAGCTCGCGCTGGTGATGCTGGTCGTGGGTTTAGTGTCGTTGCTGATGAAGTTCGCGCACTTGCAAACGAAACCAACAAGTCGGCAAACGAAGTCGCAGAACTAGTACAAAGCATTATTCAATCTACACGTTCTGCAGTGGGTTCTGTTAACGAACTTCAAGAAAACAATACTCACTTATCTGAGGGCGTTGGCACCCTCAACAGCAACTACCAAGAGATTGTCTCGTTTTGTGGCAGTGCATCAGGCACGATTACACAAGCATCTCAGCAAAGTTTCGTTCAAACCGTGAAGCTTGACCACGTTGTGTGGAAAGGTGAGGTGTATGAAGTGGTGTGTGGGAGAAGCCATAAATCGGCGGCTGAATTCAGTGACCATCGCTCTGGACGCATTGGGGCTTGGTTACAATCTCAATCGGCTCAGGTTACTGGTCGAGTTGAGGGAACGTTAGCAAGCGTCCACCGTTTGGGTGTAGATGCGATTAACGCAGCACAAGCTGGCGAGATGGACAAGTGCTATCAGGCTCTCGAAGAAATGGAACGAGCCAGTGAACAGGTAATGTCTGCGTTGGATAGCTTCGCAAGCTAATTTCCATGATTGATAAAAGAGCCGGCATTTGCCGGCTTTTTTGTGCTCGCCTGCTCAGTTTAACCATCACTTCACTCTCTTTTTAGTGTCGAATCACAATACTTACAGCTACAAGTCAGCAACAAAATCCGCTCTATCACTCTCCACTTTTTATTTTCAGAACGCTTTGCAAATTAAAAATAAAATGCGAATTTCTCATTTTTTAAAATGGGGATTAATTGCTATCTTTTTGTTTTTTATGGTTTTTTATCTTTGGCACGAAGTTGGCAATATCTCCACCGTTCACAACAGTTTTTGGGAACAACGTTTTAACAAGCACTAGGCATCAAGACCAACCAGAGTGCAAACGAGGTTCCAACCGCATAAGCGGTAAACGAAATTGACGATTAACGCTTAGAGAGATTGTAAGCAGGAGAGATAAAATGACTATTTCAGTAAATTCAACAGCATTTGCCCCCTCATACGATAGTAAGTCGGTCAGTGTGACCAAGCCATATGGCCATAAAGGTTTGCCTCTTTGGTTTCAAAAAGCCGCGGCACTGGCTGGGTTGATTGTTTTGTCTCCTCTATTGCTCGTTGTCGCTGCGTTAATTCGCTTCGAAAGCCGTGGCGACATTGTGTTTAGCCAAGTGCGGGTGGGAGAACTCGGTCGCCAGTTTAAGTGCTACAAACTAAGAAGCATGTACATCAAAACTGACCCTAAGTTCCAAGAGCCCCAGGCATCTGACAGCGACCGCAACGGAGTGTGTAAAAAGTATTTTAACGACCCTCGGATCACAAAAGTCGGTCGTATTATTAGAAAGTTGTCGATCGATGAGTTGCCACAGCTGTGGAATGTAGTGAAGGGTGACATGGTGTTGATTGGCCCACGCCCTCATCTTGTTAGCGAGTACGAGCAGTACGACAGCAACATTTTACCGCGCCTTTTTGCAAAGCCAGGTATGACAGGGTTATGGCAAGTAAACGGTCGTGCCGACACAGATTTTGATGAGCAATTAGAACTAGACAAAACCTACATCCGTGAGCAAAGCATTATGAACGATATTAAGATTTTGGCTGCTACTGTCCCCGCTGTATTGGGTGCCAAAGGAGCCTATTAAGCAGAACGCTTCTGCGTTTCCAACCTCTCTTGGCCTCTTTTTGAGGCCTTTTTTTCAATTCACTCGGTTCTGTAACACAAACATACAAGTTCAGGAGCCGCAACTACAACACGTAAAAACGGGAAATGACAGCCTAGTCGTATTGGCCCCTACAACGCCAACAGGTTAACACTACAAGCAGGAGCAGCTCATGAGTAAATTTGATACGTACATCGTCGGCAACTTTGGTTTTAATGACTGTAGCTCAGATATGGAGCTACTCGCTGCAAGTTGGGGCGTGACACATTTCCTGAATGCCGCAGCGAATCGATACTCGAATTACGGTGACCTCGATGCAGATGTGTTTGGTTTTCGACGTCAAGTTTTACCGTATCCACAACGATTTCGTGGGCAACATCGCCTAATTCACTGGCGAAATGCGTTTTATAGCAACCGCATCGTATTTGCTGGGGGAAACACCTTCCATCGAGCAAAACAGTTGAGTTTATACCGACAGCTTATGAAGTTGGCAAACAGTAACGAACATTACGCAATTGGCATTCAGTTAGGCGCCTTTTCAACAAAAGCAGACGAAGTTGCATGCCGAAAGTTTTTGTATGACTGTGCGTTTGTCGGAATTGGCGACCCTGCAAGCTTCGAACGCGCCAATGACATAGCACCCAATGCCAATCTGTTAAAAACATTTAACCTTGCCCCTACGATGCTAAATCATCCTGACTTCTCAGCATCATCAGTCGCTAGAGAGGGAATCGGTATCAACATCTGTCCAAATGAATTCGGTCACCATGATAAAGGCGTGTGGTATGAGTATGTTGCTAAGTTGATAGAAGCCATTTGGACACAAATGAGAGAACCCGTCACGTTAATAGAGTGGGATACACATAGTGCGCGTCATCATAGCGTCGAAGTCAATTCACGACTATCTGCCAACGTTCCTATTGATGTATTGAGGTATCAGCCTGATCCGCTTATGACGCTGGCCTCTATGTCTCGTTTTAACGCCGTTTTGGGAATGAAGACGGAGGCCTGTTTGTACGCTTCGCTTGTTGACACTCCAGTTTTGGCTTTGAGTCAGTTACCGCCATGTGATATCTGGTGTGACCAAGTCGGGGTACCACTGTGTTACCGCGTAGACCCGGATCAAGCGATGATTCACAACACAATTGACCTGCTCGATAATGGTTTGCGTAATGGGTTTCTGCGGTGTGGTATGGATATTGAAACAATGATATCAGATGCATTCAAAAACTGGAGTTATTGCTATGAATATGCCAACGATCTCAGTGGTTATCCCGCTATACAACAACGAGGCTACTATCGTTGAAGCTATCCAAAGCGTATTGAAGCAAACCTTTGCTGCTAAAGAAATAATCGTTGTCAATGACGGTTCAACTGACGGTGCTGAGGGCATGCTCAAAGCGGCTAATTTACCCAAAGTGCGAGTGTTGAACCGCAAACATCAAGGCACATCAGTATCTCGCAATATTGGAATTCAGCACGCAAAATGCGAATTTGTTGCCTTCCTTGATCCAGCCGATCAGTGGATGCCTTCTCACTTGGAAGAAATGGTTAAACTGACAGAAAAATTTCCACAAGCAGGCCTGTTTGGTTCTCGCTATCAAGTGATTCAGGAAAATGGCAATTTTGGCGACGCTAATATATCGCTGAAACACATCGACCCTGACGGTATGTTGATAACAGACTACTTTAATCTCGTCTCAAGGGGTGATTTACCGTTTGTTATGTCATCCGTGGTGGTGAATCGTAATTTGTTCAAACACATTGGAGGGTTCAGAGCGGGTGAGGCGATTGGCGCAGATCAAGATTTTTTCGCCAGAGTCGCGCTAAAGGCGGGTATTGCGTATAGCCCAAACATTCGAGTGTTACATTTTAATCAATCGGATTTAATTTCTGAAGACCTGCTTGTGCCAGAGAAAGAATGCCCATTTAGCCAAAGACTCAATCTGATCGTCACCAATCAAAAAATAAAGGCAGGCTTGAAGCGCGATATCCAACGTTACTGTGCGAGTCACTTATGCACAATTGCTAAATTAAATGCTCAGATTGGGCGATACACTATCGCCGCTAAAATACTACAAGACCCTCGATGTAAGCTTAATCTTAAACAGTATTTGAAGGCCAAATTGATAACCTATGTAAGTGGTGTTCTTGCTTTTGCTGGGATGGGCAAAGCTGCTTAAAACACGCAGGGCCTGCTTACTCTAGGTAAACACGCCCTATTGGTACTTTTGTTGATACTGCAGCATAAACGAGGGAGTGAGCGATTCGATATCGGCCTCTTTGTTCTCGCAACGACTAAACTGTTTGATATCAATGTTTTGCCAGCTCTCATTTTCTAACCAAAGACGAATTGCTTGTGCATTGTCTTCATTCATTTCTGACATTGTGGTGGTAAACAACACTTTTCCGTATTCTTTTTCAAAATCTGCGCCGCGGAAGTGGTCATACAGTAAAACTAGTGCTAAGCCCGCCTCACTGAAATGTCCCCCATAAGTACTAACAAGATTCGAATCTGAGACTAAACGAGCGGCACGCTCGCTCCAATTGAAACTGTAATGCAATGACGGAGCACTCGCTGCCTCTTGCGAGAACACACGCTTTGCACCGGCTGAAAGCGTAGATGATGCTGTCAAAAGTAGGTCAATTTTCTCAAATCGACGCAATGCGGCACTCGCAGCCCGTTCGCCACCCTGTTCGGCCCAGTCGGTATGATAAGTTTGCGTCGGGAAAATACCAAACTCCATCAGCCCCTGGAGGTAGCCATTGGTGCGGGAAATGGAGACCGTATCTGACTCTTCACCCGCAATAATAATCACTATTGGCTCGTGGTTTATCGCCACTAGTTGCTCGGTGGCGCTGCGAGCCATTTGATAAGCAGATTCCCTATCATTAGGAGAGATATGGCCAATCCATAAAGGGGATTTTTCTCTTGGTTCGCCATATTCAGACTTCTGGCGATGAAGCATAGTGGTATTGAGACTAAAATAAGGAATGTTCAGTTCACTGAGATCGGCAAAAAGTCTATCCGCGCCTTTGTGAAAAAGCGGACCAATAAAATAATTGGGCATAGTGTTGCTTTGGTCAATTGCTTCTTGGATGACATCTCGAAATAGAGCGCGATGTTGGTACTCAGGCGCAATGTTGTGAATTGTCAGTGTGATACCTAATGACTTTGCGACCCAATTGGCAAAAGCAATATTTTGACTCCAAAACTGGCCCTGGGGAGTGTTGTCATTAACAAAGTAATGAATGTTGAGATCTGTTGTTGCAGGTTTGCATTCCACGGCCCAAGGTTTGCCACTAAGCCCAAACCAACTATAAGTCACAAACAATAAAGCAGAAAAACTGCGAAAATTACCAGAGAGCATAAACCCTAACTACGATACCAATCCGTTGCCTAAGCCTAGCTGCTATTTCTCTAGCTTACCACTCCGTCTTGTTTGTGCTTGTGTCTCGCTATTTGCAAATCGCAAATTTTTAATTTGCGACTGAGTGAATCAATTTGCTAGCTTCAAAATTTCTTCTATTTTTTATTCTTAATAAAATCAATGCCTTGAGTTGTCTTGAAGAGATGGAACGAAGATTGAAAGGAATCTACTGTGCTGCAACATAGGGTTGTAGTTCAGTTCCGGAGGCGGTATGCGCTATTCATCTGTAGCAGTAGTCGGTTTGAATCAAACAGGTTTGCCATTGGCGTTGCGGTATTGCCAGGCAGGATGTACTGTTTGGGGATTCGACTCAGATGAAATAGCGCTACGGAACATTCGCAATGGCTACAGTAATCTGTCGAATGTAGCGGATGAATTGATTGCAGATTACATCAATCAATCGTTCACTGTTTCTAACGATTATTCTCAAATTGTTCACTGCGATGCCGTCATCGTGAGTGTCGCCCTTGATGTCGATGCAAACCATTCACCAAATACCAGCGCGATAAACGACGCTGTCAGAGCAGTGCGTAAATACGCCTCAAACGGTATTTTGGTTGCCATTCAAAGTAACGTCTATCCTGGGTACACCAGAGATGAAGCATGTCAGATATTGCAGCAAGACGGTTGGCAGGTGGGTAAAGATTTTCATTTGGTGTATTCCCCGAACTGGGAAAAGCTAGACACGCATTTTGAGCCGCGTCCTGCCAAGAGTCGAGTGCTAGGTGCAATGACAGATGCGTGTATGGAGCGTGGATTAGCCTTATTTAAAGAAACGGAAAACAACCTTATTCCCGTGATGTCTACCACTAATGCTGAATTAGCCAAGGTGCTAGAAGATACATACCGAATGGTGAATTTCGGTCTGGTGAATGAGATGAAAATTATAGCCGACAAACTCGACGCCGATATCCATGAAGTCATTCGCGCCATGGCGACCAAGCGCGATGGCTGTCGTCCTCATTTTCCGGGTCCTGGCATCGGTGGAAAAACACTACCTACAATGCCCCAATATTTGAATTGGAAAGCCCGACACCTCGGGGTGCCATCTCAGTTTGTGCAGTTGGCATCGCAGGTCAATCAAAGCGTATCTGATTGGGTGGTCGTTAAAGTTGCTGAGGCACTCAATGAGCGTAAAAAATCAATTAATGGCAGCAAAATTTTAGTTCTCGGCGCGGCATATCGTAAAAACATTGCCGACACGAGTCGCTCACCCGCAATCAACTTAATGAAAATACTCTCGCTGAAAGGCGCTCTGGTGTCTTATTCAGATCCTTGGGTGCAAGAATTAAAGGCAATGGCACACTTTCGTGCAGGCGCTAAAAGTATGCCGTTGCTTCCTGAAACGTTATCGCAATTTGACCTAGTTCTATTGGCTACTGACCATGACGATTTTGACTACGATGACATCCTCGCGCATAGCAACCTTATTGTAGATACTCGCGGCCGGTTCGACAGCAGCTTAGAGAAAGTTGTTATGGCTTAGCCAACCTACCTCCATACCGCTACACTCTCCCTACCCCACTGTCGGGCCCCTTCGGGGGCTTCACCTCTCTCCTTTTGCCTTGCACTTACTCCACATTATCTGTTGTTCATTGATTGACGTTACCAGGCAAGCTCAGGTCACCTGATGCGATGTCCATGACGTTAACGACACATAGCAAGGGAGCATGAACACTCTGGTTGACCCGCAATCCTGAAGTCACACCGTCGTAGCGCATATTATTCAGTGTAGATGGGTCGTCAAAGGCCACTTTAATTTCCACCGTTTCACCATCAAAAGTTGGTTGCCAACCTGGGCTGTCGAGTAATAACGGTAAGCCTGGCCAAGTTTTTGGTAGGCGCGGAGAGGCTCCCTCTGGGATATCGACTACACCCAAAGCGCCTTCTCCACATTGCTCATTTGGCTGCAATACAACCCAATGGCTATGCCAGATATCACCATCATTTGCAGCATTACCGTCGCCATTTTCATCAAATAAGGGCGTATCATCAAAATCTGGGTGAGACGTCACCGCTAGCGCGAGAATGCCTGCATTTTTCTCAAACCCAACGTCAAAACTGTCCATTGTGGTCGGCCATACATATGAAAAGACCTCGCTACCGGCTAACTTTCCTGATGGCGAAGGTTTGGACTTACCCGCCGTACCCGATACCGCCATATGAAACGTCGCAATATTGCCTTCAGTCGTAATTTTAGTGTGAACAATATCAAAATCAGCGGCTACCTTTGCGCTCGCTTGTGCACGAATACCACCATGGTGTTTGCTATGGGCGTGTGTAGTCATTGGTACGCAACACAACATCAACAGGGCACCAGTGAATGTAAGATGTTTCATTTTCTATCCCCCTCAACAGCCAGCCAAAGGCAGTATGAAATGACCATTAGCATGTATCGCAGCTTGCACATCTGGGTTTGCAATTTCGCTATGACAAAATTGACAAGAACTCGATTTAAGCTCGCTGGCTTGTATGCCTTTGCTGTTTAGATAGCGGCCGACATATTCATTAACTCGCTTTGAATTAGCGTCATCGACCAATACGTCAAAGTGCAAATACTCCCCAGTGGTCGTTCGAACGTGAGTGTCAAAAACATGAATTTCCATGATCTACCTCTTTTTCATCTAGTTACGTGGCTCGAGAATCAGCAATTAACCGTGTATCAGCGCTTTAGACTTACAACACAAGAATTGATGATTACCTATGGTTTCGACTCGAAACTATAGGTAATTTAACGATTCGTTCAGATATTGTCAAATTAGTTTTTAGTCGATACTATGTGGGAATGAATACTTATGAAATCTATCGAGCGGTGGAAAGGCTCGGCGAACTAATGAAAGTCAGTACCCGGCAACTTGGTGCTGAATTCGGCTTGCAGCCAGTTCAATTAGAAGTCCTACACTATCTAACACTGTGCAACAGATATTCGGATAATGTGATGGCAGTGGCCGAATACCTTGGGCAAACAAAAGGCACCATATCGCAAACGGTGAAAGTGCTGGAACAGAAAGGCTTTATTGAAAAGGTCCCCGATAGCAAGGACAAGCGAGCATCACATTTACAAGTGACGGATAAAGGGCGAGAGCTCATTACTGACAAGTTACCCGATCGCCAATTTCAGCAGGCTATTGCCGCATTGCCCGATAATAAACAAGAAACCTTATTGCTGTCGCTAAACGACTTAGTAAGTGCATTAACCCAATCTAATAAAATCAATACATTCGGTGTGTGTAAAACGTGTAAATACAATGTTCGACGAGAAGAAAAGTATCACTGCACATTGCTCAATGTTGAGCTCAAGTCTCCCGAAGTTGAAAAACTCTGCCGCGAACACACAGAGTAAAGGCATCAACGACTTCATATTGTTTGCACATTTTTTCGATAGTCTCCTCGCTCGCTGTAACTATGGTTACACATCATATTCAACGACGTTGAGAGGTATTGAATAGTGAAGTATATGAAGCAACTGGTTTTAATGGGCTTGCTCGCGGTTTGTGGTATTCAGCACGCTACAGCTGGGCTGATTCTCTTTTCCGATAGGGATGCTTTTGAAGCCGCGGTAGATGGCCCTTTGGCATTCGATGGTTTTAACGACAACAGTTATACCCTCGTTGATTTGTCGACTGGAAGTGGTTTTAAACCTTACCGCACAACGACTAGCCACGTCAGCGAAGGTGAGCGTGCACGTTCAATCAGAGAATTTGATACTTTAACGATTGCGTTTGAACACGACGTGTTTGCACTTGGGTTTGATTTAAATGAGCTGAATTCCAACAACCTAGATTACATTGACAGTGCTGGCCATGAGATCATCGATGCGTTAATGGTGACAGACATTTGGAATGCGAGTACGTTTTTTGGTTTGATCAGTGACACTGCAATCCGTTCATTTTCACTGTCTGGCGATGGCGATAGCAGCAACAGAGCCACGTATGGTTTCGATGCATTGACGTTTACTGCTCCAACTTCAGTCTCAGCACCGTCAGCATTTCTTATTCTTTTGAGTGCATCCATGGCGATGTTTTTACGCCGCCGCAATAGGATCAATCGTTAGTGAACTGACCGCTTTCCTTTACCAAGCCTGCGCGCCCAATTACCTTCGTCTTGGGCGTTGCAAGCCTCCTCTGAATCGTAACTAATACAGCGATTCAGCTGCTTTCTTGTCACGCCCAATGCGAGCATTTTACTGGCAATAGCGTCTTCTATTGCCGCTTTGGATTCAGAGGCTAAAAAGGTGCTAAGTGATTGGTTGGTATCGAACACACAAGTTATGACCAGTGACTGTGGGAAATGAGCATAGTCGATTTGATGCGTTAACCATTTGAATCCCGCTATCGACTCCAGCGCACTGTCGCAAACTTGAGTGAGATCTTTACGTATTTGATTATCAATTTTTTTATCGGATTTTCGCATTGTATTGTACTTGTTTCGCCCCTTTTATTGTGGCATCTACAAACCAATGTGAAAACCAAAAAAAAACCGCCCGAAGGCGGCGAGAGTATGACGGGAGAGTCATTTTACAGGTTTGGCTATCAGCGCGAGCACTGCTGATTCAAGGGGTTGGTAAAGGCGTTTAGGCAGCAAGGAGAGGCATGCTCCTAGTAGTGTCGTTACCGTTCGTTTCGGTTCGATTAACAAAATCGCGGGGTGCGTTAATAGCGCACGGCATGCCCACTTTGCCGCGAGCACTCCCTGCTGAGAAATCACTGCACGTCTTGCCATGTGTCGGCATTGATAGGCTTTGGCGAGTCGATACCAGCGTTTAAAAAACTGAGGGTGTTTGCGTTTCTGTTGTGCAATAGCGGCTTCCCATGACGAAAGTTGTGCCTCTATAGGCGTCGCTTCGTGCGCTTTGCCAAGACGATAAAACGTATGAGTTCCCGGAATGCCTGCTATTTGCCATCGACAGTTCAATGCAACGCGAAGCCAAAAATCGATACTGCCCGAATGCTGTTCATCTTCAATGAAATAGGTTTTCTTGAAACGGTCTGGCTGGCCTGTAACCAGCGCTACTTCGTCGAGCATTTCAGCTCTCAATACCGGGTTAGAACCATTACCTATTGGGTTTCTGCAGAATACGTAGCCGCCGTGGACAACACCCAGTTTCGGGTATTGCCCCAATCCCATATCGACATTATTGAGGTCGATAAATTGAGAGGAAGAGTAGCTAATCCCTACCTTGGGGTTCGCATTGAGAAAAGCGACATGGGCGTCTAACTTGTCCGGTGACCACGCATCATTGGCGCTAAGCAGTGCGATATAACGTCCTGTCGAAAGTTGTATACCGAGATTGTGACAATAAGCCAAACTGGTCCTGTTAGCCTTTACAACTCTTAATCTGGGGTCTCGGTGCAATGCAATCGCCTCTTCACATTCGTCGCTCATGGAATTGTCGATACAAATGACTTCAAAGTCTTGGAAGCGTTGTGAAAGCACACTGCGTAAAGCAATATCAAGCTGCTGCACATTCATTTGTGTGGTTAAAATCACACTGACGGTCGGATAGCTTTGCGTTTTCATAACTCACTCCTTAGCTATGGACATGGGTTGAGCACGAGGCAACATGCCCAGGAACGCACAACAAGCGTAAAAAGCGGGCCAGCAGAATGCGCTGATCAACAGCAGGTAAGCGAATTGCGTTGGGGTGTCCGCATTTCCCATTACCAGTACGGTTAAGCTCAGGGATAAACTGGCGAAGCGCAGTTGCGTTTCTTCGTGATAAGCCCCGTTGACGCGGCGCAAGCAACACTGGGTGTCTTGCCAAAGCATGGGAATGGCGCATAAACACAATATACCGACGAGCTGCCCAGCTTCATGCCACTGTTCTGGAAACAACCACTGAATGTAAAGGGGAGCGGCGAGTGCTTGCGCAACGAATAGCAACCCGACAACACTCGACAAAACATATGACTTGGCTACGAATGATGTATTGGGCGACTGGCGACGCAAGGTACACAAATAAGGGTATAGAGCGCTGGTGTAGGCATAACTTAAGGATTGGCTCAATCCGATGCCGGCACTTTTGGCGAAACTGTATAATCCAAAAAGGTCGGGAGCCAATGCTTTACCGGCGATGAAAATGTCTAGGTGCTGGCGAATCGCTTTCGCAAATTCGGTTCCCGCTAAACTCGCAGACGTTTGGATTAAATGGACGAATGTTGGTTTGTGCCATTTTACACCGTAGTGTTGTACCGGTGCGCTGACATACGTGGCAAACCAAACAATGCCGTATACCAATTTCCCGATAGCGATGGCGTAAATACCCGCTCCCGCGATAAATGCTATCGCAGTCAGTAGGTTTTCCAGTGTGACAGCTGAGCCAATTCCCAGGCTGTAGCGTCTCATATTATTGTTGCGTTGGAGCAAGTACACGTTCGCTGCAACAGGTGGGAACAATAAATAGCCGACAGACATACTGCAGAGAAGGAGCGCAAGTTGTGGTTGGGCGTAGAAATAACTAGAGACGAGCCCAACGGCGCACTGAATAGTGATCAATAGGGCGCAAATACACCATTGCAACGCAGACACGTTTTGACAGAACCGAGGTAAATCCTCGCTTTTACATTGCACAATTTGAGCACCGGCTCCACCCCGTTGAACGAGCTTAATAATTTCATGGATCGCCAGTGCCAGCATGACAATCCCATATTCCTCCTGTGCCAGCGTAGCAGCCATCGCCAGAATGGTGAAAACACGAGAGCCTTTAGCAGCAGCTTCAGTACCAAACATCCACAAGGTATTCGTATAGAGCTTTTTCGACGGTTTTGTTTTTTCAAACGCATTGGTTAACGCCATCGGTGTTCTCGGTTGGTTAAAGGATAACTAACCAATTCACAAAGTGTTCCACTTTAGGTTTGATTTTTAACTATATGTATTTAAATACTATTTTTGTTTTTCCTAGAAAGAAATCCGGGAGGGGTTTCGCAAATTGCGAGTCGCGTTTTTCAATACAAAACGCAAAGTCAGAAATTGGAAATTAAGCGGGGATACAAAAAAGGGCCATTCGGCCCTATGTGTTTTAGTCGTTGTCTGACTGCCATTGCTGAATTTTTCGATAGAGTGTCGATGGACTAACGCCTAACGCATTTGCCGCTTGAACTATGTTGTCATCGAAAAAGGCAATGGTACGTTCGATAGCTTCTTTCTCAACCTGCGCGAGTGTTTTTATCGACTGATCGGTTAAGCCAGTTTCCGCTTCACGAATCACTTTCGTCGCGGCAGGAGCTTGGCTTGTCGGCGCTTGTGATGCGGGTATGCTGCGACTGGATTGTTCGATACGTCCTTGCAAATCTTTGGCTTCTATCTGTTCGCCGTCAGCCATGATCACGGCTGCATGGATAACATTGTTAAGTTGCCGCACATTACCGGGCCACTCATAGTGGCGAAGTAGCGATTTTGCCTCATCACTGAAACCCGTAAGGCCTTTCCCTTCGGATTCAGCATACATACCGAGAAAATGCTGAGCTAGCAGAATGACGTCTTCTTCTCGTTCGTTCAATGGTGGCATGTCGATACTAATGACATTCAGGCGGTAATATAAGTCTTCTCGTAGTTTGCCCTCGGCGATAGCATCCATAGGCTCGCGGTTGGTCGCGGAGACAAAGCGTACATTCGCTTGTTCCTCCTTGTCCGAGCCGACTTTTTTATAAATCCCCGTTTGAATAAAACGCAGAAGCTTGGCTTGTAACAAAATATCCATTTCACCCAGTTCATCGAGAAACAAGGTTCCGCCGTTCGCGGTGGCGATGAGGCCATCTCTTGCGCTAACTGCACCAGAGAAAGCGCCTTTTACATGACCAAACAACTCAGACTCCATTAATTCCCCAGGGATCGCCGCACAGTTGATCGCGCAGAAGGGATCGTCTTTTCTGGTACTCAGGCTGTGAATAGCTTCAGCCGCGACTTCTTTACCAGCGCCGCTTGGACCAGTAATAAAAATAGGCGCTTGGCTCGGGGCCGCTTTCTCGATAGCGTTGTAGATAAATTGCATGACGGTGGATTCACCAATAAATCCTGCAAACTGATGCCGGCTATTGTGGCGAACCCGCTTAACGGTTTTAAGCAGGGTATTGCGCTCAAGCAGGACATTACGCGCTTGCATTGCCTGTTTGATTGTAAGCAGTAATGTTTGGTTATCCCATGGTTTGCTTAGATAACCCCAGATACGCCCTTGGTTAATAGCTGTCATCACATCGTCTATTTCAAGGTAACCGGTTAGCATGATACGCACGGTTTCTGGATATTGGCGAGCAACGGCAGCGAGAAAGGTGTTACCGTCCATCGAGGGCATATTGAGATCAGAAATCACGATGTCGAAGCTTTCTTCTTCCATCATCGATAATGCTGCGGTTGCACTTCTTACACCCTTGGCGATGTAATCATTGCGTTTGAGTAGCATTTCTAGGGACCTTACGATGTCCTTTTCGTCGTCGACAATTAATACTTTTAAACTCATAACGTTTCGACTTCTCTTCCTGATGTTATCCGCTTATCTCGTTTATATACCTACTATTATTGATAAATGGATTAAATGCCAAAGTTTTTCAGCATTTTGAATGTTAATGTGTCAGACGTTTTGCACATTTTTCATAAACTTGCCATAGTTAAAGCAGGAAGAATGAGCGTGTGTAATCGACTTTTTTACAACGGGAATGGTAAAGCTGGTGAGTGATAATTCTGAGTCAATGCAACAATTAAAACATCAAGTTGGTTTGTTGGAACGCAAACTCAACCGCGAAAAAACGGCGCGGTTAGAAGCGGAAAAGCTCTTGATGCAACTGACCGAAGAAAGCTACTTCACCAGTCAAGCACTCAGAGCGTCATTGCGAGAATCGCAAAAGCGTGAACAAGAGCTCAAGTATCTGCATAACACCACTGAACGTGCGTCGGAAGGCACTACGCTAGACCAACTTATTTCACTCTCAGTTGAGTCGGCAACACAATTTAGTCAATCACAATATGGGGTAGCCTTTTACACTCACACCGATGAAGAGCCGGATTTTGACAGTATTGATGTTTGGCACCCCGAAGTTCATTGGCATCCTCAACCTGATTTGGTGGCATTGATTTACGATTCTCTGCCACTAGAAGAGACAAAAACTTATGATCATTGGAGCGTCAGCGCATTTCAATTGCCTAGCGTAGAGGTAGAAAGTTGGCTACTTCATATTATGGTGCCAATTAAGAAAAACGAAAAATTGTGGTTTGCGCTGATCAGTGAACAAGAATTTATCGATGAAGAAATGTTGTTTGTACTCGATACCACCCGGCGCTATTTAATTACGGGCATAAAATACCGCATTAAAAATGTCGAGCTAACCGAGAAAAAAGAAGAACTCAGTGAAAAAGATGTCGCACTTGATACCTCCAATAAGGAAAAGCAGGCCTTAGAAGAGCGATTGCAACTTTCAGATAAAATGGCTTTGTTGGGTCAACTTGCCGCCGGTGTTGCCCATGAAATCAATAACCCGATGGGCTTTGTGCGCAGTAACTCTGAAATATTGAGCGACATCAGTAGCGACATTTTTCATGCTATGGATCAGCTTAAAACCATTGCAGAAGAGAAGCAGGGTGACTTCAAGTCAATTATCGATGACTGGTTTGAAGGGTTCGATATTGAAGACTGCAAAGAAGCGGTAACCGAGTTATTGGAGTCCAATGAAACGGGGATCAACCGCATTACCGACATCGTCAAGTCATTGCGTTCTTTTTCTCACCATGGGAAAAGTGATAAACGGGTGATTGCGATCAATGAGCCCATCGATGATGCACTAAAAATCACGTATAACTTGTACAAGTACAATGTTGAGCTCATGTACAACCCACCCACTCCTGCACCCCAAGTTGTGGCGAATTCAAGCCAGTTACAGCAGGTGTTTATCAATATGATCAGTAATGCCGTTCACGCCATTGGTGAAAAGGGCGAGTTGCTGATTTCTATTGTGGAAAATCCGCGCACGGTAGAGGTCAAGATTAAAGACTCGGGTTGTGGGATGGATGCGAAGACGCTCGAACAACTCTATACGCCATTTTACACAACCAAGCCCCCAGGTGAGGGTACTGGGCTTGGACTATCAGTCTCCTTTACGATCATTGAGGATCACGATGCAACAGTAGACGTACAAAGCACAGTCGGTAAAGGCACGGAGTTCACCCTAAAATTCAAGAAATTTATTGAATCTTGATTTCAACTTCATCATGTCAATTGTTCTAAAGTATAATTTTGGTATAAGGTAAGCCTTATATTAACCGTCGTTATCATATTGGATTTAACTGTAGCGTGGCGGTTACTTGTATGGAGTACTGCCACTATGCGCAACAATCAACCTGTTACCCAGCGTGAATATCTCTTCCCACCAGAAGAACGATTAATCTCATCGACAGATAAACGCGGTGTCATCACCCATTGCAACCAAGCCTTTATCGATGTGAGCGGCTTTGAACCTGAAGAACTCATTGGCAAAAATCACAATGTCGTGCGTCACCCAGATATGCCGTCGGGCGTTTTTAAAGAGATGTGGCGTACGTTGGAAAGTGGGCATATTTGGATGGGTGTGGTGAAAAATAGACGCAAAAATGGTGACCACTATTGGGTATCTGCTTTTGTGACCCCTGTGCTCGAGCACGGCAAAATTGTCGGTTATGAATCCGTTCGCGTACCTGCATTACCCGAAGAAAAAGTACGTGCTGAGATGCGCTATGCTCGTCTGCGAGAAGGAAAATCCAGTACCTCTCAAGGGGAAATGGTATGGCACTATGTGAAAAAAACCGCGCCGATGTGGGCTGTAGGTTTACCCGTCGCGGGTATTTTAGGTGCGACCGCAGGCGCTGTTCCAGCGGTGATAGCTGCTGCCGGTATTGGGCTGTGTGGAGCCTGGCATATTCTCAATAGCCAATCGGATCTCAATGACCTAGTGGAGCTGAGCCCGTCGTCTTACAGCAATCAATTAGTCGCTCAAACCTATTTTGACGATTATGGCCTAAAAGCAAGAGCCAAGCTGGTATTGGCGTGTGAGTTAGCGCGTTCTCGTACCGCGCTAACTCGTATTCTCGATGCAGCAGGTGGGTTGAACGCTGTTGCTCAGTCTTCCCACGAGCAAGCTGAAACCACCAGTGCGGCAGTCTTGCAACAAAACGAAGCAACACAGTTAATTGCTTCCGCCGTCACTCAAATGTCCCAGTCTATTCACGAAGTAGCCGAACGAGTTGAATTAAATGCCGACAGAGCCAAACACGCATCGCACAATGTTGATGAGGGCAACCAAAAAGCCGAAGAGGCGATGCAAACCATCGATCAGCTTCGTGGTTCTGTTGAGTCCATTTCTAGTACTGTGAAAGCTTTGGCAGAATCTACAGACGATATTGGCGAGGCAGCGAGTTTGATTTCCACTATCGCTGAGCAAACCAATTTATTGGCGCTGAATGCCGCAATTGAAGCGGCTCGCGCCGGGGAACAAGGCAGAGGTTTTGCTGTCGTGGCGGATGAGGTCAGGGCCTTGGCGTCAAAAACGAGAGAATCGACTGACAAGATTCACAATATCATTCAAGTGTTAGCCGAGCGTTCGGAGCGAGCCGTCACCGTCTCTGAAGAAGGATTGGAAGCCGCAAATCGCGGTGCGGATATTGTAAAACAAACTCGCTCTGCGCTGAGTGAAATCAATGGTGCTGTTGGCGGGATTGCTGACATGACAATAGAGATGTCGTCTGCCGTTGAAGAGCAAAGTTCGGTAGCCGAGCATATTAACCAACAAGTTGTCGAAATCGCTGCCGGTTCGAAAGAAACCCAACGAGCTTCGGAAAATTCTCTGGAATCGAGCGAGCAATTAAAACAAACTAGCGACGCTGTAAATTCGGTTATCGTACGCTTTAGTGCATGATGACACGCCGTGCAACTTCTATCGAAGTAGCACGGCAACGTCTTTCATTACAGTTTGTCTTTGTGCCCTTGTTGCTCACACGATTTCTGTTCTTTTGAGATACAGGCAATGGTGTGTTCCACTTTTGGGTCAGGCAAAAATATCTGAACAAATATACCAAATGCCAATGCAATGCCTTTTCGCTTCTTCGCCCAGCGATACATCACCACAAAAAATGCGATGATTAAAAAGAATCCAAGCCAAACCAACAAAGGTAAAACTTGGCAAAAAGTTGCTACCATTTTTCTTGTCCTCATTACATTTAAAGACCCGCTATAGCGGGTCGTAGAAAGCGTAAATTAGACAGGCTCTTTCATTTGGCTAATAAAATATTGAAAGGAAACCACGGCAAAGTAGTGGTTGATTTTACTTCTTGCAGGGAAGTATTCATAAAGCTGAATAGCATAGTGAGTGTACTGTAATCGGGTTTCGCCATGAGTTGGAAGCGAGTGAACAACAGTGCAATCTTGAATTTCGAAACGCGGGCTTAAACTCGTTTGGTCGGTTGGTGATTCGCTGTTAACAGGGACTTCTACTGCATAATCGGCAGACGGTGCTTCAACCCAAAGTTTGTTGGGTAAGACAAGCAAAGCACCCAATATCCAGAGTGCTGAAAGTAACGGCAGTAAGTAGTGACGAGTCAGCGGTTGTTGCATAGCACTTATATTGGTCTCTTTAGTCCAATTACAATATGCGCTGTGGGTATGTAGTAATAAAAAAGCCGAGCAATCGCTCGGCTTAATCGTGTGGGCTGCGTGATTAGTGTTTGTCACCGCGGCTTTGGAATTTGCGTTCGCTCGTATTGATTTTTACCCATTCACCTGTACTGATGTACTCAGGTACTTGAATCACTAGTCCTGTAGATAAGGTGGCTGGTTTAGTTCGCGATGTCGCCGACGCGCCTTTGATCGATGGATCGGTTTCCGTGACTTCAAGTTCAACGCTAGTGGGTAACTCAAGTGCAACGGGCGCGTCACTTACAATCACTACCTGAATACCTTCAGTGCCTTCGTTGATAAACATGACTTCATCGGCAATGCTGTCTTTGTGCAAGTGATATGGCGTGTAATCTTCGTTGTCTAAAAAGACGTACTCATCGCCATCAATATAAGAAAACATGGCTGGACGGCGGTTGATATCTGCCATCTCTAGCATGTCAGAATCCTTGAAGGTTTCGTCCATTTTTGCGCCTGTTACGACATCATACATACGCATTCTGTATAGGCTTCCACCCGCACGACCTTGAGGCACAGAGCGCTCAATATCCCGTACAATACATGTTTTACCTTGGAACACGATAGTGTTGTTCTTCTTGATTTCACTTGCCTTTGGCATGACTTAATCCCAATGTGATTTACTTATCCAGTAGCGTGTCATTGTAATGGAACTTCGAGTATTTAAAAACGCTTTAACTCAGGCTTTTATGTCACTTTGTCGATAAAGCAGGATTGCAATACCAATATGCCAAATACTGATCGCAACGAGTACTAGTGTCATCCCAAATACATTAAGGGTCACCCATTCTCCCAGCAAACTAACGATGATTGCCAAGCCGGAGATACTACTGATGACAGCGAAACCTTTAGCCAATTTACCTTGATTCATCATGTCCCGACTCCAAAGCATCATCGTCAAGGTCCAGCTGATTGCACCAAAGTAGGCGAAAGCTTGGTTTGTCGCCCAAACCAGTCTGTTTAGGCCCGCGTAAGTATCTAGCTGTGAGGCAGCGGCGCCAGTGTACATTTGCGCAAGATGGGGGCTTACGAAGCCACTCATTAGTGCGGCTGTTACCATGGCAGCTGTGCCAAGCCAGTAGCAGATTGTGCCAAACAAAATAGTGGGTTTTTGTAGACTGCGCTGTTGCCCATAAACACTCAAACAAAAACTGATAAATAAGGTAAAGCCGATAAGTACACCATGGACCAGGCTATTCACGGCCGATTCTTGATTGATTTCTTCGATTCTTCCAACCACGTCTGATGCCGAGACACTGGGGTGATGTAACATAGCGAAAATGCTCAGCGCACTGACCAAGCTGAGCGCGATGGCGAGCCATTTGTGAGATGAGTCGAGTCTAGCTTGTATATCTTGATGCATAATCTTTTCCTGTCATTGATTTTGTTTAAACACTAGCATCGTGTGGGAGTAGGAAGCTGGACAAACCGCCTTAAGTGTTTATTAATGGACACTATTGGCAATATGTTCGATTAGTTGTAAAGAAGGAATGACAAAGTGACGCAAGTTTCACAGCTTGATAAACGGATACAGAAGACCTTAACGTCGCTTCGCGAGGCTTTCTTTGAACTGGTATTAACGTACAGTTACGATGAGATCAAGGTAGCGGACATTATTGCGAAGGCCAATGTGGGACGGTCTACCTTTTACCAGCACTACAAGAGCAAAGACGAAATGCTGGCGGCGAGTATGGATTATCCATTGTCGGTGATGGCGGAGAGTGTGAGTGACAAGCAAAGCTTTGAAACGCTCTATTCGCTGATGGAACACTTTTGGCAGAATCGCAAGTTTGCACCGCGTATCTTCGCTGGCACATCTCGGCGTATCATCATTGCTACACTGGCAGAAAAACTGGTTCAGCAGCTAAAAATATTGAAATCAGGCTCTCAGCAAAACACTGCAATTCCTTTCACTATGGCAGCGCATCAACTTGCGGAAGCGCAGATGACCTTGACTATCGATTGGCTACTCGGCAAAGAAAAATGTACGACAAAAGCCATAAGCCTTCACTTGAAGGACAGCTCAGTTATGTTGGCTAAGCTGAGTTTGCGAGAGAGTAAACTCTAGCTCGTATCACGGTGTTTTCGACTTAAGTTGTGCGCGGTATTCCTTGAGTTTTTCGATGGCGGGTTTAGCCGATATTCGCATCCGATTAAGGACTTTGATTTTATCGAGTTGGTAGAAACGCACATTTTTCACCATGTGCATAAACCCGTCCAGACGATTATTCAGTAGCCATTTTTTTAGTCCCGGCTCCTTGCCCCAAAAATACTGATTCATCATATTTTTATAGGTCAATTCGACCCAGTCGTCAGTGGTATTCGGCAAGGGAACAACCTGGGTTAGTCGGTTTTTTTTGTCGATATCATCGTATGTTGCTTCGATATGGGCGATGAACGCCGCGCTGAAAGCGGGTTGATACGCTCTGACGGTTTGCAGTGTGATGGTATCTTCAGAAAACACATCCTTTGTCGCCAAATTAGTAATCGCGCTAGCGGTACAGTCGACGTGGATCCGTTGTTCAGAAGTTGAGATAGTGCCATGAGTCAGCTCAATCTCGCTCGAACCAAGGTGGGTGACTCTACCTAGTCTGACTATATTTTTTATCTTCCTCAGCTCGGCTAGCTCTAGTCGACTTACCGTTGAGCCGTGAAACATCTGAGGCATAACGTCAGTGTCAATTCGCATAAATACGCCAGCTTGCTCTAACCGCAGGAACATATCATCGATAGACGTGGACTGGGCAATGGCCTCCATCTGTGCGGCTTGTGCTCCCATCACATCAAGAAAAAATTCGTCCGTCGGCTGCGTATTTTGACGGTCTATAAGCCAAGCATCTCTTGGCATGATCCACGTAATATCAGCGGGGTTGATACCTTGTTCTAACAGCCAAAGGCAGGTATCGATGCCCGTTTTTCCTCCACCTATAATGGTATAGCCTTCTACAGGTGTTGCTATTTTGGGTAAGGCATTAGGTGGTATAAATCTTACTCTGTCGTCGATTGAAAAAGCGGGCGTATGGGTCGCGGGAATGCTGGTCTTGTAATAGGTGGAATCGATTCGCTTGTGGCGATAGGTGACGTTTACGACTTCGCCTGTCATCAGAGAATGAATACTACCGTCTTGACGGTACTCTGACATAGGGAAGTACTGAACTCGCCCACTGGGAATAAAGGTCTCTCTCATCAAATCATCGTAATAGGCCTGTACTTCGACACCACTGGCCAATTCGTTTAATCCTTTGTTTAGGCCCACTTTGTCTTTTATGCCGCGGCTCAACTCTTTTGAACTTACGCCATAAAATGCAGAGGGTTGATGCAGCGTGACGAAAGAATACGCGTCTAACCAGTGACCTCCAGGTTTGTGTTGTTTATCAACCATAATCACAGTGGCATCGGTTTCAGACAGTAGGGTGTCGACAAAAGCCATCCCACTTGCGCCTGCACCAATAACGAGATAATCCGCTTCGATTTGTTTAGCCATGCTTAATCCTTAACCGCCTTCGCTGGTCCGATGTTCCAGTTTATAAACAGCACTATACGGGGGAAGTGAATAGTCAATCAAACATCTTGTTAACAATTGTTTTGATAGTTATTAACAAATGTGCTGAATATTGATGTCTTTGAGACAAGTTGTTGAAAAAGTTAAACTCGATTTAAACCTTTACTAAGTCGTCGGCGACTCAAGGTTGATGCATATGGAGAATGACAATGAAAAAGGTTTATGTAGCAGTATTGGTGCTATTGGTTTTAGCGGTTGGGGCGTTTGTGGCCTTTTCTTCTGAAGAGGAGATAGAGCTGATGGATACCCATTTGAGTGGTGCCTATCAGTTTGAAGACGGTAGCTTAGTCACCATTGGCCCTTCTAATGATCAGCGTTTACGAATGCTGCAATATCACGATGGCAAACCATTATCGCTGTATTTTGATGGCGAGAAGGGATTCAAGGCCTCGCATGGGTTTAACTCGCAATCGTTTTTTGCAAAAGGTCAGTTCCAATATGGGGATGACGGTGAGGTATTGGGGGCAACCTGGCACGAGGGCGGTAAAACGCAAGTCGTGAAAAAATTGCCTCTCACACGGAAAACCGTGTTTTTTCAAAGCGGTGACTTGATGTTAAGAGGGGAGTTAACCATACCTGAGGGCGAGGGGCCGTTTCCTGTTGTTATCACAGTCCATGGTTCAGAAGATTACAGCGCCGTTGATTTTTATCATTGGCCTTACATACTGGCGGCAAATGGCATTGCAGGCTTTAAGTTTGATAAGCGAGGCACAGGTGGCTCCGACGGCGAGTATACTCAACATTTCCCAACTCTCGCTGGCGATGTCATGGCGGCTGTGGACTTCCTCAAAGGTGACGCAGCCATTGATATTTCGCGAGTCAACCTGATTGGTTTTAGTCAAGGAGGATGGATTTCCCCTCTGGTGGCTAAGCAAATTGATATTCAGTCTTATATCATCGGTTTTGGAACAACGGTCCCTGTGCCAAGGGAAGACAGATGGGGCTACGTAAAGCAGCTTTTGGACAATGGTTATGGTGAAGAGGAAATTGCTTACGCGGATGAGTTGAACGCGCAGATTACCAAGGTCATTTTTGATCATGATGAGAGTGCGTGGGATGGACTCTTAGCGCTTAAAGAATTACATCAAGATGCCCCTTGGTTTAAGGCTATTGCTGGGTCGGATTCTTTGCTCGGTTTTGTCGCTGAAAAACTCAATCACCCGCTTGCGGATTGGGTGCCTGATTTTGGTTGGAAACTTTATACGAAATGGAAAAAAAGCGGGAATGACAATGGCCCAGGTTTTAATCGAACTTACGATCCGATTGCGACGCTTGAAAATGTGTCGACTCCCTCATTGTGGTTACTCGCTGGCGAAGATACTAGCTTGCCGACGCCTGACACTGCCGCAGATTTAGATCGATTACAGGCAGCTGGATTAGCGACGCAATATAAGATTTACCCTTCTGCTGAACACGGCAATATTCTTTACACCACGGATGAACATGGCGATCGTACGTATACCGGTTATGTGCCGAGTTACTTTTCTGATGTCGTCACCTATTTTAAGCAGCAGAACGGTCTTTGATGACTCTCACGTCAGTACCAAAAGGCGAGATTTGGTACTGACGACCCTATCCTTTTTACACATATCTCGAAACTCCTTGTCTAATTGCAGTAGAATAGCGGCCAATTAACGATAACGAGTAGCAATCATGGCTTTACATTGGTTTCCCGGGCATATGCACAAAGCCCTCAAAGAAATTAAAGAATCTATCAGTCAGGTAGATATTCTTATTGAGGTATTGGACGCGCGTATCCCTTATTCCAGTGAAAACCCCGAAATTGCCAAAATTCGCGGCGACAAGCCGTGTTTGAAAATTCTAAACAAATACGATTTAGCCGATCCTGACTTGACGGCTCAGTGGCAGGCGCATCTAGAGAAAGAGCGCGGTGTGAAAACGATCACGACGACGACGGATGATCCCGCAAACAGCAAACAAATTATGTCGATGATACGCAGTATTTGTGAGCAAAAAGATGCGTCAGTGAAGTCGATAAAAGCCATGATCACCGGAATCCCCAACGTCGGTAAATCAACGCTGATTAACATCTTGGCCGACCGCATCATCGCCAAAACGGGCAACGAACCGGCCGTCACTAAAAGCCAACAACGAATTAACCTCGGTAGTGGCATCATACTGTTTGATACACCGGGTGTGCTTTGGCCAAAGCAAGAAAACCCGAATTCAATTTATCGGCTCGCCGCATCAGGAGCGGTAAAGAATACCGCGATGGAATTTGATGATGTCGGTTTTTACGCCGCTGATTATCTTATCAACGCTTATCCGGCGCTAATGAAAGAGCGTTACAAGTTGGATGAATTACCGGATACGGAACTCGAGTTCTTAGAAGCTGCGGCAAAGAAACGCGGTGCAATAATGGCTGGTGGCCGGGTAAACTTACACAAAATTTGTGAAGTGCTTTTGACTGAATTGCAATCAGGAAAGTTGGGGAGAATTACCTTAGAAACACCGGAAATGATTGAAGTCGAAGAAGTTGAAATGGTCAAAGCTGCAGAGAAAAAAGCGGCAGACAAAGCAAAACGCAAGCAAAAGTTTAAAGACGGTTCTCTTACCCCTGATAAGAAAGACAGGAAAGAAAAACGGACTGAGAAACGTGAAGAGCAAAGTCGGAGAATGAAAAAGCGCAATCGATAACGCTGAAGGGGAAGGTGGATGAGTAGAGAATCAATAGAAACGTTTCAGGCTTTAAAAGACGTTTCTGCTAAATACTGGTTGGCATTGATAATATCGCCCATTCTCGCGTTTACAGTGCTCGCAATATCTAACGTTAGCCATTGGGGGATAGCTGGAGGGCTGTTGTATGTTTTGGTTTTCTGCCAGTCAGTAAGAGGGCTCTTATTCGTCAGGCGCGCTAGAATTAAGTTGCAAAGTTACCCAGGGGAAGTAAGCAAAGGCGATGTTAAGCGGGGGCCGATCATTATCGGTATTCCAGGGCTTCAGTGGTTTGTCAGCCTAACTCGTTGAGAAGGCGCCAATGCAGCGCCATTGAGTAATCTCGAGTATCTAACTGCCTTTAAACCCCGTCGCAACGATATATACTTCTCTCGAGCGCGGACGTGATGCAGCGGGTTTTCTGACGATCACTTTATTAAATGAACTGCGTACATCCTTCATGTATTCGTCGTAACCTACACCCTGGAACACTTTGGCGCAAAAGCTACCGTTTTTGCGAAGCACATTGCGCGCCATATCAAGCGCTAATTCAACTAAATACATTGATGCATACTGATCGGTGGTATTGACGCCACTCATATTAGGAGCCATGTCGGAAACCACTACATCTACTTCGGCGCCGTCAAGGACTTCTAAAATACGTTCATAGACTGCTTCGTCAGTGAAATCACCTTGAACAAAATCGACACCGACAATACTGTCCATTGGGAGAATGTCTGAAGCGATAACACGACCTGATTCTCCCACCATTGGCGCAATGATTTGCGACCAACCACCCGGCGCAGAACCTAAGTCCATAGCGACATTGCCAGGTCGGATTAACTTGTCTTTATCATTGATTTCAATCAGTTTATAGCTGGCGCGAGAGCGATAACCATCCTGCTGTGCTTTTTTCACGTATGGATCGTTGACATGTTCTTCCATCCATTTTTTGCTGGTTTTTGACTTGGCCATAAACTCGAATCTGCTACTGTAATCGCTAAAAACCCCGTATTGTAGTCTTACGTTGTGGATTTGCCAACAAACTGACAGGCCGAGGTCTCGAATTTACAGGGGCTTGGCCTTGTATTACCCTTGCGTCTTTAAGATGAATCTATTTGCCATAAGGCTTGAAAATATGAAGTTGGACGATGTAAAAAAATTGCATCAAAAGAAGTATCGCTCTCAGTTTGGTTTCTACCTTGTAGAAGGAGAGCACCTGATCTTAGAACTCTTTAAAGCGCAATCCACGATAGCCAACTTTCAGCAAGTCACAGTGTATGTTACCGAGGCCAATTTAGAATGGGCCAATCAGTTGTCGGGCGATTTTACACTTACCGTTTTGAACGATAAACAAATGTCGCAAATTAGTGATACAAAAACACCGCAGGGGATGATAGCTAGAGTCCCATTACCAGGCCATCAGTCAGCTAAGCCCGCAGATCATGGCAGTACTCGCTATATATACCTACACGAAGTACAAGACCCAGGAAATTTGGGGACGATATTGCGAACACTCGCGTGGTTTGGCGATTTTGTTTTACTTTTGAGCGCGAACAGTGTTGATCCGTATAACTCGAAAGTGGTGCGCGCTAGTATGGGGGCAATATTTCATCTGCCTATCGAAGTCGATGTTCCTCTGTCGGATCTACGTGAAAGATTCGCTTCTTTTGCCTATTTAGACTTAAATGGCGAGTCAATCCACTGTGAGTCATTCACTCAGCACGAATGCTATTTGTTCGGAAATGAAGCCCGTGGCGTGCCACATGACGCACTAAAGCAGTTCAATGCGACCCCCTTTACGATAAACGGTGCTGGTGCCATTGAATCATTGAACTTAGCAAGTGCTGTGAGTATTTGTAGTTTTCAATTGAGCCAATACGGGTAACGCGATGCCAAAAATAACCTTGTTCAATGTGACGAGCGTGATCCAAGCGTTATATGCGCTGATTGGTCTTGTCATTGTTATTGTTTATCCATTCGAGGAAGTGAACCAAACCATCGTCGCCTTAGTGTTGTATTGTGGCATGCCCATGGTTGGCGCCTATGGTGCTTGGAAACAGCGCTCTCTTTATTTAGCGCTGGCATTGTTCTTTTTTATTTTTCAGTCTGTAAGAAGTGCCAACGCCGAGGGTGTGTTGCTGAACATCGCGCCTATTTCTATCTCTGTGCCTTTCGGCGATTTCGCCAATGGGCAAGGTATGTACATTGATTTCTTTGCGATTGGGTTGGCGCTGCTTCTGGTTATTCTTATGCGAAAGTTAGCGTATAAACAGCTGAAAAAAAGGTGATGTTACCATCACTGTTGTTGCAAAGTATGTCGCCTGCTTGTATGACAACTTAGCATACGATTCCGATTCCCTTGAACTGTGAGAGTAAAGATGAGACGACGTCTTATTGTTTTCATACCAGTGCTCGTATTGACGCTGACCGTGCTAACCGTTCAGGGTCGATCAATATGGTATCCCATTGCTGCTAAATTTATGAGTAAGAAAACGGTTGATGACGTCATTCGGCAATATGGGAGTGACGCTAAGCGAAGTCTAACACCGAGTTTCGAATCTTCGGGGGTGACTTATCCGCCGGCAAAATTGGCACTGGTCGCCTTCAAAAATACGGCTGAACTTCACGTATGGGCAGCTAACCAAGACAATCAATATGTACGGATAAAAACGTATCCAATTCAAGCTGCCAGTGGTGAACTTGGGCCTAAATTACGAGAGGGAGACAGGCAAGTCCCCGAAGGCCTATACAAAATATCAAGTTTCAATCCTAACAGCGCATACCACCTTTCAATGAAAATAAACTACCCCAATGAATTTGATTTGAAACACGCCAACGCAGAAGGGCGCGAGCAACCGGGATCGAATATATTCATTCATGGCAAAGCGGTATCTATCGGCTGTTTAGCCATGGGCGATGAAGCGATTGAGGAGTTGTTTACGCTGGTGCACGACGTAGGTAGACAGCATACCCAAGTGATCATTTCCCCTGTAGATCCATCGATTCAAAAACTGGTAGTGCCCCGGGACGCACCAGAATGGACTAGCGATTTGTACAGAAATATCGAACACGCATACGCACAAATTGATCCAAGCTATCAAAGGTAAATCGATTTTTTGTGACAGGTTTCACCCTCTATTAATTGTTCGCTCGTTGGTTAACAAAACCACTAGAAACAGAGAGAAACCTAATGAGAAAAATCATACTACTGATGTGGGTGAGTTTGTTCACGACGAGTTCACTATACGCCTCACCATTGCCTGATTTTCCTTTTGTTGCTGTTGAGGGGACCGCGACTAAACAAATCGAGCCTGACCAAGCGACTATTACCTTTTCAGTGACTAGCTATGCCACTGAGTCGAGACAAGCTTATGAAGCATTAAGCAACGCGTCGCTAGCGGTGGTTAATTTGTGTCAAGCACTCAGTATTCCGGATACCGACATCACGGCGTTTCAGATAGATAAACGCGTTAAGCGCAAGCGTGACAAAGATTACAATGCCTTAGATATCACAGGTTACGAGTTTTCTCGGCGATTCAAAATTACCCTTTATTCACTCGACAAATATGCAGAGCTGACATCTCAGTTGATGGACACTCAAGCCGTCAATGCTACCCAGGTCGTATTTGATTCTTCAAAACGTGAAGCTGTGCAATCCTCGTTAATTCACGAAGCCACTGAAAAAGCCAAGCGCAAAGCTAACCAAATGGCGATGGGGTTGGGCGTAAAACTGGGAAACGTATTCGCGTTTAATGATTCGGGATCGTTTGAGAACGCTTTTGCGACGTTTGCTATCGCTACACCGATGGCGGGTAGGTTATTGACAAAACAAAGACTGTACGCGGATATGGCAATGTCAGAGACGCTATTTCGTCCTCAATACATTGAGATTTCCAAAACCATTAATGTGATTTATGAGATTCACCCCTAGACAATTGAGGCCCAGCAAAGTGGGCCTTTTTCACATTGCTTTTGGCTAGCGAACCAAGTGCCATTGGGTTTGCCGACCCGCTAGATACCACACCTGCGTCCCGTCGAACACGGCACTTTGCTCGAGTTTGATTTGTACCCACTGATTGTCCCATTCGGGAATTTGTACTGCGACATTCCCTTCAATGGCATATCCCGTATTGTGGTAAAGACGCCAGTCACCTTTTATCGGTGTTGGCCCTTGGTTGTCCCACATGCCAATAGTTGGGCCACTAGCGTGACCGACAAAACCTAGAGGGTGGGTGTAAGTGCTACTGATAATGCCCTGGGCTTCGCTGCGAGCTATGGTATTGGCTAGAATTTGGTTACCCGTGAGGCCAGTTTTAAACTGGCTGGTCAATATATCTTGCCAGCGATTGCCTACTGCAAGCGCATCTTTAAAGCCAGTTGGCACGTCTTCTTCACCGAGTTTCAGTACATAGCCCATCTCCTGGGTATCGGTGCAGAGGTTCAAATAACAGATCCCTACGTCTGTGTGAAGTACGTCCCCAGGTAAGACGGTGCGGCCAGTTTTGCCCATAAACACGTCCTCTTTTTGGGTCTCATCTCCTTTCCTTTGAATATTGACATAGGGCTGAAACCAAGGACGCAGCTGGAGCGCTTCGAAGCGCTCGCGAATATACCAAGCGATATCATCTGTCGTGGTGACGCCAGGTGTAATCACTTTGTTAGAAAACGCCTCTGCAATGACGCCACGTGCTAGCGTGACCACTTGAGGATAAACACGTAGCTCTTTTTCGCTGCGAGTTTCCATCCAACGTACAACCAAATTCTCTGCACTGACCAATCGCTGCGCATATTGTTGTGGCAGGTGTTGCAGAAGTTGTTGGTGTAAACCAACCGATAAACCGTCTGCTAGGGCCCAATCGCGACTCATGTTGATTCCAATACGTTTGGGGTCGCGTTCTGCAATAACCTCAGCGAGGCGTTGCCATTGTTCCGATTGGGAACCGCCTTGCCAAACGGTAGGATAGAGTTCACCTATGGGGTAGCGGCTAACGCTGAAACGCTCAACGGTGCCATCAGCTTGCTTACTGAATACCAATAATGTCGTGCGCCTAGCGGCAAATGTGGGTTGGGGGACAAGTGTATAAAACAGCCTGTCTTCGCCGTATTCTCGATTGATAACAAGCCACATATCGAGATTGGCTTCTTCCATTAGTTTCGGTAATAAGTTATCGAGACGGTCTTCGACCATAGCATTGAGCGGTTTTACGCGGGCTTTAGCTGACAGAACGTCGGGTAACGTACTGATGACGCGCCCTTGACTAAAATCTTCGGCACCCAGTTTACAGCTGAGTAACAACAACAGTGGCAATATTATTTTTCTCATGGTCATCCTGAACCTAATGTAGGGTAAAGTTTAGTATGCCAAGGTTTGTTTAAAATAACAGCGCGGTGTTGGTCGCTTTTACTCTGTATGAAATACGATTGACGCGGTACACCCGCCAGTTTCGTTGTCGGCTAATTCAAACTGCCAATCGTACTTGTCACATATATCCCGGACTAAAATGAGGCCAATGCCGAAGCCTTCGTATTCTCGCGGTTTATCTCCCAGCCCAGTGCCATTATCGACAATGTCTATTCGAGTGCTGTCTACGAGCACAACAACTTTGCCTTCAAATGAGCAACCAAGGGCGTTGAGTAGCAAATTTTGTATTGCTGCTTTTAGCAACAATGGATGAGCGGCTAGCGTGAAAGGTGCTCGTAGTTGCCAATAGCATTCCACGTGATTGGCGGCAATTTTATCTTCGATATCTTGGTTTATTTTATCGAGAAACGTTGAGTCAACATGCACGCGCTCCTTTTTAAGCGCGCCTTCTCTGGCTAACAATAAAAAGGTGTTGGTCAACGATGCCATTTGTTCACTGGCATCGTCTATCCTCGACAGGTATTTACTGTCTACACCTTGTGTACGCATATTACTTAGCGCTCCGCGGATGATCGTCATGGGGGTACGCAGCTCGTGACTTATATAACGCGTGAAAGAACGTTCTCGTTCGAGTTGTTGAGCTTGCTTCATATTGTAGGCATTAATGGCTCGAACAATTCGAGCGAATTCAAATGTAGAATCTGGCTCCACTTGGTAGGGTTTAAATGCGTTAGCATCAGAGGTTGATAGTGTCATGGCTAGCTCATTTATTGGTGTCGTAATTTGCCTGACAGTTTTCACAATGTAAAAGCAAACGAGCAGAAACAATAGGATTCCGGACGCCAGCAATAGTAGCTCAAACAACACAAAATTCGCGTCACTCCACTCAACGGCATCAGAATTTTCGAGTGCATAAACTATTCTATTCCCATCAGGCGTGGCAATTTCTGAAGCAAACAACTGAAGCTCGGAATCATCGTCAAATGTCATGTGCATCGACCCCGTCCAATTAGGGGTTACTTTTCCTCGAATCATAGTGGGGAGCGATTCAAATTTGTCGTATAAGGTCAGCAATGGATCAATGGTGATATCGCCACGAACACCTTGTCTGTACGAGTTGAAATGGTGTGATGCCACTATGCTTAAACGACGCTCGATGACCATGTTTTCTGTTTTCATCATCGAAAGTCTAAAAAACATGGCGTAAAACAACAGCATAAAACCCGCGCCGAGTAGAAAAACGCGGATGATCAGGGCACTGAACTCCGGGCGTTTGGTGTGGGCGGTTTTCATTCCTCGGCCTCGATAGCGTAGCCCACTTTGGGCAAAGTTTTGATCATCGCGGTGCCAAACGGCTTGTCGACAACTTTGCGAAGCTGGTAAATGTGTTTTCGCAAGACATCGTCTTCTGGCGGTTCGTCTGTCCAAATTGCCGATGTAATGTCATCTCGTGATACTGGTGACGGATATCTTTGAATCAGCAACTTTAAAATGCGGTAACAGGATGGATTCAAGGCTAGGCTGGTTTCACCGTGGAAGACTTGGTGGGTGGTTAAATCCATCATCAGTGGGCCACAAGTTAATTGTTGCTTAAACGCATCTCGACTGGCTCGCCTTACTACAGCCGTCAATCTTGCGTCTAACACCTCCAAATCAAAGGGCTTAACAATGTAATCATCTGCGCCTGTTCGAAACCCAGTGAGCATGTCTTCGTCAGTGTCTCGCGCAGTGAGCATAATAATCGGTGTATCGACGTTGTTTTTACGCAATTCACTGCAAACGCTTAAACCATCTATTTGCGGTAGCATAAGGTCTAAGATAATACAGTCATAGCGATTTTCCATTGCCAGCCACAGGCCCTGTCGGCCTGTCATGGCGTAATCCAACTCACATCCTTTGTGTTCGAAAAAGTCGAAAATTAATTCTGCAATGGGTTTGGAATCTTCGATTAAGAGCAATTTCACCGTTTGACCTCGCATAACCACAATACTCGGGTATTAGTCTGATTTTCTTCTCGACAGTTCAGGTTTTTCGTTTGCTGTTTGAGCTTTTCAGCAGCAATAGGTGCGGAGGCTAGGTAAAACGCGGGTTCAGATGATATGACTTGTTGCAGGGCATCACTAGTCTCGAGTAATCGCGCAGTACCGTTAGAATAAAAGCGAGCTGAAAAAGGGCGCTCTTGCCAGTAGTACAATGGGATGTGTTCGAAATCAAAATGCTTACTTGTAAGCAACTGCTCCTCTGACGTTTTGTTAAAGGCACCTTGGTAGTAAGCCAACAGAACACTAATCAGTAAAACCCATGTCACGGCGGCACCGCTCAATAGTCGTTTATTGAGAGTAAATTGCTGCGCTATCAAAATGGCCATAGCGCTAAACCCCGGTAGCACATAAGCGGTGAGAATATTGCCAGAGAGTGTAAACAACATCATTGGCGCGAGCATAAAACACACGAGGTAACGCGTGAGTAGGGGATGGCCCGAGCTCCAAGTAGCCGACGATATGACCTTCCACATTCCGCCACCGATTAGCAAAAATGACCAGGGAAAGGCAGTTACCAGCCAATACAACCAAATCGTGCCTCGCGGTTTGTCGTGAGCAGTACCGTACAGATCCCCTTCCCAGCCTGAAACCACAAAGCGTTGGAAGTGCTCGCCCAGTAGGAAGTATTCCAAGAATCCCGGCGTTTTCACTTCAGCCAGCCAATACCAGGGCACTGTCAATGTGACAAACAGCAAGGTACCGGAAATCAGCGGTAAAGCCGTAAAGGCTCGTTTAAGGTTTCGGGTTGAGAGTGCCCACAACAGCAAGGCAATGCCTACAAGTACTATTGCGACAGGTCCTTTGACTAACATGCCCAGAGCAAGACTCACGAAAAATAGATGACCATGAAAATACCTATCGCCTTGGGCAAAAGCTTTCCAATAGCTAAGCATGGCGAGTGTAATAGTCAGCAATAGTGCAGTATCTGTCATGACCATGCCCATACTGACAATAAAACCGAGGCTGGAGACTAACGCAAGGACAGCGACGAAGGCGGCCGAAAACGACAGGTGTTGGCGACAGAAATGAAACACTAAAACGATCACCATAAGGCCGCATAAAAAATGCGGCAGGCGAGCGCTGAATTCTGATACGCCCACTAAGGTAAATCCTGTGGCACTTAGCCAAGTATGAAAGGGGGGCTTTCCCCAAAACGGTACATTGTAATCAAATTGCGGCGTAATCCAGTTATTGGTTTCAAACATGATTCGAGCAATTTCTGCATACCTAGCTTCGGTAGTATCGAAAAGCGGTAAACCATACATGGCGAAAAATCGAGTGAGTAGAAGCCCTACCACAATGATGAGTAAAGGCGTTACGAGATGAGCACGTTCGTTAGCCATTGGCTTTCGCCTCTGCGAAGGCGAGGGCGGTTTTGGAGTCACTGTCCATGACCAAGTACACAGGCCTGCCTTTTGATTCGACGAAAATTCTACCCACATATTCGCCAACAATACCCACAGCAATTAATTGCACGCCGCCCAGAAAGAGCTGAATCAACAAAAGGGTGGGAAAGCCCGCTACGGGTTCACCGAATAACAAGGTTTTAGCGCCAACCCATCCGCCATACACAAATGCGCTGAGCGACACTATGCTGCCTGCGAATATGCCGAGTCGAAGGGGCTTCACACTGAAAGCAGTAATACCCGAAAGGGCTAGACCTATGAGCTTAATCAGTGGCCATTTTGTCTCTCCTGCACGGCGTTTTGGCCTGTCGAACGTCAGGGTCGTTTGCTTAAATCCAGGCCAACTCATGAGTCCTTTCATGTAGCGGCTTCGCTCTGGCAATGCTCTTAGGTGTTCGACAACCCGCTTGCTTAACATGCGAAAATCTCCCACGTCTGATGCCATTGGGGAATCTGATAACCATTGCAATAGTCGATAAAATTGTTTCGCTGAGAACGTCTTGAAAAAAGACTCGCCGCTCCGGCTGCGGCGTTTCATATTGATGATATCGAAACCTTGTTCCATCTTAGCAAGCATCATGGGGAGTAGGCTCGGTGGATCTTGTAGGTCGGCATCCAAGATGGTGACAGCGTCCCCCTTTGCATAGTCAAACCCTGCTGTCATCGCCGCTTCTTTGCCAAAATTTCGACTGAGATTTACCACGTGAATATCGGCAAACAAACAGGTTAAGGTTTGCATAATTGCCCAGCTCTTATCAGTGCTGCCATCATTAATATAAATAATTTCGACGCGACTTTGGGTTAACGTCGAAACTACCCGACATAACTCGTGATGGAACACACCCAGTACTTGTTCTTCATTGAAAACAGGCACAATGATGCTCAAATCAATGTTGGCGCGGCGGCTGCGCCCTTTGGTTGATAGAGGAGCGGAAATTAACTGCATGGGTTATCTCATTTTTGTGAATACTGAGCCACGTTAGCACTGTGAATGTCTAAAAAATGTGCCTCTCGACTGACAATTTTTGGACAGGGATGCGCGTAGTCTTCATCTACAACAGAATTACGGTGGTGAAGCGTGCAGTTCTTTCGATTTTGTATCGTTGGCGGTGGTGTGTTTATTGTCGATATCGGTGTGTTCGCACTGGTCGAATGGTACTTAGCACATCCGTTTTATTCGAGAATATTGAGTTTTTGGGTTGCCGTTGTGTTGTCGTGGGCAGGACACTACTTTTTTTCATTTCAACGCCAACAACAAACAAGGCGTTGGCCATCACTGATACGATATGTCGTGGCTTGCCATGGAACGGGTTTACTGAATTTCGGTGTTTTTTCTCTACTTGTGGCAATAGGCGCAGATGTGTATTTCAGTTTTGTTTTCGGAGTACTCGTGGGCTTGGGGGCAAACTACATTTGCGCTAAGCATATCTTCCTAAACAACCGAGCGCGATTCAAGCTAAGCGATAGCAGAGGTCTTCCGTGAACTCGCTATGCATATGTTTTTGCTTCGTTAGTGCGCTCTGAAGTCTTGAGTTTCAAAATAAAGCGGCTTCATAGGGCCACACATTGCCAGAGCCATAAAGGTTTGTCCTTGTTTGGGTACAGGGTCGCCAGTGCGAATCTTTGTGATACAACTTTGGTCGTCGTACAACAAGATCTGTTGGTCGAAACTCGGCGGAAGCGTAATTTGGTGGATCAACATATGTTTGCTGCCACTCAGGGGCACTTTGTCGTAGACATGAGAGTTCGTGGCAGAAGGTAAGTCTTTTAATTCTCGCAAGTAGATTTGTTCCTCAAACGTAATGGTCACTTGTTCATGAGTAGGCATGCCGCCGCGCTCAAAATGGCCAAGATACACATCAGCTTTTACTGAAAATGATTCCCCGCGTTTGAGGCGCTCTAGGTTGAAGCGCTCTGGTTTTATTGTGACTAGGTCAGCATCTTTCACCATAATCAGAACCGCGCTAGTGTCCGTCGAGACGCTGTAAACAATTTGGGCGTCGTGAGGTTTGTGGTACAAAGGCATATGCGATGCGTACATGGTTGAGTCAGCCGTCATCAGTACCATTCCATGTACACCAATATAATCTGGATCGAGCGGGCCTAATTCTTCCGGCGCGTCGTCTTGGGCGAGTGCAGCATTGGCTAACAACGCCAATGTCATTAAAAATAGTGAACGCATAAGATACCTTTGAAACAGCTTTAGTCTTTAGTATAACGTGTATGATACTTTTATCGTTGCATATAATGGTATGACCTAGCCTAGATTGTTATCAAAAGCGCGAAATTTCACATTTGTTGCTTATTTCGCGAGTGGTTGGGCCAAATTATCACTATTAGACTACCGAGAATCATTGTTATACCAGACCAGCCTTGTAGCCCAATCGTTTCATTGACAATGGTTACCGCCAACAACGTTGCAATCACAGGCTCAAGCAAGGTGATAACAGTTGCCGTACTCGCTTTCACTTGTGTTAAACCATAGCCAAACAGTTTGTAGGCGATGACGGTTGGCACTACAGCCATATAAAGGCCAACATAAACCCCGGTCGTAGTCTGGAAAACTGTACTGCCGGTTACCACTAAAATTGGCAGTAGCATTATGCCACCAATACCAAATTGACTCCCCATCGCAGCTCTAGAACTGATTCCCTTATTGATTAGTCTGTGCCCGACCCAAGAGTAGGTCGCATAACTCAGGCCTGCGGTTAATCCTAACAGTATGCCAAAGGCGCTGTTATCACCAATTGGGTTATCGCCAACCTTTGCTTTAGCAAAAGACAAAAGCATCACCCCGATTAGGCCGAGTAGTGCGCTCATTTTCCATTTTTTGCTGAGCTTTGTATGGTCGAAAATGCGTTCTAGCATAGCAGTGAAGATAGGGGCGGAGCCGATAGAAATGACGTTGCCAATGGCGACACCAGCGAGTTCCATTGCACTATAAAAAGCCAGTGGGTAGATCACAATTGAACCTGCCCCGACGAGCAAAAGTCGCCATTCTTCTTTCAACCTACAGCGATGCGAGCGAATTGCATCAATGGACAGTAAAGCTAACAAACAGCCTCCGACGCCCATAGTGATGGCGGCGATAGTAATCGGATGCACTTGATGGGCATAGGTGGCTGCAGTGCCCGTTGTGCCCCACAAACAAGAGGCGATAACAATAGCGAACACACCAAATTGGGAATGGCGATGTGTCATGAATAAGGACTCAGCAACTGCTCTGCAATATCATAGGCACTTGTCATTTTATCGCTCTCACTGGCTAGGCCAGCAAGCGAGATAGCCCCTTCAAGCAAGAAGGCCAAATGGTTTGCTAGCGTTGATATGTCTTTGCGCGAAGCGGGATCGCTAATCATTTCAGTTAAATGTTGTGTTATGAAAGCGTGAACTTCATCTTTGTGGCGTTTCACCGCAAGCCTTCCAGGGCTATTAGCTGGCATTTCGGCGGCGGCATTGAGCAAACCGCAGCCTCTGAATCCATTGTCATAGTCAAACTCGGCGTGATCTTGGTAAGCCATAAATATCGCCAAGATGGATTCTCTTGGGGTGGAAGCGTTCTTCAATCGGCTATGGTACAAGGCCAACCACTCATTATGACGAGCACGAATGTAAGCCGCGATTAACTCTCCTTTCGAGCCAAAATTGTTATACAAGCTCATCTTCGCCACACCTGCCTCCGCAATGATGCGGTCAATCCCCGTTGCGGCAATACCATCGTTATAAAACAGCGTGGCGGCGGCTTCCAAAATTTTGCGTTTTGCGTTCATAATGATCAAATTAGACAGACTGGTCTACCTAGAATGTAAAGAAATATAAATTAATATCAAGCAAAATTGCACTTGGGCGCGAGTTTTCTATAGTTAAGGTTACCCTCAAACTCATTACACTTGGCGCCGAAGATTTATGGATAAGTCGGTTTCAACAGTATCATCAGGACTCATTGTTCTCCTTGGAATACTTGTCATTAGTGGGTGGTTTGGCGTGACGTTCACGGAATTGCAGTTACCGCCAAGCTTTTTTCTAATGCAGTTTTTGACAGCCTTTCTGTTTGTCGTTCTAGGATTAGCGACCTTTGCCAAGCTTGCTCAGTACAATCGGCTCGCGTTTTTCCTCACTGTCATCTGCGGTAGCCTCGCGAGTTTATCTTTTCTGGAGTACGTTATTGGTGTGCGCAGTAACGTAGAGTCGTTTTTTGGCATACTGCCACTGGGTAAAGCGGATGTTTTTGTCGACCAAATGTCGCCGATTACCGCACTGTGTTTTATGATTTGTGCTGCAATTAATGTCGTTGGCTTTCGATACAGTCATCGCGGCTTATTACTCAATGTAAAAGCCTTATGGTTGGCACTCATTTGCTTATCCATTGCACTGGTTCCTCTGATTGGTGTGTTGTTTGGTGTTGAATTTCGGCTTTACGCGGGTAGCTGGGTAGGGATGTCGGCACACACGTCTATTGGCTTTGTGGCGTATTCGGGAAGCTGTATTTTTACCTATTTCAATCAACGCTTGTTGCCTTCGGCATCGGCTTACAAATTCGTTGGTGTCATCTTGGCAAGTGTGAGCTGTGTTTTCGTGTGGCAAGCCATGATTGTCTATGAAGCGAGTAATGCCTACGCTCATATGCGTGAAAGCATGAGGGAAATGGTATCAGAAACGAATCAGCACTACGTTCGAACGCTTCAGGAACTGGAACGAATGGCGATTCGATGGGAAGACGCTGGACGCATTCCTCAACATGTTTGGGCTAGCGATGCCAGAAATATGATCCTGGATATGAACTGGTATCGGGCAATAGAAAGAGTCGATTCCAGGGGGATTGTACGTTGGGTGGAGCCGCTAAAGGGTAACGAATCGGCTCTCAATCTCAATTTGATGTTTGAATCTAATCGTCGAGAAATGCTCGAAAGCGCTCGGTTAGCCGACACCAGCACGATTTCTGCTCCCGTTGACTTGGTGCAGGGGAACAAAGGAATCTTAATGGTATCGCCTCTGTTAATGGATACGGGCGAGTTTGACGGCTATATGCTAGGTGTATTCAACGTGCGCTCGTTCTTTAACTATATTTTTGGTGAGGGATATTCTCGGCAATTTCGAGTCGAAATTCAGTTCAAAGGCGAAGTCATTTTTGAAACTGAGACGGGGGAACACGCAGAGGGAAGCGTCAAAGAAATGGTACAGAGTCAGCTAGCGATGGCTGGCTATTCGCTGCACGTTTATCCAAAGCCCGATTTGCTGAAAGACTATCGTTCGAGCCTACCGGAAATCACGTTATTTATTGGCATAGTCTTGGCGTTACTTTTAGGTACGACGCTTCAGTATTGGGAGCATTCACAGGTTAATCTCAAAGCCTTGCAAGCTAGTGAACGGCTGGCCGCGGATAATTTAGCCATGCAAAAGGCACTGCTGGATAATCTCGGAGAGGCTGTGGTTGTCATTAGTCAAAACGGGGAAATTCGCCGCTTTACGCCGGCCGCGGTTAAACTGTTTGGCCATAGCGAAATAGAAGTCTTGGGTAAAAACGTCTCCGTCCTTATGCCACCGGAGTTTCGTCAACATCACGACCTATTCATGAATAGCGCAGATTCGCAAATAGTCAATCGTATTCTCGGTCAAACTCGCGAACTCATTGCGATTCACAAAGAGGGTCAGCGCTTCCCCGTGACTATCACAGTGACAAGTGTAGAGTTAAACGCGGAATCGCTTTTTGTTGGTGTAATCCAAGATATCAGCGGGTTAATTGATACCCAAAATGCGCTGCGCGAGGCGAAGGAAAAAGCCGAATTGGCTAATCGCTCGAAAAGTGAATTTTTGGCAAACATGAGCCATGAAATTCGAACGCCGATGAACAGTATCTATGGCACCTTACAGATACTCGAACGTGATTTTAACAAACGCAATACTCGCGAACTTATCGAAAAATCCATCTATTCAGCGAAGTCGCTGATTACCATCATCAACGACATACTCGATTTTTCTAAAATTGAAGCAAAAATGCTCATCATTGAATCCGCCCCGTTTTCAATCATTCGCGTATTCGAGTCGGTGTGGCGCGACGTTGAACCCGCTGCCGACGCTAAGGGCATTAGATTAATGAAAAAAGTCATGCCTGATATCAATGAATATTGGCAAGGTGACGCGGTGAGAGTGCGGCAAATATTTCTGAATTTAGTATCCAACGCAGTGAAGTTTACTGACAAAGGCAAAGTCGATATTAGTCTGAGCGTCTACAGTAATGAAGGCGTGCCAACGATTAGCTTTGTTGTGCAAGATACTGGTGTGGGGATGACGCCAGAGCAAGTCAGCAAACTGTTTGAGCGGTTTGTTCAAGGCGATAGCTCTACAACGCGACAGCACGGCGGCACCGGGTTAGGCATGGCGATATCGAAAAACCTCATCGATATGATGCACGGTACGATAGCCGTAAATAGTGCGCCGGATTTGGGCTCTCGATTTGTGGTTAACTTACCATTACCAAAAGCGGAAGAAACCGTAATCGACACTGCGCCAAGTCGACCAACGATACCTGACCTGTCGGGTTTCACTTTGCTGTTGGTCGAAGATAATGAGATTAATCAGGTGATCGCACAATCGATGTTAGAGCCTACTGGTGCCGCGATTGTGTTGGCGATGGATGGGCTGGAGGCAGTGCATTGTGCAAATCAACAGCAGTTTGATCTCGTACTTATGGACATACAAATGCCTGTTATGGATGGCATAGAATCCTGCCAAAAAATAAAAGAAGCGCACCCAGATTGGCCGATCATCGCATTGACCGCCAACATTATGGATGAAGATGTTAAATATTATCGCGACATTGGTTTTGACGCTCACTTAGGTAAACCCATCGAATTGAACAAGCTCTATGGTTTGATTGCTGATACGCTAAATGTTGGCTAGGTAGGCCGTGCCCTACTTTAAGTGAAATTGGGTCAATACGCCCTAGTGATTCTTTATAAAAGAGCCGATATTACAATGACTTATAAAGCAATAAATTTAGCACAAAAGTACACTAAATTTTCTGATCATTGGTCTCCTCGCGTCGTAGCCCAAATGAACAACTACCAATTCAAACTGGCAAAAGTAAAAGGCGAGTTTGTTTGGCACAAACACGATGATACCGATGAAGTCTTTATTGTCATGCAAGGTACATTGCACATTGCGTTCAGAGATGGTGACGTCAAGGTGGATGCAGGGGAAATGTTCGTTGTGCCTAAAGGGGTAGAGCACAAACCCTATGCCAATGACGAATGCCAGATAATGTTAGTTGAGCCACAAGGCGTGATAAACACCGGAGAGGCTAACAGTGACTGACTGCGGAAAACGATGTTTGGGTCTAGCTCAATCGACTCCTCAGTTTGATGGAGGCTTGCTTACTGATACACTAGCGGCTCCTTGTCCGACCGTTATTTGTTGTTGACGGTTTGGGCGCATATCAGCGTTTTCAGGATGCTCGATGATTGAATACGGTTCACAGGTATATCGACGTGTAATTTACTGCATGTCTCTTGGTTCATTCCTGTTATTTTCTAACCTCTATTTGTTTCAGCCGATAATGCCGATTCTGGCCTTGGACTATGATTTGGCGCCGACACAAGTCAACTGGGTTTTCGCGTCCACAACGCTAACACTCGCACTGTCTTTGGTGCTTTGGGCGCAAGTCTCCGATGCCTATGGACGGAAAAAAATCATGCTGCTCGGTCTTTACTTGCCTGTAGTGATCAACATCGGGTTATTGTTTGATGACAGTTTTCGGACCCTGTTGGTGGCGAGAGCATTGATGGGAATAGCACTCGGCGCATTCGCTGCTATCGCTATGGCTTATATGGCTGAATTACTATCGGCTAATGCGCTGGCGAGAGCGATTGGAGGTTATATTGCGGCTAATTCTCTTGGTGGCATTGCAGGCAGGCTCACTGGCGGGATTTTGACTGACTTATTCAGTTGGCAGTTCGCGGTTGTCGTCTTGTCGATTGCGACATTCATAGTGGCTCTTATACTGCAAAAATGGTTGCCAAAAGAACAAGTGTTCTTATCTAAAAAACTATCGTTTTATACATTGTTTCGCGAGCTCTACCAACACACTAGCAATACCAGTGTGTGGTTCGCGATGCTTATTGGTGGGTTGAATTTCGCACTGTTTGTTAACTTGTTTTCGGTTTTGGGGTTTCGCCTTACGCAAGCACCGTTTAGTTTGCCTACAAGTGTCACATCTTTGATTTTCTTGTGTTATTTGACGGGGACCGTTACAGCAAAGCTCAGTGCTAACTGGACTGAGCGTCACAGTGCAATTCAAGGGTTTTACTTGGGGGCTGGGGTAAGTATCCTGGGATTACTGCTCGCTTATTTTGATAGTGTGGTGGTCATCATTGCCAGTCTACTATTGATAAGCGCTGGCGCGTTTTTTGTTCATGCATTGGCTTATGCTTGGGTAGGCGCACACGCGAAAACCGGTCGAAGTACAGCAAGTGCATTCTATCTTGTGCATTACTACGCTGGAGGCAGTGCAGGTGGCTTCTTACTCTTGAAAAGCTGGACTGATGCTGGTTGGCTCGGCGTCATAGCGAGCAGTTTAACTCTGTTTTTGGGAATATTTATTCTTGCTTTTTTATTGAGTAAAAACAGTAATATAAATGAGATGCCGAGTTAGTTACTCGGCACCTCTATGGGTTAGTGGATATCCCAGCTAGGGAAGGGATCAGGTAATGCAGCCCAAGCGTCTCGACCAGCTAGTACTTGCTCTTCTGTCAACAAACAAGCATCCAAACGCGCAATGATATCGGCCTTGTCCAGACCTTGGCCAATAAAGACTAATTCCTGTCGCATATCGCCAAATGGCTCTACCCATTGGGCTTCGATGGATGCGAGGTAGTCAGGATCGTCTGGCCACTGGTCTTTGGGCACGGCTTTCCAAAATAGCCCCGCTGCCCCATATCTAGCCATACCACCTGCTTGGCTCCAACTGCCAGCAAATTGCGGGCGGGTGGCCAGCCAAAAAAAGCCTTTTGACCGTACTAATTTGCCTGCTATTTCTTTGCTGTGTAAAAAGTCATAAAACTTTTGGGGATGAAAAGGTCGTCGTGCAATGTAAGCGAAGCTGCTGATGCCATATTCTTCGGTTTCTGGGACGTGCTCTCCACGCATTTCTTTCAACCAACCTGGAGCTTGCTGCGCTTTTTCAAAATCGAAGCGGCCAGTTGCCAATACCTCTTTCAACGGTACTTCACCATTTTGAATAGGGATTTGAACCGCATGAGTATTTAAGGTGCTCAAAATACTCTTCAAACGTCCTAAGTCTTCTTCGGAAACCAGGTCAGTTTTACTGATCAAGAGAACGTCGGCAAACTCAACTTGTTCGACAAGCAAGTCTGCAACACTTCTTTCGTCCTCTTCGCCAAGGCTTTCGCCGACGTCTTGAAGCATTTTGGCTTCGTCGTAGTCTTTGAGGAAATTGAGCGCATCCACGACAGTTACCATGGTGTCGAGAGTGGCAATATCGGAAAGGCTGACGCCTTCTTCATCGGCAAACGTAAACGTTTCTGCCACAGGCAACGGTTCGGATATACCCGTTGATTCGATGACTAGGTAATCGTATTTACCTTCTTTGGCAAGACGATTTATTTCTTCTAATAAGTCTTCTCGCAAAGTACAACAAATGCAGCCGTTGCTCATTTCTACGAGCTTCTCTTCTGCGCGATTTAAGCTGATTTCGTTTTGAACCGTGGCGGCATCGATATTAATTTCACTCATATCGTTGACGATAACGGCGACTTTTAAACCTTCTCTATTGGTGAGAATATGGTTGAGTACCGTCGTTTTCCCAGCGCCTAAAAAGCCAGAAAGCACGGTAACCGGTAAGTTGTGGGACATGGTTATACTCGTTGACTTGGGATTGAACACAACAGTTTTTACCTTAGCCTGTTGGGAGAAAACTGTCTGAGTAGCTCAGTATAACGCATTTTTGTTATTGTTATAATGTATCATTTTTAAGAGCCGTAGCTGCGGGCGATGGTGCGTATCGTGAAAGCCAAGGAGTGACGTATGTTTGTGGTGATGTTCGAATTCGTTGTAAAAGCTGGCCAAGAGCAAGCATTTATGACGGCTTGGGGAGAAACAACTCAAGGTATCTATTTGTTCAAGGGGAGTTTGGGCTCTCGGTTGCACAGAGATAAATCAGGGGCATTTATCGCGTATGCCCAATGGCCGGATGAAAAAACGTATCGAGAAGCCAACGACATCACCATGTCGGACGGTTACGAAAAAGCGCGAGATGCAATGCGCAGTGTGCTTGATTTAGATGCGACACGTGTCCTATTTGAAATGGAAGTAGAAACTGACTATCTGCAACGCAGACCTTTCGCGTTGTAGTCTTTGAAAGACCAAAAGTTTATGAACACATTGAATAGTGGCAGAGTGCCCCCATTTGTGACTTTGGATCGGCGTCTATAGTGGAATGCCACTTTGAAATACACATTGACTTCATTGCTAATCACCGTGTTGTTGCTCATTACGGCTCCAGTAGGCTTGAGCGCGTTTGAATCAAAAAGTGCAGGTGATTTTTCCGACCAGTTCTTAATATCCAGCGATGGTTCACGCGATAACCTCGAACTCTTAGCCGATGACCATGACTCAGTCAAAGCGCCACTACCGCAGCGTCTAGCCGGTAGTGATTTCCAACATCAACAACAGCAAACGCCTAATTACGAGCTAGTTGCTGAATTTCTCCCTGCTGATTTATCTGCGAAGCACTTTGTTTACATCCGCACTATTCCAGATGTCCAACCTTGGTATGAGACAACTGCATATGTACCCAACCGATTTCTACTGTCGGGATGGAAAACAACCGATACCGCTTTACCGTTAACCTATCTCGATACTCGTTTTTCATAAGCAATCTTAAATGTAATTGCGACGGGCAGTGATGGCTCGTTGAGGAATGAATGTCGCTGAGCACAAGCACAGCGACGATTGAAAAAGAGTATCAAAATGAAAAATCGAATATCGTTAATGCCATCCCTTTGGCGAAAGCTCGCTATTTTTAGCGTGCTGATCATATTGGTTGGTAATAGTCTTCCAAGTTTTTTTGGGCAACAAGAGCAAATCCTTGTCACAGGATTGACGACCCCAGACATAAAGCGACTAAGTCCATCTGCAGCGTCATTGATCGACAATGCAAAAGACATCCTTGTTACCGAAACGCCGGCCGGGCAAGTTGCCATTCAATTCACGAATGACGAGCACGATACGCAGCAGCTTCACACCGCAATGAAGGCGCAGCTAGAGGGGCACGGGGAAGTCATATTGAATCAGGTTAGCGCGGCGCCTCTATGGCTTTCAGCTTATACCGCCGATCCGATTAAACTGGGATTAGATTTGAACGGTGGTGCGCTATTTGTATTGGAGGTAGATACGGAAACAGCGCTGCGCGAAAGAATACAAAATATGACCCAAGCTCTACAGAGTAGGGTAAGAGAAGCTCGTATTCTTGGTACGCGTGTGGTTGCTGATGGTACGACGGGCCTGTCTATTTCATTCACGGCATCGCGAGCACCAGCAGTCAACACAATCGTTCAACAGTTTAAGTCTAATTATCAAGGCCTGACTGTCGCCAAACAATCTGTTGGCAACATACAGTTGAGATTTACGCCAGCTCGTGAACAAGCGCTCGTAACCCAATACGTAAACCAAGCGCTTACAACAATGCGCAGCCGAATAGAGCAGCTGGGCATCACTGAAGCTGTCATTCAAACACAAGGTAAGGCGCGTATCCGCATTGAGATACCAGGTATCAAAGACTTGGAAAAAGCCGAACGCTTGATTGGCGCTACCGCAAGTTTAGCGTTTTATCAGCTAGCTAAGCATGCAACAGACCAGCCTCGTTTCTACTTGAACAGCGAAAAATATGGACGCTTCAATCTAGCCGCCAGGCCTATCTTCACTGGCTCAAACATCAGCGATGCGCAGATGGGGCGCGATGAACAAGGCTTGCCCCTCGTCAATTTGGTATTGGACAACACGGGAGGAGCCAAAATGTCGAGTTTTACCAAAGACAATATCGGCAACCCGATTGTCACCCTGTTCTCAGAATACGTTTTGGATGAAAACGGGGGGATGAGGAAATCTGAGAGCGTAATCAATGTTGCAAGGGTCCAATCCCAGTTAGGTAGCCGTTTTAGCATCACCAATATGGCCAGTGCTGAGGAGGCGCAAGAATTAGCCATGCTTTTACGCGCAGGTTCATTGGAGGCACCAGTGAGTATTGTGCAAAAGCGCATTATCAATGCGTCATTGGGTGAACAGAATGTCAAAAATGGCATGCTGGCCCTCGCTTTGGGTTTGGCAATGACAATGGGCTTTATGATGCTGTTTTACCGACGATTAGGCGTTGTTGCAAACATCGCACTTGTACTCAACTTGTGCTGCTTAACAGGGTTGATGGCCCTTACTCCTAACGCGGTTTTAACACTCCCCGGGATTGCTGGACTTGTGCTTACCGTTGGCATGGCTGTCGATACGAATGTACTCATTTTTGAACGGATACGGCTAGAGAGAGACAAAGGCGTTCCGCCCGCAACGGCGATGGTGCTGGGTTATAAGAACGCATGGACAACGATTCTCGATGCCAATGTTACCACCTTAATCTGCGCACTAGTCATGTTGAGTATTGGTTATGGTCCGGTAAAGGGGTTTGCTATTGCCCTGTCGTTGGGTTTGGTCACGAGTGTTTTTACTGGTGTCGCTGTATCGAAAACACTCTCAGCTTATTTAGGGGCTGACTGGTTACTCAAAGGCAATGGAGGTGCGGCATGATGACGTCTGTACGCAAATGGGGATTGGTTTTGGCGGGCATTGCTATGCTGATCTCCACAACGGGGCTATTGGTTAAAGGATTAAACTTTGGCATTGAATTTACCGGTGGTGTCGTTACGGAATTTACGACAACGACCTCACTGCAGCAGCCTCAAGTACTTTCGCAGTTAGCGGCCCATATACCTGGAGAGTTTAGGCTAAATGGTTCACAAGATGGGCAATCTTGGACCTTGCGTCAAAGCGACGAGACCAGTATCGAAGCGCAGCGTAACGTGCTGAGTCATATAGCTTCACAGCAACATTGGCCACTCCAACTTGAAGAGTCCGTCTTTATGGGAAGTCAAATTGGCAACGAGCTTATCGAAAAAGGGGGAATAGCTTTACTAGTGGCCGCGCTTTGCATGATGGCGTATGTCACGTTGCGTTTTGAGTGGCGACTTGCAACTGCAGCGATAGTCGCACTGTTGCATGACGTGCTTTGGGTTTTGGGCTGCTTTGCGTGGTTCCAAATTAAATTCGACTTGGCTGTGCTGGCGGGACTCTTAGCCATTATGGGTTATTCATTGAATGACTCAATCATTGTCGGTGACAGAATTCGAGAGTTGATGCAAAGCGAACGCTATTCAGATTTAGATACGTTGGTAAACGCCTCCATTCGCTCTACATTTCGACGCACGCTGATTACCTCGACGACGACCTTGATCACGATTTTAGCGGTGGGCTTGATGGCGGGTGAAGTACTTGGAGAATTCGCTTTGTCACTGGCCATTGGCATAGTTGTTGGGACTTATTCCTCTATTGTTGTCACCGGCACCTTACCGATAACCCTTGGGCTTCCCATTGGGGTTTATCGTCGAGAAGCGGATGACATAACAGAAGAGTATTCTTGATAAAGGATTGACCTAGTCAGCAAAGCAACCGAGGTTGTTTTGCTGACTATAAAGCGGTTCGGCCTAGCAACAGCTACAACTCTTGTGACCAGAATTTTTCGTCAACTCTCCCGCCGTGGCTGCGCGAACTTCCATCACCTCTACTGCAAAGCGAAGTGACTTTCCCGCATATGGATGATTGACGTCGATATCTACTGTTTTCAAACCGTGTTTAATAACAATGCCGTCTACTAGGTCATCACCAGCCCTGACTTCTACTTCCGTTCCTGGCTTGAGTTTTCCTTTTACGGGTTTTCCGCCAGGCAAAAACACGTGCTTTGCAGCGACGCGCCCTTTTGCTTCCTCATTATAATGGCCATAAGCTTCTTCCGGTGCCAATACCACATCAAAGCTTTCTCCTGCAGACTTGCCTTCAAGAGAGCGTACTAGCCCGTCCAGCAGTCCATCAACGCCGTGAACATAAACGTTCGGAGCATCGTCATAGGTAGATTCCAGCGTTTCACCATTTGTATCGTCAGTGAGACGGTAGTGAAACGTGACGACGGCGTTTTGTTGAATTTTCATTGAGTACTCCACATGGCCAATTGCTTGGACCAAACATTGCGATTTATTGTTGGTAAATTTTAGAGCGCGTATCTACGCATATTCCCTTACAGATTTCAATTAATAATAGTTCTTATTTGCATCTGTAAAAGCGCGAAGCGTGATGGGGTATTGCTGTCGAATAGTCTCTCAATCTCGAAGTGAAAAACGAGCGACATCAATGTGATTGGGTATCGTATTCAATATCGCTGATGACAGAGAAATAGTCGTTGATTACTTTTTGAAACTCAGGGTTGGTGACTAAGTCTTTAAAGTAAGGCGAATCCTGAATATTCCACCAATTCTGATTGAAGTCACTGACCCAGCCTTGAGAAATCGCTAACTCCAATTGATGGATGGCGTCATCGTGCTTACCTTGCAGCGCTAACACCGACGCTAAGCGTATATCTGCGTTATCACTCCCCGGCGTGAATCCCGCGCGAAGTTGCTCTGCTAATCGGGACAAAATATCTTGCCCTGTTGGCTCATTGCCTGTCTTTAGCAATAAGGCAGCATACACACTGTATATCTCGAAGGGTAAGTGACCTGGCAGTGAGTTGTTATGGGGTGGCAACCCATGTTGTTCAAACGCTTCTAACGCAGCTTCATATTGGCCCAACTGCCACAACGCATAAACCAAAGAGAGTTTAAATCTGGGATTATTGGGATACATCGCTTGGCGTTTTACCAATAACTGATAGCTACTTTGGATGTCGCCTTTTGCCCCAGCAATGGCGGCATGGGTATATAAATCATAGAATTGTGAGCTGGACTGCGGTGTGGTGTTTACGATGTTTTCGGCCAGATCTATGCGGTTTAACGTGAGATAAAATAGCGCCAAGGTATTGCGCTGATGATCGAGAAGCGGTTCTGGTAACACAGAGGCGAAGTGCCATTTTGCCATGTCACTTAAATTTTGCCGATTGAGAGGAACATAACCCGCATTGTCTGTTGGGTTGAGGCTGTTTTTGTTTAACAGCATGCGATAGCGATTAAAGTTAGCAAAACCGTCTTCAACTTGTCCGCGCACGACTTGTGCCGTGGCGACTTTGCGATAGACATAAGGGCAATTTGAACACTGTTCTAGCGCTAATTGTGCTTGTTTTTCTGCTAACTCAAGCTCGCCTTTTACAAACAGCCAGTCACTGTACGCCAGCCGCTCACTCACCAGAGGTGCTGAACCGACAAATAGCTCACTAAGGTCGTCTTTGAGAGACGAATTTGCTGGTGTTTGCAGTAGTGCAATGAGCCGTTGTCCGTGGTTGGTTAGGGCTGGCGCTTGGCTGATGGCTTGAGCCTTCGCTAGCCAAAAATCCCGTTGTGTTGGCTGCGTTTTGGCCATTCTTATAAAACTGTACGCCAGTTCGAGTTTTGGGGTTGCCCAATTGGGCTCTGTTGTATTGATTTGTTGCAGCACATCAATCGCTTGCTCTACGCCCTGAGTGTCTCCGCGATACAGTTGATAGTATGCCAGTTGTAGGTCTCGTTGTGCTTGTGCACTGGGTTCATCATGTGACGGCCAGAACCCTACAATGCCAATAGCAATAAAGGTGAGCGCCAGCCAGCCTAATACTGTTCGAGTCGGCCAGTTTACGGCGTTGGCAAGGGATCCTTTCCGATTGGTTGGTTCGTTAGTACACGCAACAGTGGATTCTGGTGTGTCAACGTGTTCTTGATTCTCAATCGCTGGCGAGACGGGCTCAGCAGGAAGCAGTAGTCGGTACCCGACTTTGGATACCGTTTGAATGTAGGTCGGCTTAGTCGCACTGTCGCCTAACGCTTTTCTCAACTGCCCAACCAAATTGTAGATCGCATTATCGCCGACAACTTCGGTTGGCCAAATTGCACCCACAAGTTCATCAAACGTCACTACCTGTTGACCACGCTGACAAAGATATACTAACAAAGCCATGACTTTGGGAAGTAGTACTTGATCACCGTTTTCACCGGTTATGACATTCTCTTTGACCTTAATGATGAAGGGTCCAAGTTGATAAACCTCAGTGTCGGAAACGGGACTATCCATGGCTAATAGGCTACTGTTAGAAAAATAATAGGATTATTTAAGGACTTGATTCAAGGCACAATACTAGTATGCGCCATCGAATTCAATTTCACTGTATAAGGATGATATGAAATCTACTCTATGGCTTGTCGCTCTGTTGTTTATGGTCAATGTGCCTAAGTTGCAGGCTTCGGTATCGGTTGGCCCGAATTGCAATAACCTAGTCACTGCACTCAAACCTTATGTTGAACAAGGCCTGTTTCAAGGCAATGTCATGCTGGCAAAAAATGGCAAGGTTTTGTGCATGTACAGCGCTGGTTTTGCCGATGAAGCGCGACGGATAGCGAACGATCACGAGACACGTTTTCCGATAGCATCATTGAGCAAACCTATCATTGCGAGTTTAGCGCTTAAGTTACAAGAGCAAGGCCAACTCGATTTAAACGCTACCATCAAGACGTACTTACCGGATTATGATGCACCATGGGCCGACAAAGTCAGTGTTCATCACTTGTTATCCAATCGCTCAGGGTTACCCAATCATTTTATGTTACCTGGTTGGGGATCGGGCAAATACCAGTACACCGAACCCCATGACAAGCTACTCAATACCATCGCGAAAATGCCCCTGAGTTTCACACCGGGTACCCAATACCAATATTCCAATTTAGGCTGGCTATTGTTGGGCGAGGTCATTGAAAAAGCGACTCAAACCAGTTTAAAAATGAACTTGGTTAGGCATGTTTTTATTCCGTTGAATATGGATAGTTCTGGTTTCGTAAGCGGTGCTTCTGCTCCATTAGCTAAAGAGTATCGCTGGGCAAAAAACGGGGGATGGGCAGCGCAACCCAATATGAATATGCAGGTTTTTCAGGTTGGTGCTGGGCTGTTTTCTAATGCCTACGACTTACTGAGTTTTCTCTATGTGCTGCATCAGGAAAACTGGTTAACGACGTCCAGTCTAAAGCAGATGTTTTCGCCTGATACGCCCTACGGCTGGCGAGTCGAGTCTCTGACTCTTGGTGACGGACATACGCGAAGTGTTCACAGCTATGACGGCCAGCTCAAAGGGTATAGTAGCTATGTTTATCAAGTACTAGAAGACAACCTTAGCCTAATTGTACTGAACAATACTGGGATGGGATTCCAGCATAAAAAACGCTTGGCTGACGACGTACTTAGAGGATTCTACGGTTTATCGTTGCCAAACAGAGTGGCGTTACCTTCTATGCAATTGCACAAAAGCCTGCTCGACAATACTTGGTCTAAAACCTTGGCAAAGGTGAATACTAAATTACTCTCTGATTTAGAGAACGCCATGCTGATTAACGACCTTGCGCAACAGTTGGAGTGGTCTGGCAATACTGCCTACGCGATTGATTTGTACGATTGGTTGACGAAAAGTTTCCCAACCAATCAAGCACTCAAACAAACTATGGTGCGATTGTGTCGGTCAGTTATGCAGCACGACAAGTGCAGTCCCCACGATATTAATGTGGGGATGACGGTACTACCACTTCATGACGAATCAAGGCAGGCATGGCGGAGTCTAACGCCGCGACCGATTCGGACTCATGTGTTTTACCCCACATACGATCAAGATGTCAGCCCACTGACACTTGGTCCAGAATCACTTCCCCTGTTTGATGCAGGAGACGTAGTGCATAACGGTAAGCCTGTAAAAGGCGGGTATCCACTGGTACTCATGTCCCATGGTACCGGAGGTTCTGCTCCGCAAATGTTATGGCTGGCATCTGCACTGGTCAAAGCAGGGTATGTTGTTGCCGCGGTCAATCATCACGGCAACACTGCCATCGAGCCAGAGAAATACCCAGAAGGCTTTTTGCTGTGGTGGGAGCGCAGTCGAGATTTAGCCAAAGTAAAAGATTGGATTGAGCACCACGATATGTGGCGCGACGTTGCCAACACCGAAAACATCGCAATAGTGGGTTTTAGCCTTGGAGGATATACGACCTTATCTGCGCTAGGGGCCATCACCGATAAAGCGAGGTTTAGCGCATACTGCGAGCAGGCCAAAGATGATTTTAGTTGCCAAGCACAGCCTGAATTTGCGTCCGTGCTACAAGCCTTTCAACAGGTTGAACATTCAACACAAGTACAACAAAGTTTGGCGCGACAAGGTGATAACTACCGCATTGCCAACGTGAGGGCGGCGGTATCGATAGCTCCTGCTATCGTGCACAGTTTTGAGCCAAATTCACTGGGTTCGATAACCGTGCCAACGTTGCTGGTTGTTGGGGAGCACGATCGTATTGCGCCTAGCGAGTTTAATGCGCGATATGCGCATAGCCTTTTGCCTAACAGCCAGTTGCATGTTATCGACGATGCGATTCACTACAGTTTTTTATCAACCTGTACCGAAAACGGTAAGCGTAAGCTCGCTGACTTATGCGCAGAACCTCATGGTCGCAATCGGCAAGCCGTTCATGATCAAGCTGTCGCTGAGATTGTGTCGTTTTTACAACAACACGTCCCTTCTCGTTAAAAGCACTTGCAATATACAAAGGGTTTCGTTAGTTTCATTTATGAGAATTTTATTCATAAATGGAAATTGCCGTGAATGACGATACCCTCGCGCGACATTTGAGTGCGATTCGCAAGAAACATGAACTCTCGTTAGAGATGCTCGCGCAACGTTCTGGCGTAAGCAAGGCGACATTGTCGAGAATTGAAAGTGGTGCAACGAGCCCGACCGCGTCTGTCTTGAACAACATATGTGCAGTTTACGGCATTACCTTGTCTCAGTTATTGTACGAGGCAGAATCCGGTGCCGTTACTATTATCCGGAATCATAGCGCCCAGCAATGGCAAGATCCCGATAGTGGTTATATTCGCACTTCGATTTCCCCTCCGACAGTTGGGTTAGGGGTTGAGCTGTTAAAAATCGAAATTCCAGCGGGTGGTACGGTCAACTATGACAAACCGCCTATTGCCGGCTTGGAGCACCATATCTACTTACTGGATGGTGAATTGGCGTTGAATGCTGAGGGCCAGCAGTACCAACTGGCCAAAGGAGACTGCATTCGTTTCAAAGCCTATGGTCCGTCGGCATATCACAATCCGAGTGAGCAGCCTGTGCACTACATCGTGGCATTGGGGCGCTAGCATGGAGATTAAGTTAGCCGATTTTTCGGACCCTCAAGTGCTTGCACTTTTGCAATTTCACCTCGATGGGATGTACGCCACATCGCCGCCAGAGAACGTCTTTGCTTTGGACTTGTCTGGCTTACAGCAGCATAACGTGTTGCTGTATACCGGCTGGATTGAGGAGGGCATGACATTGGCTGTGATAGGTGCGCTGAAAATGCACGACTCAGGCATTGCGGAAATCAAATCGATGCGTACTCATCCCAATTACCTTGGCAAAGGGTTGGCGGCGGAACTACTGCGCTTTTTACTCGAACAAGCCAAGGCAAGAAACGCTGTACAAATCAGCCTAGAAACCGGATCGGGTAAGGCGTTTGATGCAGCAATAGGGCTTTATAAAAAGTACGGCTTCATCAAAGGAGACGCCTTTGCCGAGTATCAGCCAAGCGAATTTAGCCAGTTTTTTCACCTTACTTTAAATCCGCAAGACAAGGATGTGTTATGACTTCAGCTTACTTTGTCAGCGATGACAAATCGAAACTAGATATTGGTGTGATCCACGGGTTTTTAAGCCAATCGTATTGGGCGAAAGACATTCCTCTTACTAGGGTACAAACATCCATCGACAATGCCTTGTGCTTTGGCGTGTATACTCAAACCGGTTCGCAAGTGGGCTTTGCAAGGGTGATTACAGACAAAGCGACGTTTGCTTATCTGGGCGACGTATTTGTTTTACCCGAGCACAGAGGGCAAGGATTGAGCCAGCGTTTGATGGATGCCGTTGTTAGCCATCCCGCACTACAAGGACTCAGGCGTTTCATGTTGGCGACACAAGATGCCCATACACTGTACGCGAAGTACGGGTTTACTGCGCCGGACGATCCCCAGTCGCTCATGGAAATAAGAAAGCCGAATATCTATTCGGCAAAGTAGTGGGAGAGAAATCACATCGAGTATGTGCTGGCGGCATCCCTGCTACCAGCGCAATAAAAAGCCCTGCGTTGGGGAGACAGGGCGCAAGCACCCTAGCCGTTAGCGGTCAGCTTTACCACTTCGGCCGATTCACTTGCCAATAAATCGTCTGCAGCGCTACCTTTTAAAAGTTTGGCTACAATGTCTTTGTTTTTTGCCAACATCACTGACAGTTCTTCCGCAAGCCCTTCGTCTAATTTAATCCCTTTGGCATCAATATAAGTGGCTAGGTTGTCTGCCACATCTAGCATTTTGTCGTATTGATCGGCTTCTTTTTTATCGGTAGTCACCAGCTTTTCTACCCCTTTGTGTGTAACAACATACTGTGTGGTAATGGCCATTGTTAGCTCCGTTTCGTGAAAGACATAAATACCATACAGTACGATACTGTATAAATAAACAGTATTTTGATTTATTTTTTAAACTTTGTTTTGATGCGTAGCGTAAAAGGGTTAGCAAATTCAACAAACACAAGAGGTTAACGTGCTTAACGTACCTGATTTTTCTGCTGTAAAAGGCGTGATATTCGACTTGGATGGCACATTGATTGAGTCGAGCCTAGATTTTAAAAAGATGCGCGACGACATTGGTTGCCCTCAAACGCAAGACATTCTCGAATTTATCGATGCGTTGCCGAATGCGGCAGACAAGCAAGCCGCCGAGGCGGTGGTATTGCAACACGAGCTAGACGATGCCCAGTCTGCCAAATGGTTGCCTGTGGGGCTGGCGATGATAGAACAGGCTCAGTCCTTGAGCTTGCCCATGGCAATCGTGACAAGAAATTGTCATCAAGCGGCCCACATCAAACTCACAAATAATCAGGCGCCGATTAATTTTATACTTACACGGGAGGACGCGCCGCCTAAGCCGGATCCAACAGCGTTACTCATGGTGGCGGAAGAATGGGGAATTGCGCCCGAAGAACTGATGTACGTGGGTGATTTTCGCTACGATAAAGAAGCGGCAATCAATGCGGGTATGCAGTGGTATTTGGTGTAAGAAGTTATCTGCTTCTTACAGGTTGTAAGCCAAAGGTGACCGCCGAAGCAAACATATGACGAGGGGCGCTACTACCGTCAGTTGCGAGCTGGTGATAAGCGGTTCACCTTTACTATGAATGGCCGATTGCAGTCTGTTTTCTGCCCGTTGTTAGCATGAAGACATCCGATCAGTTAGTGTATCGGCCATAGATGTTAAGTGACGGGCAATGATACGTAATAGGCCAGACACAAAAAGTACGCGTTTTTTATTTTCAGCGCCCTAACTGACTCCTTTTACCAAATCTCTCGTAAACTAGCCTACCGACGGGGATGTCACTGTCATATACCAATGAGGTGATGGCATAGGGCATCAAAAAACCGCCACGCTATATTTGACAATCGTATGTTTTATAGACGCTTTTGATAGCTAAAAACTATCGCCAACCACCATTGCTTATTATAAATATCTATATAAAGCTAATCTCTATTAAGCGTTTTTAATGACAGTGGTTTGCGCAAGACTTGATCTGTTTTCCTACGGTGATAGTACCAAGCTAAACGTAATTATTGGCGCAAATCTACTCGGGCTAGCTTCAAGAAACAGTGGCCCAGACCATCAACATCCATGAAGGAGATTGGTACACATTATGTTTACTAAAGAATTGGTTCAAGAAACACTGCAAACGTGGTGTGATAATGTCGTTGCTGTTGGCAAAGTACACACCGAAGGCGGCGATGTAGCGGCGTTTGCTACGCAGGTGTTGTCTGACAACTACGATTACGACAATGGTCATGTATTGTTCAAACCAACACTGTGTTTTGGCGAGCAAACATTCCGTCCAACCAAAGCTGGTGCTTTGTCTTATTTCGTTAGCGGCAACAGCGAGTTCCCGAATGACGGCGGCTTCATGCTTAAGCCTTGGGTTAAAGTGTGGTTCACAGACGAAGATTGCGTTTTAGAAGGCAATCTCGCTATCGTTCAGTGCAATATCCACTTCACCAGCGCGGCTGGCGATACCATCTTCGTGAACAAGAGCTTTGTATTCAAACAGTGTGACGATGGCAAGATTCGCATCGTGCTTCACCAATCTTCGTTGCCTTACGAGCCATAAGCCAAGCGCAACGCCAGATACACACAAAAATGTTCCGCTAGTCGGAACATTTTTTTTGCGTTGAATTAGCCGTGCCAGATGAATAAGGGGTGTGTGTATAATGAAACGCAATAACCACAATTAAACAGCAGTCTGTGTAAGTGGTATTTCGCGCTAGCAATCCGCTTCTCCTATTTCAGTGGGGAACCGCGAGTCGATTTATTCTTGGCACCGCGTCGTAAAAAATAATGATTGCGTGTGGTTTTTTCCTTTCCTTGCCGTTACAAAGCTTCACTTTAAAACTGGTCAAAATTTAAACTTTCGTATCATTTAATTTTCTGTTCTTTCCTGCAATGCTTAGTTGGCTGTTTAAATTTTGTCCGATTGCAGGGAGCGCAATTATGATATCTAGAAGGAATCTAACAACATTTTTTCTACACATCTTGTATGTACTTTCCATCGGCAGTCTTGCAACAAATAGCTATGGGAGCAACGTGGTGCTGCAGCACTATGTTCAAAGTGAAAGTACTCCTATGGGTAAGGTTCACGATGTTGTTCGTACAAATCATTTCACCTTTTTGGCTGCCGAGAATGGCCTTTTTCTGAAGCAAAATGGTCATTCTGAGTTACTCGCATTTACTAAGACTAACTCATCGCTAGGTACGCCAATCGCCTTGGCGCTTGAAGAAGAGCGGGCGGTCTGGATAGCAACAGCAGGGTTAGGTTTGTTTCACTTCGATCTTGAATCTTTCGCTTCGACAAAGCTAACAAGTGATTCCGTCGACCTTGCTAACATTAACAATGTGGAAGTGTGTGGACGCTATCTCGTAGTGAACTCCAATACACTTGTCCACGTCTATGATCTCGTTCGTCGCAGTTGGATTTATGATGTTTTTGTCGCAGCCAACCAAAGCAAGGTGTCATCTATCACATGTGATACTCAGCAGTTTTCCTTTATTTTTGATGATTCTGTCGTAACCCAATATTTTTTTAATTTGGAGAAAAAAGCTCAATACTTTCTCAATACGGATTTTGCCAGGCTTGCCAATCTAACGATTGCAAAATATGTAGGCGGCTTTCTTTACGTCGGCGGGCATGGAGGTATATATCGCAAAGAGAAGAACACTTGGTCTAGTTATACTTTTGCAAGAGACAGTGACAGCGTTCGTCAAGTTACGGATATATCTGAGCACCCAAACGGGACCGTATTCATTGCTGCTGGTAGTTTGTTTGAGCTTAAGGAAGACACGATTTCTCGTTCGCCAAAGCTATCGCCATTGCTGGAATTCCAACAGGAAGTGTTTATCGAGCAAATGGTCTTCGTTGAAGGCAATGAACTACTGCTAACCGTGGATAAGGTGGGTGTTGTATCGCTTCCCGTAGAGACACTCAGCCTTAAATCATTGCTTGAGCGAGAAAAAATTAAGGCTAACCCAGCGCATTATGTGGAAGAGTTTTATGCTATTTCACATTTTGATGAAGTTAACCTTTGGTTGGGACAGCACCTGTACCTTGATGTTGAGGCGTGTACAGCAACAGATATCTCAAGTCCGGCAGTATTAGTTTCACAGCAAAAAGTGCAGCAGGTACTTTGTGGTGCTGAGCGTTATCTTTCTATTCCTTATGCTAACAACAGTCAACTCGTTTTCGTGAGTCACGGATACCGAGGTACGTTCTATGAAATCGATGCTTCTGGTTTCGTGGTGGATAAGTTTCACGCACCAAGTAGCACGCTTAAGCATCTACTTTTCACGCGTTCAGGAGAGTTAGTTGCGGTCGATGACAATGGTCATTTATACGTACAAAAATCGCGATATCAATGGTTAAAGTCGTCAATCAGTGAGGCAAATTCCCTATCGGTGACGTGTCTGTATGAGCGTGATAGTGGTGTGGTTTCACTTTGCACAGATGGTGAAGGTGTCATCGATTATCATCTTAAGGATGCTGAATTTTCGCGTCTTTCAGTCGAATATACCGGGGGGACTCGATTTATTCGAGGGGCAATTTCTGACGGCATGGGCATGGAGGTTTTTGCGACTAATACCGGACTATTTGCGCATCATCGAAGCTATGGCATTTCAATGCCTATCGGAAAATTGTTTGGGGTACTGGATACAGACTTTAACGAGAATGGCGTACTAACCGCGAAAGGTAACAACGCATTTGTATTCGGTAATCAATTCACCTATCAGTTGGATCTCACCGCAATAGCGTTGGCTTTTGAAAGCCAAATGAACGTCGAAAATGAAATTCACGCAACTGTTATTTCTAAACATGAACTTGCTAAATTACATTCAGGAAAAATGGGAGCGCTAATGAAACTGCCGAGTGATTTCGGCAGTCTTACTATCGATTTTAATGTCGACACTTTTATACCTCAGCCCACTATCGGAATTGAGTATCGAATATTACCCGATGACGAACAATGGCATTCGCTAAAACAAGGTTTGAGCTCGCTGACATTGGATACTCTACCGCCAGGAGAGTATGAGTTCGAGGTAAGGGCAGTGAATAAAATCAGTTTGGCCAAGCAACCTGTCACAGCCTTCAAACTACATGTGTTGCCACCATTGTGGGCGTCTTGGCAGGCGCAGCTTGTCTATTGTGTTCTGCTGCTCAGCTTCTTTGTATGGATTTGGCAAAGGTTACAAAAAGATGAACAAAGAGAGAGACTTAAAGCTAGGAAACTCATTTTTTCACAACGCGAAAACTTAGCCGCTAGCCAAGCATCGATACGACATTTACTTGAAAAAAAGCACAAATTTCTGCATCGGTTGGCGGGAGAAATTAGTACACCTGCAATGGCAATCTCCAGTTTACTTAACGAAGGAGAGGCTTGTGCATCTACCGATCACAATAGCGCGAGAAGAGATGTTTTGTTGCGCCATAGCAGCAAAATTATCGAATTTGTCGAGTATTTCAAAGGGTACGACAATTTCCAAAACAACAGGCTATTGCCGTTAAAGCGTTATGCTCTAGCTGTTGATGGTGAAGCAATAGTTGAGTCATTGCGGCCTTTACTTGAGCGACAAAATATCGCGATGGAAAGCACATACGCATGTAATAAACATGCCCAATTTGTTGCTGATACGATTGAAACCATTGTTAAAACTCTTTTCAAAATTGCCTGTTATCTCGCTCCAAATGGAGGGAAGTCACAGTTGAAAATGTGGCAAGAAGGGCTAGATTTTCGTTTGTCCTTAAGCATTGATGCGAATCTTGATATACAGCCAATATCTGTTGAGTATGCCGATAAGCTGAGGCTCGATTTCGAGTACGCAAAATACATTGCTAGTGTAAACAATGGCTATTTATCCTTGTCTCAACTTGTTTCTAAATCCACTAGTTTTCAGCTATCGCTTCCCATCAGTGAGTTAACGGTAGATGACTATAAAGTCACGAGACCGAAAACTATGGTGCGTGAATCACCAGCCATTCTCGAGACGCCATACCGTGCAAAAACAGTCTTAATACTTGAAGAAAGTAATGGTTTAAGAGAAGTCATTACCCATGCGCTTAAATCACAATATACCTGCTATTCAACGCCAGATTTGGTTCAAGCCGAGGGTATAGTAGCGTCGATACGACCGGATTTAGTCATCGCTGATTTTAATTCGCGCAGTGAATCTGGGCTTCGCTTATTGCAATCTATTAGGGGAGTGGAATTAACCAGCAAGACGCCATTCATTATGCTTTCTAATGTGTTGACACAGTACGTTAAACAAATGAGCATGCAATCGTTGGCTGACTTATTGTTGGAGAAGCCAATAAGTAACGAAGACTTACTGCTCAATGTTGACAGTCTATTTGCTCGATCAGCGATTGGTGAAGCGCATAAGCCTAAACCATCAACGGGCTCTCATATTGGCGAAGTTTCCCCTACTTTTGCAAATGAAAAAGAACAATCGTTTTATCTCAGGTTTGTAGATGTCATATGCAAAAATTTTAACGATGAGTCATTTAATAGACACAGAGCAGCTGAATTGTTGTACATCAGTGAAAGACAACTGAATAGGAAACTTAAATCGCTTGATGTGGAAAACTTCAGTGAATACTTAAAACGTTTTCGTCTAGAACAAGCCAAGCGACTACTGGTAAAAGGTAAGGGGGTGAGTGATGTGGCTTATACCGTTGGTTTTTCGACACCGTCATATTTTACCTCGTGTTTTAAGCAAAACGTAGGTAAAACACCCAGCCAATATAGAAACGAGCATTATGGCGTGGAGTCATTGTAGCGCCTGAATAATTGGCTATCGTTATGCCAATTTTGTATTGGAGGGCTGACGATAAATTGTGTTATTGTGAGCTTGAGTCGTCAGTTTTTAAATGGAGTTAATTGTGGCCACTAATCCTACTGTAGTTACCGATCCCAGTGACGTTTTTTTCACGCTTTTTTATGTAGGCTTCGTTATTGCTCTTGCGTTTATTCACATTAATGTTGCTGTGAATTTGTATAAATTTGGTCGCAAGTACTCCAAAAGTGCTGGGCATAATCTTTTGTTCGTTCACCCGGTTTTACTGGCAATTGTGGGGTTGATATTCGGCCTCTTTGCAGCGGGTTTTGTCAATATTATCTCGAGTTTAGACCGGGCGGGGGAACGCTAACCAAGCCCACAAAAAAACGCGGCCGAAGCCGCGTTTTGTCGTTTGCCTGTTAGTGCTTAAAAGCTGTAACGCACCGTTGCACTGAATAAATCAATGTCGTCAAGTTTACGGTAGTCTGCACCCACAGATAAATTATCGGTGAAGTAGTAATTGGCACCAGCACGTAAACTCAGGTCGCTGATATCAGCGTCATCGATGTCGGCGTAGCCCAATTCACCAAACAGTTCGACTTGCTCGGCAATACGGCTTTTCACACCAGCATGCACACTGTAGCCAGTATCAGAATCACCGCCGGCATTGGTATCAACCTTTAGATACTCTAGTGCGACTACACCGTACACATCGGTTGTGCTATTAACACCATGAATGTAACCCAAGCCCACTTCACCCCAGTCGGTATCAATGTCTACACCCGCGATACTCTCGTCGACTATGGTGTAACGCCCACGGGCGAAAAAGTCCTCGTTGAAACGGTACGAGCCACCAAAATTGAAGCCTTTTTGGTCATCCCTTAGACCATCGACATCCATTTGGGTGTAACCGCCTTCAACGAAGTTCCAATCTGGAGACGCCGCGAAAACACCAGCGGAAAGCGTACAACCTAGTGCTGCGGTAAGAATCATTTTTGTAAATTTCATATTGTGTGTCCTTTAGTTAAAAAACATTCCAGTTGACGGAAATGAGAATACGCCGTCAAAACTGAACATGGTATTAACGATAATGAATTCAATATGATAGGTTATTTTGTGTACAGGTTGGTTTGTAAGAAATTATGTAAATTGACTACTGTACTTGAGTGATGAGAGGTAAGTGAAGAGACGCTCTAGCACCGCCTGCTTTGTGGTTAGACAAGGTGAAATCGCCGCCGTGATTCAGCGCAATCTGTCGGCTGAGGATAAGGCCAATTCCGCTGCCTTGTTGCTTGGTTGTGTAAAAAGGCACAAACAAATTCTCTGGGTTATGAATACCCTGACCTTGGTCGGTAATATGGATAGTGATACTGTTACGACTTGTCACCCACTCTACGTCAATTTTTGATTCAGTACATTGAGCTGCGATGTTGGCTTCGTGTGCATTTTTAAACACGTTGATTAGCACCTGTTGCAATTGGTCGCGGTCGGCATAAATACTGAGTTCAGTTTCAGGTACGCTGATGCTACATCCCTCAAACAAATGGCAAATTTGCTGCACCAGTGTCCCGAGTTCAAAAACCGTTTTGGCAGGTGGCGGTAAGCGACTTAGCTGTTGATAATCCTGAATAAAATGATTCAATGCATGGGCGCGTTCAGAGATAACTGATAGGCCCTCTTGCATACTGACTTGCAGCTGCGAGGTATCTGCACCCTCTGATGACTCGCGGGTATCAACCAATTGATTTAAGGTCTCTGCAATCGAGGCAATGGGCGTTAAGGAATTATTAATTTCGTGGCTCAATACCCTCAACAAACGCTGCCAAGCAAGACGCTCTTCATCTCGCAAAATATGTTGGATATCGGTAATGAAAATCAGGTAATGAGGAATGCCTAATTCAAAATAAGTATCGGTACGCACGTACACTTTGCGCTTGTTTTCTCCAATCTCAAACTCGCTGACTTTATTTAAGTTTTCTTGTTGTGTAGCGTCGACTAAGTTTTGCAATCCTAACGACGCTATTGGCCAGCCCTGACGGTCTTCAAAACGCTGCTGGAACAGGCGTTCGGCAGCGGGATTCATCAGTGTAATGTGCCGATTGTCATCAACGGCAACGACGGCTACGTCAATTTGATCGGTGATCTTACTCAAGAGAATTTGTTTTTCTCGGGTAATCAAGCTTTGCTCAGACAATCGAGCGGCGAGTTGATTTAACAGATTGTTGAAATCCGCGAGCGCGCCTTTAATATTTTTATTGTTCGCTCGTAAGCTGTAATCACCTGAGGTCATGGCTTCGACTAGGTTGGTTGACGTTCTGAGCTGAAACGTCACTAGCTGCCTTACTGCTAGCAGCGTGAAGCTGACGCTCGCCAACATCAATATACTGAGTAGCCATTTAAAATATGCTGAGACATCGGCGTGATACAACAACACCAGCACGACAACAATGGGCAGTGTTAACCCTTTCAGCGTCAGCCGGACAAGTTTGTCTTCAAAGGCGATTTTGGTTTGTTGAAGTCTGGCGCGCATGAGCTCTAGTTAAGGTTGTATTTGTCTAGCCTACGATAATACGCACTGCGACTTAACCCAAGTGATTCCGCGGTTTTTTGTGGATTGTGATCAAACTGCGCCAAGCGTTGCTCAATGACGTGTTTCTCAAGCTCATCTAACGTTTGTGTCATCCAAGTGGGTTGAGATTCGGCTACAGAGGCTTGCCCATGTTCAAGGGCTAAGTCCGCCGCTTCAATATCCTCTTTAGTGCTCAAGAACATCGCACGTTCGATAGTGTGGCCTAATTCTCTGACGTTACCTGGCCAATGATAGGTTTTGAGCTTTTGCTGTGCACCTGCGCTCAAAATTTTTACGGGGAGGCGGTATTTCTGGGCAAAGTGGCCAATATATTGATTCGCTAACGGCAGTATATCATCGCTGCGTTCGCGCAAAGCCGGTACATGAATAACAATGGTATTCAGCCGATAAAGGAGGTCTTGGCGAAAACTGCCGGAGCCGACTAGTGAGTCTAAATCGGCATTAGTCGCGGAGATAAGCCTGACATCAATATTCTGCGTTTTACTACTGCCGACGCGCTCAAACTGCCTTTCTTCCAACACTCGCAGTAATTTGGCCTGTTGAGCCAGTTCGATGTTGGCAATTTCATCGAGAAATATGGTGCCAGACTGGGCCAGCTCAAAGCGGCCAATGCGATTAGTACTGGCATCCGTAAACGCGCCTTTCACATGACCGAACATTTCACTTTCAAACAGTGTGTCTGAGATCGCGCCCATGTTTACAGCGATAAAAACATTGTTCTTCCGAGCAGAGTGCTGGTGCACATACTCGGCCAATAAGCTTTTGCCCGTGCCATTCTCGCCAGTAAGCAATATGCTCATGTCGCTTTGCGCTAGTTTCTTCAGTTGGTCCAGAAGCGTTACCATGGATTCAGACTTCGCCACAATGCCCGTGCGCTCGTTGTCCATCTGCTGCTTGAGCAATGCATTTTCTTGCGCCAACTTGTCGCCTGCTTGGCGAACTTGATTCAATGTGATCTGCGTATTGAGGGTATGCAGTAGACGTTCATTAGACCAAGGCTTCTGGACAAAGTCTGCAGCTCCCAACTTCATCGCTTCCACGGCAATTTCAATGCTGCTATAGCCAGTCATCGCTATGATAGGAAGGTGTTCGTCACGCTTTCGGATTTGCTCGATCAGTGCCAGACCCTCTTGTCCCGAAGTAGTGTCTTTCTGATAGTTCAGGTCAATTAGTGCGGCGGTAAATTCTCGTTTAGCGAGTTGCTCGAGTAGCGCCTGTGGTGTTGTCACCGCCACTACCTCAAACCGATGGGTTTGAAGCAAGAGCTTCAGTGCTGCGATAACACTGGTATCGTCATCAGCAACCAGTATAGAGTGTCCGTTCATGCAAAGCTTAATTCAGTTGGAGAGTTGTTGTATCAACAAACGCTATAGTGACATAAAAAAAGCACGGCATCGAACTTGAGTCCGATGCCAGAGCGATTAATTGTGATGGAGTGCGTCGCTGGGTTCCATCTGGATAACTTTTTTCGTTGGAAGAAACGTCGCCAATAGGACCATCACACTGATGAGTATCGGCATGACGGCCATCCCCAATATATAACTCATACTGCTAAATATCATCGTTTGGGACATCAAGCTGAGTAGCCACAAGGCAATACCTACACCAAAAGCAATACCAATTAGCAGCTGCCAGCTTGCTTGGCCCATAAAGAGCCCAACGATGCCTTTATCTGTGCAACCGAGTGCGCGTCGTACGCCAATTTCTTGGGTGCGTTGTTGTACGCTGTTAGCGGCAACGGCATAAATACCGGATGCTGCAAGGAAAGCTGCAACCAAACCACACAGTAAGAAGATCTCGCTCACCGCTTCAATTAACAACAATGGTTTCTTGATTAACGCGTCATAGCTTTGTACGTGATACAAGCCGACATTGGGATTCACGGCGTTCACGGCATTGGCTAACGTTTCTCTCGCCCGACCTTCAGTGCCAGTGTAATGAATCGCTATTTGCATTCTAAAGGGGCCCCAGTTATCGATGGGGTGATAACTGTTATACGATGCACTGGAGAAATCCATATAGGTGCCGTGGTAGGTGTCAGAGACAACACCAACAATAGTCGACCACTGCGCATCTGGACGACCTGCTCGGCGCACGCGTTGACCAATAGGGCTTTCATTTGGGAAGAAGTCTCGGGCGATGGATTCATTAATGATCATGCTGTCCGCTTCTTCTGTGGCGTCTCGATAATCAAAATCTCGGCCTTCTATGATTTCCATCCCCAACGTTGACCAACCATTTTTCGTTGCACCTTCGTTATTGCTGTACGGGTTTTCGCTGACAACAGGATTTTCGCGACCCTCTATCTCAAAGAAACTGGTGCCACCGCCGGTTCCTGGCAATTGGGTCATTAACACGGTGCCGAGGACATTGGGCTGTGAACGAAGTTCTGCTTCTAAATCAAAATAGAACTGTGAGCGAGCGAGGCGGTCGGTATATTCAAATTCGGTGTCTTGGCGAATGGGGTAGTCAGAAGGCGAGATCTGGATGCGAGCCGTAAGCCTGTTCTCTGTGTCTACACCATAGTCAGCGACGCCTGCGCCATAGCTGGAAACCAATAAAACGGTCGCCATGATTAGCACGACACAAGATAACAAAATCTCAGAAATAACTAAGGCTTTAGTGGTGCGCGCTGCACCCTTGCCCAGTGCTCCTCGTGTACCATCGCGAAGGACGGCGTTAAAGTCGCCATTGAGTGAACGCCAAGCTGGAATAAAGCCGGTAATCACAATCATAGAGACGATGGCGACGATTAATACGGTAAGCGAGTCAGAATCCAGTGTGGCGTGCCACCAATATGGTTTGAGGTTATCTATTTCATAGGCGCCGTCAAAAACCGCATTGGTGACGTCAAGGCCCCAACCAGCCAGCAAGATAGCCAGAATGCCGCCGATGGAGCAAACAAAAATACTTTCCCATAACATCTGTAGAATGAGGCGCTTTTGCGGCACACCTAACGCGACTCGAATTGCCACTTCCTTCACGCGTTCATTTACACTGGCTAATAGCAAGTTGCCCACGTTGATACACGCTAGCATTAATATGAGGAACACCACGATGAGTAGCGCCATAAACATGCCGTAATACTGGGTCAAAGCCGCTTTCTTGAAAGGTTCGATAGACAGATATTTGTCGTTATCGCGAATCAACCAAGGAATGGTGTCGCCAATCTCTTCCTTGATTTCTAGGGTGCGAGCATCCAATTGTGAGCGGGCGGCTTCAAGTGTTACGCCATCGGCTAATTTTGCAAAAGCATAGACAAAATAAAACTCGCGTTCAGTTGGTTTTACGGCGTTAAACGGCAAGGGCTGCCAAACTTCTGCCATGCTCGGGAAGGCAAAACCTTCGGGCATCACACCTACAACGCGAGCGGGTTCTGCGCCATCGATAGGGACTATTTTATCAATAATGTTTGGGTCGCCGTTAAAATAGCCTTGCCAAATGTCGTAACCCAAAACAATGACGTCTTCAGCCCCTTCAAAGTGATCTGACTCTATTAATCCGCGTCCGAGTAAAGGGTTAACGCCAGTGAAGCCAAACATATTGTGAGTCACATAACTGGAATTGTATTTTCGCAAACCGGCGTCAGTGCCACCGACAAAGGTTGTACCTTCATCGTAGAATCCCATTTCAGAGAACAAGGATTTGTCTTGTTGCAGGTTGTACATGTCGATTGTCATCGCGGCTCGGCGGGACAAATGGGTATGGTCGTACAAGGCTTCAACCGCAAATACCTCTTTGCCATCGTCGAATTTAATAGGCGTAAACAATAGGCTGTTTAGCAGCGAAAACGCGTACAGCGTTAGGCCCAAACCCACCGCAACAATGCTAATAATCAGTGCCGTAAACTGGGGCTTTTTGGCGAGTAAACGCGCCGCATATTTGATATCGAGTGAGAGTGACATAATCCTTTCCTCTGTAACGATTTAAGCGGTGATCGCAGTGGGTTGATTCACCAACTGGTCGGAGACAATCTGTCCATCAAAGACTTCAATCGTACGTTGCGCACGCGCGGCTGAATTTGGATCATGGGTTACCATACATACTGTTGTTCCGCTTTTGTGCAGCTGGTCTATCAGTGCCATTACGACTTGCGCATTCTTGGAGTCCAAGTTACCTGTCGGTTCATCGGCTAGAATGATTGAAGGCTTACCCGATATCGCGCGCGCGACTGCAACTCGCTGTTGTTGTCCGCCAGATAGCTGCGATGGGTAATGGTTAGCTCTGTGAGACATGTCTACCTGAGCGAGGGCTTCATCCACCCAGTCTTTGCGCTGCTTAGCACTCAAGTCTTTGCGATACGTTAAAGGAAGCTCTACGTTTTCTGCGACCGTCATGTCACTTATGAGGTTAAAGGCCTGAAAGACAAAACCAATTTCTTTATTGCGAATGCGCGCACGCTCATCTTTATCGAGTGTTTCGACGTTGTGGCCAGCCAGTGAGTATTGGCCAGCTGATGCGACATCCAATAAGCCCAACAATGAGAGAAGGGTTGACTTACCACAACCCGAAGGGCCAGTGATAGAGATGTATTCACCTTGGTTAATCTTCAAATTGATATCGTTAAGTGCGTGGGTTTCGATATCGTCGGTGGCGAACACCTTTTTTACATTCGTTAAATTTACAAGTTCGTTTGCTGACATGAGTGCATCCTCATTTTAGTTAATATTGATTTGCTGATGTTGTTCGTAAGACGACACATCCGACACAATGATTTGCTGACCAGCGGTCAACCCGCTGATAACTTCTATATGACTGGCAGAGGATTTACCGAACTCCACTTGGTGCTTACTTGCGGCATTTCCTTCGCTATCCAGTAAATACACAAATCCCTTGTTGTGACTTTTGGCAAACATGGGACGTTTGACAAACAGAGAATCAGGCATTCGTGCGACTTCAATTGTGCCCTCAACGGTAAGTTCAGGGCGGGCTTCTTTGGGGGCTTGACCAATGAGGTCGATATCAACTTGCACCACGCCGTTTTCTACTGAAGGGTCAATGCGACGCACCACACCCTCTATTTCACTAGTGCGGGTATCGATAGCGACCGTTTGGCCGATAACGACGTCTTGAATTTGATTTTCAGGGATGCGAATTTCGGCAATAAAATCGTCGCGTTTCGCGAGACGGGCCAGGTTGTTGCCGGCACTGACTTGTTGGCCAAGTTCAATCGGCATCTCTTGCACTAGAGCGTCAATGCTGGCGGTAACGGTGAGACTCGCGACTTGTTCCATGACGCGATTTAGGGTTTTCTCCATTCGTTGAACACGGGCTTCATTTGCAATTAATTGAGCCGCAACGCGCTCTTTTTGTTTCGCTAATCGGCCTTGTTCTAGCTCCCAACGACGCTTGTTTTGCGCCATTTGAATCTTGATTGTTTCGTGATCGATTTGCGATACGGCATTAAAGCCTTGGCTTAATAACTTATCTTGCGCTTCGAAAGTGAGTTTCGTGCTTTCATAGTTTAGCTTTTCATTGATAACCGCCGATTCCTGATCCAAAAGTTCAGACTCCAATGCCACTTTCTCTGCTTGCATTTGTGCCTTGAGTTCGTCCAGTTCCCATCTTGTTTCTTCGAGCTGTTGTGCCAGTTCTGGGTTACTCAATTCCATGATAACGTCACCTTGCTTAACCAAGGCGCCCGGCTTAACTAAAATGCGATCGACTTTACCGGCGACATTGGTTGCTAGCCAACGAACATCCTTTGGCGCCAATACGCCCATTCCTCGAACGGTAATCACAAATTCGCCACGATTCACTTTTTCAGTCAGTAAGCGATCGCGATTAACACTGTGACTCGCGGTAGAAAGCGATGCCCATGCGTAGGTTAATGTGACCGACAGTAAAACAATCCCCAGCACCAGCCATTTGAGCTTTTGACTGACGCCAGACTTCTTATTGATGACAATATCCATAATTCACTCAATCTAACGTTTCAATAAATCGTGTTGCATAAAGTAGGGCAAAGTATGTGCCAGAAAATAAGTTTATATTTTTCAGTTGTTTATGGTTATTTTGGTTTTCTAGATATCGTAGTGTCGCGATAATGGGACACGCGTTTTCGGGATTTAGTCCCGTTATTGGGACAACTATGTCATTGCGTTCAGTTCTCTTTGTAGTTTGTTGCACGTATTGAGGTGACCATAGTAGAACTGAAAATTCGTGCTATGGTGAAGCAATATCGCCTCAATAATGACGAGTCAAATTAAGGACAGATCCGTGCTCAAAACCCTCGCAATCACCAACTATCGCTCACTTCAGGATCTCGTGATGCCCCTCGATAGATTGAACCTGGTGACGGGCCCAAATGGTAGCGGCAAGTCGAACATATACAAGGCACTTCGTTTGTTGGCTGAAACCGCGCGTGGGGGGGTAATCAATGCGTTGGCACGTGAAGGTGGCTTAGATTCGACGTTTTGGGCTGGCCCCAAGGCCATTTCTGGAGCGATGAGCCGTGGTGATGTAGCCGTGCAAGGGACGCATAACAATAGTCAAAAGCGTTTAAGACTTGGTTTTGCGGGTGAAGATTTTAGCTATGCCGTGTCGCTCGGCATAACGCCGCCAGTTCCTTATCCAAGTGCATTCAATCTCGACCCTGAAATCAAACGTGAGGCCATTTGGCAAGGCGAGATATATCGCGCTGCGGCCGCCTTGGTAGAGCGAAAAGAGACCATGGTAAAAGTACGAAAAGCGCGGCAATGGGAGGTGGTTAGCCAACATATGCCCATGTTTGAGAGTATGTTTACCCAAATTGCCGATCCCACAAAAGCCCCAGAAGTGCTCGCGTTGAGGGAATTCATCAAGAACTGGCGTTTTTATGACCACTTTAGAACTGATGCTAATGCGCCGGCTCGCTTACCACAGCTTGGTACGCGCACCATGGTGCTCAGCCATGACGGCAGTGATTTGGCAGCGGCATTGCAAACCATTATCGAGGTAGGTGATGAAGAGGGGTTGGCAGACGCCATTGATGAGGCATTTCCCGGCGCAACGTTAAAAATAAAAGTTTCACCCGACGGGCATTTTAGTTTGTCATTTCAACAGCATGGTTTACTGCGGCCTTTATCCGGTAAAGAACTGTCTGATGGAACCTTGCGATTTTTACTCTGGGTGGCGGCGCTACTCACACCACGGCCACCGTCATTAATGGTGATAAATGAACCTGAAACGAGTTTGCACCCTGAGTTGTTACCTGCATTGGCGAATTTGATCATAAAGGCGTCTCAGAATACTCAAGTGTGGGTAGTATCCCATGCTATTCCGTTAATTAAGGCATTGGAAAAAGCTGAGGGATGCAATGCCATTCATTTACACAAACACTTTGGGCAGACAACCATTAACGGGCAAGATGCGCTTACCATGCCCCCGTGGCAATGGCCCAGATAATAGGCAGCAACGCCTCACCACGCACAACGAGGAGTTATATCGGTTTTAATACCTATGCATAGACTCTAACTAGAATGACATATGCAAACTTGTTAATCTGATATGGATTACAAAGGATGTAAGAACATGTCTCGAATACTCGCTACCCTTGCTGCAGTGCTACTGCTTCCCAGTTTTTTTACCTGTATTGCCAATCTGATTGCTTGGTTTGCTCTGGGGCAAACATTAATCGTGTTCGACGGGCAGTATGATCCACAGTTAATCGGCGATGAAATTCGCAATGTGATCATGCGCCAGTTCACTGACGTGATTGCCTTAATTCCAGGTATTGGTGTTGCATCTCTTGCGACATTTAAATTTGGTGCGAATCAATATGCAGCCTACCGAACCTATTTGAAGTGGACGGGCATAGTGCTAGTGATAAACCTTCCCGTCTTCTCGTTGTTGGGTGTGTATCTGCTGTGGCTTAAACGTCAAAGTGCCTATGTACCAGTGAAAAGTGTGTTTTAAGCACTGAGAATCTCAGCGACGTCTTTTGCAAATTGTTCGGCCGTGTTGGGCTCTATTTTTTGCACGCTAACTCGAATTGCCGACGAACTGATATTGATATCAAAAGAGCTACCGGGGCGAACCAACCAGCCTTTTTGCGACAACGCGAACGCTGCGGCTTGGCTATCTTGTGCTACCGGTACCCAAACATTGAGCCCGTCATTGGTATAAGCAGGGAAGATACCTTGCGCACTTAACGCCGTTATTAGTGTGTTTCGACGGGTTTCACAGTGGCGTTTTGCCAATGTGAGATTGCTCTGCAGCGATGTATCAGTCAAACAAGTATAAACAAAGGCTTGCAGTACGCGACTCACCCAAGACATACCGGGCGCAAGGCGTGTATTAATACGCTTCACCGATTCAGGGTCCGCGGCTACAAACGCCATGCGTAAATCGGGTCCCAGTCCTTTTGATACTGAACGAAAGACTGCCCAATTGGTTGTATTACTCGGGATAACAGAGTGATGTGATGAAACTGCTAAGAGTGAGAAGTGGTCATCTTCCATGACCACAACATCAGGATAATGGCTTAGTACATGTTTCAACTCAAGGGCGCGCTCAGCAGTAATACTTGCACCAGTGGGGTTGTGAGCTCTTGGCGTGATCAATACTGCCTTGGCCCCTTTTTTTAACGCTGATTCTAATGCATTGGGACACATACCATGTTGATCGACAGCGGCCCCAACAACTTGCATCCCCGCTAAGCGAATAGCGTTGGCCGAGCTGATGTAACAGGGATCCTCAACCACTACCTTATCACCTGGTATCAGATGGGCAGCCATCATCCGCTCCAAAGTATCAATCGCGCCATTACACAGGGTTATTTCGAAATTGGCGGGGCAATCCCCTTTAAACCATTCACGGCCGTATTGCCGTATTTGGGGTAAAATCGTGGATTCACCATAGAGGTACTGATTTAGCTGAGTCTGACTGGCAACATAGTTGAGGTCAGGAAGCCATTCTTTTCGCGGGCTACCATCGGCTAAATCGAACAATTTGGTTTGTGTGGTACCTTCCTGTTCGCCCGGTGAAATATCTTGGCAAATACGTGTGCCAAGGCGCCCTTGGGTAACAGCGATGCCCGCTTTTGCTAACCGTTGGTATGCCGACGATACAGTATTGCGATTGACGCCAAGCTGTTCAGCCAGTTCCCTGACGGGCGGTAAATTGTCACCTGATTTGAGGGCTCCATTTTTAGTCAGTTGGCGTACTGATTCAAAAATTCTTTGTGCCGAATCGCCTGAAATCTTGACTTTCATTTTTGTCCTATGCCAATATTATTTTTGTCATGGGTTGATAGCTTGTGCCTAGTTATCCCATTTTTTCGAGCATTTTTCCATATTCTAAACAAAGAGGGATTCAAATGTTTACCGGTTTGTCTGCTTTTCCTATAACACCGTTTAAAAATGAACAGGTTGATTTGGTGTCGTTTGATCGACTTATCGGTAACCTTGTAGACGCGAATGTTGATTCCATTTGTGCCATGGGCTCTACAGGCCTGTATCCCTATTTGACCCGAGAGCAACTTTTTGATGTTGCCCAGGCAGCAGTCAATCAAGCTGGCAAGGTGCCGGTTATGGCTGGGGTGGGCTCGCTTCGTACCTACGACGTGTTGCGCAATATCGAAACTGTTCAAAAAGCAGGTGTGAGTGCGGTATTGCTCGCACCTGTTTCGTATCAGCCATTGAACGAAAACGAAGTGTATGGTCTCTACGAGGCGGCAAGTCGAGAGGTGTCGGTGCCGATATGCGTTTACGAAAATCCGCGAGTCACCAATTTCACTTTCAGTGATGTTCTGTACCGACGACTGGCTGGCTTACCCCACATTGGGGCAATAAAAATTCCCGGGATGCCGTTTGCCACAAATGAAGGGGCTTCGCGATTAGCGTCGTTACGTGAAATACTGCCGCCTAGTATGGCGGTGGGTGTCAGTGGCGACCAATTCGGGGCAGCGGGTATGGCGCAAGGTTGTGATTTATGGTTATCGGTTATCGGCGGAATCTTTCCGAAAACCGTACAAACCATTATTCAATATGCTACGTCTGAGCAAGCAAATGAAGCGCTAGCCCTTTCCGACTCACTAGCGGGACTATGGCAAATGTTTGCGAATAACGGCGGTGGTTTGCGCGTGGTCGCGGAAGCGGCGAAGATTTTGGGATACAGCGAAGGCAATAATTTACCCGCGCCTTTTTTGCCCATCAGTGACGACGATCGCGACACGCTATCGGCGCTAATTCAACAATTGTCTTTGGCGTAACGACCAACAGAGTGAACCGAGGAGAAAGTACATGCCACTAGCAAGGCTAACAGGACTTGCACGATATATGTTTGCTTCGATTCCCGCTCGCATTACGACGGGGGGCTCGGCGGTGGCTACGATTCTATTGGCACGTACTTACGGCATGGACGGAAAAACAGCTGGAGCAATGGCGGCCTGCTTGACCGCTCCCCATTTGTTTGGCCCTGTATATGGTCGATGGTTAGATGGAGCGGGCGACCCTCGTTTTATTATTTCAGGCACTTGCTTTTTGTTTGCTGTGTGTTTCCAGCTAGCAATATTGGGCTTTGAGTGGCAAATGACAGGGTTAAGTGTCTTGGCCTTGCTGGTTTGTGGTACTTGCAGCTCCTTCATGATGGGAGGCTTGAGCACACAAATTACCAAGTTAGTGGACGACAACCTCAGCGCACAGCGAAAGGCGCAAAGTTGGGACACAGTGACCTACGGAGTTGGACTGACGTTAGGGCCTATGCTGACAGCTGTTTTTACTGAGTTTTTCAGCACACAAGTCAGTGTCAGTGTTGTAATGGGATTGCCGCTTTTAGCGGGGCTATTTACGTTGTGTTTACCACCGTTAAGGTCTCCTCATGCCGATACAGCGGCACCAGTACCCGGGTTTAAGCACGTCATTGCAGTGATGCGCCAATCAGCACCATTAAAACGCACGCTGGTAATGACGTCTGGTGCGTCATTTGCCGTTGCGGCGCTTCCTGTACTTGCGGTTTATCTCAGTGAACACTGGCAACATACCCGCGAAAGCGGTGCGTACTTAGTAACGTTCTACGGTGTAGGGTGCTTGTGCGGTGCTATTTTACTTATGCTAAAACCCTTGCGCAGTGAAGCACTCGTATTGCTTCGAAATGTTGGGGCAATCTTGTTATTCACTCTGCTTCTTGTTGCTTTGAGCCAATCGTTTGTCGCAGGATTGATAGCCTATTGGTTGTGTGGCGTCGTCAATGCCATATTTTTTGCCGTCACCTTGGCCGCGCGCAGCGAATATGCACCAAAGCAAGGAGCCGCTCAGATATACATGTGGGTAGCCGCAGCGAAAATCAGTTTTGCATCTATGGGGGCGTTTGTCGCAGGCTTTCTTGTCGATTTTTCTATCAACTTACCTTTAATCAGCTCCCTATGTGTATTGGTGGTCACCTTGATCAGTTGTTTTGCGGCTCGAGGCGCAACACTAGTTGATATGCCCCGCCAATAGCACTCGTAGCCATCGAATATCTTCAGGGCCCAATTGGGCTGCCTGATGTTGTGACGGATCTTCAAGAATATCTTGGTAAACGTGATAGATTGCTTTTTCGAATAACTGCTTCATTTTTTGCTCAATGATGTGGGTGATAACGCAGTTTGTAGCTTTGTGTCGATGCATTGACGCATGTAACCAACACTCGCATTGCATGTCTGTTGGAGAAAGCAGTGGGACTGGCGCATATCAACTTCCTTTTAGTGCGATTCCTGCTAGTTTATCGAAAGCGTCTGTCTCAACCAAGTTTTCGTCAGTGAGATGGCGTACTCAACCAGCCTGCAAACGCCTCGATAAACTCAAACTCCTGTTGAGTGAAAGGGTCACGATGAGCGGCGGCTGAGAAGTTAACCGTACCCACGGTATTCTCTCCGTCAAATATTGGTGCACCTAGGTATGATTCCAAACCGAAATGTGTATAACAAGGATGCGTCGCAATGGCACTTTCTTTTGCATGATGAAAGCCCACTGCTCTATTGGCGAGTAAGGTATGGCAGCAGTATGTGTTGCCAACCGGAAACGTAGCACCAATCGCTATCATGTCTCCAGGGCTTTTGGCGTAATCAACAGTATAGGTGTCGCCATTCACACGGCTTACAATAGCAATTGCCAACCCCAAATAGTCCAATCCTTTGTCGAGTAAGTGAGAAATCTTCTGTGGTTTTGTCAGTCTCGTATCAGACACAACTTGATCCAGATGGCTTTTTATATCCACTGTTTTGCCTCTTTTCTGCGCACTTTAGAAATAAAGTCGATTTCTGGTAAGAGTGCAAATTAGACTTTAGTTGATACTGCGACTAAAAGTGTCGAGTCTCACCTGGACTAGAAAAGAAGTCTTCACCTGACTTTATTAACAGATTTGGGACCTTGACTGGCACGTGAACCCCGACAGAGTGCTCAACATGAATTACGTCTTTGAGTATGTAATTGCCTTCGGCACTTTGTAAAAACCAATATGGAGGAAAGCCAATATTGGTTGGCTTGAGATCCCAAAAGGCGTTGAATGGTAGATAGTGATCCGTATCGGGGTCGGCATCCCCCATATGCATAACCGTAGCGCCGTTTTCGAAAGTTAGTCGATACACCATATTTTGTACTTCTGCACGACCCGGCCAGCCAGCGTGGGGAATCCTAACCGCTTCAATATCAACATTCGCGACAGACAAGGCGGTTGGTTGTTGACCAAAATCTAATTGTACGGGATGAAAACGGCCTTCTACACCTTCGCTTGTATCGAGTGCCAATAACGCATCGATAGCTTGTTGGGGGGCGACTAGCTGCACCTCTTTTTTTGATTGCAAGTAACGCAACACATCGGTTGCGGAAAAATGGTCGTCATGGGCATGGCTAATGACTATTACATCGATATTGTCGTAGGGAGCTTCACCTTTGAAGATGGCTTTTCGAAATGCTGGTGGAACCTTCTGGTAGAAACCAAAATCCTTGTGGAAAAAAGGATCAAACAGGACTTTTTGCTCGTCGCTGATTATTAGCACAGCCTCATTTCCGAGGTAATGAGCAGTATTTGTGTTGCCATCCAATTGATGCGCAAAAAGGGCTGGAGAAACCAACCACGTTAGTATGGCTATAAAAACGAAAAGTCGGTGCATTGTCCATAAACCTGTTTTGTTTTGCGTTACAAATTACCACAGCTCATCTCAGCTGAATACTCACTTGTTCACACATGGCTGAGTTTGTGCATATCCTTCAATAGCGGCTCCCTGTATCAATGGCGCTTTGCGACGAAATCTTAATAAATAGTGGGGTTCAGCGTGGTTTACTCTCGTTTAAGTGAAGAACAGCGAGTCTAAAATGCTTATTGGTGGTGCGAGAATATGCATTAATTGGGCAAGTTGACCATTCATCTACCGACACATGTCATTGGTCTTATGTAATGAGAGTATGGCTTGAAGTGGGGGTCATATAACCATATGACTACTATATCGAAGCAATAAGGAGAAATTAAATGAGGTTAATCGGTACGGCTATCATTTTACTATTTAGTATCTTTGCTGGACTGACGTTATTTTCTGGCAGTGTTGAGTTTGCGTTACAAAAGACCCACCTCGTTTTCACTGGCACTGTAGCGACACTTATCGCTGGAACCTTTCTCTTTTATGCCGTTCGGGGTTTACTGACCGAGCGCTAATGTTGTTGTGCGTTAGTCGAACCTCCCCATAATTTTTGCCATACAATGGTAAGCCCATAAATGGTCACTACGCCTGCGAAGGCACTCGCACCTAAGGCGCCGCCAAGGTGACCATAGTATTGATATCCCCATTGCCACATGACAGTCATGATAACGGTAGCTGCAACGATATGTGGAATGCCTAGCATCGGTTTACTGGTCATGCCGACAAAGGTGGCAGCAAAAAACGTCGACAGATACAGATCGTGTTCGGTGGAGGAAATACCACTATTGATATTTATCAGCATCGCAAACAAAAGCGTTAATAGAGCTGAAATACGTATTCGCTGTGTGGGAAATCGCGAGGCCAGGTAAAATGTAGAGAGAGCACCAAGTAAACCGACAATCAATTGCATTAATACAACGCTTACCACCAACTGCCTTCTCCCCAAAACATCACTAAGCAAGCGATAAAAGCAATGCTACCCAGCTTTCCTCCCAATCCAGTAAACAACGATTTGCTCACAATTAACAGTGCGCCTGTGAGTAATCCAACTATGGCTATTTCGGCAGGTGTTATTACGACAACGGTTGAACACATACCGGCAAAAGAGCCGGTATAAATCGCACAATGAAGGTGCTCTTTGTCGATCAATTGAGTTGAAGGTAAGAGAGTGCCAACTAGCCCAACCGCGGCTGACACTATGACACTGTTGACCCCCATTCCATCAGCAATAACAAAGGTTAACAGGGTCGAAAAAAAGACGACAATAACCTCAGCTACATCTGAGAAAGCCAGAGAAAAGTGAAATAGTTGGAAGCTATTTTTTGAAGTCATCGACGTTTTGGGACGGCAAATTTATATGGGTAAATAAGTAACTGAGTTGTTATTGAATTGTGATCTTAGCCAAAAGTCGCCCCGTAAGAGTGGTTGCGAATCAAACAAACAGGAAAAAACTCATGACTAAGATCACGCAGTTGATTATAGCAGTGAGCGCGTTGGTATTTCTACAAGCGTGCAACGATGATGACGATGTAACTACACCCACCCCCACACCAGAACCTACACCGGCACCCGCTCCGACGACTATTGTTGATGTTGCTGTTGATGCGGGCAGCTTTACTACGCTGGTGGCAGCCTTACAGGCGACAGGCCTAGACGCCACCCTAGCAAATGCAGATGGTACTTTTACCGTGTTTGCACCAACAGACGACGCGTTCGCCTTGTTGGGCCAGGATACCATCGATGCCTTGTTGGCTGACACTGATACGTTATCAAGTATCCTCACTTACCATGTACTGGGGAGCGAAGTGAATGCGCAAGCTGCTATCGATGCTGCGGGTTCCACTGTTGAAACCGTAAACGGCGCTCGTGTCGGGTTGTCACTGAGTGGAGAATCGCTACTGGTTAACACGTCCACTGTTATTCAAACAGATGTGATGGCTGACAATGGGATAATTCATGTTATTGATGCCGTTCTGATGCCGCCTTCGATGAGCGACGAAGCGCCGACGATGAACATAGTTGAAACTGCTGTCGCGGATGGTCGTTTCACAACACTTGTTGCTGCGTTACAAGCTGCTGAATTAGATGCTGTAGTGGCAGACGATGCTGCTACTTTTACTGTTTTTGCGCCGACGGATGATGCTTTTGCTATGCTGGGCGAAGAAACCATAGCGACCTTGCTAGAGAATACCGACGTTTTAAGCGATATTTTGTTGCAGCATGTGGTGTCTGGTGCAGCAGTAGATTCCGTCACTGCTTTTTCTCTCAGCGGTACAGATGTGGAAACGGCCTCAGGGGCAATGATCCCTATCGCGATAAATCCTGAAACCGATACACTTACCGTCGGTGGGGCGAATGTTGTGATTGCAGATATCCCCACGTCTAATGGCGTTATTCACGTTATTGATATGGTTATCGTTGCCGATGTAGAGGTACCTTCTCCACCGGGCAACATTGTTGAGGTTGCGACCGAAGCGGGTGCATTTAACACACTAATTGCGGCGCTCGAAGCGACAAATCTGGATGATGTATTAGCTGACGCGGACGGCGAGTTCACTGTTTTTGCACCAACAGATGCCGCATTTGACTTACTTGGGCAAGACACCATTAACGCGCTGCTGGCTAACCCAGAACAGCTTTCTAACATTTTGCTCTACCACGTTATCTCCGGTGCGACAGTTTTACAAGACGGTGCGGTTACCGTTGCACAATCGAATATGAGCATGGTGGAGATGGCGAATGAGCAAAATGTGTCATTGTCACTGAGCGGATCAACACTATATGTCAACAAATCCAAGGTCTCGGTTGCAGACGTGATGGCTCAAAATGGGGTTATACATGTAGTAGACCAAGTGATATTGCCACCGGCAATGCGCACAGAAACAACTGATTCAATCGTGGACGTTGCCGTAGGCAACCCTAACTTTTCTACTCTAGTTACCGCCCTTACCGCTGCTGGGTTAGTGGATACCTTAGCCGACGAGACCGCAACCTTTACGGTGTTTGCACCAACCAATGCGGCCTTTGATAAAATTCCAGATACGGCACTGGCAGGCTTGCTAGGTGATGTTGATGCTTTAACGGGTGTTTTGCTGCAACATGTTGTAAGTGGTGAAGTCAATGCGCTTACGGCGTTTTCGGCCAATGGCAGTAGTGTGGATACACTGGCGAACAACGATGTCACTGTCGACATCGTCAACTTTACGGAAGCTGTCAACGACGCGTCCACTGAAGTGGCTTATGATTCAGAAAACCAAAGACTTGTCGGCGGGATGAACTCAGCCTTTCCAGGTTATTCAATTTACGTATCGAATGACGACCTTGGTTCAGGCGGTAGCGTGTGCAACGGTGGATGCGCGTTTTTCTGGCCTCCTGTACTCGTTACAGATGGTAGTGTCGCATCTATGCCAGGTTTAACGACGATTACTCGTGATGACGGTTCGCTACAAGCGGCTTACCAAGGGCGTCCATTGTATTTCTTCTCTGAAGACAATGCTGCAGGTGATACCAACGGCCAAGGTTTTAACAACGAATGGTGGCTAGTATCTCAAGAGCAAGTTTCTCTGCAAATACAAGGCTCGAATGTCACCACAACGGACATATACACAACGAATGGTGTGATTCACGTCATTGATACGGTGATTACCGAAACGCTTGAATAAGTAATACATAACACGTTAAAAAGCCCCTTTATTAGGGGCTTTTTGGTTACTGGCTTTGATTGATACTCGCAGTTAAAGCTTGTGAACATTGAGATAGCATGAGTGTTGGTGGATTGACGCTAACGGCAAAAGGCGCCGCTTTACTCAAGGCGCTCATACCTAATATGTTATTGCCTTTTTTCATTACTGCTACCTCTAAATCATTGATTTCACAATTATCTCCAATCCTTAATGTGCTAATAGAATACATTTTTACTTTCTGTAATTTGCCATTAGCCAAACGGGCAGCAGCGTCATGAGAATAGGTCACAGCATTCGCTTTTTTTAATTGAGAAAACGTTTTTTGATTTACGACAAGCATACCCGACCCTGTATCCAACAGGAACGAAGTCGTTACGGTGTTGCCAATAGTGGCACTGACGTAATTGGTGCCACCGGATTTTGATTCCATTTCGATACTATAAGAGAACGGCTCTTGCCCATGGGCAGAACATGCTAATCCCAACGAAAGTAACAAAATAAAGCGGCACTTCTTCATACGTTTCTCCAACAATCACTCAGAAGAACGCAAGTCGCAGGCCATTGTTTAGCAGCTGAAAAATCAAAGACTTGTAATCATTGCTAAGTATTTTTGCACAACTGTGGTGCGATAATGCCCTTATTTTGAATAAGGCTTATAAAATGTATGGTTAATAATTAGGTGGGGTGATAGTTAAAAGTTATCACGAGTTGATGTGAGATCGAGGCAACTTTTTTCTTCAAAATTCCGTATAATATTTTGTGTCAATTAGACTGAAGTATAGAGGAAAGGTTATGAAAAAAACGTTGCTATCTCTTTTGGCTTTGATGGCATCTTCGACACTGATGGCCGCTGAAACCGATACGGTAACTGTTCAGTCTGTAGAGTTTAAAGGTAAACCCCCTTTCAAGCGTTCAATGAAACAGCTGGCTGTCAGTGATGTTGCTCAAGTTGAACAGGACCAAGAAATGGTTGCTGTAAAGGTCGTGCAAATGGGGTCAAAGCCGCCTTACAAACGTCGTACTGTGTACCTACCAGTTACCGATGTTGCCCAGGTAGAGGAAGTCAGTGATACCAGCAAAACCGATTTCCGTGGTAAGCCTCCGTTTAAAAGGTAACGGATAATATAGGTTTATCAATACAGTGTTCAGAGTTGCGTTTCCCGTTTAACTCCGAAAGATAACGAACTACCCTCTCGTTATCGAATCCTTGCCCCTCGTTCCCAGGGGCCTTTTTCGTTTTTGGCGCTCAGCTATTGCGTGCCAAAAACGAAAACAAATCTCGTAGTGTATGCCTGCTTAACTACAGCGCTTTTGCCGCTTTTTCTTTGTACATAGCCACATCTGAACTATGCAGCAAAACACTGAGTTCGTTGTTTTCCGCCGTTGCGATTTGGAAGCCGATGCTCGCCGTCACTGGAATTTGCTTATCGTCAATATTGATGCGTAGCCTGTCTAGCCTGTCGTGTAATCGCTCGACTATCTTTTGTGCATGAGTTTGCGTTTTACATGGACTCATAATGACAAACTCATCGCCTCCCAATCGACCGATTACATCACTGGGGCGCGCTTGGTGTTTAATGATGTTGGCGAACGCGATCAACACCTTATCTCCACTTAAGTGACCAAAGACGTCATTAATCTGCTTAAATTTGTCGATATCAATAAAAATGACGACGAACTTATCTTCCGTACCTTTGAGAGCGTCCAGTCTAATCAACGCTTCTCGGCACCACCCTCGGCGATTGAGTACCGGACAAAGGTCATCAGTCGAAGCACTGGTTTGCGCCGCCTCTTTTTGTTCATTCAGCCGTTTCACTTTTTCAGACACAGCTATAGCAAGAATAAAAGCTTCCATGGAGAGCGCGATGATCAAACTGTATTGGGCTAAAAATGGGAAACTATCCGCAAGGTAAAGGCGCACGAACATCGAGCTTCCCAAAAGTACCTGTGCAGATAACACCATGGAGGCGACATGAACCCCTTTAACTATTGCCCAGATATTGGCGAGTAGAACGAAAACACTGATCACTGTGGTAACCATGCCCATGGCTTCGAGCATAAAATGGAGTTTTGGGGTCTGGAACAACGCTGGAATAGCAGCCAAAAAGACCATAGTGAAACTGAGTAGGGTCAGCCCAACATAAAGTGGCATCGGCAACAGGCGTTTGAAATCCAGCAATAGTGATAAGAATCGAGTGCCAGTAAATACGGTAAGGCCAGCCCAAAGTGAGAGCGAGTAGATATCGTGTATCAATGGCAAGCCAGGAATCACGATGTTGATGATTCTCTCTTGAATTAAAAAGAAGATGCAGGCACTGATGACATAGGCTGAATAGGCATAAAAAGCGTTTTCCCGCATCCCGCGACCCAGCATAGCGACATAGATGCAAAGTGCTAAACAGATACCGGCAAATGCTCCCATAGTGAGGGCATGACGGGTACTCCATTGATAAAACGCGTGCGGTGACGACAAGCGAAAATCGGCAGTCGTTTCTATTGTTGCAGATATGGTAAGCGTAATGCGTTGAGTCCCTGGCGAGAGCTCGTAAGCAAAGGGTGCACTATTGAACTCGGGGAGCGCTCGGTTTGCGCTAATGCCGTCAATGGCAACACTATCGAAAATTATAACCCTAGTCTGTTCTAGTTGGCATTCTAGGCTAAGTGTATTGATACCTGGGACCAGCTGAAAGCGAGTTGACGAGTCGCCTGAGGGATTGTCGATACGACAGTCTGCTAGCGCTGGGCTAGCAGACAACAAGAGTAAAATACAAAGCAGCAGTTTCGGAAAAAGCCGCAAAGAGTGGTTAGTCGCCGCCTCCCACAATTTGTACTTGAGCCAAGTCGGTATCGCCTTTGATAACTTTGTAAATTGCATCTTGTACCAATGTTCTCATGCCATCATTCATGGCTTGATCTTTCATTTCCGCGACGGATGCTTCCTTGTATACCAGCGACCTCAGTTCTGGCGTCATGCCGAGAAGCTCATGGACCCCTGTTCTGCCTTTATAACCTGTATCGCCGCATTCACTGCAGCCTTTAGCTCGGTATAGCTTTAAAGGTTGTTCAATACCAAGTTCGTCGAGGAAGTCTTCACCATATTGACGTTTGATGAAAGCCATTTCATCGTCACTTGGTATGTATTCTTCCTTACAGTTTTTACATAGTGTTCGGATCAGACGTTGTGCCAATATACCCACACAGGCATCTGAGAAGTTTACAGGGTCTAAACCTAAGTCTAGCAAACGCGTGATGGTTTCGGGCGCAGAATTCGTATGCAGTGTTGATAAAACCAAGTGCCCGGTCAGTGAAGCTTCAATACCCGCGTGCGCGGTCTCTTTGTCACGCATCTCACCGATGAGAATAATATCAGGGTCGGCACGGAGAAATGCCCTGAGTGCGTTGGCAAAAGTAAAGCCGATTTTGGGGCTAACTTGCACTTGCTGTAACCCTGCTTGAGTGATTTCTACCGGGTCTTCTGCGGTCCATATTTTCTTTTCTGGAGTGTTCAGATAGCCAAGTACCGCGTGAAGTGTGGTTGTTTTACCCGAACCCGTTGGGCCGACCACTAACAAGATACCGTGGGGCTTTTTGATCATTTCTTTCATGCGCGACATATTGGTCGGATGCAGATTCATCTTTTCTATTGGCATGGCGCCACCGGACGCCAGAATACGCATTACCACGCCTTCACCCGCAACCGTTGGGATGGTCGCTACACGAACCTCAACTAACTGCCCAGACATTCGAAATGCTAATTTACCATCCTGAGGCACTCGCTTTTCGGCGATGTTCAAGTTAGACATGATCTTAATACGCGCGATAACTGCACTGTGGTGAGATGCTGGCACCTGGTTCATATCCCGGCACACGCCATCGATACGCATTCTCACTCTTGTCGGGCCATTTTTCTCGGGGTCGATATGGATATCTGACGCATTCAGACGCTTGGCATCGTGTAGTATTCGGCTAACGAGTCTAACAACCGCCGGTGCATCGTCTGAAAGCTCGTCAACTTGCTCGTCGTTTTCATCGGAGGAGGTACCAATTTCATCGAGTATCTCACTCATTTCGCCTGGGGCTCCGCCGCCTGTGCCATCACCAAGATAGTTGAGGACTTGGTTGGGAAGGCCAACAGCGATATCGTAGCTGTCAACACCCAGAGCACTTTCGATTTCCATCAACAGAGCAGCATTATTGGGCTCGGCCATTAAAACTATGGGGCGGTCGTGAGCGTCTGCAATAACGGCGACATGGTTGCGCTTTAGGTATGAAAGATTAAGCTTACTTTCCCCTTGGAATAAGTGATATTTGTCGGGCAAAAAGGGAATATAGGGTACTTGGTAATGAATAGAGAGCGAATTACCAATATCTTCTTCTTTGATGCGTTGCTCTGAAATCAGCCTTTGCACAACGTGTTTGGTATCAGTTGATGAGTCTATCAGTTCCTTAAGCGCTTTAGGGTTAATGACGCCCTTGTGTAACAACAGGTCAAAAGGATTGTTCGTGCCACCGAGTTCGTAGCGAAATTTGGCACCCAATAATTCAGTCAGCTCTTTGGCTAATTGCAGGTCCGAGTCGGTGAACGAGCCGCTTTGTTTGTTGATAACCTGAATAACCCCTAATAACACGCCCGCATTTAAAATGGGCACACACAGAATATTGTTGGTGCGAAAGTCATTGTTTTTATCAAATTTATCAGCGAAGCGCAGGCGAGGATGAATACTTGCCAGCTCTTGACTGTCGTAGGGATCAGCAATCATGAGAGGTAATTGTGCCAGTGCTACATATCCCGCGATCGACAGCGGGCTAATAGGCACCTTTATTTCTAGTGTTTCTTTACCCGTTTTGAAGCGCGCAACTAAGTCTTGATGCTGGCGGCGGCGTTGAAAAATACTCATTCGCTTGGCACCAAACATAGTTAATATTATCGGCTCCAGCTGTTGGTAGGCATCGAGCAGAGACGAGTGTGCTGCCAGAATGGAATTTATCTGTTCAAGAGACTGCTGGTGAGGGCTTGTTGTTAGCATATTTTATTTACTGCGACCACGGCTGACGTATCGACGCAACCTTCATTCCTATAGGTATATCAAGCACTTTATACCCTAAATGGTCAGACAACAACGTTAGGCCCCCAATAACTAGACTAAAATAGTATATTAATTCCACATTAGGGGTTGCGAACTTAGTCAATAACTGTATAATTCGCGCCCACTGCCCAATTAGGGCATATTTTTTCAGCCGCAACTTCACTGTTTTTAGGGTTGTTGCCAAAGTCGATAAGTTTACTTAGAAGCGGGCGTGCTAGAAAAGAGAAACAGGGTTCCAATTGGGAACCAACGGTTAACGCGCATCTTTTCATCCCAAATTAGAAAGGGAGTGAAAAGGTGAATTTTTTTGTTCTTTCGATTGGAGCTTAATCGATGCCAAATCAAAGAATTCGTATTCGCTTGAAAGCGTTCGATCACAAGTTGATCGATCAGTCTACGGCTGAAATCGTCGAAACAGCGAAACGTACTGGTGCTCAGGTCAGCGGTCCGATTCCACTACCTACTCGCAAAGAACGCTACACAGTTCTGATTTCTCCGCACGTTAATAAAGACGCGCGTGATCAATATGAAATCCGTACTCACAAGCGTTTGGTAGACATCATCGAGCCAACTGATAAAACAGTTGACGCTTTGATGCGTTTGGACTTGGCTGCCGGCGTTGATGTTCAAATCAGCCTGGGCTAACAAGAGAGGGTTTTAACAATGGCGATTGGTCTAGTCGGTCGTAAAGTAGGTATGACTCGCATCTTCACTGAAGATGGCACGTCTATCCCTGTGACTGTTATTGAAGCGACCCCAAACCGTGTTACTCAGATTCGTACTGAGGAAACTGACGGTTATCGCGCTCTTCAAGTTACTACTGGAACTAAAAAGGCAAACCGCGTAAACAAAGCTGAAGCAGGTCAATTTGCTAAAGCTGGTGTTGATGCTGGTCGTGGTCTTTGGGAATTCCGTCTTGAAGACAACGAAGGTGCCGATATTGAAGTAGGCAGTGAAATCACTGTTGAAATCTTCAACGACACTAAGAAGATTGATGTAATTGGTACATCTAAAGGTAAAGGTTTCCAAGGCGCTATCAAGCGTTGGAACTTTAGCTCACAACGTATGACTCACGGTAACTCATTGTCTCACCGTGCGCCTGGTTCAATTGGTCAAAACCAATCACCTGGTAAAGTTTTCAAAGGCAAGAAAATGGCTGGTCAGCTTGGTAACAAGCAAGTGACTACTCAGTCTTTGGAAGTTGTACGTGTTGACGCTGAAAACAGCCTTATCCTTGTGAAAGGTGCTGTACCTGGCGCAGCTGGCAACGATGTTATCGTTCGTCCTGCTGTTAAAGCGTAAGGTCTGGGGAGTTAAGTGATGGAATTAACATTGAAAGATGCGCAAAGCGCTCTTGAAGTATCCGAAGCTACCTTTGGACGTGATTTCAACGAAGCTCTGGTACACCAGGTAGTCGTTGCTTACGCAGCTGGCAGCCGTCAAGGTACCAAAGCGCAGAAAACGCGTTCAGAAGTTAGAGGCGGTGGTAAGAAGCCTTGGCGTCAAAAGGGTACTGGTCGTGCCCGTGCTGGTACAATCCGCAGCCCAATCTGGGTTGGTGGTGGCCGTGCATTTGCTGCTAAGCCTCAGGATCACAGCCAAAAAGTTAACCGCAAAATGTACCGCGGTGCAGTTAAAAGCATTTTGTCTGAACTAGTTCGCCAAGACCGTTTGGTTGTGGTTGAGAAGTTCGGTGTTGATACACCTAAGACAAAAGCGCTAGTAGCCAAGTTGAATGAGCTGGAGCTTAACGATGTTCTTATCGTTACTGCAGACGTAGATGAGAACTTGTTCTTGTCAGCTCGCAACCTGTACAAAGTAGACGTACGTGACGTTGCAGGCCTTGACCCAGTCAGCTTGATTGCTTTTGAAAAAGTGTTGATGACTGCTGATGCAGTTAAACAACTTGAGGAGGCGTTAGCATGAGAGAAGAACGTCTACTGAAGGTGCTTCTAGCACCACATATTTCAGAGAAGTCAACTCTAGCTGCTGAAACAAACAACACAGTTGTTTTTAAAGTAGCAACAGACGCGAACAAAGCTGAAATCAAAGCTGCAGTTGAAAAACTGTTTGAAGTTGAGGTTGAAGGTGTTCGTACTGTGAACGTTAAAGGTAAAACTAAGCGTCACGGTATGTCTTTCGGCAAGCGCAGCGACTGGAAAAAGGCCTACGTGGTTCTTAAAGAAGGTCAGGACATCGACTTTGTCGGTGGTGCTGAGTAAGGGGATTAGAAATGCCATTATTGAAAGCTAAGCCAACTTCTGCCGGTCGTCGTCACGTCGTTCAGGTTGTTAACCCTGATCTACACAAAGGTGCACCACATGCTCCTTTGCTAGACAAGAACAGCAAGTCTGGCGGTCGTAACAACAACGGTCGTATTACTGTACGTCACATCGGTGGTGGTCATAAGCAACACTATCGTATCGTTGACTTCAAACGTAACAAAGACGGCATTCCAGCTAAAGTTGAGCGTTTGGAATATGATCCTAACCGTTCTGCAAACATCGCACTTGTGCTTTATGCAGATGGTGAGCGTCGTTACATCCTTGCACCTAAAGGTGCAAAAGCGGGTGACCAAGTACAGTCTGGTTCTGATGCGCCTATCAAAGCGGGTAACGCTTTGCCAATGCGTAACATCCCAGTAGGTACTACTGTTCACGCGATTGAAATGAAGCCTGGCAAAGGTGCACAAATTGCACGTTCTGCAGGTGCATACGCACAGATTCTAGCACGTGAAGGTAACTACGTTACTCTACGTCTACGTTCTGGCGAAATGCGTAAAGTATTGTCTGATTGCCGCGCCACTATCGGTGAAGTTGGTAATGCAGAACATATGTTGCGTTCACTAGGTAAAGCTGGTGCTAACCGCTGGCGCGGTGTTCGTCCGACAGTTCGTGGTGTTGCCATGAACCCGGTTGATCACCCACACGGTGGTGGTGAAGGTCGTACTTCTGGTGGTCGTCACCCAGTAACGCCTTGGGGTGTTCCTACTAAAGGTAAGAAAACCCGAAGCAACAAGCGTACAGATAAGCTTATCGTACGTCGTCGAAACAAGTAATAGCGAGGATTCACCATGCCACGTTCTCTCAAGAAAGGTCCTTTTATTGACCTTCACTTGCTGAAGAAGGTAGAGGCTGCAGTGGAAAAGAACGAACGTAAACCAATTAAAACTTGGTCTCGTCGTTCTATGATCATCCCAGATATGATTGGGTTGACCATTGCGGTCCATAACGGTCGCCAGCACGTTCCTGTAATTATCAGCGATGAAATGGTTGGCCATAAGTTGGGCGAATTTGCGCCAACGCGTACTTACCGCGGTCACGTCGCGGATAAGAAATCTAAACGATAAGGGGTAGAATAATGGAAGCATTAGCTAAACACCGTTTTGCCCGCACATCGGCACAGAAAGCACGCTTGGTAGCGGATCAAGTTCGCGGATTGCACGTTGAAAAAGCTCTAGAAGTTTTGACGTACAGCCCCAAGAAAGCTGCATCTCTAGTCAAAAAAGTACTAGAGTCAGCGATTGCTAACGCAGAGCACAACGAAGGCGCAGACATCGACGAATTAGTCGTTGCTAAAATCTTTGTTGATGAAGGTCCAACTATGAAGCGCATCAAGCCACGTGCCAAAGGCCGTGCTGATCGCATCTTCAAGCGTTCAAGCCACATTACTGTGGTTGTCGCGGACAAGTAGGAGTAGATAATGGGACAGAAGGTACATCCTAATGGCATACGCCTGGGTATCAGCAAACCATGGACTTCTACCTGGTATGCGAATACTGCAGACTATGCGGACAATTTGTACAATGACCATCAGGTTCGTCAGTACCTGACTAAGCAGCTTAAAAACGCTTCACTTTCTAAGATCGTGATCGAGCGTCCTGCTAAGAGCATTCGTGTAACTATTCACACTGCTCGTCCTGGTGTTGTTATTGGTAAGAAAGGCGAAGACGTCGAAAAACTGCGTAACTACGTTTCTAAGCTAGCCGGCGTGCCAGCTCAGATCAACATCGCAGAAGTACGTAAGCCAGAGCTAGACGCACAACTTGTTGCTGACAGCATCTCTAGCCAGCTAGAGCGTCGTGTAATGTTCCGTCGCGCTATGAAGCGTGCGGTACAAAACGCTATGCGTTTGGGTGCTAAAGGTATCAAAGTTGAAGTAAGCGGCCGTCTTGGCGGCGCTGAGATCGCGCGTTCAGAATGGTATCGTGAAGGTCGTGTACCACTACACACTTTCCGTGCTGATATCGATTACGCAACATCTGAAGCTTTGACTACTTACGGTATCATCGGCGTTAAAGTGTGGATCTTCAAAGGTGAAGTTCTAGGTGGATTGCCAGCTGCGAATGCAGAGCAACCTGCTGCACCTAAGAAGAAAGGCCGCAATGCTAAGCGTGAGGGCTAATTATGTTACAACCTAAACGTATGAAATTCCGTAAGATGCACAAAGGGCGCAACCGTGGTAATGCCAAGGGTAGCTCTGTAAGCTTCGGTTCTTACGGTCTTAAAGCGGTTGGCCGTGGTCGTATGACTGCGCGTCAAATCGAAGCAGCGCGTCGTGCCATGACTCGTCACGTTAAACGTCAAGGTAAAATTTGGATTCGAGTTTTCCCTGACAAGCCAATTACTGAGAAGCCTCTTGAGGTTCGTCAAGGTAAAGGTAAAGGTAACGTTGAGTACTGGGTATGTCAGATTCAACCAGGTCGCGTACTATACGAAATGGAAGGTGTTCCAGAAGAGTTAGCACGTGAAGCGTTTGAATTGGCTGCGGCAAAACTGCCATTTAAAACAACCTTTGTAACTCGGACGGTGATGTAATGAAAGCGACAGAACTGAATGAAAAGAGCGTAGAAGAATTGAACGCAGAGCTAATTAACTTGCTTCGCGAACAGTTCAACCTACGTATGCAGCATAGCACTGGCCAGCTTGAAAAAACTGACCAGCTTAAAAAAGTACGTCGTAACATCGCGCGTGTTAAAACCATTCTGACTCAAAAGGCTGATGCGTAATGTCTGAACAAAAAATTCGTACAGTACAAGGTCGTGTGGTTAGCAACAAGATGGATAAAACCATCACTGTTGTTGTAGAACGTAAAGTGAAACACCCTATCTACGGTAAGTTCATCAAGCGTACTACTAAGCTACACGCTCACGACGAGAACAACGTGTGTCAAGAAGGCGATACAGTCACTATTCGTGAGTGTGCACCTTTCTCTAAGTCTAAGACTTGGACACTAGTTGACGTTGTAACTAAAGCTGCTCTATAAGCTTTAGATATACAATCTAAGAAAAGCCGCCTTGACGCTGTCATGGCGGCTTTTTTGTTTTTAGGGTTTGTACAGCTAGTGGTGATGGTCTTAGGCCTGCCGTGTTAATATAAAGCGAAAAGTAGAAACCTGCGTGCCGTTTGGCCGGCTTTTTAAAAGGTGTGTTGTTAATCGTTATGTCGTTTGAATCGTCTGTGGTAAAAGAGAGTGTAGGGCAAACTCTTATTCGTTGGACCTACACGTTACTATTGTGCTTGTTGATTCCTTTGGCCTTTGTCCTTTGGAAACTGCGCTCCCGTTCGGTAAAAGCATCATACGAGCAAGCATTGTTCGGTCGCTTTGGTTTAGTTTACAGGCCGAAGCGTAAAGGCGGTTACCTGATACACTGCGTTTCTGTCGGTGAAGTCGTAAGTGCTTCAGTGCTGATAAAAACTCTGATGAAGCAAGACGCCTCTGCACATTTTACAATAACGACTACAACGGCTACCGGCGCGGCTAGGGTAAGAGATATCTTTGGTGACACAGTTCAGCATTGTTTTTTACCTTATGATTTACCGTTCGCCATGAATACCATGTTAAAACGACTAGCTCCCAAGGTCGTGTTGATCACCGAAGTAGAGCTTTGGCCTAACATGATTCATGCGTGTTGGAAGCGACACATCCCAACGGTTGTTATTAATGCAAGGCTCACTGAGCGTTCCGCACAGCGCTATGCCAAAATTTCCTATTTATTTGCGCCAATGTTGGCGAAAGTTAGCCATGTTTGCGCGCAAGGACAGCGTGATTTCGATCACTATTTGCAATTGGGTATTGATGCCCAAAAGCTGACCTTGACCAACAACATCAAATTCGATCAAGCTTCGACCCACTCGCCTTCAGCGGAGCGAGTGTATAAGGGGCTCACTCGGGGTGTGCGTCCTGTTATTGTGGCTGGCAGTACTCATGACCCAGAAGAGCAGTTTTTGCTCAATGCTTTTGAGATACTACGCAGACATTATCCAAACCTTTTACTGATACTCGTACCACGTCACCCAGAGCGCTTTGTAATAGTTGAAAAGATGCTATCGACAACAGCCTTAACTTGGTCTAAATCGACGGATACAAGCTCGATTTCTGATGATACGGATGTCTTGTTAATAAACGAAATGGGTAAACTCAATGATGCTTTTGGCATAGGCACCGTTGCTTTTGTAGGTGGCAGTATTGCAGATAGAGGGGGGCACAATGCATTGGAACCTGCGGCAATGTCTTTACCCATTATGATGGGACCACATATTTATAATAACCCAGTCATATGTGAATACCTGATGGAACAGGGTGCACTGCAGATTGTTAAATCTGACACGGATATCGTTGAGCTTTCAAAAGGATGGTTAAGCAACCCTGACTCGGCAATGCGTGATGGAAACGCCGGATTGTCTGTCATTGAAAAAAATAGCGGCGCTATGCTCAAAACCGTCGAATGTATCCGACAAACACTGGATTAACCCGTTTAGCAAAGTGATGGTTAAACTTTGCTCCCCAGTTTGGTGCGAAAACTGATTAGCTTAGGTGCAAGGTTAATACTATTTACTATATCAAAGGCATGTTATTTTTATAATGCTTTGTAATATAAAGATAAATTAATATTGGCACGTACAGTGCAAATACAATGCGACGGCGTATTTCAGGTAAAACACCAACAATAAATCTCTCGTTACAAGGGAACTTGAGGCGCTCGTTTTCCAGGGAGAGGCACCCTGTCACAGTGTGACAGGGTGCTGTTTCACTTCTCGTTTCGAATTAGACTGATCACTTTCCAATTTTCTTTTGGTTGCACAGGTTGTTGACTGGTGTCCACGTGAACGCGGCCATTAGGCTCGATGGCAATAAGCATAGTGCAGGCTTCGCCATAGTTCGCTTGATAGTCCTCAATTGTATAAGCTTCGGTTAATGTAGTGGTTTTGATTACGGCGTCTTTCGACAGATCGCTGGCAATTTTCCCGTAAGTCACGCTTTCATCAAATAAGTCAAAACTGTCATGATAGTCTTGGGTTTGCCTGTGACTGGGTCGGCTATTGCGTTCTTTTAACTTCAACCCTTTTACTTTGTCTTTCCCGAAAAGGTAACTGAAGTGCATTGCCACAACAGGATTTAATTGTTGGTAGGGCGATAAGATTAACATTTGCCCATACTGATTTAATTCCAAGTGACGCTCAGCATGTTCTGAAGCGGGGTTACCAAAATAGACCGTAATATCCGCCATTCTGGATTCGCGCACTAAGTCCCAATTGGTATCGGCGATACAAACAGCAACGTCATTTTTCTGTAACTCCGAAGCCAGCAACCGGCCAAATTTATTGCCTCCGAAAATTAATATGCCATTAGCATGAGGCATCCGGGCACCCAGTATCTTGGCAAGAGGCTTTGTCGTGATACTTTGCACCACGACAGTCGTGATAATGATGAAAAATACTAAGGGGACGAGTAGGTCCGCCTGAGGGAACCCTTTTTCTTGGAGTTTTAGTGCAAATAACGCTGATACTGCCGCTGCAATTATCCCCCGGGGAGCGATCCAACTTAGTAACAGCTTTTCTTTGAGCAATAGGTCGCTTTTGGCACTAGAAAGAAAAATAGCAAGTGGCCTAGCGATCAGCATCAGAGCAAGCAATACGAAAAATCCTTTTGTGCCGATTGCTGCGATAGACTCTAGGTCCAGTCGTGTTGCGAGTAAGATAAAAAGCCCTGAAATGAGCAGTACACTTAACGTCTCTTTGAATTCTAATATGTCGTCTACATCGACATTCTTCATATTCGCTAAAACAATACCTGCCAATGTCACGGTTAGCAGCCCTGACTCGTGGGCGAGATAATTTGATAAAGCAAATGTCCCAAGCATGGTAGTCAGCACGGCAGTATTTTTTAAATAGTGAGGTAGGATATTGTGTCGAATGCACAACCCTAGCAAAAAGCCCAGCGTTAAGCCTGTGATTGCCCCAGATGCGATTGAGGCTGCAAACGCACTCAAGGTATGGGTAATGGCTCCTTGAGTTGAAACGATAAACTCAAATACAAGCACTGCAAGCAATGCGCCTATTGGGTCTATGACGATACCTTCCCAACGTAAAATCATATCAACTTTGGCGCTGGGTCTGACAACTCTTAACATTGGCGCAATCACAGTAGGGCCGGTTACCGTTACAATTGCGCCAAAGAGAAATGCTAATGGCCAAGAGAATGCGAGCGCAAAGTGAGCTGCACATGCCGCTACAATCCATGTAATAACAGTGCCTATCGTGCATAGATTTCTCACCACACTACCATGACCAGATATATCCGAGAGTTTGAGTGTTAATGCACCTTCGAACAAAATAATGGCAACGGATAGAGACACGATGGGGAACAACAGTTCGCCGAGAAGGGCATCGGCGTCGATTAGCCCAAAGCCTGGGCCGACGGCGATACCCGCGACCAACAGTAGTAAAATCGCCGGCAACTTGATGGCATGGGCGACAAGCTGGCAGACAATAGATAATAAACCAATCACCACGAGGGCGATAAGCGGATCATTCATCCCAGAATCCTTTTCCTATTAAGCTGTTACCTCGTTACAGGAGTAAACAATAGCTTAGCGCAGTTGATTCGAACCTGTTATTGTTTTTACTATAGTTTTGAGTCAAAACTCAGCGCACAAGGCTTTGACACTTTGCTTTCACGATACCTATACATCAAGCTTGTAATACACATTGTATTTTGTTTCCTGTTTCTCTTTTCCGGCGAGGTGCTGTCGAGAGAAAAAGCGGTGTTCACACTGCAGTCTGCGATCAGTCTTCCCAATAGTTTAAAAGAAACGTCAGGCTTACATTGCGAAAAAAATAGTCTGTTATCTGTTAATGATTCGGGGAATGACCCCGTTGTGTACCGCATTTCTCTCGAAGGGGATGTGTTGTTCAGCCAGCGTTTGCCCATAGATAATCAAGATTGGGAAGCAATGACTGCAGATGAACAGTATTGGTACATAGGCGATATCGGTAACAACAGTGGCAGGCGAGAGACACTTTCGTTATTTAAAGTCAATCAGGGCGCACCGAATGAGATTACTGAACTGACGTTGACGTACGCTGGCGTCGATATGTCTGAACACGTTTATTTCGAACATGACTATGACGCTGAAGCTTTAGTCAATGTACAAGAACACCTATTCCTATTTTCTAAAAGCTGGTCAACAGAAGTCGGCTTGGTCTATAAAATCAATAAGGACGATAAGGTTCAATCGATTCGCCCGCTAGCTGAGATACAAGGATTGCCAGGCGTAATTACAGGAGCAGCATGGGATGCTCACAATGAGCAATTCTTATTGGCTGGGTATCAAACGTCGTTTTGGGGAATGATGTCGCCCTTCATTGCATCGCTGTCTCGTAGTTTCGAGATTCTGCACATACAAAAGCTCGAGGGCTTTAGTCAAGTTGAAGCTATTTGCATCGATAACAAACAGGCTATATGGCTCACGCAAGAAGGGAGTACGTTTAAATCGGCGAAGCTTATTAAGCTGGTTAGACGTTAATTGAGAGAAGGCTCCCCACGACTGTTTCGTTGTCATTGCGCAACGCTGTTTGCACAATTCCTCATCAATTGGTCTAAATTCACATACCCAATAGCCTCTATTTCTTATCTATAGTTTGTTCTCCATGTAAATATGGTGTAAACAGAATACAGGGGCTCACCCCTTTTCAGAAAAGTTACTCCATAAATTGTGGTAGGAGATGGCGATGCTGAGAGTTCAAAAATTTGCAATAGGTTGTACCTTGATATTGGTTTCATACCAAGGGAGTTGTGGCGTTAAATTATCTGACGACGCAAAGGCGTGGTTGAATTCTAAATTCACCGATAATCTTGCTGTCTCCTTTAGCAAAGACAAGATCGCCTTCAAAGGGTGCAAACAAAAGTCTTATCAACTCAACTTCACTCAAGCCCTAGATTCGGGTATGCGCCTTCAGGGATCCTTGATGTATGACAAGGGTGTAATGAGTCATGGCCATTTGAGTCAACGGGTATCGACGCATGCCATCCAGCTCGCCTCGTGGTGGGACTACGAGGACTTTTCATTCGGTTTGAGCGCAAAACAGCAATCTCGTCATGAAATTTCGATTCCGTTTAGTCAGCCTATCGACCTTCCTCGTAGTCAAACGCTCGGCTTACATTTTTTGATGCCGGGTATTCTTGAGTCGCACGAGTGGGAGATCGCCGCAATACACGATAAGTGGTCGGCAGAAGATAGCCAATTAACATTGCCGTGGGATAGCAGTTACAACAACCGAGTTGAACTGAGTTACAGTATTTCATTTTAAGTGCGGTTAAGCTGAATTGCCCAAGGAGCGGGTATGGAAGCACCTCTTTATCACTTCATGAGAAGTCGCCGTCAACACGCTAGACTCTTCATAACGATGGCAGTAGCTTGTCTATTTTACCTTGGCTTGTTCCATTTCTTTGGTATTGAGACCTCGTTAACAACTATTGATACCTTCATTATTCAAAGCCCCTGTAGTCTCGAATCCAGAGATACCATATAAAACCAAGACACGTTACAAAGTCGAAGGCATGGCAGCGCTCGAGTATCAGGACTAAATGTACCTGATTTTACTCGAATTTAATGGGTAATGACGGTAGAGTTAACTGTTACTAGGGCAGTTACAAGGAGATAAGTTATGGTGCGTTTGAGGGAGTTTATCGACTCCGATATCAAGGACTTAGTTCGCATTCTAAACACACCCGAAGTAACCTATTATTTGTCCAGCAAAATTCCCAATCAATACTCGCTTGATGATGCAAAGTGGTGGGTGACTACAGGAAGTAAGCAGGCCTTGGTGAGGGCAATTGAGTTTGATGGCACATTGGTAGGGTGTATTGGTATTAAACCAGGTGTTTTTGAGTACGCTCGATCAGGAGAGATAGGTTATTGGCTCGATAAAGCGTATTGGGGCAAAGGTATTGTTCCTTTGGCCGTTGACGCTATGTTAGAAGTAGCCCGAACCCAAACTGATTTAGTCCGAATATTCGCTACTATATTCTCCGGTAATTCCCAATCTGAACGTGTCGTTGCTAAGGCAGGTTTCGAACTTGAGGGCAGGTTTAAACAGGCTATTTTCAAGCACGAACGATTCTTTGATGCCGCCATTTATGCCAAGATTATCAGGCGATAGTGCCGAACAGACTAATTTTTAGGGATCATTTCACCGCCGGAGTCACACGTCCACTATCCAGTTCGATGACCGTATCAGTCGGTAATATTAACGCCTTATTGTGAGTGACCATGACGATACTGATGTCTTTCGCCATTTCGCGAATCAAGCCCATCAATTTGGCTTCATTGTCCTTATCTAATGCGGAAGTTGGCTCATCCATAATGAGCACCTTGGGTTTGCGAAGCAATGCCCTTGCTAAGGCAAATCGTTGCTTTTCTCCCCCAGATAGTTGTTGTAGCTGCTCGGTTAGCAGCGTATCAAGGTTGTTATCGAGTTTGTCACACCACTTTCCCAAGCCAACCTGGCCTAGGGCTGCGATGATAGTCGTGTCATCAGGTATCTCAACAAGCCCAAGGGTGAGATTGTCACGGATACTGGCACAGAAAAGTTTGGGTTCTTGGTCAAGCCAAGCCATGTGATGCCTGACCGACAACAGGTTATAATCTGACATGGGTAAGTCATTCACATAAATGGCATCTTGTGTTTGTTGGTAAAACCCCAGTAATTGCTGAATTAAGGTCGACTTACCACTGCCACTCATTCCCACGATTACAGTCATCCCAACGTCTGAAAAAGACACTGTCACATTGTTAAGAATCGTGTGTTCGTCAATGGAAAAAGAAAGACTATCTGTTCTTAAACTGCGAATGTCTTCGAGCGTCCTGTTACCAGTATTGGCTTCAATAGGAAATTGGCTGATTTCTTGTAAGCGCACCGAGGCGCCCATGGCTCTTTGCAATCGGCTAAAAAACATTCCCATCGCCATTAGTGGGAATGCGAGACCAAACAGATACATCAAAAATGCCGTTACCGTGCCTAAGGTTAATGATCCATTAGCAATCCAATAGGCAGAACAAGCCAAAATCGCTACCATGCTCATCATTAATACCAGATTGGATATCGGCCCAATCATAGCGAGCACTTTTGCCTGGCGCATTGCATGTTTGTAGCTATTGGCAAGCAGTACATCACCTTGCTTCAAAATATCGGTTGCACCATTGTGAGCTCGAACTAGTTTGCTGCTTCTGAACCAATCGGTAGTCTGGCTGATTAGATTAGCCTCGGCATTTTGAACTGCAAGACCAATGCCTTGCATAGAAAGTGCGAGCGGCGTGATAATGACAAACCCAACCAACACACAAGTGACGAGTACTAGAGTTAGACGCCAATCAAGGATAGACATCACGATGATGACACTAATTAAGGAAATAACACCGCTTAGTAGCCCAATTAAGTCCTCTGCCAATATTGACTTTATCGACATTGAGTCATTGGCAATGTGTGCACTTAGTTCGGCACTGTGCTGCTGATTCATGGTACTTTGCTGAGCGTTAAGTACGCGTCCAATGAGAGAATACCGCAAGCTCAAATTGACGTCTTCGCCTAATCTCGCACCATACCAACCGAGTATTCCTTCACTTACCGCAGCGATGAGCACGAGAGCAATAAGGCTTGCAATAATCCAATAATCAAGACCTGATGCACTAATACTATCCACCAGATGACTACTATAAAGTGGGATCACTAATTCAAAAGCCGTCGCGATCAAAACTAACAACGTCATCACGACAAATTGTTTGCGTTTGGGTTTATGATCAGCGAGCAACGTCCACAGCGTGCTTTTTTCAGTGTTTGGTTTGGCCATGGTGTTCTCTATGTCGGCGGATGATTATTGTAATTATTGAAGCGCTTACCAACGGTTTAACGTTCTTTGATACTGGCTTGGGTTGAGTAACGAAGATCTATTGGAATGGCCGTCTACTGTATCTAATATTTTATCGATTTCGCCCGACGCTCGCATTTCGGTGATGGCTTTATTGAATTGTTCTAACAACTGCGCGGCGTTGGGTGTAGTTCGATTTATTGATAGTACATAGCTAGATCTGACCAGCGGAACAGGAGACAGCGTGAGTAATTCTTGGTGTTGTGCCGACAGCAGTAAATTGAGCTCGTCGATAGTTAATTTGTCGAGTAAACCGAAATCAGTGCGCTTGTCACCGAGTTGTTTGAACAAGTCGGCAAGGGTTGGATTTCTTGACCATTTGACACCCGAATAGCTTCTTATCAAAGGATTAAAAGCATGGCGATTTAGGATACCAACCCGCGCGTCTTCCAGATCTGCGAAAGAGCTGATAGTGGTAGCTTTGGTGTCTTTGCTGACCAAAAACAGATTCAATTGTATGATAGGTGCAGAGTAAAGAAACTTATCGCTTTGTTCATCAAAACCTGCCATCGCAAAATGGCCGTCATATTTTCCGGAAATTAAGCCACTTCCAACAAACGCGCGACGCGCAATCGTAAATTCGGCTTCAATATCGCTGTGTGAAAATGCACGGGCAATAATCGATTGCAATCGCGCCTCGTCTGTACTATTAGACACGAGAGTCGGTATTGGCGTCGAGACGAATTTAAGCGTCGGTGAGTCCGCAGCATTGGCTGCTGGTAACAGAGTGATAAATAACGTTACTAAACTTATTAGCATGAACCTCAATGATAAATCCTTTATGTAAAGCATCGAGTTATCAGAAGCTTAGCAGAGAGTGCTCACAAACGCATTGCTTTGTCGCTTGTGAGCTCGTGTCTTTCATCCCAATACAGCGTTGGCGCCTTAGTCGCCGAAGCTACCAGCGGCCCCAGGGAATACAACTGGACTTTCGAAGCCTGCTTTGCTGACACTGGCAACACCAAAGAAGTAGTTGTCTATAACTACGTTGTCTAGCGTGAACTCTGTGACATCACCGACAAAGCGACTGAACTGCCATTGAGGGGCATCTGTGTAACGCCAATAGATTTTGTATCCCGCCAGGTTTGGGTTGGTCATCTCATCCGCTTTCGCCCATTTCAGCGTTGTGGAGGGTTGCACAGCGCCACTGATCTCCACCTTCGCTGGCGGATTAGGCGCCCAAGCCATTCCAGCCAAGCTCACAGCGTTCAAACCTGTCAACTTGGCAGCGTATTCGAAGTTAACACCGTCTATGGTATCGCCATACTCGATACCATTTTCTGTGCGTAGGTCTTGGTGTTGGCGATTATAGTTTTCGTTGGTTTCCATTATCCGGATACCTGGGAAGCCTAAATCATTGAACGGCCTGTGATGACCACCTCGACGGAAGCGGTCCAAGCGATAGATGACCATAGTATCCAAATTCTCGATATATCTATCGGCCATTAAATCAATATAACGGGCGAGGTTGCGGCTTGGTGAGTCAACTTCACCACCTGTAAACCTTCTGTACCTAGCTTCATCGGGCGTTTCTAATACTCTGGTTCCCTCAGCAAAAATACGGGCCGTGGTGTTATTGATGACACCATTTACCCCTTCTATATTACCGATCATATCGTTATTAAGTACTGCTTTGAGCCGCCAACCATCAGCTTTGGCTTGTTCGGCGAGTATTCTCCCACCAAATAGGCCTTGCTCTTCGCCAGATAGCGCTGCATAAACAATGCTGCCATTAAACTTGTACTTAGACAGTACTCTAGCGGCTTCAAGCGTGCCGGCAACACCTGACGCATTGTCATTAGCACCAGGAGAGTCAGAGGTAAAGTCCATTACGTCGGAGACGCGAGAATCAATATCCCCCGACATAATGACGTATCGATTGGGATCGCTCGTGCCTTTTTGTACTGCTATGACGTTTACCACTTCGGTGGCATTGGGAATACGCGCTTCACCCTCAAACGTTGCGCTTTGGAAGTACACTTCTAAGCACCCGCCACAGTCAGCTGATATGCGTTCGAACTCCTCGGCAATCCAGCGCCGTGCGGCACCGATGCCGCGAGTGTCGGATTGGGTTTCGGAAAGTGTGTGTCGAGTGCCAAAACTCACCAACTTTCTGATGTCTTTCTCGATATTTGCCGGTGATATGGCATCGGCAATATCGTGCAGTTGTTTTTGATCTTTGTATTCAAGATCAGCGGCTACAAAACACGGCAGTATGGAAGCAGCAATCAGAAAGGGTGACTTTTTCATGTTTATTCTCGATTTTTAGATGAAAGCGTAAGCATCTCCGAATAAATTTTCGAGCGCTAGGCCTTTCGCCGTAAAATCTGCTCTAGCCGTCTTAGCCATCTCAAATCGACCTGCAATATAGACCTGGACACTCGAAAAGTCGGCAACATCATCGAGCACGGCATGGTGAACCCAGCCCGTTTTTCCTTGCCAGTTTTCGTCCGCTTCTTCTACAACCGGAACAAAACTGAAATGCTTATGTTTTTGTGCTAATCCCGAAATCTCATCGAACAGATACAAATCGGCTTTTTGCTTGGCCCCCCAATAAAGTGTCACATTGGCATTGGGATCATTGTGAAGTGCTTGCAGTACGATTGAGTAGGCGTAAGAAAAACCTGTGCCTCCGGCAATAACAATTTTTGGCATCGCGCCATCGCGTAAATGCGCGTGGCCGTGTCCGCCGCTCAGAGTGACCTTGCCTTCGGACTTCATTTTGTCTAGCACTTCAGTAGCGTAAGTGTTGCTTTCATCAGCGCCGATATGGAGTTCTATACGTTTATTGTCGTAGGCTGCATTCGCAATCGAGAACGGGCGTTTATCGTTCTCTCCCATGTGCACCATGATGTATTGTCCCGCTTCAAACTCTATGGACTCAGCTGGTGCTAGCTCTACTTTGTATACCACTTCCGTTAGTGGTGATATATCGGTTACCTGACATTCAAATTGTGACATGCTTTATCTTCTTTAGTGTGCGTCTTACTTCTGATTCACAGATGCATTGTCTGCGAAACTTTGATTATTTCATGATACCAAGCTGGTCCCAGATGTCATCCACCCTGGATTTGACAGCGTCGTCCATGACTATGGGCTCGCCCCATTCTCGATCTGTCTCTCCTGGCATTTTATTGGTCGCATCCATCCCCATTTTTGAACCAAGACCGGATACCGGTGACGCGAAATCGAGATAATCGATGGGTGTGTTTTCGATCATTGTTGTGTCTCGCGCCGGGTCCATACGTGTTGTAATTGCCCATATCACGTCATTCCAATCTCTGGCATTGACATCGTCGTCACAAACAATCACAAACTTGGTATACATAAACTGGCGCAAGAATGACCATACCCCCATCATGACCCGCTTAGCGTGACCGGGATATTGCTTTTTCATTGTTACGATAGCCATCCTATACGAACACCCCTCGGGAGGGAGATAGAAGTCAACGATTTCGGGGAACTGCTTTTGCAGAATCGGCACGAAGACTTCGTTCAACGCAACGCCTAAAATTGCGGGTTCATCAGGCGGCCTACCCGTATAAGTACTGTGATAGATGGGGTCTTTGCGATGCGTAATATGAGTAACAGTGAAAACTGGAAACTCGTCGACTTCGTTGTAATACCCAGTGTGATCGCCGTACGGCCCTTCAGGTGCAGTTTCATCTTGGGCAATGTACCCTTCGAGTACGATCTCTGCACTTGCTGGCACTTGCAAATCATTGCTGACGGATTTGACGACTTCTGTCTTATCACCGCGAAGCAAGCCGGCGAAAGCGTACTCGGATAACGTATCTGGTACTGGTGTGACGGCGCCAAGAATAGTGGCAGGGTCAGCGCCTAGTGCTACCGAGACAGGGTAAGGCTCGCCGGGATGGGTTTGGCACCATTCTCTAAAATCGAGTGCGCCTCCACGATGGGATAACCAGCGCATGATAAGTTTGTTTTTGCCTAACACTTGCTGGCGATAAATACCGAGATTCTGGCGTTTCTTGTGCGGGCCTTTGGTAACAGTTAAGCCCCATGTGATAAGGGGGGCAGCATCACCCGGCCAACAGCGTTGCACCGGTAACTTAGTGAGGTCGACATCGTCTCCGGTTAAGACAACTTCTTGGCATGGCGCTTTGCGAACTTCTTTGGCCGGCATGTTCAGTACTTGTTTGAAAACCGGGATTTTCGACCAGAGGTCCTTCAACCCTTTTGGTGGCTCAGGCTCTTTGAGATACGCAAGTAGTTTGCCGACCTCTCGCAGTGCTTCTACTGAATCTTGACCCATGCCCATAGCGACGCGCTGAGGTGTACCAAATAAATTCGCTAATACAGGCATGTCACTGTTTTTGGGGTTTTCAAACAACAGTGCGGGGCCGCCTGCGCGCAGTGTACGGTCGGCGATCTCTGTCATCTCCAACTCAGTGTCGATGGGCATACTGATGCGTTTTAGTTCGCCTTTAGCTTCAAGCTGAGCGATGAAATCACGTAAATCTTTGTATTTCATTTGAATGAGTGAGGTCCACGGGCTAGTCTTTTGAGTAGAGTATACCAATTTCCCGCGATGTCCGATCAGTCGAAACGACTATTTTTCCTTCGGATGTGCTGATAAGGTTTATTTTCATAAAATAATGATAACTCATCCAAAGAGGGCAGTATGGCATTTAATCAGGACAAAACTGACGAACTGAATCTTCTTCTCAAATTCCCTACGCAAAGTCTTATGCAAGGATTAAAAATACACCACGACGCAAGCCAATCCATGGTATTAGCTGCTGAGCGGCTATACGAAAAGGGCTTAATTACCCAACCTGATGGCGGTTATCTTACTGATTTAGGAATCGATGTGGCGGATCACGCACGGCAAGTGGCATCGGCGCTGACGTCTAAGCTAAATTGAACATTTATCTTTTGTCTGTATTTGCCGATACTAACTACTAGAATTGATTTTTTTTAGTTTTCTAGAGAGATGATGGCGATGCTTCGACTTTTCTTCCCCGTATTTAGCCTACTGCTCGTGGGCTTCTCTAGCAGTGCTTTGAGCCAAGAGTTAAAAGCGGTACAGCTCTATACTCAAGACGAGTTGATTCGTCTCATCAATAAGAATGAACACTTAGACCGTGTCGTACTCGACCGCTGCCAGCTTGTACAAGACATAGAAGCGAGAGCGGAAGTGTTAAAAGTGCCGGCGTACCAATTTCTATGGGGTGATATGCTGGCCTGGGGCGTTTGTGTTGATGCTGAACCCGTTAGAGGCATCGATTTCATCGTGGAATCGGCTGAGCAAGGGTTCCCCGCAGCCCTTGAGCAGTTAGGGCGCTACTTTGCCAATGGCACGCTAGTGCAAACAGACAAGAAGCGTGCTGTGGTGTATCTACGAGAAGCGAGTGCATTGGGTAACCTGAAGGCACAGATACAGTTAGCTGAGCTATTTATCGACGGTTATGGCAGCCCTTATGATTATGAAGATGCCTATCATTGGTTGTACAACGCGATTACCGATGACAAAGCCACTCACGCCAAAATTGCGATGTGTCTTGATAAATTGGGTCAGCTTATGCATCCAAAAGCAGTGCGTAAAGCAAGGCGTCCTCTTAATAGTTAGGACGGGTTGTCAACCTAGGCGCCGGCGCTGAACAGACACGATACATTCGCGATTCTATGGTATCGAGTTCTCATATACCTATGGACAGTGAAGCTTAAACGGCAACTGGTATCAATCGGCGGCGTCGTTTGTTGCCGATTGCTTTTTATAGTGTGATGGAGAGCAACCTTGCCATTGGTGGAAGGCTCGCCGGAAGCTCGCGACGTCTTGATAGCCGAGTTGCAGGCTAACGCTCTCTATCTTTTGACCATTTTGAAGGCCTGTTTTGGCCTTTTGATGGCGAACTTGGCAAAGCAGCGTTTTGTACTGCGTTCCGAGTTTTTGCAATTGACGGTGCAGCGTACGAGGTGTCATGGATAACTCTCTCGCAATGTCTTCAAGAGTAGGAATATCGAAATTCGCTGCAAACAGTATCCCCTGTACTTTCTCAACCAGATTTACCGCTTTGTTGAGTTGTGCTTTTTCCATTTCACAGAATTGTTGAGCTGCCAAGAATCCTTGTGGGTCTCCTGACTTTAAGGGAGTATCAAGTTGCGAACGATGGAATCGAAGTCCTAATCGATCCTGCTGATACAAAAGACGACCTGAGAAAAATGAAGCGGCTTTGTCCTGATATTTCGGCGCTTGAAAAGGGAAAAATACGTCGATAGTAAACCGACTTTCACTGAGCTGCATTAATGCTTGGTAGGTACTTTTGACGATGATTTCACTGATCAACTTATTGGCGTCGTCTAAATCCATTTGAGGAAGCAAAGTCACATTCACTGCGTCATCAGAGATACCGTAGTCGAGCATAAAAAGTGGCGTTCGCGTGATGAGATAGCGGTGCATAACCGCTAGTGCTTCACGGAGGGTGAGGCAATTTTGCATGGCTAACCCCATTACACCATGATGCTGTAGCGTGAGTTGTTGGCCTATCACAAGGCCAATATGAGGCGTGTTGGACAAGGTGCTGGCAGCACTGACCAAATCGATAAAGCTCGACATTGAAATTTGTTTCTGATTGAGCATAACGTCGTTAAAGGTGAGTCCGGCTTTTGACAACCACTTATCACCGTCAACGCCCTTTTGCTGCAAAACCATATAGGCGATTTGTAAGTAGTGAAGTGGTGCGCGTATTTGCTTTGAACCTTGATATTGCATGCCATTCTCGATTTACGTGTTACACCATTCCGCACAGATAAATACCACTCCGATCTCTCTTTGGGCACTGGTTTCATTAACAAATGTCAATTAATGCTCCCTTTTTGTCAATCAGAAAACACTGCTGTTTACCTGCGACGCTTACACTGCCAATTAGGCTGCAAGGAGAATAAGTGTGACTAATCTAGTGAGCTTCGGTGATGAGACGTTTGATGTAGAAAAAGGCCAAACCATACTCGACGGCGCATTGAGTAATGGTATCGACATACCTTTTAGCTGTCAGGTAGGCAGTTGTCGTACGTGTCGTTGCAAATTGACGTCGGGAAACATTCGTCCACTGGTAGATTTCGATTATGTGCTTGACCCGGATGAACAAGCTCAAGGCGTAATCTTAACGTGCCAAAGTACGCCCATGTCTGATATCAGCATCGAAATGATGGAGGACTAGCGAGTGCTTCACTACCTCAAGTTTACCTTGTTTCATTGTTTTGCATTGGCGGCCATCAGCAGTGTATTTGTCGGCGGCATGGCAATTCCTATCACATTCGTTGTGACGTCCAGCATCATAGTGCTGGGCGATTTGTTTTTAGGTGACGATTTATCTGAGCCTAACTTTCATCACGAGAATATCTTAGTGTTTTTGCTGCACTGCGCGTTGCCGCTAACATTTTTATTGCTATGCGCGGGCCTGTGGCAGATTAGCCCGGACGACGTGTTTGGTATGGGAGCGGCACTGACAACGTTGACCGGTTTTGATTTTAATGTAGCAAAAGCCAATACCTCGCTATGGCAAAAGCTCGCTGCCATTCCTTATATCGGCTTAATGCTTTCGACATTGGGCACAGTCACTGGACATGAGCTGATCCATCGTACCTACGACAAGGCGTCACTGGTTATCGGGCGTTGGTTGTTAGCGTTTAGCTTTGACAGTAATTTCTCTATTGAGCATGTCTATAATCACCATCGCTGGGTGGCAACACCGAGCGATCCTGCCAGCGCACCCAGAGGAAGAAACGTATATCAACACATAGTATTGTCTACGATTGGTGGCAATATCAGTGCGTGGAACATTGAAAAAAAACGATTGGCAAAACGACAATTACCGATGTTTTCTGTAGCCAACGTGTGCCTTCGAGGGTATGCGATGAGTTTGGTTTTAGTCGTATGGTCTATTTGGATGGCGGGATTGTGGGGGGCAGTATTCTTTGTTGTCTGCGGTTTGTGGGCAAAAACAATGTTGGAAATCGTCAATTACATGGAACATTACGGATTAGTGAGAGATGCCAGTAAGCGCGTTGAACCAAGGCACTCTTGGAATACCAATCGGAGAATAAGCTCTTGGAGCATGTTTAACTTGTCGCGTCACTCTCACCATCATGCCCACGGACATGTGCCTTTCTATCAATTGACTGCGATGCCTGATTCACCAACCCTTCCTTCAGGGTACTTGGGTTGTATGTTAGTGACGCTGATCCCACCGTTGTGGTTTAAGTTAATGGCGCCGAGATTAGCGTGGTGGGATGCCCACCTTGCGACAGAGCAAGAGCGGGCATTAATCAAAGCGTCAGCTAGGCAAAATTAGCCTTGAAACGTGACCGTGTGCTCATCTGCGATGACAAAATCTTCCGACTTGATGGTATCAACATAGTACCAATGAGCTTGTGCCTCTTCTCGAGTGAATGTCACCGTTAGGTAACCACGTTGGTGGAGGTTACAATAGGTCAAATCTTTGATCAGCAGAGGCAGAGCCTGCGACAAATTTTTCGCGGTATCGTCACTCAGTTTAAGATAACTCTCGATACCTGGTGACGACACGCCGGCGGTTGCAAACTCAATACCTCTAATCTCACCGTTGTTATCAACCAAATCGCTACACCAACCATTGTGTGTATCGCCAGCGAATACGACCAGTTGCTTATTCGCTTGCTTTGCTGAGCCGTAAATCATCTCGCGCTCGACGGGGTATCCGTCCCAGGCGTCAAGATTGTATGGCATTGTCGTAGTGAGTCGTTTTGTTTCGACGTCAGACAGCGTCTCGCCTTTGAGTTGTTTTTGTTTAATACCGACAAGTTGTTCAATAGTTTGAGGGATCTTCTCACGATTTTGACCGGCAAAGATCTCAGCGGGATAGTGCATTTTACCCATCAATACTTGTTGACCAAGTACTTGCCAGTGGGAAGGGCTTTTCTTCACCTGATTGATGAGCCAATCACGTTGCTCTGAACCAAGCAAAGAGCGACTGGCGTCAGACATATCTCTAACAAACCCATCGGTATCAAATTCGCCGGTTTCAGTATTGCGGTAGTCCCCGTAGTTCAGCTGCTTGTCACGACCGATGACACGAGTATCTAACATATGTAGTGCGATCAAATCACCAAATTCAAACGTGCGATAAATGTGAGGCTGTGTGTCGCCCATTGGGGGACGAATTGGCAGCCATTCATAATAGGCTTGCACGGCGGCCGCTCTGCGCGCAAAGAAATCACCTTCGCCTTCATTGTGGTTTTCCGCGCCTTCGTTGTAGGTATCATTGGCAACTTCATGATCATCCCAGACAACGATGAAGGGTTTGGCTTGATGCAGCGCTTGCAAGCCTTTATCGGTGCGATATGTTGCGTAGCGTTTGCGGTAGTCATCAAGTGTAAACAGTTCTCCCTGATTGTCTTTGTCAAAAGTGCGACCAAGGCGTTGTGCATCTTCAGTGGCATAACCTGTACTTGAGTATTCGTAAATATAATCACCCAAGTGAAGCACGACATCAATCTCACTGTCTTGTGACGCTGCCATGTATGGATTGAAGAAGCCTGCCGGGTAGTTGGAGCAAGAGAAAATTCCCAGCTTCACTTGCTCTACAGTACTTTTGGGCAAAGTGCGGGTGGTGCCCGTAACACTGGAATTCTTCTGAGTAATAAATCGATAATAATACGCTTGATTTTCCTCGAGATCGCGTACATCGACTTTCACTGTGTAGTCTGTGACTTTTGAAGCTTGAGCGCTGCCTTCTCGGACAATTTGGGTAAAACTACTGTCCTTGGCTAATTGCCAAACCAGATGAACCTGCGTGTCTTGGCTATTTACGGGTGTCGCACGCGTCCACAAGACTATTGCCGATTGCGTTGGGTCACCACTCGCTACGCCGTGGTTAAATTCAACTTGGTTTTCTGGCAACACAAAGTGTTTGGATGAGCAACCATACATTTGTGTGCTGATTACAAGTCCCGTGCTCACTGCTGAGCTTAGTTTTAGAAATCGCCTTCTGTCCATCGCGGTTCACTTTTTCATTGAATATGTAATCAATATAAATCGTAAATATGACGTTTCAGTGATCGTTTCCCATAAAAACACGGGTAATTGACTGTGAAGTCGCGGTTTTTTTGGGCTCGTAGCTGTTATACTAAGCGCAGTTTAGATTCTCCTTTAATATTTTGGTACACCGAATGAAGAGTAAGGACCCGCATTATCAGCGTGAAAAGGAAAAGTATGAAAACCCGGTGGCTAGCCGTGAGTATTTGTTAGAGATACTCACTCAGCACGGGAAACCTTTGTCCTTTCTCGACATTTGCAACCTAGTCAATGCCTTTGATGAAGACAGTCGTATAGGTATTCAACGTCGTCTTCGCGCGATGGAGCGAGAAGGGCAAATACTGTTTAACAAACACAAAAAGTACGTCTTGGCCACTGGCAGCGAACCTGTCATTCGCGGGCGTGTGATTGGTCATCGTGATGGCTTTGGCTTCTTGCGCCCCGAAGATAATTCTGGCGATTTGTATATTGGCCAAGGTCAGATGCAAACTCTATTGCACGATGATATTGTCGAGGCAAGAATTGGTGCGACTGACCGCCGAGGTAGAAAAGAAGCGAACGTTATCGGAATCGTCACGCCAAGAACCGAACCTATCGTCGGTCGTTTCTTTATCGAACATGGGTTTGCGGTTGTTGTACCGGATGACAGTAGAATTAACCAAGAAATCGTCATTCCACCCGAACACACAATGGGCGCTAGGTTGGGTCATGTGGTCGTAGTGGAAATTACGCAGCGTCCGCGGCGCAGAGTGAACCCAGTGGGTAAAATTGTTGAAGTGCTCGGAGAGCACATGGCCCCTGGGATGGAAATTCAAATGGCCCTGCGGACTTTCGATATTCCTCATGAGTGGCCTCAAGGCGTGACACGTGCCGTTTCGCGTTTAAAGGAAGAGGTACCCGATCAAGCTAAAGAGGGCAGAATTGACCTGCGCCAGCTCCCTTTGGTCACCATTGATGGCGAAGATGCCAGAGATTTCGATGACGCCGTATTCTGTGAGCCCTTAGATGATGGTGGTTGGCAACTCTGGGTGGCCATCGCAGATGTAAGCTACTATGTTAGACCCGGTACCGCGCTAGATACAGAAGCATTGAACCGCGGCAACTCAGTGTATTTCCCAGACCAAGTTGTTCCTATGCTACCGGAATTACTGTCTAACGGGTTGTGTTCTCTCAACCCGGAAGTGGATCGCTTGTGCATGGTTTGTGAAATGACTATTTCTGCTTCGGGCAAATTGGAAGAATTTCAGTTTTACGAAGCGGTGATGAATAGTCACGCTAGGTTGACCTACACTAAAGTTTGGCAAATTCTGCAAGGTGACAAAGCACTTCACAAACGCTACGAAGAACACGTTCCTCATTTGCGTAATCTGTATGCATTGTATCGTTCACTGAAAAAAGCCAGATTGCAGCGTGGCGCTATAGAGTTTGAAACACAAGAGAGTAAGTTTGTGTTTAATGCTCAGCGTAAAATTGAAAATATCGTGCCTTTGGTGCGCAACGATGCACATAAGCTGATCGAAGAGTGCATGATCATGGCGAATGTCAGTGCCGCTAAAATGTTAGAAAAGCACCAAGCTTCTGCACTGTTCCGAATTCATGACCAGCCTGATGCTGACCGCTTGTCTGCTTTTATCGCTTATCTCGGTGAAATTGGTGTGCCTCATCGTATTACTGACGAAGCGACACCTGCCGACTTTACAGACGTGGTAAATAAAACCAATAACCGACCGGATTATGAACTGATTCAAACTATGTTGCTGCGTTCTATGAAGCAAGCAGTTTATGAGGGGGATAACATTGGGCACTTTGGTTTAGCGTTAGATGCATATGCCCATTTCACATCGCCGATTCGTCGTTACCCCGACTTAGTTGTTCATCGAGCAATAAAAGCAATACTGAAAAAACAAAAGCAAAAAACGACAGGTGGAAAAACATACACGGTGGAAGAAATCGAGCAGCTCGGTGAGCAATGTTCCACCACTGAGCGACGAGCAGATGATGCGACACGAGACGTAGCCGATTGGCTTAAGTGTGAGTTTATGCTTGATCGCGTCGGCGAGAGCTTTGAAGGTGTTGTCGCCTCGGTGACTAATTTTGGCCTGTTTGTGAGGTTAACTGAATATCATATCGATGGCCTGGTACACATCACGTCTTTGGATGACGACTATTATCATTACGACGATGTGAAGCAAGCTTTGATGGGAGAGTCTGGCCATAATAGCTTCCGCTTGGGCGACCAATTGACGGTAAAAGTGGTCGCGGTCAACCTTGATGAACGCAAAATTGATTTGGTGATCGATGGCGCGCTGTTAAAAGGAAAAAAAGGTAAAAAGGTCACGGTTCGTACTGTCAGTAAAAAAACGGCAAAAGGCAAAGGTGGCAGCAAAGGGCGCGAAGGAAGAACGGAGCGTCCAACAGATAAACGTAAATCTCGAGGGGCAAAAGACGATAGGTCTTCAAAAAAACGTCCCCCTAAATCTAAAAAAGGCAAGAAACGGTAATGGCACAGCAAGAGTGGCTGTATGGCTTGCACGCGATGCAAGCGGTATTGGAGCGCGAACCAGAACGCGTTATTGAAGTATTCGTATTAAAAGGTCGTAATGACGAGAGGCTGAGTACGATTGTTAATCAAGCGCGACGCTTCGGTATTAGTATCCAGTTTTGTCAGCGCAAAGTGCTAGACGACAAAGTCTCAGGTGAACAGCATCAAGGTGTAGTTGCTCGTGCAAAACCGGCAAAGCCTCTTGATGAAAACGATCTAGATGTCATTCTCGATAGTCAAAGCCAACCTTTCTTGTTGGTTTTGGATGGTGTGACTGACCCTCATAACCTAGGCGCATGCTTACGCACGGCTGACGCTGCAGGCGTGCACGCTGTAGTCGTACCAAAAGACAAATCTGCTGGGCTAACCGCGACAGCACGCAAAGTTGCTTGTGGTGCGGCGGAAACCACCCCACTGATCCAAGTGACTAATTTGTCGCGAACGCTGAAACACATGCAAGAACGAGGCGTTTGGGTAACGGGTACTGCGGGCGAAGCCACTCAGAGTTTGTACGAAGTCAAAATGACGGGGCCGTGTGCTTTGGTCATGGGCGCGGAAGGTAAAGGCATGCGTCGTTTAACTCGTGAACACTGTGATGACTTGGTAAAATTACCGATGGCGGGCAGTGTTTCTAGCCTGAATGTTTCTGTTGCGACTGGCATTTGTTTGTACGAAATTGTCCGTCAGCGTGCATTGTAGCGATCATAACTTTGTGAAGAGGTGGTGGTTTTTCCATCACTTTCTTTTCTCTTCTTAATCATAGATCCTTCTAAGCTATTTCTTTTTGTGCTTTTCTTTAGCCTCGAAAATACTCTCTTAATCAGTGTAACTGATTGTAATTAATTAGCTTTTTGTGTTTTTTTGACGCGTTTTTCTTTTGACGTAAATCAATTAATCTAAATTTTCTGAAAAATTAACTTAAAAAAGCAAATGAGAATCGTTAGTATTAGCGCCGAAATTTAAGAACACACAGAAAAACGAGGACACTCCCTTGAAAAAAACACTACTACACACGTCAATGCTATTAGCTTTGACAGGTGCAAGTGCTGTCGCACTGGCTGATGATGCAGCAGTAAGCTACGGCGAAGGTGATGTTGAGCGTATTACCATCCGCGGCGCATTCTTTGGCCAGCAAGTCGCTGATGCGATAAAAACGCCTACGCTACTACTTAACGTACCTCAGTCAGCTTCGATCATCAGTGCAGAGCAAATCTCTGATCAGGCATTGTTCAGTGTAGCTGATGTTATGCAATACACGCCTGGCGTAAGTATTGGCCAAGGTGAAGACCATCGTGACCAATTGACAATTCGCGGTCAAAACACGACAGCAGACTTTTTCGTAGACGGGTTGCGTGATGACGTTCAGTATTTCCGTCCACTTTACAACATTGAACGCATCGAAGTACTTCGTGGTGCGAATGCCTTGTTGTTCGGCCGTGGTGGCGGTGGCGGTATCGTCAACCGTGTGACGAAAACAGCTGACTTTTCAGGTGATTTCACAACACTAAATGCTGGCATCGATACTTTCTCCGCTAGCAGCATCGCAGTCGACACGAATAAAGTCATTGATAATAACAATGCAGTTAGATTGAATGCGGTTTTTGACACCATTGAAAATCACCGTGATTTTAAAGACGGCGAGCGTTTTGCTGTTAACCCAACCTACACATGGGCAATCAGCGATGACACTATGGTTAATGCGTCTTACGAGTATGTAAACGATGACCGTGTTGTTGACCGTGGTGTGCCTTCACTTAATGGTGCGCCTCTTGAAGGATTTGATGATACTTTCTTCGGTGCCCCAGGCTTCAACAACACTCAGTTAGAAGCTCACATTGCACGTGTACGTGTTGACCATCAGTTGAATTCTGAGTGGTCTATCAATGCTACTGCGCAGTACGCAGATTATGACAAAGAGTATCAAAACCTTTACCCAGTAGGCTTTGACGATACGACCAACATGGTAACTCTAGATGGCTATCGCGATACCACGCAGCGTGAAAACTTGCTACTTCAATTCAATGTAATTGGTCAGTTCGAAGCGGCTGGTTTTGAGCACACTGTACTTGTTGGTGCAGAATATGGCCAGCAAGATACAGAAAATGCACGCCTAGATAACTTCTTCACTGCTACTAGCGACGATCAACAATCATTCTTGTTCTCGGATCCATTAGTGATCCCAGAATTCACCTTGACTGCACCGGTTCGTGACCGTGCTTCTGACGTGACTTTCACATCGGCATTTGTACAAGATGAGATCAAACTAACTGACAACTGGATTTTGGTTGCAGGCTTGCGTTATGACAGCTTTGATATCGACGTAGTGGATACTATCGAAGTTAACGACGGCGCAGATGATGGTAACAATGGTTTCCTTAGCAGTGATGACACAGAAGTTTCTCCTCGTGTTGGTTTAATCTATAAGCCATCTGAAGATGTGTCTATCTATGCAAGCTACAGCAAATCATTCTTGCCACGCTCGGGTGACCAGTTCTTAACCCTGTCTCTAACGTCTCAAGCACTAGAAGCTGAAGAGTTTGAAAATAGAGAAGTCGGTGTTAAGTGGAACATCAGTGACGCATTAAGCCTGACTGCTGCTTATTTTGAAGTTGACCGCGAGAACGGCGCAGCGGTAAATCCAGATGATCCTGAAACTGCGGTACTAACAGGCACAGAAACAACCGGTTTTGAAGTACAGTTAGTGGGTAACATCACTGAAGCTTGGCAGATCACAGTCGGCTACAGCAACCTTGACGGTAACCAAACAAGAGTTTCTGGCAACGGCGGTTTCGATGGACAAGAGTTGGCGCAGCTACCAGAACATATGTATACCGTTTGGAGCAAGTACACGCTTAACGACGATTGGAGCGCTGGCCTAGGTTTCATCTATCAGTCTGAACAATATGCATCGCTGAGCAACAATGTTGAGTTGCCTGATTTTGCTCGCGTAGACGCTGCTGTTTATTACAACTACAGTGAAGACCTAACGATTCAGTTAAACGTTGAAAACCTGTTTGATGAAGATTACTTCCCTGCAGCACACAACGACAACAACATTACGACTGGTGAACCGCTAAACGCACGCATTAGTGCGCAATATCGTTTCTAAACCTTTTCGTGACTAGAAAAAGGGCCTCAGTGGCCCTTTTTTTGTGCCTCTATGTCTTGTTAAATACGCCTGTAAAGCCCGTAAATGTGCAAACAAATGTCAACTTTCGTCAGTGAATGTAAAGCTTTGTAAATACGACGTTTGATAAGGAACCTTACGTGATATTGATGACCTCAATTTCGCATTTCGATTAGTTTTTAAGGATTCCATACTCATGCAATGTTTATCTTTTCGCCTTACAACACTCGCACTCACCAGCGCAGTATTATTCGGCTGTGGTGGTAGTGATAGTGAAGATACAGACTATACCTCTGCCTATGTTCAGTTTTACAACGCGTCTCCCAATGGCGCGACCGTTACCATGCGCGAAGACGAAGGAGCCAACTTTGGTACGGCTCAGTTTGCAGACACTACGGCGTTGTATACGGTTACGAGTGATGACTACAGCTTTGAATTCATTCGCACTGATGCGGACGACCAAGAGGTGGTTGTCGATACGTTGACAACGACGTTGCGCGATGGCGAGAAAAACCTTGTCATACTGAGTGGCGATTTTGCCGATCCTCGAATCAACGAATACACCTTTGAGCGAGAAACATTGGTCGATCATTTCCGTTTGATGGCGATTACAGTGACGGCGAATGAAGCCCAGTATGACATCTACATGAGTGATTCTGGCGAACCTTTCGAAGCGGCAACCTTGTTAGGAACTGTAGAGCACGACACGTTAACCGAATATGACTATTGGGATGGTGATGAAGACAGCGATGATTTCGACGAAGGTGAGTACACCATTTATTTGACCTTACCAGGTGAGACAGACGTGGTGTTTGAATCACCAACAATCGATTTTCAGTTTGATACCGAATATGTACTTGCTATCCGCGACCTTGCTGGTGCGATTCAAACCGGAATTGCAGTAGACATAGTGTTAAATTCCTCAACTCCAACCTCCGTTACTGATGTCGATGCTTCTTCTCAGTATCGGGTATACAACAGTACGAATTTCGACAGTGGTATTCAGTTTGCCTTAGACGGTACCTCTGATAATGCTCCTGTAACGATTGCAGAAGGCACGTTGACTGATTTCATTGAAGTGGATTTCGGGGATTATCAACTCAACGCCGGATCGTCTGAAGCGGAGCAAGACCTAACCAACCAACTCGTCACATTAAATCAAGGAGAGAGTAAAGCGATTGTCGTTTACTACGATGGCTCACAGTTAAAAGCCGCTACGTTTATTGAGAGCGGTTTACCTCAGTCGTATGACAAAACGATTAACTTCGTCAATACGGTACCAGATTATGATGCTGTTGATTTTTACCTTGTGCGCAAAGACGAAACCATCGAGACCGCCGAGTATCGGGTTACCAATGTAGAATTTGGCGAGGCCGACGCTGAGACGCTGCCGGCTGATTATTACGAGATCATCGCTGTATACGAAGAAAATGAGGAAACTTTACTACTAGACCGAACCGATTTGATTGGCTTAACGGAAGACGCTAACTACATCATTTCCCTTGAACCAACCGAGACGGCTGACCAATTTGAGATAGTGATCAGCAAATAAACGCCGTCGACCAGGTCTGCCACCTCGTTTGTTTTTGGTTGGGCCTGGCTATTTTACCCCATCAATACCCAAGCTTACATTCACCGTCTACACTTACTTTATTGGCATACTGGCGCTTAATTACTAACAGATTAATTAGGGCTCCCAGTTATCAAAACCGTTCAATCACTGTATGGGGACGTAAGCTAGGTTATGAAATTGATCGCCGCGCTGAACGAGGTGACAAACAATATAGCCCTCTCGTTTGAAGAGAGAATCGTCAGGTTACTGGCGGTTGGCTGCGATGTGCTTGAACTCGATATTGGTATTGTCAGCAAGGTTGAGGGAAATGATTACCAAATCTTTCTGGCGGTCAGTCCCGATAACTCGGTTCAAAGGGGAACGAGTTTCCCTTTGAATGAAACTTATTGCCATCAGACATTGATGGCCAATAGCGTTGTCGCTGTGCATCGGGTCGAAGGCTCAGAATTTGCCCAACATCCTTGTTATCAAACAGTTGGCTTAAACGCTTATATCGGTATGGTATTGGTGGTTAATGGCGAGCGCTTTGGCACGGTAAACTTTTGTTCCAAAAAACCTTTAGGTTCCCCTTTTTCTGCTGAAGCCATTGCCTATGTAACATTACTCGCAGAATGGATTGGCGCAGAACTCAGCCGACAAAGCGCGATTGATGCGATCATCGACCAGCAGCTCATTATCCGCCGAAACCAAGCTTTGTTCGACCAAGCGTCTGATTTGGCGGGTGTGGGGACATGGGAGTTTATTCATGGCACAGAGCAATGCGTGTGGTCGCCCACCTTAAGAGATATGTTGGAAGTTGACGTAAACTTCGAGGCGACACCCACAAGTTTGAGTGAGTTTTTTGTCGACATTCGCGACAAGCACCGCTTTGAAGAAGCGCTCAGTGACGTGAACATTTCACAGTCTCCGTGGACATTGGAGACCGAAGTCATTACACAGAATGGCCGAAGTTTGTGTTTGCTCACTCGATTCACATCGATTACTGACATTGACGGCGTCGTTCATGTGCTGGGCGCCACTCAGGATATGACACAACGGGTTTTAATCAATAGAGAGCTCGAACGCCGCCGCGATGAAGCAGAAAAGGCATTGCAATCTAGAAGCCAATTTTTGGCCAATATGAGTCACGAGATTCGCACGCCGATGAATGGGATTATTGGCATGTTAGACATCATCTCAGCGCAAGCAGCGACGCCTGAAAAACGAGATTATGTTGCTCTGGCTAAATCAAGTGCAGGGCACTTATTGCGAATAATCAATGATATTCTCGATTTTTCAAAAATTGATAATGGCCATCTTGATTTAGAATCAGCGCCCGTCGACTTCAACCAATTGCTCCTCGCGCAAATTGAACTTTATCTTACCGACGCCAAAAAGAAAGCGCTGGAGTTGCGTTGGGATTTATCTGCAACCCACGGTGTACATGTACTGAGTGATGCGGTTCGTCTAGCTCAAATCGCCAGTAACTTACTTAACAACGCCATAAAGTTTACTAAAAAGGGCATAGTGTCCGTGTCGACAAAAGCCTTAAAACAAAGGGACAGCGGTGTGCTAATTCAACTCATTGTAGAAGACACGGGTGTTGGGATCGAACCGGGCCGGCAATCGAAAATTTTTTCGCCGTTTCAACAAGCAGACGAAGCAACCACGCGCCACTTTGGAGGGACTGGTTTAGGGTTGTCTATCGTGGCGCAAATCGCCGAACTAATGAATGGCGGCGTTAAATTGCATTCAATTCTCGGGGAAGGCTCAAAGTTTGTTGTGGCACTGCAATTACCCTTAGTCGATAGTGAAAGTGTGGCAAATAGCGGCGTCCTCAAAACCGAAGAAGATAGTGAATTGGAGAGCAGGCGTTTCGAGCGAAAAAAAGTGTTGGTCGTAGAGGACAACGAAATTAATCGTCTTGTCATTACACAACAACTCTCGCTATACGGTATTGAACCCCATATTGCATGCAATGGCTCAGAAAGTGTGGAAATGGTATTGGATGCAGTCACCCGCCACAAACCTTACGATTTAGTTATTATGGATTGCCAAATGCCTGTTATGGATGGATATCGAGCCACCGAAGCAATACGTAAACTCGGTGATACAGCGTATAAGATACCAATTGTGGCGTTAACCGCTAATGCGATGCAAGGAGAGCGTGAAAAGTGTATCATGGCTGGAATGAATGATTATCTGACAAAACCCATAGATAGTCTGCGATTACAGAAGGCGCTTAATCGCTTTTTACTCCCCTAAACATTGATTTTTAAACGTTTGCACCAACTTCTTAACCAGAAGGGCAGATTGTTCAAAATTAATTCATAAATTGCCTATCGTTTTAAAATCTTTTCTGTTATCATTTCGCGCCCTTTTTATCGGGGTATGGTTAAAAAATGGCTTATTTGTCGTTTTTAGCAGCAATTTAGTGGCTCGTGAGAGCCGTAATTAACAGCGGAGCACTAACATGATCCAAATGCAAACTAACCTGGATGTAGCCGACAACAGCGGCGCTCGCAGGGTTCAGTGTATTAAGGTTCTTGGTGGCTCGCATCGCCGTTATGCACATATCGGTGACATCATCAAAGTTACTGTGAAAGAAGCAATTCCTCGCGGTAAAGTTAAAAAAGGTGACGTACTGAATGCAGTGGTGGTGCGTACTAGAAAAGGCGTTCGTCGTGCAGATGGTTCTACTATCCGTTTCGATAACAACGCAGCGGTCTTGTTGAACAGCAACAAGCAACCTATTGGTACGCGTATCTTTGGCCCGGTTACACGTGAGCTTCGTGGAGACAACTTCATGAAGATTATCTCGTTGGCCCCAGAGGTACTATAAGGAGTCACGATAATGGCTAGAAAAATTCGTCGTGATGATGAAGTAGTCGTATTGGCGGGCAAAGACAAAGGTAAGCAAGGCAAAGTTCTTAGCGTACTAACGTCTGAAGACCGTGTAGTAGTTGAAGGTGTAAACCTTGTCAAGAAACATCAGAAGCCTAACCCTCAGTTGGGTGTTGCTGGTGGCATCGTTGAGAAGGAAGCATCAATTCACGTTTCTAATATTGCGATTGTTAACCCAGCTACTGGGAAAGCAGATCGCGTTGGTTTCCGTGTTGAAGGCGAGAAGAAAGTTCGTTTCTTCAAGTCTAACGGCGAACTTGTTTAATTAATTGGAGAGTACGATGGCGAAACTGCATGATTTCTATAAAGAAACAGTAGTAGCTGAACTTGCTAAGCAGTTCGGATACAAAAGCGTCATGCAAGTCCCTCGGATTGAAAAAATCACTCTAAACATGGGTTTAGGTGAAGCAGTTGCTGACAAGAAGGTTCTTGAAGCAGCGACAGCCGATATGGCTGCTATCGCTGGTCAAAAGCCTATTGTTACAGTTGCACGCAAATCTGTCGCGGGTTTCAAAATCCGTGAAGGTTATCCGATTGGCTGTAAAGTAACCCTGCGTGGCGAGCGTATGTGGGAATTCTTTGAGCGTTTAATCTCAATTGCAATTCCACGTATCCGTGACTTCCGTGGCTTGAATGCTAAGTCATTCGACGGCCGTGGTAACTATAGCATGGGTATCCGTGAGCAAATCATTTTCCCTGAAATCGATTTCGATAAAGTGGATAAGGTTCGCGGTATGGATATCACAATCACTACCAGTGCTAACACGAATGATGAAGCTAAAGCGCTTTTAGACGCTTTCAACTTCCCATTCAAAAAATAAGGTGTAGGGTTATGGCAAAAGAATCAATGAAAGCCCGCGAAGCTAAGCGTTCTAAGCTAGTTGCTAAGTACGCACAAAAGCGCGCGGCTCTAAAAGCGATTATCAGCGATGTTAACGCCTCTGAAGAAGAGCGTTGGGATGCTGTGCTTAAGCTACAACAACTACCACGTGACTCTGCTAAGTCTCGTCAACAAAACCGTTGTCGTATTACTGGCCGTCCACATGGTTACCTACGTAAGTTCGGTCTAAGCCGTATCAAGTTGCGTGAAGCAGCGATGCGCGGTGAAGTCCCTGGCTTGAAAAAAGCCAGCTGGTAAGGAGTAGCTGATATGAGCATGCAAGATCCTATCGCGGATATGTTTACCCGCATCCGTAACGGCCAGATGGCACAGAAAGTTGCGGTTACTATGCCTTCTTCAAAACTTCGCGTTGCAATCGCTGAAGTATTGAAAGCAGAAGGTTACGTGGCTGACTACGCTGTATCTGGTGACGTTAAGCCTGTACTTGAAGTAACACTTAAGTACTTTGAAGGCAAACAAGTAATTGACACTATTGAGCGTGTAAGCCGCCCTGGTCTGCGCATCTATAAGAAAAAAGATGAGCTTCCAAAGGTTATGGGTGGTTTGGGTATCGCTATCGTGTCAACTTCTAAAGGTGTGATGACTGACCGTGCTGCGCGTAAAGCAGGCATGGGCGGTGAGATCATCGGTTATGTAGCGTAACGGAGGAGTTGAAATGTCACGAGTAGCAAAAGCCCCCGTCGCTGTCGCTTCAGGCGTAGAAGTTTCTATCGCTGGTCAAGAAGTCACAGTTAAAGGCAAAAACGGTACACTAACTCGCGTTTTTAACGACGCTGTTGAAGTTGTTCAAGAAGAAGGTCAACTAAAAACTCTACCTCGTGAAGGTTTTGTTGATGGTTGGGCTCAAGCTGGTACAGCTCGCGCGTTGCTAAATTCAATGGTTATCGGTGTTACTGCTGGTTTTGAAAAGAAACTACAACTAATCGGTGTTGGTTACCGTGCACAAGCACAAGGTAACAAGTTAAACCTAACTCTTGGTTTCTCTCACCCTGTTGTTGTTGAAATGCCTGCAGGAATCACAGTTGAAACTCCTAGCCAAACTGAAGTCGTCGTCAAAGGCGCTGACAAGCAGGTGGTAGGTCAAATTGCTGCGAACATCCGCGGCTGGCGTCCGCCAGAGCCTTACAAAGGCAAAGGTGTGCGTTATGCTGACGAAAATGTTCGTCGTAAAGAAGCTAAGAAAAAGTAGGTGGGTGATACGATGGATAAGAAAACAGCTCGCTTGCGCCGCGCTACCCGCGCTCGCGCAAAAATCCGTGAACTGGCCGCGCATCGCTTGGTTGTAAACCGCACACCTCGCCACATCTATGCTCAGTTAATCGCTCCAAGCGGTTCTGAAGTATTGGCAGCTGCTTCTACTGTTGAAGCGGATCTTAAGAAAGATCTTAAATCAACTGGTAATGCAGAAGCTGCTGCGGCAGTAGGTAAAGCAATCGCAGAGCGCGCGCTTGAGAAAGGCATTAAAGTAGTGGCTTTCGATCGTAGTGGTTTCCAATACCACGGTCGCGTTAAAGCATTAGCTGATGCAGCTCGCGAAGCTGGTCTTCAGTTCTAGGAGTGAAGAAAAATGGCTAAACAAGAAGCTCAAAACGGTGAATTTCTAGAAAAGTTAATCGCTGTTAACCGCGTATCAAAAGTGGTTAAAGGTGGTCGTATTTTCAGTTTCACTGCATTGACTGTAGTTGGTGATGGCAATGGCCGTGTAGGTTTCGGTTATGGTAAAGCACGTGAAGTGCCTGCAGCTATCCAAAAAGCGATGGAAAAAGCTCGTCGCAACATGGTAGACGTAGACCTAGCTGGCCACACGCTACAGCACCCAATTAAAGGTCGTCACTCTGGCTCTAAAGTTTACATGCAGCCTGCATCAGAAGGTACCGGTATTATCGCCGGTGGTGCGATGCGTGCAGTACTTGAAGTAGCTGGTGTACAGAACGTACTTTCAAAATGTTACGGTTCTACTAACCCAATCAACGTTGTTCGTGCAACTATCAATGCTTTGACTGAGATGAACTCTCCGTCAAAAGTTGCTGCGAAGCGTGGATTGTCTGTAGATGAAATTTTGGGGTAATCACACATGGCAACGATTAAAGTTAAGCAAACTAAAAGCTCAATTGGTCGTCTACCTAAGCACAAAGCTACGCTAGTAGGCTTGGGTCTTCGTAAAATCGGGCATGTTCGTGAGTTAGAAGATACCCCAGCCGTACGTGGCATGATCAACCGTGTAAATTACATGGTTGAGATCGTGGAGGAGTAAGAGATGCGTTTAAATACGATTGCTCCTGCACCAGGAGCTAAAAATTCTGGTAAGCGTCTAGGTCGTGGTATCGGCTCAGGTCTTGGTAAAACTGGTGGCCGTGGTCACAAAGGTCAGAAAAGCCGTTCAGGTGGATCTGTTAAGCCAGGATTTGAAGGTGGTCAAATGCCTATTCAGCGCCGTCTTCCTAAGTTTGGTTTCACGTCTCGTAAGAGCTTTGTTACTGACCAAGTAACATTGGCTGAAATCGCTAAGGTTGAAGGTGATACAGTTTCTCTTGAAACTTTAAAAGCAGCTGGTCTTGTTAAGAAAGAAATCCAGTTCGTTAAAGTTGTTAAGAGTGGCGAAGTATCACGTGCTGTTACAGTTAGCGGGTTGAAGGTTACAAAAGGCGCTAAAGAAGCTATTGAAGCTGCCGGTGGTAAAGTAGAGGAATAAGCTAGATGGCTAAACCAGGATTGGATTCGGGCGCAAAAAGCGGCTTGAGTGAGCTTAAAGCAAGGTTGTTGTTCGTATTCGGCGCGATCATAGTATTCAGATTAGGTTCTTATGTTCCTATCCCTGGTATTGATCCTGCGGTACTTGCTGATTTGTTCGAGCAACAAAAGGGCACCATTGTAGAAATGTTCAACATGTTCTCTGGTGGTGCACTTGAGCGAGCATCCGTTCTGGCTTTAGGGATTATGCCTTACATCACAGCATCGATTATTACGCAATTGCTATCGGTGGTTCATCCACCGATGATCGAGCTGAAGAAGGAAGGTGAAGCGGGTCGTCGTAAGATTAGCCAGTACACGCGTTATTTAACGCTAGTACTCGCTACGTTCCAATCTATTGGTATTGCGACTGGCCTTCCAAACTTGGTAACGGGTTTGGTTATTAATCCTGGCTTCGGATTTTACTTTACAGCGGTAGTGAGCTTAGTCACGGGAACTATGTTCTTGATGTGGCTAGGTGAGCAAATTACTGAAAGAGGTATCGGCAACGGTATTTCGATATTGATATTTGCAGGTATTGTTGCAGGTCTGCCAACAGCGATAGGTCAGACTGCAGAGCAAGCAAGACAAGGTGACATTAACATTCTGTTCTTGTTGATTGTCGGTGTAATTGTGATTGGTCTTACTTACCTTGTGGTTTTTGTTGAGCGCGCTCAACGCCGCATCGTAGTGAACTATGCTAAGCGCCAGCAAGGCCGTAAGGTTTTCCAAGCGCAAAGCTCACATTTACCACTGAAAGTTAACATTGCAGGTGTTATTCCACCAATTTTTGCTTCCAGTATCATACTGTTCCCTAGTACAATAGCTGGCTGGTTTGGAACAAACGAATCATTGGCTTGGCTTCAGGACGTGGCGCTTATGCTTTCTCCTGGTCAACCTTTGTACGTGATGTTGTACGCTGCTGCGATTATCTTCTTCTGCTTTTTCTACACGGCGTTGGTTTTCAACCCGCGTGACACTGCAGATAATTTGAAGAAATCTGGTGCTTTCATCCCGGGTATCCGCCCAGGTGAACAGACTTCACGTTATATCGATAAAGTAATGACTCGCCTAACCTTGGCTGGCGCACTTTACATAACCTTTATTTGTTTAGTGCCTGAATTTATGTTGATTGCTTGGAACGTTCCGTTCTATTTCGGCGGTACTTCACTGCTGATTATTGTTGTGGTCATCATGGACTTCATGGCACAGGTGCAGACACATTTGATGTCTAGTCAATATGAGTCTGTTCTGAAAAAAGCAAACCTTAAAGGCTACGGCCGATAAGAATTGCCTAAACGGAGTGATGTAATGAAAGTTCGTGCATCAGTAAAGAAGATTTGCCGTAGCTGTAAAATCATCAAGCGCAACGGTGTTGTGCGCGTGATTTGCAGCTCAGACCCTAAGCACAAGCAAAGGCAAGGCTAATCTGACGCGGTACATATAAAGTTTCGATTGTAAGCAGAACCTGACACCAGGTTCTGCTTTAAGCGTGGCTGAAATATGAACCTTTATTTGCAATTTAGTTGACGAGTAAGTATCCTATCGGGCTTTTTAGGTCGTCGACAATTAATTAGAGGAGTGCTGTTAATGGCCCGTATCGCTGGCATTAACATTCCTGAACACAAGCATGCCGTGATTGCTATCCAGTCAATCTTCGGTATCGGCCCTACACGTGCTAAAAGCATTTGTGCGGCTGCTGGTGTTGCAGAATCAACAAAAATCAAAGAGCTTGACGAAGCAACAATCGACAAGCTTCGTGATGAAGTAGCAAAGTTCACAGTTGAAGGTGACCTTCGCCGTGAAGTTTCAATGAGCATCAAACGTTTGATGGACCTGGGTTGCTTCCGTGGTATTCGCCACCGTCGTAGCTTGCCTCTACGTGGTCAGCGCACTAAAACAAATGCGCGTACACGTAAAGGTCCTCGTAAGCCAATTAAGAAGTAAGCGGGGAGCATAAGTTATGGCAAAAGCACCTACTCGTACGCGTAAACGCGCAAAACGTCAGGTCGCAGACGGTATGGCTCATATCCATGCGTCTTTCAACAACACTATTGTGACTATTACTGACCGCCAAGGTAACGCTCTAGCATGGGCAACTGCTGGTGGTTCTGGTTTCCGTGGTTCACGTAAATCAACTCCATTCGCTGCGCAGGTTGCTGCTGAGCGTGCTGGTGTTGCTGCACAAGAATACGGTCTAAAGAACCTAGAAGTATTCGTTAAAGGTCCAGGTCCAGGCCGTGAGTCTGCGATCCGTGCTCTTAACGCTACTGGTTACAAGATCACAAACATTACCGATGTGACGCCTATCCCTCACAACGGTTGTCGTCCACCGAAAAAACGTCGCGTTTAATCGACGGACAGTTGGAGAAAGAACATGGCAAGATATTTGGGTCCAAAACTCAAACTTAGCCGTCGCGAAGGTACAGATTTGTTCCTTAAGAGCGGCGTTCGCGCAATCGATTCAAAATGTAAAATCGAAACTGCGCCTGGTCAACATGGTGCCCGTCGTGGCCGTTTGTCTGACTACGGTGTTCAGTTGCGTGAGAAGCAAAAAGTACGTCGTATGTATGGCGTATTGGAAAAACAATTCCGCAACTACTATAAAGAAGCTGCACGTCTAAAAGGCAATACAGGTGAAAACTTGTTACAACTTTTAGAACAGCGTCTAGATAACGTAGTTTATCGTATGGGTTTCGCTAGCACTCGTGCTGAAGCACGTCAGCTAGTTAGCCACAAGGCGATCATGGTAAATGGTCAAGTGGTTAACATCCCATCATTTAACGTTACTGCCGAAGACGTGGTTTCTGTTCGTGAAAAAGCTAAAAAGCAAGCGCGTATCGTTGCTGCTTTGGAACTGGCTGACCAACGTGAGAAGCCAACCTGGATTGAAGTAGACAGCAACAAGATGGAAGGCACTTTCAAGCGTGTTCCTGAAAGAACTGACTTGTCTGCCGAAATTAACGAACAGTTGATCGTCGAACTTTACTCTAAGTAAAGCTAACTAAAGAGGAAGCATTGTGGGTTCTGTGACTGAATTCCTAAAACCAAGATTAGTTGAAATCGAAAACGTTTCAGCTACTCGTGCAAAAGTAACATTGGAACCTCTAGAGCGCGGCTTTGGCCACACTCTGGGTAACGCCCTTCGTCGTATCTTATTGTCATCCATGCCTGGATGTGCGGTAACAGAAGTCGAAATTGACGGCGTACTTCACGAGTACAGCACCAAAGAAGGTGTTCAAGAAGACGTTATTGAAATTCTGCTTAATCTAAAAGGTTTGGCAGTTCGCTTAGAAGGTAAATCTGAAGCGACACTGACGTTGGTGAAATCTGGCGCTGGCCCTGTTGTTGCTGGTGATATCCAGCATGACGGCGACGTTGAAATCGTAAACCCTGAGCACGTTATCTGTACTTTGACTGGCGAAGCTGACATCAGCATGCGCGTTAAAGTAGAAGAAGGACGTGGTTATGTGCCTGCGGCAACTCGTCGTTCCTCCGAAGAAGATGATCGTCCAATTGGTCGTTTGTTAGTAGATGCTTCATACAGCCCAGTTGAGCGTATTGCATACTCTGTTGAGTCAGCTCGTGTTGAACAACGCACTGACCTTGACAAATTAATCATCGACATGGAAACCAACGGAACGTTGGATCCAGAAGAAGCAATCCGTCGTTCTGCAACAATTCTTGCTGAGCAATTAGACGCGTTCGTAGATTTACGTGACGTATCTGAGCCAGTTCAGAAAGAAGAGAAGCCAGAGTTCGACCCGATTCTACTTCGTCCTGTAGATGATTTAGAGCTTACTGTACGTTCTGCAAACTGTTTGAAAGCAGAAGCTATCCAGTACATTGGTGACCTGGTTCAGCGTACTGAGGTTGAGTTGCTTAAAACTCCAAACCTAGGTAAGAAATCGCTAACTGAAATCAAAGATGTTCTAGCCTCTCGTGGCTTATCTCTGGGAATGCGCCTTGAAAATTGGCCACCAGAAAGCATCGCTGAAAAAGATTAATCAGGTTTATATCAAACTGATTTGTAGAGAAGGATAAAACTATGCGCCATCGTAAGAGTGGTCGTCAGTTGAATCGCAACAGCAGCCATCGTCAAGCTATGTTCCGCAACATGGCAGGTTCTTTGGTCAAGCACGAAGTGATCAAAACGACGTTACCAAAAGCGAAAGAGTTACGTCGCGTAATTGAGCCTCTAATCACACTAGCTAAGCAAGATAGCGTTGCAAACCGTCGTCTAGCTATGGCTCGTACAGGTGATAAAGAGGTAGTAGGTAAATTGTTCAACGAATTGGGTCCTCGTTATGAGACTCGTCCAGGTGGTTACATCCGCATCCTAAAATGTGGTTTCCGCGCTGGTGACAATGCACCTATGGCCTACGTAGAACTAGTAGACCGTCCAGTTGTTGAAGCTGAAGAAGAAGCAGTAGAAGCAACTGAAGAGTAAACAAAACTCGAATAAAAAAGGGCCTGAGTGAAAACTCAGGCCCTTTTTTTTTGTTCTTACGTTGAGATATGCTAAAAGCGCTTAATTAAATTTTATTTCGTAAATGAAATACCTGCTTAGTCAAGTGTTAACACAGATGCACTATGAATCATGGCGTAATCTGATAGTATTTATGCCATAAATGGATTATTGAAGACCGTGTCTGTTTTGTATAAATTACATCGTTTGCCGAGTTCTTCTAGGAGAGAAAGATGGTAGTTTTGTGCTCGTTGGATCCCTTTGATTTGTTCCATCGTATTTTTCATGAATCTTCTCTAAAGATTGTTACTACCTCTGATGAATTAAAGCGTCATGACAATAAAACTATCTTCTGTGCGAATAGTGAAGAAACTTTACTAGAATTGCTTCAAGCTGATAACGAAATCAGTTTGACTATTTTAATTCCTCCCACTGAGCTTCTGATATCTGAAGTGTTAAATTCCTCAGGTAGCCTGATGCTTGAACACGTATCTGAAACACTCAGTCGTGTTTTAAAGCTTCAAACTCAAAATAGATTAAGAATTTCGTTTATTCCTCTTTCAAGTATCTGTGATGAAGAAAGCGCAATCGAAGGCGTTGCCTTTCAGTTTGATATTACAGAGATCTTGGCGAACGTTGATAGCCAACAGCTACTGCTGTCCACCTATGTTTTAAGCACGAATACTGAAATAAAAAAGTTGGACAAACGTATTAAGGCTTCACTGCGCTTTTTATACAGAGATATCCTGCCGAAATTAGACGTTGTAGAAGTTATGCGGCGTTTAGAAGTGGAGCAAAACGAAAAAATTCAATTAGTCAACGACAACTCAAAGCTGGTTGACGAAATTCTAACCGTTCAAGAAGCCTTAGAAGTCACTGTCGCTAAATTGAAGGTTGAGGAAGACAGGTATAATGAGCTTAAGGGACAAAGTAATAGCGACGAAGCGTTACTCAAAGATGCACTTGGTGAACAATCTAAAGCGCTAGATTTTGCTATTGAATCATTGTTATCTACGCAAGAAGAGCTAGAGGTACAAGTTGTAGCAAGTCAAAACCTCACTTTTGATCTAGAACAAGTTAAAGAAGGGCATAAAACTACTAAAAAACAGTTGGTCAAACTACAAGAAGAGTTCGATGTACAAAAAGAACGGTACGATCGTGAATGCATAGCAAATGAAAAACTGAATGAAAAGCTCAAACAAGAAAGTTCTACATACGTAAAGAAAATTAAGGGGTTAGAGCAGCTACTAGATGTTAAAGCTAGAGAGATAAAGCAAAAGAGTCAAAGCCTTACTCTACTTGAAAAGCAAAAAGACAGAGAACTATTAAAGCTAGAATCAAAAATCAGTGAGCAAGAGGACGTTGCCCATGCACTCCGAACAGACTTGGCGAAATATAGAGTGGCAACAATGTCTCCTTATTGGCGTTTTTCCAAAAAAGTGGAAAAGCTAAGTCACGTATTTGATAGGAAAGCTACTGACCGCAATCAACAGTTGTTAGATGCAAGTCTTCTTTACACAAGCGATTTGTTTGACGCTAAGTGGTATTTAGAGACATACGAAGACGTAGCTGCGGTTGACATTGACCCCGTTCAGCATTATCTAAGCTATGGCGCATCTGAGGGCAGAAACCCTTCATTACGTTTTGATGGAAATTGGTACCTTCAAAGGTATCCCGATGTCAAACAAATGCAAATGAATCCGTTGCTACATTTTATCAAGCATGGGCGCGAGGAGGGACGTTCAATGTCTCCTCTTATGATTGCTCATGAAAGAAGGAAGTCGAAGTAGTCATGGGTAAAAGACTTTTATGGTTAGGGTGTGGAGAAGCAAATCACCTACCTGAAGAAACACTAGAATATGAACATTGTTATTTTTTCGAGGCCCGACAAGAAGCCCTTTACAACATCACGAGAAAATTTGAAGGATCTGTCGAACTCGTAAACGCTGCAGTTTCAGTAGATGGGGGGGCAGGTAACTTAGCAATTTATTCTATTGAAGAGCTAAGTTCTCTAAGAGTGCCAACCGGCCTGAAAAGCCTGTTTCCAAGCTTAGTAATCGAAGAGTCAAGGGAGGTGAAAAGATTAAGTCTTGCGGATTGCCTCTCACTGTGTGAACTATCAGGTCATGATAATACATTGATTGTCGATTTGCCGTGTATTGCAGGCGACATAATCGAGTCACTCTTGTCTTCACGTGCTATTGAGCTCTTTTCTAATATATACGTGTCATCAGGCATCGACACACTTTATGAGGGGGCAAAAACTGCAGACGAGCTTCAATTATTATTGAATTCAGCCTACTTCGAACTCAATTCAACTAATACCGATGACCCCGATATTCCATTGCTCAAATACATTTACGATGAACGTTTGGCTAACGTTAGTAAGTTGAGCACGCAGCTAGAAATTGCAGAAGACCAAGCAAAAGAACTACAAAGTACAGTGGTAGCGCTAGAAGCCCAATTGGCTTTGAAAGATTCTGAAATTGCGCAATACCTCACTCGTTCAAAAGAATATGAAACGGAGTTAACTGCCAAAGCTGATCTTCTCGAAGAGATTAATCAAGAGGTAAAAGACTTATCTTCAATTAATGATTCGTTAAAGAATTCGTTACAGGTTACAAGTAGAACATTAAAAGGTAACGAGGAAGCGTTTTCAGCCCTACAAAGCGACATCGAAAAGGTAAATTTAGAAGCCCAAAAACTAAAAATTGAAAATGAAGGACTAGTGATTAAGCTGCAAGAGTCAAATAGTAATGTTGACTCGTTAGCAAAAGAGGTTCAGACACTAAACGGTGTAAGTGTTTCTTTGAATACCCAACTAGAAACATCGAGTAGTGTTACTGAATCCCTGAAAGCCAAATTAACGGCCTGTAATAATGAAATTGAGTCACTCACCTCACAGCTTAAGGTTTCGGAAAGCGAAATTGAAAAGTTAAGCGCTGCTTTGGAAATGTCGGTTGAGGAAGTGTCACAACTTAATGGCAGTGCTGAAAAGGATGTTCAGAAAATTGAAGCATTAGAAGATGAGCTTAAAAAATCCAAGGATAAATGTGATGAGGTCTATTCTTGGTTTTCGAGCAGGAAAAAGCAGGTGGAAATCCTCGAATTAGAAATTAAATCACTAAAGCAGGAAAGAGAAAGCTTAGTGGCATCTCATGACACTCAAAAGTCTGTAAAAGACCTAGAAGCTAAGATAGACGCATTGTTCAAGAATCAAAGCAATGAAAGCGTTGAAATAGCAAACGCACTAGGTCGTCACATTACTACAAGTGAATTGAGTACTCGCAAGGAATTATTAGCGTCAAATAAACTTCAAGATTTACTAGATAACAAGCAACTCATTACTTACGGCTGTTCGCAGTCACTTAGTTCAGAAAGTCTCCTTTTCCTTACATCGCTTATCAGGCTCAATAGCTACGACGTTATCATTGAATTTGGGAGCGGTACCAGCACAGCAGTAATGGCGGATGTTGTGGCATCTAAGCTTATGAAAACCACAACATTGCATCTGGACGATGATTTAAAGGGGGCGAGTGAACAAAATATGTATACACATGTAGAAGGTGGTAATTTCAGAAGTTTACCTAATTACATCATTTCTTTTGAACAGTCGGAAACCTTCTTGGGAAATACATTAAATTTGTTAGATAACGCAAACTTAACGCAGTTTGTAGACCTTTGTCTCTCGCCATTAATTGATAGTAAATACGGTCTAACCGAGCCTGAACTGTTTTATGACTGTGAAGAGAAGCTTAAGGAAGTAAAACGCGTATTCGATGGCCGTGGTGCAAATATCCTTGTAATTGTTGATGGACCTTTCACGAAAAGTAAGTCAGCAGAGGGGCGCGGTGTTGCACTTCCGTCTATCTTGGACAAGCTTTCTATGCATGCAATTGATTTCTTTTTTGAATGCGGCAACGTTGACTCAAGGCAAACGCTCGTTACTGGTTGGCAGGTTGAAACAGAAAGAAGAGGACTTTCTTTTGATTTTGAACAGCTTAGCGATAGCGGCGAGGCTTTGTTAGTGAAAACCCGGCCAATCTGAGACTAACTCCCTAGACTAATGCAATCATAATCAGTTGTGATAATATACGGACGACTCAAATTGTATACCTTTGGGCATAATAGAAGAAAGATATAGAGCACGCAGATGAGTAGTGAAAAACATTTGTACATCAGAGAAGCGAACCTTCTGTTTCGAAAAGAGAAGTATCAAGAAGCCGCAGAAAAATATGAGCTCGCTGGGGCAGTTCTAGGTAAACACTTAGTTGAAGTTAATCTTTGGCTTTGTAAACAGCGTGCTGCCAGCAAAAAAAACTCAAAAGGCGTGTATGAATCTCATCTCATTTACTCCGAAGAAGCACTAAGTAACCAAAAGCAACTAGAGCAATCTCAAGCGCTTGTAGAAAAGTATTACAACCAAGTACAAGAGTTACGATTTAAACTGATGGATTTAGAGAAACAATGAAAATATTAACCGTGTTCGGTACACGCCCCGAAGCGATAAAAATGGCTCCTTTAGCTTTGAAACTGGCAGAAACAAAAGGGCTTGACGCTAGAGTATGTGTAACCGCGCAGCATAGGGAAATGCTTGACCAGGTATTAGAACTGTTCGATTTAAAGCCGGATTATGATCTAGATATCATGAAGCCTGGGCAAGACTTGACTGATGTTACTACTAACATACTGCACGGTATGAAGTCGGTACTAGCAGACTTTAAACCCGATGTGGTACTGGTGCATGGTGATACAGCCACTACTTTTGCTACAAGTCTAGCCGCGTATTATCAGCAGATAGCAGTGGGTCATGTTGAAGCTGGTCTCAGAACTGGAAATATTTATTCGCCGTGGCCGGAAGAGGCGAACCGTAAACTAACGGGGGCAATTACCTCCTATCATTTTGCGCCCACAGATATTTCAAAGCAAAACTTATTGAACGAAGCTGTGGCAGAGTCCGCTATTACAGTTACGGGAAATACGGTAATTGATGCGCTTCTCAGTGTCAGTGAAAAGTTAAAGACCGATACTGCATTAAACAGCCGAATGGCTGAAGAATTCAGTTTCTTAGACGAAAGCAAGAAGCTTATCCTCGTAACAGGCCATCGTAGAGAAAGTTTTGGTGGAGGTTTTGAGAGGATATGTCAAGCATTGGCAGCTACTGCCGAAGCGCACCCAGAGTGTCAAATTGTTTACCCAGTACACTTAAATCCGAATGTTCAAGAGCCCGTCAATAGGTTATTGAATGGTGTTGACAATATTACACTGATTAAACCGCAGGACTATTTACCTTTTGTTTATCTGATGAACAGGGCACATATCATCTTAACTGATTCTGGTGGTATCCAGGAAGAAGCGCCTTCTCTAGGCAAACCTGTACTTGTAATGCGTGATACAACAGAACGTCCTGAGGCGGTTAAAGCTGGGACTGTAAAGTTGGTCGGGACCGACGTTGAAGTGATAAAACAACAGCTTTCTTTGTTACTTACAAACGAAAAAGACTATAAAGACATGAGCTTTGCCCATAACCCTTATGGCGATGGAAAAGCTTGCGAAAAAATCATCGAAGTTTTGATGGAGAAATTAAATGGAAATTAATAAAACAGTTTGTGTTGTTGGTATGGGCTATATTGGTCTGCCAACCGCTGCACTTCTTGCAAATCGTGGCTTCCGCGTCCACGGTGTCGATGTAAACAAAAAAGCAGTTGATACAATCAATAAGGGTGAAATTCATATCGTTGAGCCCGAGTTGGATACATTTGTTAAATCAGCAGTAAACAGTAAGATGCTGTCCGCTCATTTGGAGCCATCCGAAGCTGATATTTTCTTAGTTGCGGTACCCACGCCTTTCCATCACGATAAGCTTAATACAGTAACAAATTCACCTATTCCAAACTTGGACTACGTCAAAAGTGCAACGCAAGCTATTGCACCATTTGTGAAACCAGGAAACTTGGTGTTGTTAGAGTCTACTTCACCCGTTGGCACTACTGAAATGATGGCCGCTGAGCTTGAATCTGCTGGGGTAGACCTGTCTGAAATTCATGTTGCTCATTCACCTGAGCGTGTACTGCCCGGGCAAATAATGCGCGAGCTAATTGAAAATGATCGCGTTGTTGGAGGGGTCAACCCTGCTTCAACTAAGGCCGCTGCTGAATTTTATCGTACCTTCGTTGAGGGGGAAGTGTTAGAAACGACAGCAAAAACAGCAGAGATGGCTAAACTAACGGAAAACGCATTCCGTGATGTAAATATTGCCTTCGCAAATGAGTTATCTATGTTATGTGACGACATGGGTATTGATGTTTACGAGTTGATAAGGCTTGCAAATCACCATCCTCGAGTCAATGTACTACAACCAGGTTGTGGTGTAGGGGGGCACTGTATATCTGTCGACCCATGGTTTATTGTGAACTCTGCTAACGGCAAAGCCAAGATGACCGAGCAAGCACGCAGAACGAATGATTACAAATCTGAATGGGTTGCAGAGAAAGTTAAGAATGCTGCACTAGAGTTTGAAAAAGCACATAATCGCGCCCCTATTATTGCGTGTATGGGGCTTGCTTTTAAACCCGATATTGATGATTTAAGAGAGTCACCTGCGCTTTACATTACTCAAAAGCTAAACGAAAGCCACAATGTTATTGCTGTCGAGCCAAACATCGATGAGTTTGATGGGCTTAAGTTAGTATCTGAGGAAGAAGCGAGTAACGCTGATATTCTTGTGTACTTAGTAGCTCATAGAGAATTCAAAGCACATGCATTTAGTGAGAAGTCTATCGATTTTGCGGGCCTGTTCAAACGATAGTCCAGCATGATATCTCAAAGCCGGCTAGACGTTTTCGTTTTGTCGGCTTTTTTGTCTTTCCCCAATATTCTTAACATCCCTTTGCACGGCACATGCAGTTATGAAAAAAGATAAAGTTGTTCAATTAGCACAAGAGCTTGCGTCCGAAAAGTCCTTTCAACTCTATTCCTCCATTAAAAATCGAATTGCTTACGTAGTAAGTCACGGCGCAAGTTATGCTAGTAATGGCTATGCCGTGCGTACACAACGAGTAGCGCGTTCTCTTGTGGACAATGGGAAAGACGTTTTTTGTTTCGTGCGACCAGGAAGGCCGTGGGAACTAGATGCTACAGCTGCAAAACCAGTCAAGCCTGTAGTCGACGTAAATGGAGTACGTTACATCCATTCTAGATGGGATAATGACAACTACAAGATAGGCGAGCAAGAACACTTAAAGCAATCTTTTACTCAGTTTTGCGAATTGTTTCAAATTTATAGACCTGAAAAAGTGATAGCAGCTTCAAATTGGAAAATTGCCTTGCCAGCTTGGGCTGCGGCTAAAGCACTAAATATTCCATTTGCTTATGAAATAAGAGGTTTTTGGGAATTATCTCGTATCGCTAGGGAGCCTGAATACCAAGACACTCCAAATTTCAAAAAGGAGAATGTGAGGGATACTTTTGTTGCCGACCAAGCGGATAAGGTTTTCACACTAAGTTATACCATGAAAGCAGAGCTTAGTCGGAGAGGAGTTAACCAAGAGAAAATTAATGTCATTCATAACGGATTAGATACGTTACCTCGTATCGAAATTGCCAATCGCCAATTAAGCAAAGAACTTGGTATCTCAGATTCTGACAGAGTGGTTGGCTATGTAGGAAGTATTAGTTCTTACGAAGGGCTTGAAACATTAATTGAGACTTGCCGTCAGTTGATTGAAGAAGGTGAGCGAATAAAATTGCTCTTAGTGGGCGATCATCAACCTGTGGATGGTGTTAAAGGTGGTGAGTTTGATTCGGATTCGTCTTGGCTGATTAGAACAGGCAGGGTATCTCAAGATAAGGTGTCGGACTATTTTGCACTAATTGATACGATAGTTATACCGAGAAGAAACTTGGACGTATGTCGTATTGTTCCTCCTATGAAAGCGATAGAAGCACTTTCATATGGAAAGAAACTTGTTATCTCCAATCTACCAGTATTGAAAGAGATCACTGAAAAGTTTAACACAGTGCATTATTTCGAGGCTGATAGTATCAATAGCCTAAAAGAAACCCTGCTACAAAGCTTACAAGCAAAGACAGTTAATCCTGATTGGCAGCTCTTAAAGAAAAGTCTGATTGATACTACTTCAATGGCGGAGAGTTTCTTTGGAGGGAAGTCACTTAGCTCTGCAACTGAAAGCGTCATTTCAGAAACAGGCGAGAGCGGCGAACAGTCAAATAAAAATATTACACTTAATTCACCTGAGGTCTCTTGGTTTACATATGATGTTGAGAGCCCATGTGAACTTCGTGTTCTCGGTCAAGTTGAGTACAAAAACACGACTCAGAAAGAAAGGAAAGCAGTATTACTTATAAAGGCTTTCGACGAGCAAGGTAACGATATCTCCAAAGCGTTAAATAAGCTTGCTTTTTCATCTCACCTACAATCTAAGTTCAAGTACATTGCTGATACTAGCAAGCATATTAAGCTACTTCATAAGTTAACGTTACCCCCAGAAGTTCGAAAAATTGAAGTTGGTTTGTGTGCATTCAATTGTGACAGTGCGGAGTTTGTCGAAGTAGAGAATTTCGATGTTGCGATGTCATCGGTAAACTGCGACGGGAGTGTAGAGCAGGCTCAGTCAGTTACCAAAGATCCTTTATGGACTTCTTTTTCTGTAAGAGAGTTTGTTCCGCATACGTTGACTGCCAAATTTAATTTTGAAAATCAAAAGGAACAGCGCAAGAAGTCGTTAATTGCAAGAGTTAAATTTCATGACAACGAAGGCAATGAATTAGAGGGTAAACATCAAGGTTTACTTCAGTCTAAGGCGGTAGGAAACTTTGTGTATTTAGAGGTTACTTGTGAAAAAGTAGCTAAAATAATTCCACCCAAAGGCGCAACAACACTCACGATTGGACTGCAAAAATGGGATGCTAAAGGGAATGTTTTTGTTGAGCGTCCTATGCAGTGCGCATCGGATGTTCAAAAAATTGCAGATACAAGTAAGGCTTCAGAACTAAGAAAAGCACTGCAAGTAACTCCTGCCCGACCATTAGCCAACGTAAAGGTTGCCGCTATTCTCGATGAGTTCACAATGGAATGCTTCAGAATGGAAGTAGACCTAGTGCCGATTTCACCAGAAAACTGGGAAAATCAGATGGAAGCATCTCGTCCCGATTTCTTTTTTGTTGAGAGCTGTTGGTTTGGCAACAAGAACCAATGGGGAGGCTTAATATACGGGTATACCTCAAATGGCTCAAATCAAATGGATTGCTTGGTAAACGTTATCAATTATTGTAATAGAAAAGGTATACCAACTGTTTTTTGGTCTAAAGAAGATCCCGTGCACTATAGTCGATTTGCACCCACTGCGAAACTGTTTGACTATGTTTACACCACCGATGCAAATATGTTGCAAAGCTACAAAAGCGAGTATGGCATAGATGCAGAGCCGCTTTCTTTCTTCTGTCAGCCTAAAGTGCATAATCCGGTTGAAGTTATATCTCGCTCGTCAAAAGCAGCTTTTGCGGGCTCTTACTATTCTGACAAGCAAGAGCGTTGCGACGACTTCCACACCATTTTGGGGGGCCTAGACGATGCTGGTGTACCTTACGACATTTATGACCGTTGTTTAAAGCGTGGCGTTTCACATCTTCAGTTTCCTGAATATTTTAAAAAACATGTTGTTGGTTACCTGGAGCCTGATGAAATGTGGAAGGCCTACAAAGGCTATCGTTATACGGTGAATATGAATACCGTTAAGCATAGTCCTACTATGTTCGCTCGTCGCGTATACGAGTCACTAGCGTCAGGAACACCAGTAATCAGTAACTACTCTGAAGGTGTTGTAACTCAATTTAGCGGAATTGTTTGTGCTAGCGATAACAAAAAAGACATCATTGACTTTGTAGAAATGCTGAAGGATGAGAAGGAATATAAGCGAATTGCTGAGCTGGGCGCTAGAGAGACACTTGGCAGGCATACTATTGCAGATAGACTAGAGCAAGTTTGTAAGCGCGTAGGAATTCCTGTCATACCTCATCTGCCTGTAGTGAATGCAGTTATTACAGCTGGTACGGTTGATATGGTAGAAAAGGCAAGGAAGCTTGTGAAATCACAGACGTATTTTGATAAGCGTCTGGTGATAAATTTAGAAAATAGCAATGAGCTTTATCCTTATCTCAACATGAATAGCGACAAAGAGATTTTTAGAGTGTTAACTGAATTCGCAAAACCGCTTGAGGGTGTGAGTGTAGATCTAGACTTGAATGACAATATTGCAGAAACACTAATGGAAGACGTGGCCATTAAAACGCAATACGACAATCTTCGCCCAGCGAAAAGCGAGAAATAATAATGAGAACAATCAAGTTACTTATCTACGCCGATGTAAACCTAAATATAATGGACGGCTCTTCCGTTTGGCTCGCTGAGCTTTTGGCCTTGATCGCTAAAGACCCAAGAGTGCAGCTCGACTTCTTGTCTAAGGCGCCCCATCAAGGTGGCCCATTGAATGGACAAGTAGATAAACTGGTCAATATTAACCGCATTGAAAAAAGTGCAAGACCATTGAAGCCAGAACAAGCGGCTGAAGCGATAGAGCAATTGGACAAAGAAAACAATTACGACCGAGTGCTTGTGCGCGGTAATATTGAAATGGGTAAGGCATTAGTTAAATTCCTTGCTGGCAGACTTGCTTATTATACGCTGGAGCCCTTTCAACGTCGCCATGAACTGTCGGTGAAAGAAAAGGTGGAAGTATCTGAGCTGCTAAATGCAACAGCATTTGCCATAGTGCAAAGCGAAAGAATGCGTGAAAGTTATAGCAGCGAGTTTGATTTGTCCAAAGAGCATATTTACATTTTACCCCCGCTAATACCGCCTATCATGAAGCGACCTAGCTTCCGTAATCAGCTTAATAGCGTTTGTTACACAGGCAAGTTCTCTGAAGAGTGGGGCACTCCAGACTTGGTAGATGTGTTTAAGTTACTAAAAGAGAAGCTCCCGTACGCTAAATTAAATATTGCAGGGAATAAGTTTCACGGAGAACTAGGAGGTAGGAAAGATGAAATTCAAACCTATTTCGAGTCTGAAGATGGTGTTAATTGGGTTGGCGTTGTCTCTAGAGAAGAGAGTATAGCCCTTTCTCGTCAATCTGATATTGGTTTCGCTCTTCGCTCGAAAAAAATTGACAATGACGAATCTCAAGAGTTATCAACTAAACTCTTTGAGTATATGAGTAGTGCGAAGCCCGTCATCTTAAGACCCACAAAAGTACACAAAGACTTACTCGGTAGTGATTACCCATTATTTGCGAAAGATAATACTGATGCAGCCAATAAAATTCATGATGCTTTGACAGATGTAGCGCTTTACAAAAAGGCATCTGAAATGTCTTATGAAGCATACAAGAATTTCGCTAAGTCGGTTGACCACAACGAAATCATCGAGCGTTTAATTTGTTACCAGAAAAAGACAGTATTATTCGCGGGGCACGATCTCAAATTTTTGCAAGATGTCATTTCTGCCTACGAAACAGACAGTAACTACAACGTGCTTATTGATCAATGGAATGGCCACACAAAGCACGATGAAAATGAAAGTAAGCAAAAGCTAGAAGCTGCTGACGTTATTTTCTGTGAATGGGGATTGGGTAATATCCGCTGGTATTCGGAAAACAAAAAGCCTGGGCAAAAACTTTTAGTAAGAATCCACTTACAAGAAAATCAGGTTCCTCAGTATCTTGAAGAAGGGAACTTAGACAATATCGATAAATTTATCTTTATCGCTCCATACAGGTATGAAGAGTTTGTTGAGATGCATAATTTGCCAAGGGAAAAATGTAACCTCATTTTCAATACGGTAGATTGTGAACGTTTTGCTTTAGATAAGAGCGACGATGCTAAGTTTACACTGGGATTCATCGGGATGGTGCCATGGCGCAAGCGTTTCGATTTAGCATTAGACATTTTTGAATCTTTATGGAGAACCGACAGTAGATATAAATTAAGGGTGAAAGGAAAAACGCCACATGATTATCCTTGGATGAAAGGGCCCAAGTTTGCTGACGAGTTTGTAAAGTATGAGGAGCAAGACGCTCGTATCGGTGCGGCTAAGTGGAAAGATAACATTATTTTTGATGGCCATGGTAACGATATGCCAGAATGGTTTCAAAATATAGGTTATATCTTGTCGACAAGCGATTTTGAAGGCAGTCACCAAGCTGTGGCTGAAGGAATGGCGTCTGGTGCGATTCCAATCATCTTGCCTTGGGCGGGGGCGGAAACTGTGTATCCCAACAAATATGTCTACGAAAACCTACCCGAAGACTTTGAAGCCCCGATTTTCGACATGGCAGAGTCGAAATCCATAAAGGAATACGCCAAACATCATTTTACTACAAGTCACATAGTGAGTCAGATAAGGGAACTAATTGGGTAATGGCTGTAACAACACAGAATAATTCGCTGAAAAATGTTTTTAAGAGCGTTAATGACGCTCAGGTTTCTTTTTTTTGCAGAGAAAACACGGGTAAAAATCTAGAAGCGAAAGATAATTTACTTGCAGCGATAAATGAAAGTAAAGTCAAAACTAATAGTTTCGAAGATGCCGATATTGACTTCCGAACTTTCGACTGGGCACCAACAGGTCAAGACCGAAATTGGTGGTGGCAAGTACAAGCACTTCCGTTTTTAGCTTGGTTCGTGGCGTGTAGGAATTTACTTTCCGGACCAGAACGAAAACTTGCAGCGAAGTTTTGCAAAGACAGTCTTATCAATTGGATTGAGATTATCCCAGAGGATAATGACACGACGCTAAGATGGCATGATCATGCAACGTCGTATCGATTGACCAACCTCTTTAGTTGGCTATTTTCTCTGTGGCTGGATGATGAATTGAATGAGTTTGCAGAAGAGCTTGATAGCCCCTATCTGATGGAAGATATCCTGAAAAGGCATATTGCTTGGCTTTCGGAAGACAAAAATTACTCAAAGCACACGAATCATGGTTTCGATCAAGCCACCGCTGTATTCATTATTGGGTTGTACACGAATCACTCTGTTTGGAAACCGTTTTTTGAATTGTCTGAAAATCGATTAATTGAAGAAATTGAATTCGCGTATACAGAAGAAGGCGTACATAAAGAAAACAGCCCGGGTTATCATATCTTTATGCTAAGAAGGTTAACTCGATTTAGCAAGCTAGGTGAGTTGTACGCTAACAAGGTATCTGAAAAAGCGGCGTTACTAGAAGAGCGTGCCTCAAATTTTAAAGAAGCCCTCACACTTGTTGATGGAACCTTGCCGATGGTCGGGGATACGCGAGGAGGTCATTTCGTTGAGCAATATGATTTCCCTAGCGAGTTGACCGTTTATGATTATTCAAAATCAGGTTATGTGATTGTTAAAGGGAAGGTTTTAGACAAGCCGTTGTATTTGATGGTTAAGAATTGTTTTGACTCGGTATATCACCGACATGATGACGACCTCCACATTTATCTGAGCTATGACAATATTGATTTGCTGTCAGATGGCGGACTTGGCGCTCATAATGAGAAAGACCCTCGCAGAATATCACTTCGAAGCAACGAATGTCATAATGTTCCTTTTATTATTGGCGAAAAAGCGAACAGAAATAGGAAGGCACTCGCTGGCGTTCCGACACTACGTGTAACTGAAGGCGTTATTGTGGCGGAAAGTTTTTCGTATGGCCAAAAAATAAAGCGCGCAATTAATATAAGTAAGTTAGCGTCTGGTAAGATTGAAATAACAGACGTTATTGAAGGGGCAGAAAAAGGAATGATGGAAAACCTTTACTTCCACCAGTTTGCTAATGTCTCTTTAGAAAATAGTCGAGCTACTATCAGTGTTGAGGAACAGCAACGAATGATTATTTCATATGGTAGCGAAAACATTAAGGTTGTATTAAAGGAACGGCCTTTTTCTAAACAGTATGGAGTTTATGAAAGTGCTCCTTCATTGGAAATAGATGCAAGTGAAAATAAGGAATTCAGCTTTAGTATTCAGTTGTTTTAAGCATGTTCTGCCGAGTAAAGATCGCGGAAACAGAAGGTATTATTTAATTTATGAATGAATCTGAGCCTCGTATTGAAAAGCTATTAGTTTCTTTGCAGCAAACTTTATTCAAACGTATCGAAAAGCAAGAGCGTACAAATCGGAATTTGATAAACCAAGTTTATTCACAATTGGAAAGCTTGTTTTGGCTAGAAAAAAAGTTATCACTGAAAAACCCACTTCCTCCACTTAGAGGGTGGGCGACGTCGCCTGATGTGCTTCTAAAGTTACACTCTTTTATTACCGAATCAAAGCCCAGCTGCGTTGTCGAATTTGGAAGTGGTGCATCGACAATTGTGATTGCTGACGCCTTAAAGAAAAATGGAAGCGGAAAACTTTACTCATTTGACGATAGCGTTGAGTTCGGCGGGAAAACTCAGTCTAATTTGAAAAAAGAAGGATTGGAGAGTGTTGTCAATCTGACAATTGCGCCCTTGGTACCTTGGTTGGGTAATCACCTTTCTCCTGAGGATGAAACGCCCTATTGGTATGATGCTAAAGCTTTGGATAATTTAAACACTGTCGATTTAGTCTGGGTTGATGGTCCGCCAGGAAAAACGTGCAAATTTAGTCGGTTTCCAGCAGTACCATCTGTGATTGATAAATTACATTCCTCTTCTCAGGTGTGGATGGACGACACGATTCGCGAAGAGGAGATGCAAATTTGCGAGGCATGGTCAGAGTTGACCAAAATGTCGTTGGAATTTTTCTCGCTTGAAAAGGGGTTAGGTATTCTTTCCCACAACGCAGTGGAGGCGACGCCGGAGAATGAGGCGACATCCGAAATTTCAGATCCACATGATTCAATTATTTCAAAACTTGACTTTAGTTAGCAGTGTGATGCCATGAGTAAACAAATCAATTGGGAAGCGTGGGCTAGCTATTTCTTTTTTGGTTACCCGCTGGGAAATGCTCGCTATTTAACAGATGTCGATACCACTGAGCCAACAGATTTAAATCTTCCTGTAGAGAGAGTGCATTTAGAACCTGTAGCCCAAGCAATTTCTAATTATGAATATGCTACTCAACACGCTGCGGATATGTTTCTTCACGTGCTTGAAACACAACTAGAGCAGAGAGCAGACTTTAACCCAGTAGTGTTTCTAAGTGGGGGATGGGATTCAAGAGCAATACTGGCCGGCATTAGAAAGGTTGCGCCTCAACGAAATGTAGAGGCTTACACGACGACTTATGATGGTGGGAACAACAAAGAACAAGTTTTTGCAGCGCAAGTCACCAACTATCTAAACGTACCTCATACTATAATCGAGTTATCTGATAACTACTATCAGTCACTCAGTGAACAAGCGCTAAGAGAGAGTGCTTTTTCTACTAACATGCATATTTGGATGCATGACTTTCTCACAAAAGCTCCGCTTACTAGAAACCATGTAAATTTTGATGGATATGCAGGCGATTTGCTTTTTAGAGGAATGAAGCAAGGTATCGATGATGACAAGCTGTCTCCAGACTCAGATGAATTCTTCCGTCGTTTCAGAGTGCAGATTCCGTCAACCGTGCTTTCAAAGCCCGTCTATAACACATTAGAGAAGTTAGCTAGAAAAGCGCTTGCAGATGAGTTAGATAAGTACCCAAGGGAAACACGGGCTTTAAACTTTCTTATTAACAATCGCGGTGCTCGAGCGGTAGGCTATTCAATTGCTGCGCAAAGGAAGCATATTGAGGTAGAACTACCTTTTATGGATAAAAGGCTACTTCAATTGGCCACAGAGATTGATCCCGCAATACGTCTAAGCCCTAGTTTTTATCCAGATGTTTTGAAGAAAATCAATGCCGAGGTTGCCGTACTTCCTTCAACGAATAGTCCCGAACTAGAACAGATAGGGTGGAAGGAAAAGCCAATAATTAAACACTCTGAAGCAAATCTTAAGTTCATGCTTGATGAAATAGTCGAGGTGGCAAAAGATTTTGGCAATGCAGGTGGAATTGTAGATTGGTTCACACTAGACCCCGCAAAAACTGTCAATAGCAAGCGCGAACAGCCATTCTTAAGACGTCACAATCAAACCCTTGAATCAGTCTATCTCTACACAAAATGGTTTAGACATCATCATAATCTGCTGGCTCCATGCAATGTGCTTAGTGATAGTTTTGCTGTAGATGAAGAAATCAACGCTTCTACAAAGCAACTTGTCACAGAGAATTTTGAGGAAATAAAAGCAAAATATAAATCTGAAATTGAGGCCTTAAATAGTAATCACAAGCTTCATTTTCATTTGTCTGTCGACGTTGAAGCATTTTCAATAAGTGATTATTACGCAAGTCAAACGGCTTATGAAAATGAAGTAAATAAGCTAATCTTTGCTGATTTTGGTGATGGCTCTGTGCTCGAGTCCGAGCTGCTATCAAAGGAAATCCCTTGTACGTATTTTATTGAGAGTTACTCACCACTTTTAAATAGTAGTGATGAATTCTCGCGAGTCGTGTCTTTCTTCAATCGTGAGCACACTGAAATTGGTTTGCATTGCCACGCATTCTCTATGGATGAAGGTATCAAGAAGCACCTTAATTTGCAGCACGAGTGGTATCGGGACGAAAAGAAACTTACAGAAGTACTGCGCTGGGGTAAACAACGCATTGAGTCAGCAATGCCTAAATCACAATTAATCACTTCTTTCCGCTCTGGTAGGCTGGACATTTACCCAAATATGGAGACTTGCATAAGTAACGCGGGCTTCAGTATTGATAGTTCACTAATGGATAATGTGGAAGAAAATTACTTTGAAACGCGGTCATCAATTATAGGTAACGGCGTTTTTGAAAGTACCTCGCTAACCGAAGTTCCGCTCACAAGTTATCGTATTGGAGATAAAGTTAGAGGGTTAAACTTTAATAGCACCTCATTCGAGCAGGTCTGCCATTTAATTTATCTTAGCATCAAGTTCAAGCTGCCCTGTTTAACGATGCTGCTTCATAGTTGGAGTTTTGGCAAAGGGGGGCATTCAACTTTATTGGGCAAAAATATCCAATACGAGCCTGATGAACACTTGATAGAAAAGTTTAGGCACTTAGTTAGTTTTGTCGAGCAGGTTTCGAATACTCAGTTTTCTACCATAAGTGAAACTGCAAAAGCGACTGAGCGCCAACCTAATGATGAAAAATGCCAGCAAGCTAATCGACTCAATCTAAAACCAGAATTAATTACTGTGATTTGCGAAGCAAACCGAGGTTCGTTAAGTGTTTCTACACACGTCAATCAAGACCATTTGGACGGGGTTTTCGTTTACGCTTTCTATTTAATTGTTGATGGAGAAGTGGTTGATAAGCATTTGTACAAAGCAGATAACCAGACAAAGTTTGATATTTCCACTTATGATGATAACGCGGAAGTCGCTGTTAGGGGCTTTATAAAACGGGAAGGGGAAACAAGGCCCCTTATTGCGAGAACACAAGTGGTTTTTTAGCTTTTGAGGTTTAAGTTTCTCTTTAATCAATAAAGTAATTAATGCTTTGAGATTTGAAAGTCAAAAACTGAAATAGACTGAGTTGTATTCTTAACCATACCGTTATCTACAAGTTATTGATAATCGCAACAAAGTACCATGAGAGAAAACAGAATTTCATACGGCCCTTAAACACTTTTGAGTGCTTTGGCGAGGTTTAGAAAACCTATTTTTTGTTTTATGACTGGATAATTATTGAGTTGTATGAGAGTTACACCTTTAATCAAAGTGGGTAACTCTCATCCTTTTATAAAGAATTGCCAGATGAAATTTTGACTAATTCAAGTTGAGTCTGACGTTACACTCTAAACTGTCTAATTTGTGCTCACAAACTAGCCAACTAGGCTATTTGAACTATATTCGTCTAGTTGAAGCTTATCGCGACTCCAAGTAACGTTGGTCTTTACAATTCGAGCGGGAGAACCCACCACTATTACGTTTTCAGGCACTTCACCAGTGGCAATAGAAGCTGTGCCTACTATTGAACCATTAGCAATTCTAGCCCCCGCCACTACCGTACTACGTCTACCCAACCAAACATGTTCCCCGAGCTTTACTTCGCTGTAACTCTGATTAATGATGTCACCAGTCGCGAGATCTACTATTCCGTGTTGATCGGAGCTTTGTATTAAAACATCACTGGAAAACATGCAGTCTTTTCCACAGCTAAAACCTGTATCGTGAGTGTAAATTGTGCAACCGTTAGATGTAGTCTGCTCACCTACCACAACACTACTTTCCCCTGTCATCCTCAATACGAAGTACCCTTTTGAGCCATCGCCAAAGTTAACAGTTTGACCGTTGCCGCCGGTAGATATATTTAGTTCGCCTGAGGTGGCGCCTATATAGGCACTAAAGCGTTTTCTTGGACGACCTTTGCCATGAACTTTGAGCTTTACAACCAGCGAATTATTCTCAATCGCTGACAAAGCCGCTTGACTTAGCTCGATATACGAATCCTCGCAAAATTCCCCCTTCACTTTTACAAATTCTTTTGCTTTTTCTATATTTAATTTCATAGTAAGTCCTTTTAATTACAAAATCTTAGCAGCGAGTTTTTTGTAATGATGCCAAATTTTAATGCTTGAAAGGTTTTCAACTGGCTTTGAAGCATCTAACCAAGGCTTTACTCCGCCGGCATAGTGAATAACTGAGATATCTGCCAAGATGTCTTTGTATACGGAATCGCTTGCAAGACGAAGGTAGCTGTCTTGATAGTTATAACGAGATGAAGCCATACCTAGCATACTCTTGTTACAAGCGAAGTACTCGCTGAGAAGGCCTTGTTCGTGAATTGAGATTCTCTCTGAAGCGAACTGTGTGATTTCATTAAAAAAATCATTGCTTAATAGTTCGTTATTTACAAGCATTACGCCAGAATTTATTCGACTTTTGTGCTTATTGTCGAACTCACCTTTAAGCATGTTCAGAAGTTGTACATCAGTATTTTCTGTGCGGATAGATTGTTGAAACTGAGGGCATGTGACTAGAGGTTTGTCTGGAAATGCATTTAAAAGCCCATCCAATGAATTCAGAGTAAGCATGTCTACATCTAAGAACAGGAGTTTACTTGTTTCTTGCTCTTCAAAAATACACCACTTCAGAAAGGTCCCTCTATTCCAATCTGCTCGTTCAGGCCGTTTTACATTGTCTTTAGCCAGAGTGTAAAGGCGCTTTTTTCTATCCCCTGAAAGTACGCTTATTCTGTCGGCAGCCGCCGCTACAATAGGATCGTCCGGTAACTGTTCATCATCGGTATATATTACAATCGGGTTTTGGCACAGCACGCCGTTTTCAGCCATACTCGTAAGCATAACTTTAAAACACTCCGCGTAACCTCTGTCAAATGCAAACGCGAGTGTTACATCTGGCGAAATTGTTGAACTTTCATTGTTCTTGATATCAAGAAGACCTTTCTCCTGAAGGGAGTTTATTGACATACTATCCTACTTTTAAAATCACAGTTAGAGACTCCCTACACCTAGCGAATGCTCAGCTTGGGTTAGAGAGAGAATTTTTTGCAATTTATCACTATCATCAGTGTTTTTCCAACGTTAGCCATACGAAATTATCCGTTTACAAAAATCCAATCAATGAGCCTAACTTATTAGTTGTTCATTACCTCAAAAAAATAATATTCTGATTTGGCTGACTAAGGATTTAATTTGTCTGCTGAATATCAACTACTTGTATAACTTCCGGTGAGTGAGTGACCCTATCCCACATCATGAACAAAGGCGAAGTGTCACTTGGGTTCCAATTCTTTCTGAACGATTCAGTCCAAGTTTTACTACCGGGGAGTTTGTCATAATAAGATAGCGCGATTTGATAACTTTGCTTATTGTTGTGCGCACCTCTATAGTTTCCTTTTTTGAGACCCGTAGGGTTGTTTATTTCACCTAAAAATAGGCTTTTGAAGTGCATTAGAATCGCTTCTAGTCTCGGTATTTGCTCGTCGCCAATAACCACGTTAAAAAGGTTATCCCCCTGATTTGAAGCTATCTCTGCAGTGTGTATTAGTCCGATGATAGTGTATTGTGGGTGCCATGGGTCAGATAAGTAGTCAGCTTTTAATGAGCCATCTTCATTTGACAGTGTTTTCAGGTAATAAGTGAACTTTTTGAGCTGCTCTGTGTAAAGCTTTTCATCTTCAAAATACACTGCGACGGACATCTCGGCTAGCATAGCTGATGTTCCCCAGTTATTGTCTCTGTGGGCTTTTTGGGCATATGAATGTAGTTTCTTAATAAAAGCTCTAAACTGCCTTTCGTCTTTCGATGTCCAATCAGTAAGATCACCCTTAATCATATCCATTGAAGAAATCCATATGGGTAAAATCCACGCGCTTTCGAGATACATTTGTGGTTTGTAACCTTTTATAATCTTGAAGTCCTTAAACGTAGAAGCCCAAGCCCTAATTATTTCGGCACTTCTCTTTTTGTGTGCGGGATTTCGCGTAATGTGCCACATGATGGCATGCGCTCTTGCAGCCGCTGCATCGCCCTTAAACTGTTCTTCATGTTGTGTACTTTCTCTGGCAGCAATTTCGACAGTTCTAATGGCACTAAAATTACGTTGGAAGTCTACATATTCAGAGTTAAATAGTTGGCTTAACGCTTTATTGGTAAGTTTAGAGGTCGAACTATTTAATGTATGAAAAAGCTGAAGTTCTTCTTCGGTATTTAAAATTGATGGGCTCACAAAGACATGAGCTCCGCACTTGTTGGAAAAAACCAGTGCAGCAGTCATCAGTGTCACTATGCATAGAAAAAATAAGTTCTTCATAATTTATTGAACATCTAGAGTCGAAGTCATGAACTTGGTAATATTACAAGAAATTAGTAAGCGATATAGATAAATGGCATTTCACACACTTTTAAGGACGCTGAAGCAAAAGTTCAGGTCAAATAGGCAACTAAGACAACACGAGGTCCTGATAAGGCGCAGCGGGAAATTTGATGAGGCGTTTTACATCAAAAATTACCCGCAAATTGGAAGTGAAGGCGTTAAAAATCCGGTTAGGCATTATCTCGTGGAAGGTGCGTCTCTAGGATACAACCCCGTTAAATGGTTTGACTCCAATTGGTATGTACAACAGTACGAAGATGTAAAAGAGCGCCAGTTCAATCCGTTGGTTCACTACATTGTACATGGAAGACGTGAAGGCCGGAAACCAAACCCAAATCAGTTTGAATCAACATTGGAAAGGAAGATCGAGCAGTTAAAGAGTGGAATTATAGAAAATTTATGGGGTGGATATTCGTCTCCGGCGCTTGAAAAACTTGAAGACATTTATGCCGACAAGGACGCCGACGTAGATCTCAGGTTTTTTGCCGCATGGCACGCCGCTAGGTGGTATTACTTTGTAGCTGATTTTGAAAAAGCGCTAAGTATATCTGAATTAGTAAGGGCACTGAGCAGTGAATATCAGCTAGATAAAACAGCTGTGCTAATGCACTCTTTTTGTTTGATGAAATTAGGTGAAGCTGAAAAGGCAAAATTACATCTTTACGATTTCTCAGAGATTACACCAGACGATGCAGATGTGCTTTTATCTATTTCTAATTTGTGTGAAGAGCCAAGTGAACGCCTAGCTTGGATAAATAAAGCATTTGAACGAAATGGCTTTGCACCTATTAGTTTTAACGACACGTCATCAAACATAGGTTTTGAAAGTCTTGTTGCGCATGTTCCGCCCATTGAAGATGCTCGCCTGGTAAGTGTAATCATTCCTACATTTAATGCCGGCGCTAGGCTAGCTATAGCGATAAAGTCCCTTTTGAATCAAAGCTGGCGAAATATTGAAGTCATCGTAGTCGATGACTGCAGCACAGACGACACGCCAGAACTTGTTGAGCGCCTATCTTTGGAAGACAGTAGGGTTAAACTAGTTCAACAGGAGCAAAATGGAGGGGCGTACAGAGCAAGAAATGCTGGGTTAGAAATCGCTGAAGGTGATTTTATTACGACTCATGATGGAGATGACTGGTCTCACCCTCAAAAAATTGCATCTCAAATTGCTTACTTAGATTCAAAACCCAAAGTTAAAGGCGTTGCAACTCATTGGATTCGGGCCACTAGCGACCTCCGCTTTCAGCACAATTGGCGATTAAACCCTAGGTTGATTCATTGGTCACACTCTTCTTTCTTGTTCCGAAAGGAAGTGCTCAGTGAGTTGGGGCCTTGGGATAACGTAATTGCGGGTGGCGATACAGAGTTTATTTGGCGTGTTCAGGCACGATTTGGTAAGTGGGCATTTAAAAAAATACATAAAGAAGTACCTATGGCATTTGCGTTAGATGACGACGGCTCCTTAACAAGGAACAAAGCGACGCACATTAAAACAATGCACAACGGTCTTCGTCATATCTATCGAAGCGCATGTCAGTGGTGGCATAAAAATAACGCGGACTCCTTATTTAATGGTAATACAGCACTCAGAAATTTCCCTGCTCCCAAATCGATGGTAGTAAGGGGGGATAATACCGCGAGTGCAGATATAATTTTTATTTCAGATTTTAGCCGTAATAGGTTCAAAAATAGTGAAGTTGAGGCTATTCAAACTCTCATTGAAGAAGACCGTCAAATTGTACTCTATCACATACCAGAGTTTGGTAAGTCGACTCGACCACTATGTGATAAGTTTTTTGAATTACTCATGAATAAAAATGTATCTGTATGCGTCTATGGTATGGAGGTGACGTCTAAATACGCTGTTTTCCTAAACCATAGAAACTTGGATTTTGTTCCGGAGCAGTTAGCAGAAGTAGATGCAGAGAATGTATTCGTTAAAACTCAAGACAACGAGCAGCCAACATTATCAAATGTGAACATGTTCATAAGGGCGAAAGCGGAAACGACAACCTCTGTGGTTGATAAAGCGCTGTTACTTACGACTCTTACTAGTTTTTCCTTCAAATAGACAAATAATGGAATGAAGTGAGTAAGCTAAATTACTTTGACCCGCTATGGTATCTTGCTCAATATCCTGATGTTGCAGCTGCGGGTGTAGACCCTAGAGAGCATTTTGAAAAACATGGCAGAGCTGAAGGCCGATTACCCTGTTTTCTGCCTTCTTTGGCTCTAGAAAAATCCCTTTGGAGCGATGCTTTCTCTTCTGATTCAACCTTATCTATTTTACTGAACGATGTAGATAAAAACACAGTCAACGGAATCTATGCCGCCAAAGTAATTGCTGAGTTTCAATTGTTCAGGGGGGAGTATACACAGGCATGCAATGCGATTAATTTGTTATTTGAGAATCTTGCCCTAGCGCAGGATGTCTTTGATGTTAGTGAAATCTACTTACTTAAATTTACAATTTTGTTTCATGCGGGTCTGAAAACAGATGCATCAACGCTGCTCGAAGATAATTCGTGGTCCGAATGTTCTTCTAAGAGGCTGGCAAGAGTGATGGTCGTGGAACAAAGTCAAATTCTAAAAGAGCTCAACGAGCTTTTTGCTAGAGAAAAACTGCATACTCTCAGGTCAACAAGTAGCATAGTGAGTTTAGACTCACTGAACGCCACTCAAAGTAGTCTTGGATTTTTTGGGAAACTGCTCTCCAAAATCAAACCTGCTAGTGTTTCGATTATTGTTCCATGTTACAACGCGGGTAAAACTATCGAGACCAGTATTAAGTCTATATTGGCTCAAACTTGGAATAAGATTGAGATTGTCGCAGTCGATGATTGTTCTACAGATAATACGTTAGCAGTTCTGACCCAACTCTCCCAAGTTCATAGTTCATTAACAGTAATTCGAAACGAAGTTAATTTGGGAGCATATGCATCACGAAATATTGGTATGAAAAAGTCTTCCGGTCAGTATCTTACCGTCATGGATGCAGATGACTGGGCCCACCCTCAAAAAATAGAAAAGCAAGTTATTCCTCTGCTTCTAAGTCCTTCGTTTAAAGGTACTGTCTCTCATTGGGCAAGATGCACTGAAGATCTAATTTTTTCGAAATTAAGGGCTGGAACGTCTTGGGTTCATCGAAATGTATCATCTTTAATGGTTCGAAGAGAAGTTTTCGACACGATTGGTGCATGGGACGAAGTAAAAGTGAATGCAGATACGGAATATTATGAGCGACTGCTATCGTACTTCGGTCAAGAAGCTATTTTGGAGGTTTTGCCCGATACTCCATTGTCATTTGGGCGAAGTCAAGATGGCTCACTTACACAAGATCAATCAACGCATTTGGTTACCCAGTATGGTGGTGTACGAAAGAGTTACATAGACTTCGCTCGTGTATGGCACAAAAACACAATGAATCCATCGTTTTATCCCAGTTCACGTATACGTGCTTTCCCTGTCCCCCCGAAGATTTTAATGACTAAGGATGTGAAACTTGAGGAGTGCAATAGAAAAGAGTTCTTACGCTGGGAATCCGCATTAGATGATGGTTGGTATCAGAGTGCATATAATGATGTGACGAAGATGGGACTGGATATTCACGGCCATTTTTGGCAATTGGGCGAATCTGAAAGTCGCTATCCTTCTCCATTATTTTGTCCAGATGCATACAAGTACCTTTTCAATGTGGAAAAAGAATCACCAACCTGGCATGCGCTTCAAAATGATTGGGATTTTAGTAAACCCGTAAAAATGGATGGGAAAGCCAAGTACGCTGGAGATGATGTCAGTCGTATCGCTATTTTTGGTCACGCCGTCTCAAGTCAAAATTACGGAGCTGAGCGAAGCTTACTAGATATGGTAAAGGCGGGCTATTCTGCAGGATATGCGGTTACCGTATTCTTACCAGCTTTCGGTAATAGTAAATATATTGAAGAACTGAAGCAGTTCTCTGAGACTATTTGTTTTATTGCATTGCCATGGAACCATGGTAACAGAGGAGTACATCATCAAATAGTAAGTTATTTGGAAGAGCAAATTCGAATTTCAAATTTTGAATTCGTTTATGTGAATACTATTACCCTAAAAGAGCCTTATTGGGCAGCTAGAAACGCAGGTGTACCCAGCATTACTCACGTCAGAGAATTAGTCGAATACGATCCTGATTTATGTGAGATTTTAAAGGAAACACCTTCAGAGTGTTTAAAAAGGCTAAAGAAGTCGTCTGACTATTTCGTTGCGAATTCCAGGGAGACAGCTTCCTGGATAAACTGTCCATCTAGAAGTGTCGTCGTGCACAACTGTGTTGATCTACCAGTTGGGCTAGAAGTTGTGCAATCAAGGAATAGCAAGAAGCTAAGTATATGCATGCTGAGTAGCAATCTTTCTAAAAAGGGAGTTGAGGATTTTTTCGAGGTAGCATATCGATCCAGAACTATCTCGAATATTGAGTTTGTGCTCTATGGACCAATAACGGCTGATGTTCGAGCTTCGCAGTCTCGATTTGGCAAGAAATTGGTTACTATTGAAGGTTATACTGACAATCCGCTTGAAGCAATTTCCAAACATGACGTAGTACTTTCATTGTCCCATTTCAAGGAATCGTTTGGTCGTACACTGGCAGAATCAATGATGCTTGGGAAAGTTGTTGTGGCTTATAAATGGGGGGCGGCTACTGAAGTGATTAGTACAGATTGTGGATTCTTAGTTGAATATAGAAATATAAAACAAGTTGTGGCTACTTTAGAGCAGATAAAAAACGATATAGCGATGGTGAAAGTCCTTGGGGAGAACGCCAAGAAAAGGGCTAAAGCCATGTTTTCAAGAGATAAATATGAATTGAAATTGTCCGCTGCATTGCGGGATTTTCGGGATCTATATAGATCTGAGCAGTACACGGACTTAGATAATTAATGCAATTTTTTATACATATTGGCCCGCCAAAGACCGGTACATCTGCAATTCAAAACTGGTGTAATAATAATCGACAAAGCCTTCTAGAAAGAGGAGTTTTCTATCCTGCTCATGACTTGGATTCTAACGGGATAAGTTCTGGTAATTTATTGAGTGTGTTTCATCGAGAAAGTGAGACGAATGAGCTAACGTTTTCAATACAAAAGCTCAATAAAATACGTGAAGAAGCACTTCGTTGTAAGGCAAACGTAATTTTACTTTCATCAGAGTTCTTCTTTAAAAAGTTAAGTGATATCCTTCCTCATATCCCCAATGCTCGAATTATAGCTTACATTAGATTTGAGCTCGAAGTATTGGAGTCTAACTACAATCAATCGGTTAAACGTCACGGTAGAACTGATACATTTAGGGTGCCAAATGTACCGCGCTCACAGTCTATTAAGCTACTAAAACGTTATATTGAAACTCATACCGAAAACCAATTTATACTTAGGCCTTATTGCAATGAATTGTTTGAGCGCGGCAATATTATCAGTGATTGCCTATGTCAAATTTCAGCAAGCCTTTCAGACTTACCCGGTACGACCGACGACAGGATTAATAAGCGTTATTCGTTAAATGGTATAGAATTGAAGCGCTGGTTTAATCGGTTCCATATTGAATCAGTTCAAAAAAATTTAGATTTGTTCTTACAAGAAGAAGGAGATAACTCTCCTCAATATTCACTCATGAGTCGAAGTACTTATGAGAAAATAAAGAGCTATTACATTAACGAAATGTCTACTTTTTTTGATAATGCTTTGATGGAAAGAAGCGAAGAGTTTTTGACTATATGCAATGATCTTGTGCAACCTCAAATTTGCTTTCAAAACATAAGTCTTTCGAGTTTCCGAACCTTGCTCAAAGAATTTGCGTTGCATCGAAGAGAAAATATTGGTCTTCTAGGGGATTTTTACGAATCTGCACTAAGGCAAGAGTTAAATGAATTAGACAAGTTGCGCTTGCGAGAGATTCAAAAGTTAATACCTAGTTACTATAAAATTAAAAATAAATTTAGGCTCTCAGAACATAATTTTTTGTCTACTGCTACGAGTATAATCACCCAACCTTTAATACAAAAAGCAAAGCAGTCTTTTTTTATCCCTAAGACTATTACACCTGCCAGTGAACACCACGAATCTGGTAGGGTTTACCCTCATGTAAAAGTTGTTTCACATCATATCCCGAAAACAGGTGGACGGACTTTTGCCCATTTATTGGAGAAGGCTTTCGGTCGGGGGAGTGTTTTTACATTGAGTAAAAATACCGGAGCGCAAGATATAAAAAATGGAAAAAGCATCTGGATACCCGAGTCAGCAAAAGTGTTGCATGGCCATTTTGCATTTCATGCAAAGCAACGCGAATTGTTTCCCAATGCCATTCATGTTTGCTGGATCAGAGACCCTATAGAGAGACTTTGGGCTCATTTTCATTATATTTTACAAATGGAACAACCAACAAAATTTAATAATCAATTACTTGAAATAGCCAGTCAAAAAGGTATCTCTTCAGTCGAAGAGCTTTTCGACGAATTTCTAGTCTCTGAGAAGTTTAAGGACATCACGCAAATCTATCGTTCGTACATTACAAACGAGGGGCGCGATGAGTTTCGGTTCATTGGTTCCGTTCACAGATATCAAGAAGATTTAAACAAGCTTGGACGCATTCTTGATCTAAACCTTTCTTTAGCTCAGCATGAGGAAGTGAAATCTAGTTTGGATTTACCTAATGTTCGGAAGGAACATAAAGCTTTACTTCAGCAAGAATATACATTTATAGACGGTTACTTGTAACTTATTCCTCCTTTTGGGATCATCTAGATAAAAGTAGGGCTGACTTGTTAACGCTATAGATGTTTAAGTTCACGGATGCTTCATACTCTGGTTGCTCTTGCTTCGCAATGAAAAGGTAATTATGCGTAAAGGAATTATATTGGCCGGCGGATCCGGCACACGATTGCATCCACTGACTAAAGTGGTAAGTAAGCAGCTTATGCCTGTTTATGACAAGCCGATGATATATTATCCCTTGGCTACACTTATGATGTCGGGAATAAGGGACATCCTGATTGTCACAACGCCAGAAGAGCAAAGCCGTTTCATTGAGCTTTTTGGTGACGGTTGTGGGCTAGGCATAAACATTCAATATGCTATTCAGCCCTCTCCTGACGGTTTAGCACAAGCTTTTCTTATCGGCGAGAACTTTATAGGTAAAGACTGCTGTACACTCATTCTTGGTGATAATATTTACTATGGTCACGACTTGAAGTTGTCTTTGCAGAATGCGTTCAAACAAGAGCACGGAGCTACTGTTTTTGGTTATCATGTTAACGATCCTGAACGCTATGGCGTGGTCGATTTCGATGATGATTGGAATGCACTCTCTATTGAAGAAAAGCCTGCGGTTGCTAAATCAAACTATGCTATAACTGGCCTCTACTACTATGATAATCGCGTAGTGGATTTCGCTAAAGAAGTAAAACCTTCGCCCCGTGGCGAGTTTGAAATTACAGATTTAAACAACCTCTATCTCAAAGATGGCTCTCTTAAGGTTGAATTGATGGGGCGGGGCTCCGCCTGGCTTGACACTGGAACTATCGACTCACTCCTTGACGCGGCGACTTTCGTGGCAGCAATTGAAAAACGTCAAGGCTTAAAAGTATGTTGCCCAGAAGAAGTTGCCTACAGAATGGGGTACATCAACGCAGAGGAACTTGAAACATTAGCGGCTCAGCTCAAGAAAAATGGTTACGGTGACTATCTCTTGAAAGTACTCAAAGACAGAGTAAAAGTGTAATCTGCACTCAATTTTAAGAGGTGGCATTGCCACCTTTCTTTTTATCTTCATTTGTACATTTTTTCCGGAAAGTAAATGCAAGTAGTTAAAACAGACATCCCTGACGTTAAAATTATTGAGCCACAAGTTTTTGGCGATGAACGTGGTTTTTTTCTAGAGACCTTTCGTACCGACTGGTTTAAGAAGGAGTGTGAAGATGTCGATTTTGTTCAAGATAATCATTCGAAATCTAGCCAAGGTATTCTGCGCGGTCTTCATTATCAATTGGAGCAAACCCAAGGTAAGCTCGTGCGCGTAGTTAGCGGTGAAGTGTACGATGTTGCCGTAGATATGCGCAAAAACTCACCAACTTTCAGTAAATGGGTTGGGATATTACTTTCGGCCGAAAACAAACGTCAACTTTGGGTACCGGCCGGTTTTGCCCACGGTTTTTACGTAACCAGTGAGTCTGCGGAATTTGTGTACAAGTGTACAGACTATTATCACCCAGATTCTGAAGTATCTGTGAAGTATGACGATCCCACATTAAAAATTGACTGGCCTCTAGTTAATGGTGAGAGACCTTCTTTGTCTGGCAAAGATGAAGCTGGGATATTATTTGAAGACGCGCCTACCTTTTAATTGTTATTGGATAGAGTGACTTATGAATATTGTAATTATAGGCAAGTCTGGTCAACTTGCAGTTGAGCTCTTTCGCGAGCTAAAAAATAGCGAGCACCAGGTTACATTATTAGGACGTGATGATATCGATATCACAAGCAGTGATAGTGTTAATGCTACTTTAGCGCCTCTATCAGTTGATGTTTTGATAAACGCCGCCGCTTACACCGCGGTCGATAAAGCTGAAGAAGATACTGAAGCGTGCAATGCCATTAACTCGGTTGCTGTTAGGCATATAGCTAATTTCTGCAAAATTAGTGGCGTATTTATGGTACATGTATCTACCGACTATGTATTCAATGGTCAAAAAGGCTCACCGTATTTAGCTGAAGATCCCATCCAGCCGCAAGGCGCGTATGGTGAGTCGAAAGCGAAAGGCGAGAAAGCGTTGCTTGAAATACTGCCAGAAGCAAGCTGCTTGATTCGCACTGCCTGGGTGTACTCTGCTCACGGCAACAATTTCGTAAAAACTATGCTACGTCTAATGGCTGATAAACCAAAGCTTAACGTTATCGACGACCAAATTGGTACACCTACGTGGGCTAAAGGTTTGGCGAAAGCTTGTATATATGCCGCTGTGAATAAAACGGCAGGCGTACATCATTGGACAGACGAAGGTGTTGCCAGTTGGTATGATTTTGCGGTAGCCATTCAAGAACTTGGCATTGAAAAGGGACTGTTAGATAGCGCAATTCCCTTATTACCAATACCTTCTAGCCAGTACCCAACGCCAGCGAAGCGACCATATTACAGCGTATTGGACAAGCAAACTGCGAGAGAGGTTTTTGCTTTGTGTAAGTTCATACACTGGCGTAAGCAGTTGGCGAACATGCTTGATGAATTAAAAGCATAAATGGTTCGAATAGACTTACATTTTGGTAAAAGAAAATGAGCAAAACAATTTTAGTAACAGGTGGTGCCGGGTTTATTGGTTCTGCAGTAATTCGCCACCTTATTAACGATACCAATCACACAGTAGTTAACTTAGATAAATTGACCTACGCGGGCAATTTGGAATCGTTAACGTCGGTATCAGCGAATGAACGCTATAGCTTCGAGCAGGTTGACATTTGCGACGCAGAAGAAGTAAAGCGCGTATTTAACATACATAAGCCAGATATCATTATGCACTTGGCGGCAGAATCACACGTAGATCGCTCAATTGATGGTCCCGGCGAGTTCATTCAAACCAATGTTGTGGGCACGTACATTTTACTTGAGCAAGCAAGAGCGTATTGGTCTACGCTTAATGGCAATAAAAAAGCGGCGTTTAAGTTTCATCATATCTCGACCGATGAAGTCTATGGAGACCTACTTCACCCAGATGAAGTTGAAGCGGGCACAAAGCTTCCTTTGTTTACTGAAACGACACCCTATGCGCCAAGTTCGCCATATTCAGCGAGTAAAGCCAGTTCGGATCAGTTGGTACGTTCTTGGTTGCGCACATACGGGTTGCCCACACTAGTCACAAACTGTTCAAATAATTATGGCCCTTATCATTTCCCAGAAAAACTAATTCCTTTGGTTATATTGAACGCTGTAGATGGTAAACCATTGCCTGTATATGGCGAGGGCAATCAGATTCGCGATTGGCTTTATGTCGAGGACCATGCAAAAGCGTTAGTACTTGTTGCATTGAATGGTAAAATTGGTGAAACCTATAACATCGGTGGTCACAACGAGAAGCAAAACCTAGAAGTTGTCCAAACTATTTGCGCAATTCTTGATGAAATTAGGCCCAAAGCTAGTCGTTATTGTGAGCAAATAACTTTTGTTGCAGACCGCCCGGGTCATGATAGACGTTATGCCATTGATGCTTCTAAAATTCATCGTGAATTAGGGTGGTTACCTCGAGAAACGTTCGAAAGTGGCATTCGCAAGACGGTGGAGTGGTATCTAAGCAATGATGCATGGTGGAAAGCCGTTCAAAATGCTTCGTACAGAGGAAAAAGGCTAGGAAAGCTAATGTGATGGAGTAGTCTTAGTTATACTAAGCTTACAACAGAAAATTCCAATCACCTGCATGTTTTTAGCAGACATTAAATATGAAAAAAATTCTAATGCACATGGTGCATCTAGCCTTAAAACTTGTCCCTACAAAGGCCAAACATTGGTTGAGAAAAAACGAAACCCTTGCAAACCTGTATTCTTCCCAAATAAGAAAAAATGGGCTTTTTTATCAGTACCCTTCTGAAAAAAAAATACAGAAGCTATACGACAATCTCCTGGCGGCTAATCGTAATTTAAGCGATGGGGATCAGACTGTAAATGGAACACAAATACAGGCTATTGTTTTCCCCGGCGAGGGCCAAGACCATACGGTTAGCAATCTACAAAAGAACGGGTGTAAGACTATAAGCGTCATATCCGATACGACCGCGGCAAGTGCTAACAACGACACACTTACAAACGTAATTTCCCAACTGGATGATAAACTTCCAACATTGCTCTTAAATGCTGGTGATACCGTCTGTCCGAATGCCATTGGTTTGTTTTTGGAGAAAATTGAAAGCGCGAGTCTGATTTATTGCGATATTGACGAATTAAATAATGCAGGAAAGCCATCAAAGCCTAAATTTTTTCCTGATTGGAGCCCAGAGTTTCAGTTAAGTACTGCGTATGTCAATACAGGAGTGCTAGTTGATAGTGGATTGTTGAAGACTCTAAACCTAGACGGTGTCTCTACTATTCCGAGTTTGGTTACTACCATTTGGTTAAATAATTCCTCGACACAAATCTCTCACATTCCTCAAGTACTTGTGCATACTGATAGCGCCACAAATAGTGTAATGAGCGGCTTAAGTGAAATCAAAAAATGTCTCGAAAAAGACCACAGAGTGAGTGTTGAAACGAGTCAAAGTGATGAAATCAACGAAATCACTTGGGACAATAGTCAGCCTTTAGTTTCTTTGATAATTCCTACCAAGAACGCTAAGTCTTTAGTAAAAGCCTGTATTGATTCGATATTTGCTAGAACAACATATAGTAACTTTGAGATTCTGTTAATTGACAACAGCTCTGATGAGCCTGAAAGTCTTGAATACTTTGAATACCTAAAGTCGCTAGACAAGGTGAGAGTGTTTAAATATCCCGCTCCTTTCAATTACTCTGCAATCAATAATTTTGGTGTCTCGAAGGCCAGAGGATCGGTCATTGGATTGATCAATAATGATATCGAAGTTATTTCTCCAAAATGGCTAACTCAAATGGTTGGATATGTCTCACGTAGTGATATTGGCTGCGTTGGTGCACGTTTGTACTATTCCGACGATTACATTCAACATGCAGGTGTGGTTTTAGGGTATGGTGGGGGAGCTGGTCATGCCCACAAATATTTTCCAAGGGCCCATCCCGGATATTTGAAGCGTCTATCTGCAACTAACAATTACAGTGCTGTCACTGCAGCATGTCTACTCGTCAAAAAGAAGCATTTTGAGGAAGTTGGCGGGTTAAATGAAAAGGACTTGGCGGTTGCATTTAATGACGTCGATTTTTGTTTAAAAGTGAAAAAGCTTGGTGTTAGAAATGTTTATTGTGCGGAAGCTGAATTGTACCATCATGAGTCCGTCAGCCGAGGGTTAGACACAAGCCCGGAAAAAGCAGCGAGATTTGCGAAAGAACTCAAATACCTCAAGCGCAAATGGGCGTCGACTATAGAGCATGATCCCGCATACAATCCCAACCTTACTCTCAAGCGCGAGAATTTTGCTATCAAGAGTGAACTTGAGCTTAGAGAAACTCTTAAGTTGTATTCCGAACAGTAGATAGTGATAATAGCCTTATACATGCGGGTCTATCTGTAGGCGCAGCAAGCAACTATTTAAAGAATTTGGAGAAACCGTAAATGGAATCTGTGGTAAACCAGCCCAAAATTGCCGTTGCTGGCACTGGTTATGTTGGCCTTTCGAATGCAGTCTTACTAGCGCAACACAATCAAGTTGTAGCCGTAGACCTCGTTGAGGCAAAAGTCGAACTACTTAATAACAACAAATCGCCGATCGAAGATAAAGAAATTTCTGAATATCTTGAGACTAAGTCGCTCAATCTATCAGCGACTTTAGATGCTGAAGAGGCATACAAAGGAGCAGATTTTGTTGTCATTGCTACACCGACGGATTATGACCCACAAACGAATTACTTCAACACGAGTAGCGTTGATGCCGTGATTTCAAAAGTGCTGGAAGTGAACCCAGATGCAGTGATGATAATTAAGTCGACTGTCCCAGTGGGTTTTACTAAAGAAGCGCAAGCGCGACACGGTTCAAACAACATCATCTTCTCTCCAGAGTTTTTAAGAGAGGGCAGAGCATTATACGATAACTTGTACCCCAGCCGCATTATTGTGGGTGAGCGAAGCGAACGTGCAGAAACATTTGCTGGACTTCTCGCTCAGGGGGCAATTAAAGAGGACAATGAGATTCTCTTTACTGATAGTACTGAAGCAGAAGCAATTAAATTGTTTGCCAATACCTACCTTGCTATGCGTGTCGCATACTTTAATGAACTAGATAGCTATGCTGAACGCAATGGTCTGGATACGAAGCAAATCATTGAAGGTGTGGGTTTAGATCCGCGTATTGGTAAACACTATAATAACCCAAGCTTCGGTTATGGTGGTTATTGTCTACCTAAAGATACCAAACAGCTGTTAGCTAACTACAGTGAAGTACCGAATAACATGATTCAGGCCATTGTTGATGCTAACCGTACTCGTAAAGACTTTATTGCTGATTCGATTGTTAGCCGTCAGCCCAAGATTGTCGGTATATACCGTCTAATCATGAAAGCAGGGTCTGATAATTTCAGAGCGAGTGCGATTCAAGGCATCATGAAGCGTATTAAAGCGAAAGGTATTGAAGTGGTTGTATACGAACCCGTTCTTAAAGAAGCTGATTTTTTCCACTCTCGTGTCATTAATGATATTGAAGAATTCAAAAAGGTTTCGGACGTTATCGTTGCAAACCGTGTAACGGAGGACATAGAAGATGTACTTGATAAAGTCTATAGCCGAGACCTATTCGGTGCAGACTAACTTAACGAGTTAAAAAGGAGGCGAATGCCTCCTTTTATTTTTCTAACGCTTTTTCAATTTCTTGTGAAGTTGCACCACCTTCCAACGCGTACTGTTCTAGCTCCTTTCTATTAACACCAGCATGTTGAGCGGTTTCCAATATTTTTAGTACTTGTTCCCTTTGTTGAGAGGACTCTCTAACTGCAGTAACGACGACATCTTCCGCTTCATTTGGAAAAACGGCCAATAATGCATCTACCATGTATTCGCCAACAAAAGGAACTGCATTAATTGCTGTTGAGAGAATATCGACAAGCTTATTAGGGTGTTCCTGAGACAACGTTCGTACAATACTATCTGCCGAATCAGGCTCAGTGAGTACAGCTATTCTTACTATCTCATCCAATTCTTCAGGTGTAGTATTAGCGGCGGCTTCAACGACAAAATCAACATAAGATGGTTCTGCCTTGATTGCTAACTCAACGATATCGGTACATTCCCCTACTTCTTTTGTTAGCGCCAGCTTTACTATGTCTTCTGTAGAGGCTGGCTGTGCAGAAATGGCGGCGTGTATAATTTCTTTATATTTTTCCGGGTAAGTGTCCAGTGCAACGTCTACGATTTCCACGACTTGTTCTGGGTAGTGACTAGCTATTGAACGGATCGCCCGACCTACGGACATACTTTGACTGACTTGTCTTTTCAAAAACGACGTTTTGACTTGTTCGTTCTTTGAGTTACTGTTTTGTTCTTGAGCAACACTGGCAAAACTCAACCCTATACAAAGGCCCACCACGGTTACTTGCTTTTTTATTATCATTACTTCTACCTCTGGGGTATGAAAGCTTGCTTCTTATTAGAGACGTTATCGCCCAAATTTGGACTACCTGTAGTGGCAATAAGTTCAAATTCGGTCAAAAATCGCTGCATTTGTCCAGAAATTAGCCGTTCGGTTCGAAAATATCAACTTTTTTAGGTATGGGTGTTGACGTATAGATATAAATCCCTAAAATGCGCATCCGCTTCGACAGGAAAGCACAACAGCTTCCCAGTTAAAAGCGAGTCACTACTAACTGTATAAGTCAATAGTGGCGAGGTTTTCAGCGAAAC